>NZ_JBEYXB010000010.1:0-371572 GCF_040644935.1 Streptomyces sp. NPDC046915 | reverse complement strand
GAACCGAACTGCCCCCCGCTTCAACCGGATTGCTACGACAACCCGGTGGTGAAGGTCTCTCACCTCACTCGATTCCACGGCGCCTCGTGGCGCACTTACCCGGTACGACAGGCGCAGCAAGGCCTCAACAAGGGCTGCGGCCTTGTGTCGCGCAGCCCATGCGACCAGAACTCGTCGCTGGGATCATCGGGATCGCTCACCTCGGCCGGCCTTCTCCAAGGCGTCGGCCAGCAGGGACGCTTGCCACCATCCGCGGTCCGACTGGTCCGTGTCGGCGGGGAGCGCGGCGAGCAGTGCGTGGGCGACGTCACCGTCGTCGGCGGGACAGGCGGCAACGGCCCGTGCGGACCGCAACCGGCTGTCGGCCGGGATCCCGTGCTCGTCGCGGACAAGCCTGAGGCGGGACATGGCCGCTTCTCGGTCGGGCCCCTCTTCACCATCCCTTCGGCGATCCACACAATATGGACGGTCTCATGGGTCGGATCGTCGATGGTGTCCCGTAGGAACCTGCGGCCCTCTTCCGCGACGTCATCAGGGGCCAGTTCACGTAGGACTGCGGTACGACGTCGACGTGCTCGCATACCGCGGCGATCAGCGAGGCCGGCGCGCGAGGATGGGCTGGGCTCCGTCAGGAGGTCCCGGGAGATCTCGACGCCACGGTCGGCCGCTTCCGGGACGAGGCGGTGGCCGCACGCTGGATCACGGCAGGGGACATCGGTTCGCGCGGTTCCTGGCTGGCCGAGGAGATCACCGGGACCTGGCGAGACCGGGAGCCGGCGGTGCTGGATCTGCTGCTGGCGGCGCTGCCTCAGCAGAGGAGCGCCCGCGCCCTTGCCGGCCGTCTGCGCACCATCGGCCACTGGATCGAGCATCTGCCCGAGCCGGACGCCGATCTCCGCGACACGCTGCACCGGTACGCGGCAGGTGCCGACGAAGAGACCGCCGGGCCGGCGCTCCTCGCTCTGGTGCACTCACGTGACCTCCGCGGCCTGGAACTGGTACTGCGCCGCCCCGGCGCCCGGCTGCTCGCAGCGGCAGCGCGGCACTTCCCCGAGGCGGGCGACCAGCTGATACCCGTGATCCGCCGGGAGCTGGCAGCGGGCGCCACCGGGAACGAAGGCATCGCCCTTGTCGGGGCTCTCGCGCCGTTCGGTGCCGCGGCCCGCCAGGCTCTGCCGGAACTCGTCGCGTGCCTGCGGACCCGTCGTGCGGCCATCGTTGCCGCCCGCCGGCTCGGAGCCGACGGCATCGCAACGCGGGAGACCACCGACCTGCTGTGCGCGGCCACGCAGAGCAGCGACCTCGCTCTGCGTGCCGCGGCGGCCGTGGCCCACCACCAGCTGACCGGGGACGTCGATCTGGCCCTTCGCACGTTCGAAGGGCTGCTGTCCGGGAGGGGCCAGACGCACTGGTACCTGAGCACGCTGAAGCCGCTGGGCAGCGCCGCCGCTCCGCTGCTGCCGTTCATCGAGCCTCTGCTGGGGGCAGGGTACGAGTGGACTCGAGTGGCGGCCGCCGAGGCTCTCCACTGGATCACCGGATCCCCGGACCGCGTCGTCCCCGTCCTTGTCGAGTCGGTCGGCCCCACCCCGGTCGGCCTCCACGCGCTCAAGGCCCTCGCCGCCACCGGCCAGGTCCCGGAGGAGCTCCGCCCCACCCTTCGCGGCTTCGCCTTCTCGCCGCTCCGTCTGATCGCTGACTCGCCTCTTTCGGGACAGGGCCATCCGGACGAAGAACTCCGCGCCCTTGCCCGGACGTTGCTCACTGCCGACTAGCCGGCGGCGCTCCGAGGCGCCGGTCCGGATATTGCCTTGATCCGCCCCCGGCCGAACGGAACACTGTCGCGATGCTGTGCCTGGCCGGAGACCGCCGGGCCGTGCCAGACGCGACGTGCCGGGAGTGTCCACCGATGCCAGACCTCGTGCCCGCCCTGCCTCCGGGCTACCGGGCAGGCCCAGCGACAGCCGATGACATCAGCGCCATCCATCGCCTCGTCTCGGCGTGCGAGCGCGAGCTGTACGGCCGGTGGCAGACCGACACCGGGGCCGTCGCTGCCGTCCTCGCCCGGCCGGGACTGGCCCCACAACTCGACACCCTGCTGATCCACGACCAGGCGGGGCAACTGGCCGCTCGTGCCTGGGTGGACCGGCGCTCCGAGGTGGATGTGCACCCCCGGCATCGGGGCCGCGGTCTCGGCACCGTGCTCCTGGACTGGGCCGAGGCCAGGGCCCGCCAGGCAGGGAGCGAACAGATCGTCCAGACCGTGCCGGACGACGACACGGACGCCGTCGCACTGCTGCGCTCCCGCGGATATTCGCCGATGGTGACCGAATGGCTGCTGGAGTTCGCCATGCCCGACGAGCCGGCGGTACCCGAGCCGCCTGCGGGCATCACCGTCAGGCCGTTCCTCTCCGGCGACGAGCACGCCGCGCACCAGCTCGTCGAGGACGCCTTCGACGAATGGCAGCAGCGGCGCAAGTCCTACCAGGAGTGGGCCCAGCACACCGTCGAACGCCCCACTTTCGCCCCCGCGATGTCGGCGCTGGCGTTCAACGGCACCCAACTGGTCGGCGCCGCACTCTCGTTGGACCTCCCAGAGACCGGCGAAGGCTACATCGAGGAGGTCGCCGTCCACCGTGACCACCGCAACCGGGGCATCGCCCGCCTGCTGCTGCGTCATGTCTTCCGCGCCTTCCATCGGCAGGGCCGGCGGACCTGCACCCTCGCGACGCACTCCGACACCGGCGCGCTCGCCCTGTACCAGCGCGTGGGCATGACGGTTCGGCACAGCTCCACGGTCCACCGGAAGAGCCTGCGGACGACCTAGAGGGCGCAGCGTGTACCGCTGGGCAACGCCGCCGGCCCCGATCACGTACGGCATAGGCTCATGAACATGCTCGATCATCGAATGGTTGACGTGAACGGCGTTCGGCTGCACATCGCCGAGCAGGGCGCCGGCCCCCTGGTGGTGCTCCTGCACGGCTTCCCCGAGTCATGGCACTCCTGGCACCACCAGTTCGGCCCTCTCGCCGACGCGGGCTTCCGCGTGGTCGCCCCGGACCAGCGTGGATACGGACGCAGCGACCATCCCGACGACGTGGGCGCTTACACCATCCTCCACCTGGTCGGCGACGTCGCCGGGCTCATCCGGGCCCTGGGCGAGGAGAAGGCGTACGTCGTGGGGCACGACTGGGGCGCGCCGGTCGCCTGGCACACCGCGCTGCTGCGACCGGACCTGGTGCTCGGGGTGGCCGGCCTGAGCGTGCCACCCCCGTTCCGGGGGACACGGCCTCCGCTGGTCGCCATGGAGGAGAGGTTCGGCGGCCGGTTCTACTGGAACTACTTCGACCGCCCCGGTGTGGCCGACGCGGAGTTCGCCGCGGACCCCCGTACCGCACTGCGCAAGTTCTTCTACTCGGCCTCCGGCGACGCATCCCGCACCGGCCCGGTCGAGCAGCCGCTGGTCCACCCCGGGCAGGGGTGGCTCGCGAGCATGCCGGACCCCGAGGTACTGCCGGAGTGGCTCACCGAGGACGACCTCGACGCACTCACCGAGAGTTTCTCCCAGGGCTTCACCGGGGCCCTGAACTGGTACCGCAACCTCGACCGCAACTGGGAACTCACCGCTCCGTGGCACGGCGCCGTCGTCACCCGCCCCGCCCTGTACATCTACGGCGACCGCGACCCCGTCCCCGCCTTCCCCGGCACACCCGAACTCATCGAGAGACTCCCCGACCTGATGCCCGGCCTGTGGCGCGAGCCCCTCGAACTGGCGGGCTGCGGACACTGGACCCAGCAGGAACGCCCGGACGAGGTGAACGCGGCGCTCGTCGAATTCCTCAGGTCCTGTCCCTGAGCCGGGCCCCAGAGGCCGCGCGGTGAAGCCACTCGAACGGAGCGGCGTGCTCCTGCGAACGGCTGTGCAAGGTGTCGGTATCGTCCGCCGTAGTACACCTGGCCCGCGGCCAGCAGCCGTGCGGAGGAGGAGCACATGGCCGATCGCCGGCACGGGACCGCGGCGGACGGCGGATCCGCATCACGGCCGCCGGAGACTCATGGTCCGAGCGCGCACGACACGGTGCGTCTCGCACTGGTGATCGGTGCTCTCGGCGTCGTCTTCGGCGACATCGGGACCAGCCCGATCTACACCCTCCAGACGGTGTTCAATCCGAGCGACCCGCATCCCGTCCCGGTCTCCACGGAGAACGTGTACGGGGTGGTGTCGCTCGTGTTCTGGTCCGTGATGATCATCGTTACGGTCACCTATGTGCTGCTGGCGATGCGCGCCGACAACGACGGCGAGGGCGGCATCATGGCGCTGATCACCCTGTTGCGGCGCTGGAGCTCGCAGCGGGCCGGGCGGACCGCGGCCGTACTGGCGGCGCTGGGCATCTTCGGCGCGTCGCTGTTCTTCGGCGACAGCATGATCACTCCGGCGATCTCGGTGCTGTCCGCGGTCGAAGGGCTCAAGGTCGTCGAGCCGTCGCTGGACAGCGCGGTCGTGCCGATCACCGCCGTGATCATCGTCATGCTGTTCCTCGTGCAGCGGAGAGGAACCGCGGCGGTGGGCCGGGTGTTCGGGCCGGTCATGATCGTCTGGTTCGTGGCCATCGGTGCGTGCGGTGTCGCCGGCATCGCCGGCCATCCGGCGATCCTCAGAGCGCTGTCGCCGGCCTACGCCCTGGGCTTCCTGGTCGGTCATTTCGGAACCGCCTTCTTCGCCCTGGCCGCCGTCGTGCTCGCGGTCACCGGCGCGGAGGCGCTGTACGCCGACATGGGACACTTCGGCCGCCGGTCGATCACCCGCGCCTGGCTGATCCTCGTCTTCCCGGCGTGCGTTCTGAGCTACCTCGGCCAAGGAGCGCTGATCCTCGCCGATCCGGACAACATCAGCAGCCCCTTCTTCCTGCTCGTGCCCGCTTGGGGGCGGCTGCCGATGGTCCTGCTGGCGACGGCGGCCACCGTGATCGCCTCCCAGGCGGTGATCACCGGCGCGTACTCGGTGACTTCCCAGGCCGCCCAGCTCGGCTACCTGCCGAGGCTGCGCATCGCGCACACCTCCGAATCCACGATCGGTCAGATCTACGTCCCCTGGATCAACTGGCTGCTGATGGTCTCCGTCCTCACTCTGGTCTTCGCCTTCCGCAGCTCGACGGCGCTGGCCTTCGCGTTCGGCATGGCGGTCACCGGCACCATCACCATCACGACCTTGCTGTTCTTCTACGTCGCCAGGGCGAAGTGGGGCACGCCGGTGTGGCTGGTCGCCGTCGGCGCGACCGTGCTGCTCTTCGTGGACCTGCTGTTCGTGGCGGCCAACCTGACCAAGCTCGTCCACGGCGCGTGGCTGCCGCTGCTGATCGGCCTCACCGCGTTCACCGTCATGACCACCTGGCAGCGCGGACGCCGGCTCGTCACCGCGCAACGGGTGCGCGAGGAAGGCCCGCTGCCCGAGTTCATCGAGCAACTCCGCAGCGGCGAGGTGTCCACGCTCCGGATCCCCGGCACAGCCGTCTTCCTCAACCGTGGCAAGCAGACCACGCCACTGGCCATGCGAGCCAATGTCGAGCACAACCACGTCCGGCACGACCAGGTCGTGATCCTGGCCATCGAGACCGAGCCCGTGCCCCGCATCCCCGTGGACCAGCGGCTGGTCGTCGACGACCTCGGCTACGCCGACGACGGGATCATCCACGTCACCGCCCGGTTCGGCTATGCGGAGACACCGGACGTGCCCAGCACGCTGTCGCGGCTGGACCCGGCCGAAACCGAAGGGCCTTTGCAGCTCGGCCAGGCGTCCTACTTCCTGTCGAAGATCGAGCTCCGGCGTGGGAAGGCTCCGACGATGGCAGCCTGGCGCAAGCGGCTGTTCATCGCGACCTCCTACATCACGGCCGACGCCGCCGAGTACTTCGGCCTCCCCCGTGACCGCACGGTCATCATGGGCTCGCGCATCGACGTGTAGACGCGCTGTCCGGCAGGGGCGCGGGTGGGTCACGGGCCCACGTCGCTGCGGCGGATGTCCTCCAGGCGTTCCCGGCGGACGAGCAGGCGGGCGAGGCCGTCGCGTACCGCCGCCACGGGCGGGCGGCCGGCCAGGTTGTAGCCGGAGGCCGTCGACAAGTGGTACGCGCCCGCCACGGGTACGGCGAGCAGGTCGCCGGGGCGTACGTCGGCGGGGAGTTCCGCGTCGGCGGCCAGGATGTCACCCGCCTCGCGGTGGCGGCCCACCACGGATTCCGTACCGCCCGACGCCTGAGGTCCTCAGGAAGCGGCCGCGGCCTGCAGGTCGGGCTGCTCCGGCCGGCGCTCCGGCGCCGTCCGTACGGCGAGCACCATGGTGACGCCACCGCCGGGCGTGTCCTCGGCGTGGAGAGAACGGTGTGGTGATGTAGTCGTCGGCGCCCGCGTCGAGCGCGGCGACCTTCTCCTCGGACGCCTGGCGGGCGGACAGGACCAGGATCGGTACGCGGGTCCAGCCGCGCAGCGCCTTGATGACCGCGGTGCCGTCCATGTCGGGCAGGCCGAGGTCCAGCAGCACCACATCGGGCCGGCGTGCGGCGGCGAGCCGCAGGGCCGTGGTCCCGTTGGGGGCGGCATCCACGCCGTACTGGCGGGCCTGAAGGTTGATGACGAGGGCCCGTACCAGCTGTGGGTCGTCCTCCACCACGAGCACCCGGGTCATGGGTGTGTGCCTCTCGTGTCATGGCTGCGGGAGTCGGCAGGACCGGGATGCCTCCCGGGCCGCCGACTCCCGTGCGGGTCGCGTAAGGCCGTCACCGCTGGGCCGCGAGGTCCCTGAGCGCGATGTTGAGTTCGAGGACGTTCACGCGGGGTTCGCCGATGAAGCCCAGGGTGCGGTCCTCGGTGTGGTCCTTGACGAGCTTCTCCACCTGGGCGACGGACAGGCCGTTCTTCTCGGCGACCCGGTGCGTCTGGAGGTCGGCGTACCGCGTGGAGATGTCCGGGTCCAGGCCGGAACCCGAGGAGGTGACCGCGTCGGCGGGAACCTGGGAGGGCTTGACCGTGTAGCCGGGCACCGAGTTGTCCTTCACGACGGCGGCCTTGGCGTCCTCGACCTGCTTGATCAGATCCTTGTTGTCGGCGGACAGGTTGGTGGCACCGGACAGCAGCAGCTTGTACTGCGTGTTGACGCTGTTGCTGCCGAGACCGTTCGCCGGCCGGCCCTGGAACCACTTCAGGTCCGGGTCCGGGCTCGCCTGCCCCTTCTTCAGCGGCAGGTCGTACCGCTGCCCGATCAGGGAGGAGCCCACGACCTTGCCGTCCGACCTGACCTCGGAGCCGTTCGCCTTGCCGGGGAACAGCCCCTGGGCGATGCCGGTGACGACCAGCGGGTAGACGACGCCGGTCACCAGCGTCAGCACCAGCAGGGCACGCAGGCCCGCTCCCAGCAATCGGGCAGTGTTCAAAAAGGAGTTGTTCATGTCCTTCACCACGCCTTCAAGGAGTTACAGCCCGGGGATCACAGAGATGAGCAGGTCGATGACCTTGATGCCGATGAACGGGGCGATCAGGCCGCCGATGCCGTAGATCCCGAGGTTGCGGCGCAGCATCCGGTCCGCGCTCATCGGCCGGTACCGCACGCCCTTGAGGGACAGCGGCACCAGCGCGACGATGATCAGCGCGTTGAAGACGACGGCCGAGAGGATCGCGGAGTCGGGCGAGGACAGGTGCATGATGTTCAGCTTGTCCAGGCCCGGGTAGACCGCCGCGAACAGCGCCGGGATGATCGCGAAGTACTTCGCGACGTCGTTGGCGATGGAGAACGTGGTCAACGCCCCGCGGGTGATGAGGAGTTGCTTGCCGATCTCGACGATCTCGATGAGCTTGGTCGGGTTGGAGTCGAGGTCGACCATGTTGCCGGCCTCCTTGGCGGCCGACGTACCGGTGTTCATCGCCACGCCGACGTCCGCCTGGGCGAGCGCGGGCGCGTCGTTGGTGCCGTCTCCGGTCATCGCGACCAGCTTGCCGCCCGCCTGTTCCCGCTTGATGAGGGCCATCTTGTCCTCGGGCGTGGCCTCGGCGAGGAAGTCGTCGACGCCCGCCTCCTCGGCGATGACCTTGGCGGTCCGCGGGTTGTCACCCGTGATCATGACGGTCTTGATGCCCATGCGCCGCAGTTCCTCGAACCGCTCCCGCATGCCGTCCTTGACGACGTCCTTGAGGTGGATGACACCCAGGATCCGGGCGCCGTCGGTGTCCTCGACGGCGACGAGGAGCGGGGTGCCACCCGCCTCGGAGATGCGGTTGGCGAGCCGGTCCGCGTCCTCGGCCAAAGTGCCCCCCTGTTCCTTCACCCAGGCGATGACGGAGCCGGCCGCGCCCTTGCGGATCTTCCTGCCGTCGACGTCCACACCCGACATGCGGGTCTGGGCGGTGAAGGCGATCCACTCGGCGTGCGCCAGCTCGCCCTGGTGCCGCTCGCGCAGCCCGTACTTCTCCTTCGCCAGTACGACGACGGAGCGGCCCTCGGGGGTCTCGTCGGCCAGCGAGGACAGCTGGGCCGCGTCGGCGACCTCGGCCTCGGTGGTGCCCGGCACCGGCAGGAACTCCGCGGCCTGGCGGTTGCCCAGGGTGATCGTTCCGGTCTTGTCGAGCAACAGCGTGGAGACGTCGCCGGCGGCTTCCACCGCACGGCCGGACATGGCCAGGACGTTGCGCTGCACCAGACGGTCCATGCCCGCGATACCGATCGCGGAGAGCAGCGCGCCGATCGTGGTCGGGATCAGGCAGACGAGCAGGGCCACCAGCACGACCATCGTCAGGTGCGTGCCCGCGTAGTCGGCGAACGGCGGCAGCGTGGCACAGGCCAGCAGGAACACGATGGTCAGGGAAGCCAGCAGAATGTTCAGCGCGATCTCGTTCGGCGTCTTCTGCCGTGCCGCGCCCTCGACCAGATTGATCATCCGGTCGATGAAGGTCTCGCCGGGCCTCGTCGTGATCTTGATGACGATCCGGTCGGACAGCACCTTGGTACCGCCGGTCACCGCGGACCGGTCACCGCCGGACTCGCGGATGACGGGGGCCGACTCGCCGGTGATCGCCGACTCGTCGACACTGGCCACGCCCTCGACGACGTCACCGTCGCCGGGGATGACGTCACCGGCCTCGCAGACCACCAGGTCACCGATCCTCAGCTCGGTGCCGGGCACAGGCTCCTCACCGTCACCCACGAGCCGGCGGGCGACCGTGTCGGTCTTGGCCTTGCGCAGGGTGTCGGCCTGGGCCTTGCCGCGGCCCTCGGCGACCGCCTCCGCCAGGTTGGCGAAGATCACGGTCAGCCACAGCCAGGCGCTGATCGCCCAGCCGAACCAGTCCCCCGGGTCCTTGAACGAGAACACGGTGGTCAGGACGGAGCCGATCCACACCACGAACATCACGGGGGACCTGACCATCACCCGCGGATCGAGCTTGCCGAAGGCGTCCGGCAGCAACTTGACGAGCTGCCTGGGGTCGAACAGGCCCGCGCCGACACGGCCCTCGGCGGCCTTGTGACCGGTGGGGACGTCGCTGTGCGGCGCCCGGGGCGGGGTGACTGTGGACATCGAGTCCTCTTGCTTCTGTGGCTTCTCTGTACGGGTGGTCATCACGCCAGTCCCTCGGCGAGCGGGCCCAGTGCGAGGGCGGGGAAGTAGGTGAGACCGGTGATGATCAGGATCGCGCCCACCAGCAGGCCCGTGAACAGCGGCTTCTCGGTGCGCAGGGTGCCCGCGGTGACCGGCACCGGCTTCTGCTCGGCGAGCGAGCCGGCCAGTGCCAGGACGAACACCATCGGCAGGAACCGGCCGAGCAGCATCGCGAGTCCGGTCATGGTGTTGTACCAGTCGGTGTTCGCGTTCAGACCGGCGAAGGCCGAGCCGTTGTTGTTCGACGCCGACGTGAAGGCGTACAGCACCTCGGAGAAGCCGTGCGCACCGGAGTTGAGCATCGAGTGGGGCGGCGTGGGCAGGGCCATGGAGGCGGCGGTGAACACCAGGACCAGCGCGGGTGTGATCAGGATGTAGCAGGCGGCCAGCTTCATCTCCCGGCCGCCGATCTTCCTGCCCAGGTACTCGGGCGTACGGCCGACCATCAGACCCGCGATGAACACCGCGATCACGGCCATGATCAGGATGCCGTAGAGGCCGGAACCCGTGCCGCCGGGCGCGATCTCACCCAGCATCATGCCGAGCATGGTGATCCCTCCGCCGAGGCCGGTGAAGGAGGAGTGGAAGGAGTCCACCGCGCCGGTCGAGGTCAGGGTCGTGGAGACGGCGAAGATCGACGAGGAGCCGACGCCGAAGCGGACCTCCTTGCCCTCCATGGCACCGCCGGCCGCCTGAAGTGCCGCGCCGTGGTGGGCGAACTCGGTCCACATCATCAGGGCCACGAAGCCCAGCCAGATCGTGAACATCGTGGCGAGGATGGCGTATCCCTGCTTCACGCTGCCGACCAGCACGCCGAACGTGCGGGTCAGCGCGAACGGGATCACCAGCAACAGGAAGATCTCGAAGAGGTTCGTGAAGGGCGTCGGGTTCTCGAAGGGGTGGGCGCTGTTGGCGTTGAAGTAGCCGCCGCCGTTGGTGCCCAGTTCCTTGATGGCCTCCTGCGAAGCGACCGCGCCGCCGTTCCACTGCTGCGAGCCGCCCATGCTGTGCCCATCGAAGAACTGTCCGACCTCGTGGATGCCGGAGAAGTTCTGGATCGCACCGCAGGCGACGAGGATCACCGCGGCGACGGCTGCCATCGGCACCAGGATCCGCAGGGTGCCGCGTACCAGGTCGGACCAGAAGTTGCCCAGTTCACCGGTGCGTGAGCGGGCGAAGCCGCGCACTAGCGCCACGGCGACGGCGATGCCGACGGCCGCGGAGACGAAGTTCTGCACGGCCAGACCGGCGCTCTGCACGACGTGCCCCATGGTCTGCTCGCCGTAGTACGACTGCCAGTTGGTGTTGGTCACGAACGACACGGCCGTGTTGAACGACTGCGCCGGGTCGACCGAGTCGAAGCCGAGCGAGCCGGGCAGGACGCCCTGGAGGCGCTGGAGCAGGTACAGGAAGAGGACGCCGACGGCCGAGAACGCGAGGACACCGCGCAGATAGGCGGGCCAGGTCATCTCGGCGTCGGGGTTGGCGCCGATACCCTTGTAGATCCACTTCTCGATGCGCAGGTGCTTCTTCGAGGAGTAGACCCCGGCCATGTAGGTGCCGAGAGGGATGTAGGCCAGCGCCAGCGCGCCTATGAGGGCGAGCAGTTGGAGCAGGCCGGCGAGTACGGGACCCATGTCGTGTCTCAGAACCTCTCCGGGAAGATCAGGGCGAGGACGAGATAGCCCAGCAGGGCGACGGCCACGAGCAGGCCGACGACGTTTTCGGCGGTCACAGCTTCGTCACCCCCTTGGCGACAAGAGCCACCAGCGCGAAACCCGCGAGCGTGATGACGACGAAGGCCAGATCGGCCATCGCGAACTCCTGGAGTGAGGTGCGGTTGGATCGGACGATTAGAGGAAACCGCCTGTCCGACCGGATCCGACCCCTCGTTGACGGCTCTCTTACGGCAGCCCCCACGGCTTTGACGGGACTCTTACGGCGCCACACCCGTCACAGTGACGGCGCGACTCCCGCGAGCCAGGCGTCGAATGTGGTCCAGGAGATCGCGGGGTACGCCTCGTGCAGTGCCGCGATGTCGACGGCGTAGCCCTCTTCGTTGAGAAAGGCCCACATGGCGACCATGTCGTCGTCGGCCCGACGCCGCAGGTCCAGCTGGGTGTGCACCGCCTCGACCGGCCGCGCCAGCGCACGGGTGAGGACCGAGGCCATGCGGGCGGGCGAGGGTGCGTCGGAGGCGACCTCGATGCGCCGCCCCAGGTGCCCGGCACGGTTGTTGACCGCTGCTGCGACCACGGCTCCGAGGTCCTGGCGGGCCGTCTGCTGAAGCGGGCGGTCGACCGGATACGGCAGAACGAGTCGCCCGGCCCGCAGATTCTCCACGTCCCCGAGCATGTTGTCGTAGAAGTATGCCGGGGCGACGATGGTCCAGTCGTCGCTCTCCCGCCGCAGGGCCTGCTCGATCCGGTACTTGCTCTCGAAGTGGGGAACCCCGCTGGACCTGTCGGCGGAGGCCACCGAGGAGAGCACCAGGTGCGGCAGCTCCACCTGCCGGGCCGCCGCGATGATGGTGAGCCCCTGCTCCACCTCGGCCTGCGGGCCCTCCTCGAACGGTGTCGTCACCGCGAATGCGGCGTCCATGGCGTCGAACGCCGCGACCAGCGAGGGAACATCCCGCAGATCACCCCGGACCACCTCCGCACCCAGCTCCGCCAGGGCACGGGCACGGCGTCCGTCCGGGTCGCGGACCACGGCACGGACGCGCTGTCCGGAATCGAGCAGGCTGTCCACCACCGCACCCCCCTGACCACCGGTCGCCCCGAGCACCGCGACGTGCATGGCATCCACCTCACGGCCGTGTGGCGGTCAGGCACGGGTCGGTGATCCCGTGCGGACAGGCGAGGGCGTCGATGTCCCATCCGGCGCGGCGGGCGCCGGCGAGATAGGCGCTCTCGTAGAAGGCCAGGACCGTCCCCTTCGGGTCGGCCTGACCGCGTACGTCGTCGTAGGGCAGCACAGCCAGGTGGCTGCCCGCGCGGGGGATCCATTCGGCCGCGGCGGGTGTGAGCGGCTCGTGGGTCAGGTCCGCCGGCTCGGGCGCGGTGTAGGAGTAGAAGGCGGGCTTGTCCGAGCCGGCGTCGCCGAACCAGAAGCCGAAGCTGATGACCTCGCGTGAATAGGCCTCGCGGGCGACCCGATCGACCTGCGGCGGCTGGTCGACATGTTTGCCGGAGAACCGGGTGCAGGCGAGGTCGAAGGTGTGCCAGAAGTGGTGCACCGCGCTGACCTTGCCCGAGAACCCGGCCGCGAACTCCTCGAGTACCAAGGCCACTTGGCTCAGCACCTGCCAGTAGCGGTTCGCCCAGACGGGATCGTATGCGGCGTGCTCGACGTCCTCGGCAAACGGCCGTGCCGCATCGGGCAGATCGAACGGACGGGGATGCGCGATCTCGACATCGACGCCCAGCGCGACCAGGGCTTCCAGAGTCAGGCGATGGAAGGAGGCGACCGACTGGCCGAGCAGGGAGAAGGCGACCGTGCGGCCTTCCACGGTGGTGACCACCAGTTGGTGATCGACGAAGTCGAAGTCGATGGTGAAGATCCGCGTTCCGTCCACCTGGCCCATCGGGCGCGTCGTGATGCCACGTCCGGTGAGGTGGAAGGGAACGTTCCACCAATGGTTGCGCCGGGGACTCGCAGCGAGGCGGATCTTGCCGACGACCTGCGCGAACCGGTGGATGGTCTCCTTGGTGTCACGCCACTCGGCAAGAGGCATGGGAGGAAACATCTGCTGGGCTGCCGCTTCGCGAACGGGTGCGGTCATGACGGTTCCCCTGCCTTCGCCTGCGGTTCGTCGCTGTACCCGGTCCGGACATCGCCGTCACGGGCGCGTGGGGCTGCCTCCTCTTCCAGCCTGACGCCCGGACCGGGCCGTCGCACGCCGAGCCCCTCCCACACCACTTCCAAGCCAACTCCGCGCCTCGCGCGTGTTCCCCCGCCCCATTGTGTTGCGCCTTGTGCCCCTCTACTGTTCGACTTTGCCCGAGTCTGTTTGATGCTGATTGCTCAGACGGTGTGGAGGCCGCAGTGCGGAGTCATCGGATCGATTCAGAAGCCGCGAGACCCGGTCGCCGTCGGTGGTGGAGGGCGGTCCTCGCGACGGCCGCGACCATCGCCCTGGCCACGGGCATGACCGCACCCGCCACGGCGCGGGACGTCGGCGGGCAGGCTCCCGCCGCCGCGGCTGCCGCCGGTCCGGGGGCGCACACCGTGAGTCTCGACGGCTACTCGTTCCTCGTCGACGGAAAGCGCACCTACCTGTGGTCCGGCGAGTTCCACTACTTCCGGCTCCCGAGTCCGGACCTGTGGCGCGACATCTTCCAGAAGATGAAGGCCGCCGGGTTCAACTCCACCTCGTTGTACTTCGACTGGGGCTACCACTCGCCGAAGCCGGGTGTGTACGACTTCAGCGGGGTGCGTGACGTCGACAAGCTGCTCGACATGGCCCAGGAGGCCGGGCTCTACGTGATCGCCCGCCCGGCGCCGTACATCAACGCGGAGGTCGACAGCGGCGGCCTGCCCGGCTGGATGACCACCAAGGCCGGGAACAACCGCAGCGACGATCCGCGGTTCCTGAAGTACGCGGACGAGTGGCTGACCCGGATCGACCGGATCATCGCCCGCCACCAACTGACCAACGGCACCGGGTCGGTCATCGCCTACCAGGTCGAGAACGAGTACTACAACGGCTCGGACGCCGGCCGTTCCTACATGAAGCACCTGGCGGACAAGGCCCGAGCCGACGGCATCACGGTACCGCTGACCGGCAACAACAACGGCACCTTCAACTCCGGTACCGGCGCCCTGGACGTCGACGGACCGGACTCCTACCCGCAGGGCTTCAACTGCTCCAACCCCTCGAAGTGGAACGGCGTTCCCGACATCAGCTACGACCACCCCGCCGGAAAGCCGCTGTACTCGCCGGAGTTCCAGGGCGGCGCCTTCGACCCGTGGGGCGGGCCGGGCTACGACAAGTGCGCCCAGCTGATCAACGACCGGTTCGCCAACGTGTTCTACAAGCAGAACATAGCCGTCGGCGCCACCGCGCAGAGCTTCTACATGACCTACGGCGGCACCAACTGGGGCTGGCTGGGCATGCCGGAGAACTACACCTCCTACGACTACGGGGCCGCGATCCGCGAGAACCGCCAGCTCGATCCGAAGTACTACGAGGACAAGCTGATCGGGTACTTCACGCAGTCGGTCGCCCCGCTGACCAAGACCGAGGCGATCAGGGCCACGCCGCCGGACGACTCCGCGGTCGTCGACACCGCCCGGATGAACCCCGACACCAAGACGCAGTTCCACGTCCTGCGGCACGGGAACTCCACCTCCACGGCGGTCGACAAGACCCACATCTCGCTGGACTTCAACGCGCAGCCGACCACGGACACCACCTACACCTGGGACGACCCCGACTCCGCGCTCCAGTACACCGGTTCGTGGTCGCACGTGGCCGACACGAGCTACACCGGCGGCGACTACAAGCACACCGAGTCGTTCTCCAAGCAGGCCGGTGACTCGGTCACCGTCCCCTTCGACGGCACCGCGATCCGCTGGATCGGCTCGAAGACGAACAACCACGGCTACGCCGACGTCTACCTCGACGGCACCAACGTGGCGACCGTCGACGACTCCGGCGGCGAGAACCAGGCGGTGATCTTCCAGAAGACCGGGCTGTCCCCCGGAGCACACACCCTGAAGATCGTCGTCGACGGGAACCACAGCTCGGGGTCGACGGACGACTACGTGTCCATCGACGCCGTCGACGTGCCGACGGCCGCCACCGCGACGCCGACCTACCCGGTCGTGCCGCAGCAGCCGGGCACCGCGATCACGCTCGACGGGCGCGACTCGCACGTGATCGTGGCGAACTACCGGCTCGGGGACTCGCAGTTGCAGTACTCGACGTCGGAGATCATGACCCACGCGACGATCGGCGACCGGGACGTCGCCGTGCTCTACGGCGACCCGGGCAGCGACGGCGAAACCGTGCTGCGCTACTCCTCCAGGCCCACCGTGACCACCAGCGGCGGCACGGTCACGACCACCTGGGACGAGGCCACCGGTGACCTGCGGCTGAACTACACGCACAAGGGCCTGATCCGCATCGGCATCAGCGGCGGCGGAAAGCGCCCGATGCTGCTGCTCGTCGGCGACAAGGCCACGGCGGAGACCTTCTGGCGTCAGGACACGGCGACCGGCCCGGTACTCGTGCGCGGCACCCACCTGCTGCGGACGGCGACCGGCCTGGACGGCGGCCGCACCGTGGCGCTCACCGGCGACAACGCCGACGACAAGGACATCGAGGTGTTCACCTCCGCCGACCACGTCACCTGGAACGGCAGGACGCCGGCCACCCGGGCCACCGACACGGGGAGCCTCACCGGGAAGATCCCGGTGGCCGCCCCGGTACACCTGCCGGCGCTGACGAACTGGAAGCACGTCGAGGAGTCCCCCGAAGCGGCCCCCGGTTTCGACGACTCCAGCTGGCAGGTGGCCGACAGGACGACCACCGACAGCGTCTCCGGCGTCAACTCGCTGCCCGTCCTCTACGCGGACGACTACGGCTTCCACACCGGCAACACCTGGTACCGGGGCCGCTTCCGCGCCACCGGCAAGGAGACCGGCATCCACCTGGTCTCGGACTCCGGCGGGGACGCCCAGGCGTTCTCCGCCTGGGTCAACGGCACTTTCCTGGGCAGCTCCACCACGGGCAGCGCCGACTTCACCTTCCCGGACGGTTCGGTGAAGTCCAAGGGCGACAACGTCGTCTCCGTGCTCACCGTGAACATGGGGCACGAGGAGGACTACAACTCGACCAACGGCAACAAGACCGCGCGCGGCCTGACCGGCGCCTCCCTCGTCGGGGCGCCGCTGACCTCCGTCACCTGGCGGCTTCAGGGCGTACGGGGCGGCGAGGACCTTCAGGACACGGTGCGCGGCCCGCTCTCCACGGGCGGCCTGTACGGCGAGCGGGCCGGCTGGTCCCTGCCGGGCTACCCGGACGGCAAGTGGAACAAGGTGGGCCTGCCGACGAAGGACACCCGTCCCGGCGTCTCCTGGTACCGCACCGACGTCGACCTGGACCTGCCGCACGGCCAGGACACCTCGCTCGGGCTGACGTTCACCGACGACCCGTCACGCAAGTACCGTGCCACGATCTTCGTGAACGGCTGGCAGGTGGGCAACTACGTCAACTACCTCGGGCCGCAGAGCACCTTCCCGGTCCCCGACGGGATCCTGGATCCGAACGGCCGGAACAGCATCGCCATCGCCGTGTGGAACCTGGACGGCAGCACCGGCGGGCTCGGCAAGGTCTCGCTCACCGACTACGGCAGCTACGCCTCGTCCCTGCACGTCGCGCGGAACGACAGCCCCCGCTACAACCACGGGAAGTACGCGATGCCGAAGCGTCCGGGAGCGGAGGTCACCCTGGACGTGCCGGACACCGCTCAGTCAGGGCAGGCGTTCACGGCCGAGGCGACGATGCGGTTGCCGAAGGACGGACCGCCCGCCTCCGGACTGACGGCCTCGCTCTCCGTGCCCGACGGCTGGAGCGTGAGTGCCACGAGCCCCACGTCCGTCAAACGCCTGCGACCCGGCCGGTCGGCCGCCTTCACCTGGAAGGTCCGGCCGCCGGACGGGAAGCTGCCGTCCGCCTCGGCGCTCACCGCCACCGTGCGCTACGTGCAGCACGGGCGGCGGGCCGCCGGAACCGACGAGCGCATCGTCGGCGGGATCCCGCCGGCTCCGCCGGCCGGGAAGAACGCTGTGAGCGACCTGCCGTTCTTGTCGTCCACCAACGGGTGGGGTCCGGTCGAGCGTGACAGCAGCGTCGGCGAACAGGCGGCCGGGGACGGCCGTCCGATCAGTGTCGCCGCGGCGCCGGTTACGCCAAGGGCCTGGGCACCAACGCGGTCAGCGACGTCGTGGTCCACCTCGCCGGAAAGTGTTCCCGGTTGACGGCGGACGTGGGTGTCGACGACGAGACACGTGGTGCGGGAACGGTGACGTTCTCCGTGATCGCCGACGGCAGGACCCTGGTGACCACGCCGACGCTCCGGGGCAAACAGGCCGCGGTGCCGATCGACGTCGACGTCAGCGGCGCCCAGGTGGTCGACCTCCGGGTCGGTGACGCCGGCGACGGCAACGGCAACGACCACGGGGACTGGGCGATGCCCACGCTGACATGCGGCTAGACGTGCTGCTGACTCGAGGCCCGCACGGCGGTGACGGAGAGCGACATAACGTCACATAGGCGGACCCGTTGCGGAAATCCGCCAAGGCCGATTAAATCTCCTGAATTCATTCGAATTAGGATGAATCCGAGGGTTGTGGACCGCTGCGGTCCACAACCGATCACACAGCCCAGCGAGTAGCCGAGCGGTGAACGGAGGCGACAGTCGGCCGTGGTGAATGCCAAAGGCAGCGATGCGAACGACATCGGCTCGTCCATGCCCCGCGCTCCCCGTCAGCCGCACCAGCCGCAGGGACCGCGGAACATGCGGAACACGCAGATCGCGCGTCCCTCGGCGCGTCACCGCATGCGGATGCGGCTGCTCGACGCCGTGGACGAGGACCGGCGCAATGTCGATGTGCTGCTGACCGCGCTCCAGCAGGCGGTGGCCGAGGTGCACGGGCTGGGCGGCATGGTGCACCTCCCGGGCGGCGGCATGAGCGGCATCCTCTACATGGTCGCCGACAGCGGCCTGCCGGAGTCGATGACCCGGCCCTGGCTGATCATCCCGGCACGGGGCACGGCGCCGCCCAGCAAGGCCGCCCGCGACGACACCCCCACCTGGCAGGCCCACCTGGCCCCGCCCGACCCGGTGCCAGGCCGGGACCCCGCCGCCCTGTGGCCTTCCCGGGTCCCCGCCGGCATCGGCCACCTGTCCGTCCCCATTCCCGGCGGTGGCCGGCGACGGGGCGCGCTCTCGGTCCTCTTCGCCCCGGGCGACGAGCCCGGCCCGGCGGACAGCGCGTTCCTGAACGAGGTGGCGGCCTGGATGTCCAGCAGGCTCAGGTCGTCCGGGATCCTCAATCCGTCCCCCACCCTGCTGCGGGCCCTCGAGAACGGTCCTGGAACGCGTGAAGCGCTCCCCGGGAACGCGGAAGGGATGCCCTCCATCACGTACACCTGGGACCTGCGTACCGGTGAGCTGACCGCCGACCGGCCCGTCGAGGAGGTGCTGGCCGGCATCGATCCGGGGGTGATGGCCGGCGGCATCGAGGCGTGGGCGGCACTGATCCACCCGGACGACCTGCCGGGTGCGGTCACCGGCTTCGACATGGGCATCCAGCTCCGCGGCGGCTTCCAGGACGAGTACCGGATCCGGCGCCAGGACGGGACGTACCTCTGGATCGAGGCCCGTGCCCGGACGCTCATGGACGAAGCGGGGACCCCGGTGAAGGTGATCGGCACCCTCCGGGACAGCAGCGGAACGCACACCGCCGCCGCATCGGTGGGCCGGGCGCTGCGGCACATGAGCGACGGCTTCGTCTCCCTGGACACGGACTGGCGCATCGGATTCATCAACGAGGCCGCCGAGAAGCTCTTCGGCGCCGCGGGAGAGGTGGCCGGAGCCCTGCTCTGGGACATTCCCGCGCTGCACGCCCTGCCGGATCTGGAACAACGGTGCCGGGCCACGGCGGCCGAGGGCCGGCCCGCCGGACTCGACGTACCGGGGCCGGACGGGATGTCCTGGTACCACCTGCGGCTGGTGCCGGTGCCGGAAGGTCTCACGCTCTACATCACCGACACCACCGAGCGGCATCTGCGGGAGGCCGAGCGGACCGCCGCGGAACGGGCCGCCGCGGAACGCGCGTCCCTGGTCCAGCGCACCACGCGGGAGCTGGCCGAGGCCGTCACGGCCCAGGACGTGATGGCGGCGGTGGCCGACGGTGTGATGACACCGCTCGGGGCCACCGGACTCATCATGCTCGGCATGGCCGACGACCGGCTGACCGTGGTCGGCTCCCGGGGCTATTCGGAACGCTTCACCCGGCTGCTGGACGGCAAGTGGACCGTGGCGGACAACCCGGTGGGGGACGCCCTGAGCACCCGCACCACCCTCTTCATCTCCTCCCCGGAGGAGTTCCTGAAGCGTTACCCGGCAACCGAGATCCTGGTCCGGGAAGGGGGCAACGAGGCGTGGGCCGTCCTGCCGCTGGCCGTACCCGGGCGCGAGATCGGCGCCGCGGTGATCTCCTTCGCCCGGCCGCGGGTGCTGGACGATGACGAACGGACGCTGCTGACCGCGCTCAGCGGACTGATCGCGCAGGCCCTGGAGCGGGCCGGACTCTACGACGAGGCGACGACCCGGGCCCGCACCCTCCAGCACAGCCTGCTGCCCCAGGCACTGCCCGAGCTTCCCGAGGTGACGACGGCGGCGCGGTACCAGCCGGCCGAACAGGGAGCCGATGTCGGCGGCGACTGGTACGACGTGATCCCGCTCTCCGCGGCCCGGGTGGCGCTCGTGATCGGAGACGTCATGGGCCACGGCATGGCCGAGGCCGCCACCATGGGCGGGCTGCGCACGGCCGTCCGCACCCTCTCGGAACTGGAGCTGCCGCCCGACGAGATCCTCGGCCACCTCAACGACATCGTCGGCGAGCTGGGCACCGACGCCTTCGCGACCTGCCTGTACGGCATCTACGACCCGGTGACCCGGATGCTGTCGTACGCCAGCGCAGGCCAGCCGCCCCCGGCGGTCGCCCAGCCCGACGGCACCGTCACCTTCCTGTCGATGGCCCCGGACCCGCCCCTGGGGGTGGCCGCTCCGCCCTTCGAAACCCTGGAGACCCTGCTGCCCGCCGACAGCCTGCTCGCCCTCTACAGCGACGGCCTGGTCGAGAGCAAGGACAGGGACGTCACCACCGGCATGAGCCACCTCGCCGAGTTCCTCTCGCGGTCCGTGAACGCCATGCCGACCTCACCGGCGGACGGGCCCGGCCTGGACGCCCTCTGCGCCGGCCTCAGCTCCGACCTCCTCCCCGCCCACGGCGCGCTGAGCGATGACGCCGCCCTGCTGCTGGCCCGCACCCATCCACTGGACGCGGAGAACGTCGCCGAGTGGCCGTTGCCGGAGGACCCGGTGGCGGCGGGTCAGGCCCGCGATCTGGTCCGTGCCCAGCTCAGCGACTGGAACCTGGCCGACGAGGACCTGATCATGACCACCGAACTCCTGGTCAGCGAGCTGGTCGGAAACGTCGTGCGGCACGCCTGCGGTCCCATCCGGCTGCGCATGCTCCGGAGCCGCGCACTGATCTGCGAGATCTCCGACGCCAGCCTGACCACACCGCACATCCGCCACACCTCCGCCACCGACGAGGGCGGGCGCGGCCTACAGCTCATCTCCGCGCTCTGCCCGCGCTGGGGCACCCGGCACACCCGAACCGGCAAGTCCATCTGGACCGAACAGCCCCTTCCCGTGCCCGGTGAGCCGGGCTGAGCCGCCTCAGACGGTGGCTTCGGCCCGGGCCGGGCCGAGATAGGCCACGGTGGTCCGTCCGGCGTGTGCGGCGAGGAGCGCCTGGAGTTCGTCGGCCGCGACCTTGAGGAGGTCGCCGTCGCGGGTGGCGTCGAGGGTTTCGAGGAGGAAGGCGACGTGCGTGGAGTCCTCGGTGACACGGGTGCGGTGGGCGTCGCGGTGGTTCCAGTGCCGGGTCAGCACGCCGGTGGTGTCCGCGTAGACGATCTCGCCGGGCTTGGGGTTCTCCACGGTGCCGGGTTCGCCGAGCGGGGTGAAGGACTCGGTGCCGTCCGCCTGGCGGATGTCGACGTCGCCGGTGACGTGGTGGAGGTCGAAGGCGCCGGCGGGCAGGCCGTGGCGGACGGAGACGGCGTTGTAGGAGTCGACGGCCGGATTGATGCGCGGCAGGGTGCCCTTCTTGGCCAGGCGGCGGCCGAGGGCGTCGACGCTGGGCCGGATCCGGCGCGGGTTGGTGCCGAAGGAGCGGTAGGCGGTGTGCCAGGCCTCGATGCGGGGGTCGGTCTCGTCGGCGGGGTGCCAGGTGCCGTCGGCGAGCTGTTGCTCCAGTTCCGCCAGGGCGGCCGTGGTGTGGGGCCAGGGCTCGTGGCCGCGCAGGCCGGTGGCGGTGACCAGGGCGATGAGGGTGTCGGGGAAGGCTTCTGCGACGGCGGGGGCGAGCCGGAAGGCGGGCATGGGCGGGTTTCCGTTCCTGCGTGCGGGCGGTGAGTACCGGGTTCAGGGCTTCCAGGGGCCGATGCGGTCCAGGCGGCGGAGCTGCTGGCGGGCGGTGGGCACGTCCAGGCCCCGGCCGCGCTCGGTGAGGCGGTCGGCGACGGCGGCGCGGTGTTCGACCGGCTTGTGGTCGTCGTACTTGAACTTGGCCAGCACATCGGTGACTTCCAGGCGCAGCCCGCGGATTCCGGACAGCATCCGGCCGTAGGGCGGCTGGTCGACCGCCACGGCGGCGTGGTCGCCGTCGGGCTGGAAGTGGGCCAGCTGGCGGCGCAGCAGCTCGGCCTTGGCCTCGGGGTCGTCGACGACGTGGGCGCGGCAGGTGAACTGGACGGCCGCGTAATAGCTGGTGGGCACGCCGTCCGTGGGCGGGGTGCCGGGCTTGGCACGCCAGGGGCCGGGCATGAAGGCGTAGTCGCCGAAGACGGTGAAGGTGACGTTCGGGTCGTGCTCGATCGCCGTCCAGGCCGGGTTCGGCCGGGCGAGGTGGACGAGCAGGTCGCGGCCGTCCGAGGAGAAGTGGGTGGGGACGACGGTGGGCGGACGGCCGGGCAGGCCGTTGACGCTCAGCTGCCCGAAATCGTGGCCGTCGGCTATCCAGGTCTGCCATTCGGTCTCGTCGAGGCTGGTGTCCCAGGGCTGTACGAACATGCGGTTCTCCTTGCGCGGTCACGGTCGCGGCCGTGGCGGCGACGGCGTGGACTGTACCGACCGCTCGGGTCGGACTCAGGTCAGGGCGAGGAGGCTGACGGCCACGGCGGCGGCGCCCAGGCCGACGAGCTGGCCGCGATGGATGCGTTCGGCGAGCACGCCGCGGGCGAGCAGGACGGTCCCGGCCGGGTAGAGCGCGGTGATCACGGCGACCACGGTCAGGTCCCCGCCGCGGACGGCGAGCAGGAACAGCAGGTTGGCCAGCGAGTCCAGTACACCGGCGGCCGCCGACATCGTGTACGCGGGCCGTTCGTCGCCCAGCCTGCGGTGCAGCAGCCCCGCCGCGGCCAGGGTGACGGCCGAGGCGACGGCCCGGCCGGTGATCAGCGGGGCCACTCCGCTGTCGGACGGCGCCTGGTGCAGGCAGATCAGCTGAAGGGCGATGGCGGCACCCGCGCCGAGGGCCAGCAGCAGCGCCGTACGCGACGGGCGGCCGGCGCCCGCGCCGTGTCCGGCGCTGACGAGCACCACCGCGACCAGCGCGAGCGGCAGGCCCAGCAGTCCGGCAGCGGTGAGCCGCTCGCCCTGGAGCAGTCCGACGCCGACGGGCAGCGCGGCGGAGACCAGCGCGGTCACGGGCGACAGCACGTTCATCGGGCCGATCGCCAGGGTGCGGTAGAGCAGGGCGAACGCGGCGGCCGAGGCGACTCCGGACGCGGCGCCCCAGGCGAGAGCGCCGGCGCTGAACGAAGCGCCGAGCACCGGCCACAGCAGCAACTCGACCGCGAGACTGGCCGGGGCCGCGACCATCACGGTGCGCAGCACATGGGCCTTGCGGGCGCCGAGGCCGCCGAGGAAGTCGGCACATCCGTAGGCGAGTGAGCTGCCCAGGGCCAGCAGCAGAGCGATCACAGCACATCCCTTATCATCAGTGGAACGACTAGACCGTACAACGCAACGACCGCCCGATGTCAACCGAACGACCGAGCGGTACATCGGAGCGGTACATCGAAGCGGTCCACCGCGAGGACGGCAACGACAACGAGGACGGCAAGGCCGGCCAGGATGGAGCTCACATGCCCGAGACGGCCGCGGCCCTGCGGACGGTCGCGTACAACGTCCGGGCGGCCCGCACCCGCGCGGGCCTGTCCCTGGACGAGCTCGGCCGGCGAGCCCAGGTCAGCAAGGGGGCCCTGGTGGCGCTGGAGAAGGCCCAGGGCAACCCCAACCTGGCCACCCTGGTCCGGCTGGCCGACACCCTGGGCATCTCGGTGTCCGCGCTGATGCAGGGACCGTCCGACAGCCGCGTCCGGGTCGTGTCCGCCGATGCCGTCGCCCCACTGTGGACCGGAGAGCGGGGCGGCGAGGCCAGGCTCATGCTGACGACCTCGGGCCCGGCGCCGGTCGAGGTCTGGCGCTGGCGGCTGGAACCGGACGAGGAGTACCCGAGCCATCCCCACCAGGCCGGAGTCGTGGAGACCGTCAGTGTCGTCTCCGGCCGGATGACCCTGGTGGTCGACGGCATCGAGCACTCCGTCGAAGCCGGGCAGACCGCCACGTTCGACGGCGACACCTCGCACACCTACCGCGGGGCGGGCAGCGAGACCTGCCATCTGCTCATGACGGTCCATCTGCCGCCGGGTCCCGCCACCACGGCCTGACGACCCGACCGGTCCGTGCGGACGTCGCCGGATCCATGGCTCGGCCACAAGAAATAGTAGCCATGTACATAGTAGCCATGTACTGTATTCATCATGAGCAGCGGTTCCGAAGGAGCCACGCCCGGATTCCTGGTGTGGCGGTTGTCGATGAAGTGGCGGGTCGCGGTCGACCGGGCGGTGGCCCCGCTGGGTCTCACCCACGCCCAGTACTCCCTCGTGGCGTCTCTGTACGGCATGCGGCGCTCCGGGCTGCGTCCCAGTCAGCGCCGGCTCGCCGACCACACCGGCCTGGAGCCGCTGTACGTGTCCAAGCTGGCGCGCTCCCTGGAGTCCGCCGGGCTGATCGAACGCGCCAGGGACCCCCGCGACCCGCGCGCGGTACAGCTGGCGCTCACCGAGCGGGGCCACGAGGTCACCGGGCGGGCCATCGAGGTCGTGCAGCTGCTGCTGCGGCAACTGCTGGAGCCGCTCGGCGGACCCGGCAGCGAACGGGCCCGCGAGTTCACCCGCGAGCTGAAGACCCTGCTCGACGCACCGCTTGATCCTTTCACCACGAACGGCAACGAGACGGAGCAGTCATGACCATCACCGCACCCGCCGTCGACCCCCGCGTCATCGCCCTCGCGCACTACGCCTCCCGCGCGGTCCTGGAGCGCACGCTGGCCCCCCACGGCGTCAGCTTCCAGCAGTCCGTCACCCTGCGGCTCGCCGCCCTCGCGGACGGGCCGGTCGAACCGGCCCACCTCGTCGACGGCGTCACCGGCGCCCTGAAGGTGGACGAGGCCGACGTGCGCGGCACGATCGAGGAGCTGATCGCTCTGGGGCTGCTGGCCCCCGAGGAGCCGTCCCGCATCCGCGCCACGGACGCCGGACGGGAGTTGTACGCCAGGGTCTCCGCCGCGACCGGGCCCATCACCGCCAGGGTCTACGCCGGCATCTCCGAGGAGGACCGGGCCGTCACGGGCCGCGTGCTCGCACTGATCACCGAGCGGGCCGACGCGGAGCTGGCAGCCCTGAACAAGTAGTGGAATATTGAACAACCGGGTTCTGTTGTCGGCCTCGAAGGAGGTCACCAGTGGAGTCTCGAGTGGACACGACGTACTACGACCAGGGGACGGCGGCGGAGCGCTGGGAGCGGGCGCGGCTGTTCTTCGACGCCAAGGACTACGCGGGCGCGGCCCGTGTGCTGACCGGGCTGGTCGAGGAGGTGCCGGAGCAGACCGGACCCCGGCTGCTGCTGGCGCGCTCCTACTACCACTCGGCCCAACTGCGCCGCGCCGAGGCCGAGTTGCGCCTCATCGTCGAGCGCGACCCGGTTGAGCACTACGCCCGGCTGATGCTGGGCCGCACGCTACAGCGGCAGGGGAGGCACGTGGAGGCGGAGTCGCATATGCGGATCGCCTCGGCGCTCGCGGGCGACTTCGAGACCGTCTGAGCGGCACGGACGCGATACGAGAACGGGCGCGGCGCGAGAGAGGGTCCGGTTCCGCCGAGGAACCGGACCCTCTCTCGGTCGGCTGACCCTCTCTCGGTCGGCTGACCCTCTCTCGGTCGGCTCCCCGGATCACAGCGGCGTCGCCGCGTGCAGGATCAGGAACAGGGTGACCGCCGAGTTCGCCGAGGACATGGCGGAGACCAGGGTGCCCACGGCGGCGCCCCAGGCGGCGAGGCCCACGGCGGTGAACGCCGGCGGCCAGGTGCGGGCCGCGGGTGCGGGAGCCAGCAGCGCCGCCACCCTGCGCGGTACCGGCCCGGTCGCGGCCAGGGCGGCGAACGCGGGCGCCGGCGTGCCCCGGGAGAGCAGCGCGGCCCTGCCGATAGCGCGGGCGACGGTCCGCCGGTCGCCCACCGCCCTGGCCGCCTCCTCGTCCGCCCAGCGCTCGGCCGTGTAGACGACCGCGGTACGCAGCGGCCACAGGAACGGATTGGCCCGCGCCGCGAGATGCACGGCGAGCAGGTGCCGGTGGTGGCGGGCGGCGAGGTGGGCGCGTTCATGGGCGAACAGGGCCCGTCGTTCGGCCGGGGCGAGGCCGTCGAGGAGTCCGCTGGTGACGACCACCCGGCCCGGGGTGCCCGGCAGCGCGTAGGCGTACGGGGCGGTGTCGGGCAGGACGGCCACGGTGGTGCCGGGTGCTCCGGCCAGCGCCCGCCGGGCCCGGCGGGTCACCCGGCGGTGCCGGGCAAGGGTGTGTCCGCAGGCCGCGGCCACCAGGGCCAGGGCCGGGATGGCGGCGCGGCCGGCGATCTCGTCGTGCGGGACGGCGGCCCGCACCTCGGGGTCGGCCCAGCCGTCGGGGAGGGGATTGCCGGGCAGCTGGGCGGTGCCGACCACCATCAGCAGGGCCAGGCAGAGCGTGCTGCACACGGCCATGGCCACAGCGACCGCGGTCAGCAGCCGGGTGGCCGTGCGCGGGTGCAGGTGCACCTCGGCGAGCCGGGCGACCGGCCACGCGGACAGCGGCAGCACCAGCGGCAGGAAGACGAAGACCCCCATGGGGCGTCAGTCTTCCGTACCGCCGGGTCGTCCGGACGCGGTGTGCCGAGTGTTCACCGAGTGCTGCGCCTCCTGCTCACCCTCGGCGTCCGCCGCCTCCAGCAGGGCGCGCAGGACCTGTTCGTCGCCGGGCGGCAGGGCGGTGACGAAGCTGGCGAGGACGGCCTCGCGGTCCCGTTCGCCGTCGAGGAGGCGGCGCATGCGCAGGGCCGCGAGGCGGGCCACGTCGGCGGTCGGCGTCCATACGAAGGAGCGGCCCTGCCGTTCGCGGGAGACGACGTCCTTGGCGAGCAGCCGGGTCAGGATGGTCACGACGGTGGTGTGGGCGAGGTCGCCGCCGAGCCGCTGCCGCACCCAGGCCGCGGTGACCGGTCCCTCCGCCTCGCGCAGCGCGCCGAGGACCTGGCCCTCCAGCTCGCCCTGCCCGCGCCGCGGGGTCCGGCCGCCCTCCCGCGCCATGTCCCGTCTCCCTCCGGCGTAGGCGTGTCGGACCACGCTACTTCACGTCGGCCGCGCTCCCGTACGTCCTGCGCCCACGGCGGTGGGCGATCTCGCCGAGGACGATGTCCACGGCCAGGAAGGCGGCCAGCGGGATACCGAGCAGCGGCACGAACCAGCCGAGCACGGCGATCGCCGCCATCGCCGGGACCAGGACGTACGGGGGCACCTGCGCCCAGGCGCCGCGCGGCACCGGGCGGCCGAAGGCGGAGCCGCGGCCGCGCTGCCACCACATGCGGTACCCCCACAGGATCAGCAGGCTCAGGGCGAGCGCGAGCAGCGCCAGCGCGATCTGGTTGACGATCCCGAACAGGATGCCGGTGTGCAGGTCGATGCCCCAGCGGGTCAGCTTGGCGAGCACCGGGTAGTCGTCGAACCGCAGGACGTCGGTGACCCGGCCGGTGGCCGGGTCGACGGCGACCGCGTCCTGCTTCTCGGGCCAGCTGCGCTGGACCTGCCTGACGACGTACGCCGAGTCCGCGTCGGCGGGCGGGACGATCTCGACCGGGTCGCCGAGGCCCTTCGCCCGCGCCGCGGCGAGCACCTTGTCGAGACCTACGCCGTGCCCGGCGTCCCCTCCGGAGGCGGCGGCGGCCGAGCCGTGGCCCGCGTGCTCGCCGCTCGCCGCGGCCGAGACCGAGGGGGTGGCCTGGCCGAGGGAGGTGCGCAGTTCGTCGACATTGGCTCCGGCGTACGTGGACCAGGTCAGCCCGGTCGCCGACAGGAAGAAGAACCCGGCCGCGGCCCACACGCCGACGGTGCCGTGCAGACCGAGGGTGCGGCGCCGTCCGCCGGTGCCGCGCACCTTGCGCAGGGCACGGCGCCGGGAGAACCACAGCGCCAGCCCGCCGCCGGAGATCACCCACAGCCAGCTGGCGGCGAACTCGCTGTAGAGACGGCCGGTGTCGCCGAGGTGCAGGTCGCGGTGGAGTTCGTCGATCCAGGTGCGCACGGGCAGCGCGCCGGTGGATCCGTACTGTTCGAGCGCGCCGCGCACCTTGGCGGTGTACGGGTCGACGAAGACGGCGAGGGTGTGGTCGGCGCCGACGCCCTTGACGCCGGACAGCAGCACCCTGGTGGTCGCGTCCGCCTCCGGCGAGGGGCGCACGGCGGAGACGGTGCCCTCGGGGTGGGCCTTGCGGGCGGCGGCCACCTGCTCGGAGATCGGCAGCTTGCTCCTGCCGACCGGGACGGTCAGCTCATGGCCGTACACGAGCTTCTCGGCCTGGAACGAGCCCGCGTACAGCAGGCCGGTCACGGCGGCGACGAGCAGGAACGGCGCGACCAGTACGCCCGCGTAGAAGTGCAGGCGGAGGATCAGGGGGCGCAGCGGGGCCCAGCGGCTCGGGGAGGGGGCCGGGGCGGGGCGTTGGGGGACCTCGTCCGTGGTGGTCGAGGGAGCGGTGGACATCGGCGGGTTCTCCGGGGGCTTGTCTCGTACGGTTGGTGGTCCAGTGGTCGGGGCGTCGGACCGGCCAGTTCCCGGCATACGAAGTGGCGTCCGTCACACGGGCGGTACGGGGGGCGTGCGATCCTGGCGAGATGGCATCTCCCTCCGGTCGTACGCCCCTTGCCGAGCGGGTCGAGGAACTCCTCGCCACCGACGGCCCGTTGCCGATCGTGGCGGCCGGTGACCCGGTGTTGCGGCGCGGGACCGAGCCGTTCGAGGGCCAGTTGGAGCCCGCGCTGCTGGCCCGGTTCGTCCAGGCGCTGCGCGTCACCATGCACGCGGCCCCGGGCGTGGGGCTCGCGGCGCCGCAGGTCGGGGTGGGACTGCGGATCGCGGTCATCGAGGACCCGGCGCCGGTGCCGGAGGAGATCCGGCTGGCCCGTGGCCGGGTGCCGCAGCCGTTCCGGGTGCTGGTCAATCCGTCGTACGAGCCCGTGGGCGACGGCCGGGCGGCGTTCTTCGAGGGCTGTCTGAGCGTGCCCGGCTGGCAGGCGGTGGTGGCCCGGCACGCCGAGGTACGGCTGCGGGCCGAGGACGAGCACGGGCGTGCGGTCGACGAGCACTTCACCGGCTGGCCCGCCCGCATCGTCCAGCACGAGACGGACCACCTCGACGGCACCCTCTACCTCGACCGGGCCGAGCTGCGCTCCCTGTCCTCCAACGAGGCGATGGCGCTGCGCTGGCCTCAGCCGACGCCCGAGCGGGCCGCGCGGGACCTGGGGTTCGACCTGCCCTGAACCCACGGCGGGTCCGCCCCCGCGCGGTGCGGCTGGGAGGCGCGGCCTCCCGCTCAACGGGTCCGGCGTACGAGGCCGAGGCGGCCCACCGGCGCTGGGGGCTCCGCCCCCAGACCCCCGGCCCATGCCCACCCACCACCCGTGCGGCCCGAGCGAAAGTCTCGGCCCCCGCGCTCAGCCCGTCCGGCGTTCGAGGACGAAGCCGTTCAGGCGCGGGGCCGGGGCGGACCCCGTGGGGGGGGTGTGGGCGGCGGAGCGCCATGGTGGGGTGCGGGGGCGGGAGCCCCGGCGGGGTGCGGGGGCGGGAGCCCCGGCGGGGTGCGGGGGTGGGAGCCCCAGCGGAGTGCAGGGCGCAGCCCCGTGGCGGGGTACAGGGGCGGAAGCCCCTGCGGGGTGCAGGGGCGGAAGCCACAGCGGAGTGCAGGGGCGGAAGCCCCTGCGGGGTGCAGGGGCGGAAGCCCCAGCGGAGTGCAGGGGCGGAAGCCCCAGCGGGGTGCAGGGGCGGAAGCCACAGCGGAGTGCAGGGGCGGAAGCCACAGCGGAGTGCAGGGGCGGAAGCCACAGCGGAGTGCAGGGGCGGAAGCCCCATGGCGGGGTGCGAGGGTGGGAGCCCCTGCGGGGTACAGGAGCGGAGCCCCGCCGGGGTACAGGGCACAGCCCCGTGACGGGGTACAGGGGCGGAAGCCCCGGCGGGGTACAGGGGCGGAGCCCCGCCGGGGTACAGGAGCGGAGCCCCGCCGGGGTACAGGGCACAGCCCCGTGACGGGGTGCAGGGGCGGAAGCCCCGGCGGGGTGCAGGGCACAGCCCCGTGACGGGGTGCAGGGGCGGAAGCCCCGGCGGGGTGCAGGGGCGCAGCCCCGTGGCGGGGTGCAGGGGCGGAGCCCCGCCGGGGTCGAAGGGGCGGAGCCCCTGGGATGGGAATGGGTAGGGGCGGCGGGGGCGAGACACCTGTGGCCCGCACCCACCGCCCCGCGCGGAAGCACTCAGCCCCGATAAGCCTCCAGCAGCCGCAGCCACACCTCGCTCAGGGTCGGGTACGACGGGACGGCGTGCCAGAGCCGGCTGATGGGGACCTGGCCGGCGACGGCGATGGTGGCCGAGTGGATGAGTTCGCCGACACCGGGGCCGACGAAGGTGACGCCGCGCAGGATCTCCGACTCCAGGTCGACGACCATGCGGGCGCGGCCCCGGTAGCCGTCGCCGTACAGGCCCGCCCCGGCGACGGAGGAGAACTCGACGTCGACGGCACGGACCCGGTGGCCGGCCTGTTCCGCCTCGGCGAGGGAGAGGCCGACCGCGGCGGCCTCGGGGTCGGTGAAGACGACCTGCGGTACGGCGTGGTGGTCGGCGGTGGCGGCGTGGGCGCCCCAGGCTTCGGAGTCCGGGACGGTCCCGCCGGAGGCGCGCGCGGCGATGGCGGCGCCCGCGATGCGGGCCTGGTACTTGCCCTGGTGGGTGAGCAGAGCGCGGTGGTTGACGTCGCCGACGGCGTACAGCCAGTCGGTGCCCGTGACGCGCAGGCTGTCGTCGACGTCCAGCCAGGAGCCGGGTTCCAGACCGACGGTGTCGAGGCCGATGTCGTCGGTGTGCGGGTCGCGGCCGGTGGCGAACAGGATCTCGTCGGCCTCGATGCGGTCGCCCGAGCCGGTGACGGCCACGACGGTGCCGTTCTCCCGGGTCACCGACTCCACGGACGTGCCGGTGCGGACGTCGGCGCCGGCCTCCGTGAGCCCCTCGGCGACCAGTTCGCCGGCGAACGGCTCCATGCGGGACAGCAGGCCCTTGCCCCGGACCAGCACGGTGACCTGCGAGCCGAGGGCCTGCCAGGCGGTGGCCATCTCGGTGGCGACGACACCGCCGCCGACCACGATCAGCCGGCCCGGCGCGGACTTCCCGCTGGTGGCCTCCCGGCTGGTCCACGGCCGCACCTCGGCGAGCCCGGGCAGGTTCGGCAGCCCGGCGCGGGTTCCGGTGCACACGGCGACGGCGTGCCGGGCGGTGAGGGTGGTGATGCGGCCGTCGGGGCCGGTCACGGTGACCGTGCGCGGCCCGGCGAGCCTGCCGTGGCCCCGGTGGAGGTCGGCACCGATGCCGTCCAGCCAGCCGACCTGGCCGTCGTCCTTCCAGTGGGAGGTGTACTCGTCCCGCCGGGCGAGCACCGCGGACGCGTCGAGGGGCCCCTGGACGGCCTGGCTCAGGCCGGGCAGGCGGCGGGCGTCGGCGCGGGCGATGACCGGGCGCAGCAGCGCCTTGCTGGGCATGCACGCCCAGTAGGAGCACTCGCCGCCGACCAGCTCGCTCTCGACGACCGCGGTGGTCAGCCCCGCCGCACGGGTGCGGTCGGCGACGTTCTCCCCCACCGGGCCGGCCCCGAGCACGACGACGTCGTAAACGATGGATTCCGTTTCCGTCATGGGGCCAGTCTGGTGGGTGGTGTGCCCCGTGGCCACACGGGTAGGGGGCCGGAATATGTACTCAGCGGGCCGTGTTTTCCCCACGGTTCGCGCCCCCATGTCCAGGAAGAGGTAGACGCATGAGCAGCACCGTGGAGCTCACCAAGGAGAACTTCGACCAGACGGTCACGGACAACGAGTTCGTCCTGATCGACTTCTGGGCCTCCTGGTGCGGGCCGTGCCGTCAGTTCGCACCCGTGTACGAGCAGGCGGCCGAGGAGAACCCGGACCTGGTGTTCGGCAAGGTGGACACCGAGGCCCAGCCGGAGCTGGCCTCGGCCTTCGGTATCCAGTCGATCCCGACCCTGATGATCGTCCGTGACCAGGTCGCCGTGTTCGCCCAGCCCGGTGCGCTGCCCGAGTCCGCCCTCGCGGACGTCATCGGACAGGCCCGGAAGCTGGACATGGACGAGGTCCGCAAGAGCATCGCCGCGCAGCAGGGCGACGGGCAGGCGGAGTGACGCCCGGAACGGTTGCCCAGAACTAGAACGGATACGTCGCCACGTCCCCGCGCACCGTCGTCCAGCGCACCTCGGTGAAGGCCTCCAGGTTGGCCTCGCCGCCGAACCTGGCGCCGGTGCCGGACGCGGCGATCCCGCCGAAGGGGGCCACCGCCTCGTCGTTCACCGTCTGATCGTTGATGTGGACGATGCCGGTGGGAATGCGCTCGGCCAGGTCCAGGCCGCGTGCCGCGTCCCTGGTGACGATGCCCAGGGAGAGCCCGTACGGGCCGTCCGCCGCGAGGGCGGCCGCCTCGTCGGCGGTACGGAACGACCGCACGGGCGCGACGGGCCCGAACACCTCCTCGGCGTACGCGGGACTGTCGTCGTCGACGCCCGCGAGGACCGTCGGCCGGTAGAAGAGCCGGTCGTGCGTGCCGCCCGCGGCGAGCTTCGCGCCGCGCGCGGTGCTCGCCCCGACCAGGCCGTGGATCTTGGCGAGCTGGCCCTCGTCGATGACCGGGCCGAGGTGCACCTGGTCGCGGTGCGGGTCGCCGACCGCCAGGGAGTCGGCCTTGGCGGCGAGCCGTTCGACGTACTCCTCGTAGAGGGAGGCGTGCACCAGGTGGCGGCCGGTCGTCATGCAGATCTGACCCTGGTGGAAGAACGAGCCCCAGGCGGCGGTGGAGATCACCGCGTCGAGATCGGCGTCCTCCAGCACGAGGAGCGCGGAGTTGCCGCCGAGTTCGAGGTGCGCGCGCTTGAGGTGGCGGCCGGCCGCCTCGCCGACGGCGCGGCCCGCCGCGGTGGACCCGGTGAAGGAGATGACCGGCACCCGCGGGTCCTCGACCAGGGCGGCGCCGACGTCGGCCCCGCCGGGCAGCACATGCAGCAGGTCCTCCGGCAGCCCCGCCTCCGCGAGGACGGCGGCGAGGGCGAGCCCGCCGCAGACCGCGGTGCGCGGATCCGGCTTCAGCACGACCGCGTTGCCGAGGGCGAGGGCCGGGGCGACGGAGCGTATGGAGAGGATCAGCGGGGCGTTGAAGGGCGAGATCACGCCGACGACGCCGGCCGGGACCCGGCGGGTGTACGACAGCCGGGGGGCCTCGCTGGGCAGGACCTGTCCGGCGGGGCGGGAGGCGAGGGCGGCGGCCTCGTAGCACTCCTGGGCGGCGACGTGCAGTTCGAAGTCCGCCTTGCCGGGGATGGAGCCGGACTCGCGGACGATCCACTCGCGCAGTTCTTCGGCGTGGGCGGTGAACAAGTCACCGGCCCTGCGCAGCACTTGGGCGCGGACGAAGTGGGGGGCGCGGGCCCACTCCCGCTGCGCGGTACGGGCCGCCCGCGCGGCCGCCTCGACGTCCTCGGGGGCGGCGAGGGCAACCGTGCCGAGCGGATCGCCGGTCGCGGGCTCGGTGACGGTGTACTGGACTCCCCGCAGAGCACGGGAGTTGACGGACTGCCAGGTCTTGGGCTCGAGCAAGGGCATGGCGGCTCTCCGATCGCCGGGGGGCATTTGGTTGAGCGCGCAACATCGTAGTCGGCGATCAGCCGCGCGCTGAGCGGCACGATCAGCTGGAGTCCCGGTGCACCACCGACGCCCCCAGCACCTTGTGGGTCTCGGGCGCGGTGCCGGGTTCGCGCACCGCGCGGTCGACGAGTTCGGCCAGGTCACGGCCGGAGGGCAGCTCGATGTGGATCGTGCTGAGCCGGGGCCGCAGCAGACGGCCGAGCATCAGGTCGTCGGACCCGATCACCGCCGTCTCCTCGGGGATGCGCACGCCCTCGTCCTGGAGGGCGCGCATCAGCAGCATCGCGTACTCGTCGTTGTACGCGAACACCGCGTCGAGGTCCAACTCCCGCCACCGCGCGGCCAGTCGGGCGGCGGCTTGCTCGTCGTGGGCGAGCGGGAGCGCGGTGACCGTGGCGCCCGTGTCGCGTAAGGCCTCCCGCACGCCCTCCAGGCGGGGCCGGGAGAAGACCTCGAGTCCGGGCTCCTCGGGGACGATCACGCCGATACGGCGCCGGCCGCGGGCGTGGAGGTGGGCGCCGGCACAGTGGCCGACGCCGGCGTGGTCCATCAGCAGCGCGTGCGCGCCCTCGATGCGTTCGGGGCCGAGGGTGACGACGGCGCGGGCGCCGGCCCGCTTGAGTACGGCGACACCCGCGGGGCCGAGCCCGCCGCCGGGCACCAGGACGGCGACCGGCCGCAGTTCGGCCCAGGCCCGCGCGGCCTCGTCGCCGTGCAGGCCGACGGTGCCGAACTGCACGACGGTGTAGTCCAGTCGGCCGAGGGCCCACTGGAGTTCGCTGATGAACCGGCCGTAGAGCGGGCCGGCGGGGACGGTCGGGGCGGGCATCAGCACCATGCGGCTGTGTCCGGCGCGCAGACTGCGGGCCGCCGCGTGGGGCACGTACCCGAGCTCCTTCGCGGCCTGGTGGACGCGGCGGCGCGTGGGCTCGCTGATCCGTACCGCGCTGGTGTTGTTCAGGACGTAGGAGACGGTCGCGCGCGAGACGCCGGCCAGGCGGGCCACATCGGCGCTCGTGGGAACGGAGCGCGGTGCGGGCGACCCGGGCGAGGGCGAGTTCGGTATCTGCACCATGACGTACCGCATCTTGGCAGAAGGCCGGAGGCCGGGGACGCGCGGGGGAAGGTGGTTCACGGTTGCACGAACCGGGGCGGTCACGGCGTCCGCCGCGTAAGGACGAACATGTTCGTTACGAACTTGCTCGGAGCGAACATGTTCGTTAGCCTGAGGGCATGACAGAGCGCCCCGACTCCCCCCGCAGCCGCCGCGAACGTCCGGCCAAGCCCGCCCTGAGCCGGGAGGGCATCGTGGCCGCCGCCGTCGAGCTGCTGCGCGCCGAAGGCCTGCGCAAGGTGACCATGCGCCGCCTCGCACAGGAACTCGACACCGGCCCGGCGTCGCTGTACGTCTACGTCCGCAACACCGACGAACTCCACGCCGCCGTCCTGGACGAACTGCTCGGCACGGTCGGCCCGGCCCCTCGGGAGGGGTCCTGGCGCGACCGTCTGGAGCAGGTGCTCACGGCGTACACGATGATGCTCTTCGAGCACCCGACCCTCGCCAGGGCGGCGCTGACGGCCCGTCCGAGCGGCCCCAACTACCTGAACCTGATCGAGACGTTGCTCGCGCTGCTCGACGAGGGAGGCGTGCCGCCCGCACAGGCGGCGTGGGGCGTGGACATGCTGCTCCAGCTCGCCACCGCGCAGGCCGCCGAGCACTCCGAGCAGGATGCCTCGCCCACCCACCAGGACGACTGGGACGCCCTGGTCGGGGCCCTGCGCAACGCGTCCCCCCGTACCCATCCGCACATCGCGGCGACCGTCGGCGTGCTGTTGTCGGGGCCGCCCCGGGCCCGGATGTCGTGGGCCTTCCAGACGCTGATCAACGGCATCGAGCGGACCGCCGTACCCGAATGAACGAGCCCAGGAGGCCATCATGTCCGTCCCGCACCACCCCATAGCCGTCGTCGGCGCCGGTCTCGGCGGTCTGGCCCTCGCCCGGGTCCTGCACGTGCACGGCATCGAGGCCGCCGCCTTCGATCTCGATCCCTCCCCCGAGGCCCGCGTGCAGGGCGGCATGCTCGACATCCATGACGACTCCGGGCAGGAGGCGCTGCGCGCCGCCGGTCTGCACGAGGAGTTCCTGACCCTCGTCCACCAGGGCGGGGAGGCGATGCGGATCCTCGACCAGAACGCCGAGGTCCACCGGGAGGAGGCCGGCGACGGCGGCCGGGGGCGCCCCGAGGTCGACCGGGGCGCACTGCGCGATCTGCTGCTCGGTTCCCTCCCGCCCGGCACGGTCCGCTGGGGAGCCAAGGTCACCGGCGCACGGCCGCTGGGCGGTGGCCGGCACGAGGTGACGCTCGCGGACGGTGCCGTCTTCACCACGGACCTGCTGGTCGGCGCCGACGGCGCCTGGTCCCGTATCCGCCCGCTGCTCTCCGCCGCCCGACCGGCCTACACGGGCGTGTCGTTCGTCGAGGCGGACCTGCTCGAGGCCGATGTGCGCCACCCGGTGAGCGCGGCGGTGGTCGGCGGCGGCATGCTGTTCGCGCTCGGCGCGGGCCGGGGCTTCCTCGCCCACCGCGAGAGCGACGGCAGCCTCCATGTGTACACGGCCCTTCAGGCGCCCGAGGACTGGCTGGACGGCATCGACTTCGCGGACACCGCGGCGGCCAAAGCGGCCGTCCTCGAGCACTTCGCGGACTGGGACAAGAGCCTGCGGGCGCTGGTCGCGGACGCGGACGGCGTGCTGGTGCCGCGGCGGATCCACGCCCTGCCGGCCGGCCACCGCTGGGACCGCGTCCCCGGCGTCACCCTGCTCGGCGACGCCGCCCACCTGATGTCACCGTTCGCGGGCGAGGGCGCCAACCTGGCGCTGCTCGACGGCGCCGAACTGGGCCTGGCGATCGCCGCGCACCAGGGCGACACCGAGGCGGCCCTGGCCTCGTACGAGGAGAAGCTGTTCCCGCGCAGCGAGAAGTCCGCGGCCATGTCCGCGGAGGGCGGCGCGCTGCTGTTCCGCGCCGACGCCCCCCAGGGGCTGGTCGACATGTTCGCCGCCCACGACGGCTGACGGGTCTCAGGCGGGCCCCGCCGCACCCGTCACGCGGTCGACGAGGTCGGTCCAGCCGGCCTCCAGCCGCTCCATCGGCATCCCGCACTGCCTGGTCAGATGGCTGATGAGGGCGGGGTCGAGATAGGCCATCAGGGTCAGGGAGAGGAGTTCGCAGTCGGCGTCCGGCAGGATCTGCCGCAGCAGCACCATGACGTGCATGCGCAGCGCCCGGAACGCCGGGTGGGAGAACCGGCGCGTCGGCTCCGACTGCGCCGCCAGCAGCAGATCCAGTCGCTCGTCCGAGCGGTACAGCACCGCCACGCCGAACGCCCGCAGCCGCTCCAGGGGCGGCGCCCCGGGACCCAGCGGCGGCGGCCCGCCGAGGAAGTCGGCCTGCAACTCCTTGTCCGAGTGGTCGAGCAGCGCCATCAGCAGCCCGGTGCGGTCGCCGAACCGGCGGAAGACGGTCCCCTTGCCCACCTCGGCCGCCGCGGCCACCGCCTCCATCGTGACCCCGGCCACCCCGTGCTCCGCGATCAGCCGGGCCGCGGCCTGAAGCAGCTTGGCGCGGTTGCGGGCGGCGTCGGCGCGCAGGCACGGCTCCTCCGCGGCGGGGCCGACGTCCAGCAACTCGGGCGTGTCGAGGAGCTCCTCGGACTTCGGGAAGGGCGGCAGCGCGCTGGACATGAAGACAGCGTAAAGCATCGGGAACAAAACTGGACCGCGGTCCGCTTAGAGTGCTAGAAAAATAACCGGACCCCGGTCCGGATCGTAACAACGATGTTTCAGCCCCCTTGGAGAACCCCCATGTCTGTTCGCATCCTTGCGCTCGTCGGCAGCCTCCGCGCCGGTTCGCACAACCGTCAGCTCGCCGAGGCGGCCGTCAAGCTCGCTCCGGAGGGCGCCGAGGTCGACCTGTTCGAGGGCCTGGCCGACATCCCCTTCTACAACGAGGACATCGACGTCGCGGGCAACGTCCCGGCCGCCGCCGCCAAGCTGCGCGAGGCCGCCCAGGCCGCCGACGCGTTCCTGCTCTTCTCCCCCGAGTACAACGGCACCATCCCGGCCGTCCTGAAGAACGCCATCGACTGGCTGTCCCGCCCGTACGGCGCCGGCGCCTTCGCCGGCAAGCCCGTCGCCGTGGTCGGCACCGCCTTCGGCCAGTACGGCGGCGTGTGGGCCCAGGACGAGGCCCGCAAGGCCGTGGGCATCGCCGGCGGCAAGGTGATCGAGGACATCAAGCTCTCTATCCCGGGTTCCGTGACCCGCTTCGCCGAGACCCACCCGGCCGACGACGTCGAGGTCGCCGCCCAGCTGACCGAGGTCGTCGCGCGCCTGCACGGCAACGTGGGCGTGGCCGCCTGATCCCGGCCACCACACCCCGAAGGGGCCGGAGCCGCACGGGCTCCGGCCCCTTCGCCGTGCCGGAACCGCCCTCGCCGTGTCAGTCGAGCCCGGCCAGCCGCTCCACGGCAGGTGCGGCGAACCGCTCGATCCACCCGGCCGTCTCGCCGAGGCGCGGGGCCAGGATCACCGTGTCGACGCCCAGCTTCGTGTAGCCCTCGATGTCCCGGGTGAAGGCGTCGAGGTCGCCGGTGGCGGCCGGCTCACCGGTGTAGACGATGGTCCTGCGGATGGCGTCGTAGTCGCGGCCGGCGGTGTCGCAGTGCCCGCGCAGGACGTCGAGCTTGTGCCGGAGCTCCTCCGGTGACGCGGGGATCAGGTTGCAGGCGTCCGCGTAGCGCGCGACCAGGCGCAGCGTCTTCTTCTCTCCCCCGCCGCCGATCATGATCTCCGGGTGCGGGGAACTCACCGGCGCCGGCGCGCACAGCGTCTCGGCGAGCCGGTAGTACCGCCCCTCGAAGGGGCCGTCGACGGCCGGGTCCCACATCTGGAGACAGATCCGCAGGGTCTCCTCCAGCCGCTCGAACCGCTCCGCGACCGGCGGGTAGGGCACGCCGAGCCCGTGGTGCTCGCGGTCGTACCAGGCCGCGCCGATCCCCAGCGTGGCGCGGCCCCCGGAGAGCACGTCGAGCGTGGTGGCGATCTTGGCGAGGAGGCCGGGGTGCCGGTACGTCACTCCGGTGACCAGCGCGCCGAGCCGCACGGTCGAGGTGTGCCCGGCGAGGTAGCCGAGGGTCGTGTAGGCCTCCAGCATCGGGTCCTCGGCGCCGCCGTTGAACTCCATCTGGAAGTAGTGGTCCATCACCGACAGCCAGCTGACGCCCGCCGCCTCGGCCGCGGCTCCCACGGCGGCCAGTTCGGCGCCGAGCGCGGGCCCGCCCCCCGGGTGGTCGAACCGGTTGATGTGTACGCCCACCCGCATGTCCGTCTCCGTTCCGCCCGGGTCTGAGGTCTACGGACGCGACGCTAGGACTTCGAGCGCTCTTCAAGTCAAGCGTGACGGGCGGGGCGGGACGCCGATCGGGCCACCCGCCGTACGGCGGGCAGGTTCCGCCGTACGGCGGCCTCCTGGCGGGCGGAGGCCCGCCGATGATGACCGTACGAGCCGCAGCACCCCGTGTGAGGAGAAACCGTGCCTTCGACCCCGCCCCCGCCCCCGTTCGACCCGGAACTCGCCGCCGCGCTGGAGACGATCAAGGACGCGATCTCGCCGGGGCTCACCCCGGAGGAGATCGACACCGCCCGGCAGGGGCCGGGGATCGACCTGCTCGCGGATCTCGACCTCACCCTGGGCGGGGCGTTCGACGTGGCGGACCGCACGGTCCCGGGCCCCGAGGACGCACCCGACGTCTCCCTCCTCGTCTGCCGCCCCACCTCTTCGGCGGGCACCGGCCCGCTGCCGGTGATCTACCACGTCCACGGGGGCGGCATGATCCTCGGCAACAACCGGGTCGGTGTGGACGGCCCGCTCGAGTGGGCGCGGGAACTGGGCGCGGTCGTGGTCTCCGTCGAATACCGGCTCGCCCCGGAACACCCTCACCCGGCGCCCGTCGACGACGTCCTCGCGGGCCTGCTGTGGACGGCGGAGCACGCCGAGGAGATCGGCGGCGACCCCGAGCGGATCGTGCTCGCCGGGGCCAGCGCGGGCGGCGGCCTCACCGCGGCGCTCGCCCTGCTGCTCCGCGACCGCCGGGGCCCGAGGCCCCTCGGGCAGATGCTGCTCTGCCCGATGCTCGACGACCGCAACGACACCGTGTCCAGCCACCAGATGGCGGGCCTCGGCATATGGGACCGCACCGCCAACGAAACCGGCTGGGGTGCCCTCCTCGGCCCGAGCCGGGGCGGCCCCGACGTGTCCCCGTACGCCGCCCCCGCCCGCGCCACCGACCTCTCCGGCCTCCCCCCGGCCTTCCTCGACGTCGGCTCCGCGGAGACCTTCCGCGACGAGGTCGTCGCCTACGCCTCCCGGATCTGGCAGTGCGGCGGCACCGCCGAACTCCACGTCTGGCCCGGCGGCTTCCACGGCTTCGACGGCTTCGCCCCCCAGGCGCCCCTGTCCCAGGCGGCCCGGGCGGCACAGCTTCAGTGGCTGGGCAGACTCCTCGCCGGGGGCTGACCGACGCCGGTGGGATGGCGCACCATGTGGGGATGAAAGAACTGGCCGGGCGTCTGGCCGCGGTGGATCCGGATGCCGGGGCCGCCGTCCGGGTCATCGCCTATTTCGACCGGCTGGCCGAGAGCCGGGCCGGGCTGGAGGCGCTGGTGCGGGGGGTCGCCGTGCTGGCCGGGTGTGCCGCGCGGCTGGTGGACGAGGAGCGGCGCGTCGGGCTGCGGGTGGAGCCCGACGGGCGGCGCGCGGAGGTGCCGGGGGCGCCGGAGCCGGACTGGCCGTGCGTGCCGCTGGTGCCGGGCGGGCCGCCCGCGCTGTGGCTGGAGCGGGTGGCGGCCGAGCCGAGCGTCGTGGACGCGGTGGTGCTGGAACGGGCCGCGGCGGCCGTGCGGGCGGTGCTGGACCGTACCCGGGGGCGTGCCCCCGCCGCGCGGGTCGACGATCCCGCGCTGGTGGAGACGGTCCTGGACGCCGGCGCCACCGAGCAGGTACGGCTGCACGCGGCCCGCCGCCTGGGCCTGGCCGCGAGCGCCCGCGTCGTCGCACCGGCCGACGGGCAGCCGCGGATCGTGCCCGAGGAGGCGGTCGTCGAGCCGCCCGCCGGGCGGGTGGGCGTCGGTCCCGCCGTGCCCGTGCTGGAGCTCCCGCGTTCCTGGGCCGCCGCCCGTACCGCGCTGCGGTTCACGAGCGCGCGGGAGCCGGGGCGGCGTGTGGTGTGGGCCGAGGAGCTGGGCGATGTCGCGCTGCTCGCCGAGCTGGTCGGGCCGGGTGCCGAGCCGCCGCCCGATGTGCGGGCGGTCGAGGCCGCCGCGGCGGACGCGCCCTGGATGCTGCGCACGCTGCATGCCGTGGCCTCGACGGCGAGCCTGCGGGCGGCCGCCGCCGAGGCCGGCGTGCACCACTCCACGCTCCAGGACCGGCTCACCCACGCCGAGCACCTGCTGGGCTGGCCGGTGCGCACCCCACAGGGCCGGTTCCGGCTGCAACTCGCCCTCACCATGCGGCACTTGGCGCGGGACAGGGCCCACGGCGCAGGTCAGTAGACGTCGCGCGCGTACCGTTTGTCGGCGGTGAGCTGTTTGACGTACGCCGCCGCGTCGTCCTCGGTCAGCCCGCCGTGGACCACGGCGATGTCCTTCAGGGCGCGGTCGACGTCCTTGGCCATGCGGGAGGCGTCGCCGCAGACGTAGAAGTGGGCGCCGTCCTGGAGCCAGGACCACAGCAGGGGGCCGTGTGCGCGCATCCGGTCCTGGACGTAGACCTTGGCGCGCTGGTCGCGGGAGAAGGCGGTGTCCAGGCGGGTGAGGGTGCCCTCGGCGAGGAGGGCGGTGAGTTCCTCCTCGTAGTAGAAGTCGGTGGCCCGGTGCTGTTCGCCGAAGAACAGCCAGTTGGGGGCCTGGTGACCACGCGCCCTGCGCTCCTGGAGGAAGCCGAGGAAGGGGGCCACGCCGGTGCCCGGACCGACCATCACCATGGGGGTGGCGGGGTCGGCGGGCGGCCGGAAGTGCGGCGAGCGCTGGACGTGGACGGGCACCGGGGTGCCGGGTACGGCGTCGGCGAGGAAGGGCGAGCAGACGCCCTGCCGGGCCCGGCCGCGCAGGTTCTCGTACCGGACGACGGACACCGTCAGCGACACCAGGTGGGGGTCGGTCAGCGGGCTGGAGCAGATCGAGTACAGGCGGGGTTGCAGACGGCCCAGCGCGTCGGCCCAGGCCTGCGCGTCCGCGCGGACACCGTGCTCGGCGACCACGTCGACCGCCTGCCGGCCCCAGGACCACTTCGCCAGCTCGCCCTTGTTGTCCGGGCGCAGCAGTTTGCGCAGCTCGCGCGGGTCGCGGGCCCGGTCGGCGACGAAGCGCAGCAGGCCGGGGCCGAGGCGGGTGATGTCCAGGTGGCGCAGGAAGGCGTCGCCGAGGGACACCTCGCCCACGCCGTCGACCCGTACCGCCGCACAAGCGTCCAGGCCGGTGACGGCCAGCCATTCCGTCACCAGCTCCGGGGAGTTCAGGGGGCGTACGCCCAGCGCGTCGCCCGCCTCGTAGACGAGGGGCTGCTCGCTGTCGCGGGTGTCGAGGGTGAAGCGGCGGACCTCCTTGCCCGCGCCGGGCAGGCTGAGCAGCCGGTTGCCGGTCAGGCGGGCGGTGACCGGGGCGGGCTTCCCGGCGCGGCCGGCGGCCGGAGCGGGGGCCGGGGCCGGCTGGGCGTCCTGGAGGGCGGTGAGCACCTGGTCGAGCCAGGCGTGGGCGGCGGACGTGTAGTCGGGTTCGCAGTCGGTGCGCGGGGCCAGGCGGACCGCGCCCAGTTCGTCCAGGCGCCGGTCCAGGCGGCGGCCGTGCCCGCAGAAGTCCGCGTACGAGGAGTCGCCGAAGGCCAGTACGGCGTAGCGCCGGCCCTCCAGCCGGCCGGCGTCGGGCGCGGCCAGGGTGTCCCAGAAGCCGGACCCGTTGTCGGGGGCGTCGCCGTCGCCGAAGGTGCTGGTGATCAGCAGCAGGTCGGCGTCGGACGGCAGGGCGGTGAGGTCGGCCTCGTCCATGGCGACGAGGGAGGCGGCGTGCCCGCCGGAGGTCAGCCGGTCGGCGGTGGCGGCGGCGAACTCCTCGGCGTTGCCGGTCTGCGAGGCCCACAGGATCACGACCTGGCGGCCGGCGGCGGACACGACCCGCGGGACGCCGGCCGCCCTGGAGTACATCCCGGCCAGGGTGCCGTTGACCCACAGGGCGTGCTCGGGGCTGAACGGGGCGTCCGGCGGCAGCACCGGGACACCGGGGGCGCCGGCGGGGACGCCTGCCAGGAAGCCGACCAGGTACTGCCGTTCGCGCCCGGTGAGGACGGGCGGCGGGGCGGGGTCGAGCCCGAAGACGGCGGCGGCGGAGGGCCCGCCCGCGGATGGCACCACGACCGCCGGTGCCTCCTCGCGCGGGGGCCGCACGGTCACCGGCGCCGGCACCTTGGCCAGGGACACCGCGCACACCTTGAACTCGGGCTGGAAGGACAGCGGGTCCACGGCGTCGTTCGTGACGGCGTTGACGCTGAGGTACTCGCCGAACAGGTCGTTCCAGTGGAAGGGCGCGAAGCAGCAGCCCGGCCGTACCCGGTCGGTGACGACGGCGGGCAGCACGGCGCGCCCGCGCCGGGAGGCGACCTCCACCGAGTCGCCGTCGGCTATGCCCAGGGCGGCGGCGTCGCCGGGGTGCACCTCGACGAAGGGGCCGGGGTCGAGCTTGTTCAGCTTGGGCACCTTCGCCGTCTTGGTGAGGGTGTGCCACTGGTGCTGGAGCCGGCCGGTGTTGAGGACGTACGGATAGTCGTCGTCCGGCATCTCGGCGGGCGGCAGCTGCGGGCGGGCGTGGAAGGCGGCACGGCCGGAGGGGGTGGGGAAGGTGAGGGTGCCGTCCTCGTCGACGTAGCGGACGGGGTTGCGGTCGGGGCCGTCGGGGGTCGGCGCGGGCCACTGGACGGGGGTGTCGCGCAGCCGCTCGTACGTCACCCCGCGCAGGTCGTAGCCGGTCTGCGGGTTGTGGGCCCGCTTGATCTCCTCGAAGACCTGCTCGGCGCTGTCGTAGGAGAAGCCCTGTGCGTAGCCCATGGCGCGGGCGACGGCGGCGATGATCCGCCAGTCGGCGGTGGCCTCGCCGGGCGGGTCGGCGGCGGGCCTGGCGAGGGTGAGGTTGCGTTCGCTGTTGACGAGGACGCCCTCGGACTCGGTCCACAGGGCGCCGGGCAGGACCACGTCGGCGTACGCGCCCGTCTCCGTGTCGGTGAAGACGTCCTGGGTGACGACGAACTCGGCGGCCTCCAGGCCCTCGATGACCGTGCGGCGGTTGGCGACGGACGCGACCGGGTTGGTGCAGATGATCCAGCACGCCTTGATGTCCCCGTCGGCCATCTTCCGGAACATCTCCACGGTGCCCCGGCCGACGCCGTCCGCGCGGAGGGTGCCCGGGGGCAGCTCCCACAGCTCCTCCGTGAAGGCGCGGTCGGCGTCGACGAGGACGGACCGCTGACCGGGCAGGCCGGGGCCCATGTAGCCCATCTCCCGGCCGCCCATGGCGTTGGGCTGGCCGGTGAGGGAGAAGGGGCCGCTGCCGGGGCGGCAGATCTTCCCGGTGGCGAGGTGCAGGTTGACCAGGGCGTTGGTGTTCCAGGTGCCGTGCGTGGACTGGTTGAGGCCCATGGTCCAGCAGCTGGTCCACTCCCCCGCCTCCCCGATCAGCCGGGCCGCCTCGCGGATGTCGTCCTCGGCGAGGCCGGTGAGCTCGGCGACGGCGGCGGGCGGGTACTCGGCGAGGAGGGCGGGCATGGCCTCCCAGCCCTCGGTGTGGGCGGCGATGAAGTCGGGGTCGGTGTGCCCGTTCTCGTGCAGCAGGTGCAGCAGTCCGTTGAGCAGCGCGAGGTCGGTGCCCGGCCTGATCTGGAGGAACAGGCCGGCCTTCGCGGCGGTGGCGGTGCGGCGCGGGTCGACGACGATCAGCTTGGCGCCGGCCGACTTCACCCGGTCCATCATGCGCAGGAAGAGCACGGGGTGGCAGTCGGCCATGTTCGAGCCGATGACCAGGAACACGTCCGCCCGGTCGAGGTCCTGGTAGGAGCCGGGCGGGCCGTCCGCGCCGAGCGACAGCTTGTAGCCGGTGCCGGCACTGGCCATGCACAGCCGGGAGTTGGACTCGATCTGGTTGGTCCGGATGAATCCCTTGGCGAGCTTGTTGGCGAGGTACTGCGCCTCGAGGCTCATCTGTCCCGACACGTACAGGGCGACCGCGTCCGGCCCGTGCTCGTCGACGATCGCCCGCAGCCGCCCCGCCGTCTGAGCGACCGCCGCGTCCAGCGGGGCGGGCACCGGCTCGTCGCCGCGCTCCGGCCGGATCAGGGCCGTGGTCAGCCGTCCCGGGGCGGAGAGCATCTCGGCGGTGGTGGCGCCCTTGGTGCACAGCCGGCCGAAGTTCGCCGGGTGCTCCTTGTCGCCGGACGCCTTCAGCACCGTACGGCGTCCGTCCGGTCCCCGGCCGACGTCGAGGACCATGCCGCAGCCCACACCGCAGTACGAGCAGACCGTCCGCACCTTCTCCGGCATGCCGTCGGTCCCCGAGTCCGGCGCGGCCACGGGCGCCCCCCCTTGTCGTGTGCTGGGTCGTCCTGTCGTACGCGGTGACGGTACGAACGGCTCATTACACGAAGGTCGCTGCGCGGATCATCGGGGGTTAAGACCGCCGCACACAGCGGGCCGAGGCCATGTGAGTCCCCCCACCGCACAAGGCACCGCGCGGACGCTCCCCCGCGGAGGACCCGCCCGCGGGGCCGCCCCGGCACGGCTGGGCCCGGGCGCGGCCCCGGAAACCGCCCGCGCGAAGGCGCCCCCCGAGGACGACGCGCCCAGGCCCGCCTCCTCAGCCCACCGCCCCGGCACGGCTGGGCCCGGGCGCGGCCCCGGAAACCACGCCGCGCGGACGCTCCCCCGGGGGAGGGACGCGTCCGCGCGGCGGAACCCGTGCGCCGGTCAGCCCGTCGTGCGGACCGCCTCGCGGATGAGGTCGGCTACCTCCTTGGGCTGGGAGACCGCGACCGCGTGGGAGGCGCCGTCGAGTTCCACGACGGTGGCGCCGGCACGCTTGGCGCCGAAGCGCTCCACCTCGGGGTTGATCGCCTCGTCCGCCCCGGCGATCAGCGCCCAGGAGGGCTTGGTCCTCCAGGCCGCGGCGGTGGCGGTCTCCTCGAAGGCGGCGGCCGCGAGCGGACGCTGGGCCGCGGCGAGGATCTTGGTGACGCCCGCGGGCACGTCGGCGGCGAAGACCGACGGGAAGGCGTCCTCGGCGATGGTGACCTCGACGGCCCGCTCGCCGCCCGCCACCGGGTACGTCCACTCCTTGAGGTTGCTCACCAGCGGGGAGAGCGGGAAGCGGCCCTGGAGCTCGCCGAGGCTCTCGCCCTCCTGAGGGACGTAGGCGGCCACGTAGACCAGGCCGACGACGTTCTCGGTGGTGCCGGCCACGGTGATGAGGGCACCGCCGTAGGAGTGGCCGACCAGGATGACGGGGCCGTCGATCTGGGCGGCCACGGAGGCCACGTAGGCGGCGTCGGAGGCGAGGCCGCGCAGCGGGTTGGGCGGGGCGATCACGGGGATGCCGTGGCCCTGGAGTTCGGCGATGACCCCGGACCAGCTGCCGGCGTCGGCGAAGGCACCGTGGATCAGGACGACGGTGGGGGTGGAGGTGGTCATGTCGGTGTGTCTCCCGGGATTCAGGCGGTGTGCAGGGCGGCGCGCAGGGTGTCCGCGGCCAGCGTGATGGCGAACTGGGCCGCGTGGGTCTCGCGCAGGGCGTTGAGCATCACGAAGTCGTGGATGATCCCCTGGACACGGACGGCGGTGACCGGGACCCCGGCCTGGCGCAGCTTGTTCGCGTAGGCCTCGCCCTCGTCGCGCAGGACGTCGGCCTCGGCGGTGACGACCAGGGCCGGGGGCAGGCCGGTGAGCTGCTCGGTGGTGGCGCGCAGCGGGGAGGCGGTGATCTCAGCGCGCTGGTCCTCGTCGGTCGTGTACTGGTTCCAGAACCACTGCATGCCGTCGCGGCGCAGGAAGTAACCCTCGGCGAACTGGTGGTAGGAGCCGGTGTCGAAGGCCGCGTCGGTGACCGGGTAGAAGAGGACCTGCTGGACCAGCGGCAGGCCGCCGCGCTCCTTGGCCATCAGGGTCAGGGCAGCGGTCATGTTGCCGCCGACGGAGTCCCCGGCCACGGCGAGGCGCGAGCCGTCCAGGCCCTTGGTGCCGCCCTGCTCCACGACCCACCGGGCGACGGCGTAGTTCTGCTCGATGGCGACCGGGTAGCGGGCCTCGGGCGAGAGGTCGTACTCGGGGAAGACCACCGCCGCGCCTGCGCCGACGGCGAGTTCGCGGACCAGGCGGTCGTGGGTGTGGGCGTTGCCGAAGACCCAGCCCGCGCCGTGGATGTAAAGGATCACGGGGAGCTGTCCCGTCGCTCCCGCCGGGCGGACGACGCGGGCGCGGACCTCGCCGGTCGGGCCGCCGGAGACGGTGATCCACTCCTCGTCGACGGCCGGCTTGCCGATCTCGCCGGACTGCACCTCGTCGACCGCCTTGCGCCCTTCCGCGGGCGGCAGGTCGAAGAGGTAGGGCGGGTTGGCGGTCGCCTCCGCGAAGGCGGCCGCCGCGGGCTCCAGTACCGGCGTGACCGGACGGGGGGCGTCGGACATGGGTTTCTCCTGGTGTTCAAAGGGGTGCGGTGATGGGTCGAGACGCCGGTAACGGTAAATCCGCCCCAGGGCCGGTAATGGTCCGTGAGTGCACTCCCTGTGTTCTCACAGCGCACCGAATACCGGTGCACTGTGGGAACGGATTCGGTGCACGGACGGAACATCCGGGCCCGGCGGTCCGGCTTAGCGTGACACCGCAGCGATTCGATTTCGGGAGGGGTTTCCCACGGTGTCATCCATGCCGGTCGGCGGGCTGGTCCCGCGAGCCACCGACAATGCCGCGGAACTCGTCGTCCGCAATGCGCGGATCCATACGCAGGACCCGCGCCGCCCGCACGCGACGGCGCTCGCCGTGCGCGCCGGGGTCATCACGGCCGTCGGCGACGACGCCGACGTGGCGGGCCGCATCGGTCCGGACACGCGGGTCGTGGACGCGCTCGGACGGCGGGTGGTGCCGGGCCTCGACGACGCCCATCTGCACGTGATCCGCGGCGGGCTCAACTACGTACTGGAACTGCGCTGGGACGGCGTGCCGACCCTGCGCCAGGGCCTGGCGATGCTGCGCGAGCAGGCCGCGCGCACCCCGAAGGGGCAGTGGGTGCGGGTGGTCGGCGGCTGGTCGGCGGAGCAGTTCGCCGAGCGGCGGCTGCCGACGGTCGCGGAGCTGAACGCCGCGGCGCCGGACACCCCGGTGTTCGTGCTGCACCTGTACCAGGCGGCCGTGCTCAACCGGGCGGCGCTCAGGGCGGCCGGATTCGGCAGGGACACGCCCGACCCCAGGGGCGGGCAGATCGTCCGCGGCCGGGACGGGGAGCCGACGGGCCTGCTGCCGGCCGCCCCGAGCGTCCTGATCCTGTACTCCACGCCGGCCAAGGCGCCGGCGCTGGAAGGCGAGGACAAAAAGACCTCGACCCTGCATTTCCTGCGCGAACTCAACCGGTTCGGGCTGACGTCGGCGATCGACGCGGCCGGCGGTTTCCAGAATTTCCCCGACAATTACCGGACGGTCGTGGAACTGGCCGCGGAAGGCCGGCTGTCGCTGCGGATCGCCTATCACCTCTTTCCGCAGACACCGGGGCAGGAGATATCCGACCTCACCCGCTGGATGGAAATGACCCGCCCCGGCGACGGGGACGCCTGGCTGCGCCTCAACGGCGCGGGTGAGAACCTCACCTGGGCGGCGGCGGATTTCGAGAATTTCAGCCAGCCGCGTCCGGAACTCGCCGCCGATTACGATGCGGAGTTCGAGAAGGCGGTCCGGCTGCTCATGGAGCACGGCTGGGGCTTCCGGCTGCACGCCACCTACGACGAGACCATCCGCCGCGACCTCGCGGTGTTCGAGTCACTCGCCGCGGACGGGCTCTTCCCGGCCGGGAACCGCTGGCTGTTCGACCGCGCGGAGACCGTCTCCCCGGAGAGCCTCGACCGCGTCGCCGCGCTCGGCGGGGCGAGGGCGCAGACCTGACCGGTGCCCCTCACGCGTCCTTCGGCGGTCTGATCCAGCCCAGTGAACGCTCCACGGCCCGCTGCCAGTTGTCGTACTCCTGCTCCCGCCGCTCCGGGTCCATGTCCGGCAGCCACTGGGCGGCCCGGTGCCAGTTGCGGCGCAGGACCTCCAGGTCCGGCCAGTAGCCGGCGGCGAGGCCCGCGGCGTAGGCGGCGCCCAGGGAGACCGTCTCGGCGACCATCGGCCGCACCACGGGCACGTCGAGCACGTCGGCCACGAACTGCATGAGCAGGTTGTCGGCCGTCATGCCGCCGTCCACCTTCAGCTCCCTCAGGGCGAGCGAGGAGTCGGCGTTCATGGCGTCGACGACCTCGCGCGTCTGCCAGCCGGTGGCCTCCAGGACGGCGCGGGCCAGGTGGCCCTTGGTGATGTACGAGGTGAGGCCGACGATGACACCGCGGGCGTCACTGCGCCAGCGGGGTGCGAACAGCCCGGAGAAGGCGGGGACGATGTAGCAGCCGCCGTTGTCCTCGACCGTTCGCGCGAGGGTCTCGATCTCCGGCGCGCTGCTGATCAGTCCCAGACGGTCGCGGAACCACTGGACCAGGGAGCCGGTGACGGCTATCGAGCCCTCCAGGGCGTAGACCGGCGGCTGAGCGCCGATCTTGTAGGCGACGGTCGTGAGCAGTCCGTGCCGGGACCGTACGAGGTCGGCGCCGGTGTTGAGGAGCAGGAAGCTGCCCGTTCCGTAGGTGCACTTCGCCTCGCCCGGGGAGAAGCAGGTCTGCCCGAAGAGGGCGGCCTGCTGGTCCCCGAGGGCGGCCGTGACGCGGATGCCCGGCAGGACCGAGCGGGCTTCGCCGTAGGTCTCGGCGGAGGACCGGATCTCCGGCAGCATCGGCCGGGGCACGCCGAAGAACGCCAGCAGCTCCTCGTCCCAGGTGAGCGTGCGGATGTTCATCAGCATGGTGCGGCTGGCGTTGGTGGGGTCGGTGATGTGCAGGCCGCCGTCCACGCCCCCGGTGAGGTTCCAGATCAGCCAGCTCTCCATGGTGCCGAACAGCACCTCGCCGTCCCTGGCGCGCTGTTCCAGCCCGTCGACCTGGTCGAACAACCAGCGGATGCGCAGCGCGGAGAAGTAGGTCGAGGGGGGCAGGCCGCAGCGTTCGAGGAAGAACTCCTCGCCGGGTTCGCGCTTGAGGTCCTCGACGAGCGGTGCCGTGCGGGTGTCCTGCCAGACGATGGCCCTGCCCAGCGGGTCGCCCGTCCGCCGGTCCCAGAGCACTGTCGTCTCCCGCTGGTTGGTGATACCGATGGCGGCGACCTCCCGGACGTCGACATCGGCGCCGGACAGGGCCTCGGGCACGATCCGCAGCAGATTGCGCCAGATCTCGACGGCGTCGTGCTCGACCCATCCGGGCTTGGGGAAGTGCTGCCGGTGCTCACGCTGGGCCACGGACACCAGCCGGCCGTGGTGGTCGAACAGAATGCATCGGGTGGAGTTGGTGCCCTGATCAACGGACATCACATACCGTTCAACCATGATCGGGTCTGCCCTTCCGATGTGTCGCGGCGGGGGCTGGCGGCGCGTCACCAGCGGGCCGCTCCCAGGTCTCTGGAGATCGCCCGTGCGGCCTCGCGGAGCAGCGTGATCAGGTTCGGCCGGGGGCGGCCCTGACTGTCACAGATCCGCTCGACCGGGCCGGACAGTCCGATGGCACCCACGACGAGGCCGCCGTGCCCCCGGATCGGCGCGGCGACACCGGCTTCACCCATGCTCATCTCCTGGACCTCGGCGGCCCATCCGACCTCCCTGACCTCGGCGAGGGCCCGGTTGAGCTGCTCCGGGACGGCGAGGGTGTGGCGGGTGTACGCCTCCAGCCCGGGTTCCAGGGCGTCCTCCAGGGGCGCGGTCCCGAAGGCGAGGAGGACCTTGCCGAGCGAGGACGCGTGCAGCGGCAGCAGCGAGCCCACGTCCAGGGTCTGGAGGCTGTCGTCCGGCCGGAAGACGTGGTGGACGACGAGGACCTGGCCCTCCAGCGGGGTGCCCAGGCGGACCGCCTCACCGCTGCGGGCGGCCAGGGCGTCGGCCCAGTTGATGGAGCGCGACCGCAGCTCGTTGACGTCGAGGTAACTGGTGCCGAGGTGCAGCAGGGCGGCTCCGAGCTGGTATTTTCCGGTCGCCGCGTCCTGCTCCACGAAGTCCACGTGCTGGAGTGTGCGCAGGATGCCGTGGGTGGTGCCCTTCGCCAGCCCGAGCGAGGCCGCCACCTCGCCGAGTCCGAGTCGGCGAGGTCCACCGGCGAGCAGACGCAGGATCGCCGCCGCCCGTTCGATCGACTGGACCGGGCCGGTCATGGATCGAGCCTATTACCGCTCTGGCCTGTCCGCTTTTCGTGCAGGTCGAAGGCCCTGGCGCGGACTGCCTGCAAGCGTTCGGCAATGCCGACCGACGTTCATTGACCGGGTTCGTCCGGCTTCTTACTTTGCTACGAGGCCCGGCAAAGCGCCTGAGGCCAGGCGCACCGCCGGCTCGCGGGAGGAGATCTGATGTCGGTACAGCTGGAGCTCGATCCCATGCCTCGCGACACAGTGGAGCACGTCTTTGCGCTGCCGCCCGTCAGCGGTGCCGTTTCCGCCGTACGCCGACGGGCCGGGGCGGTCCTCACCGACTGGAACGTGTCCCCGGAGATCGTCGAGGATTCCCTGCTCGTGGTGTCGGAGTTGCTCACCAACGCGCTCGTGCACGCCCTGCCCCCCGCGGAGCTGCGGCTGTCCTGGGTCCGGGGCGAGGGGACCGGCACCCTGCGTGTCGAGGTCACCGACGCGGGACCGGCGCGCACGGCGGGACACTCGCCGACCGGTGCCGACCCGGACGAGCACGGCCGGGGCGAGCACATCGTCCACGCGCTGGCCGCCCGGCACGGCATCCGCATCCACTCCGGCGGCATCACCCGGTGGGCCGACCTCGTCACGGCGGCCCGCGGCCGGACGGCTCAGACCTGAGCGAATCCGGCGACGGCCGACTCGGCGACCGGCCCTTCCGTGGCGGCCGGCACGCGCAGCAGGAGCAGCGCGGCATCGTCGTGCAGACGGCCGCCCACATGGTTCAGCAGTTCGTCATGGAGCGCGGCGAGGGTGCGTGCCGGTTCGCCGGACACATGGCGGGCCAGTCCCTCGGCGAGCGGGTAGAACGTACGGCCGTGGTCGCGGGCCTCGGTGACCCCGTCCGTGTACAGCAGCATTTGATCCCCGTCGGCGAACGGCAGCACCTGGAGGCTGGGGACCTCGCCGGAGAGGGCGCGCAGCCCGAGGGGCGGGGCCGGGTGGGTCGGCTCCACCGCCTCGACACCTCCGGACTCGCGCACCAGCAGAGGCGGCGCGTGTCCGCAGTTGACCACTTCGAGACGCCCGGCCGACGGGTATCCCGCGACCACGGCGGTGACGAAGTCGTCGTCCCCGAGGTTGCGCGCCAGGCTCCGCTCGATCCTGCCGACCACGGCGAGGAGATCGGGCTCGTCGTAAGCGGCCTCCCGGAAGACACCGAGGACCAGTGCGGCGGTCCCCACGGCGGGCAGTCCCTTGCCGCGCACGTCACCGACGATCAGCCGCACCCCGTAGGGGGTGGGCACCAGGGCGTAGAGATCCCCGCCGATACGGGCCTCCGCGGCCGCGGCGCTGTAGCGGACGGCCACCTGGAACGGTCCCACCGTCGTGGGTACGGGCTTGAGCAGGGCGTGCTGGGCGGCCTCCGCGACCGACCGGACGGCCGCCAGCACCCTTTCCCGGCGGCCGCGCCGCGCGCTGGTCAGGCAGCTGGCCAGGGTGACCGCCAGCAGGGCGGACAGCACGGCCGCCAGTTCGCCGTGCGGAACCCCGTCGCGGGCGCCCAGCGTCGCGCTGAGCGCGGCGGCGAGCAGCCCGACGCACAGCACTCCGCGCGGCCCGTTGGTGGTGGCGGACAGCGCGGGTCCGGCCGCGAGCAGGGGCAGCCAGATCATCCCCGCTCCGCCGAGGAGGTCGACGACCACGACGAGGCAGACGAGCAGCACGGGGAGTACGGGGGTGCCGGCGGCCAGCTGCGCGGCGGCCCGCCTGCGGGCCGCCGCTCGCGGACGGGCCGCCCGGGGGCCGGCCGCTCGGGGACCGCCCGCTCGGCTCCTGAGCAGTCGTATCGGCCAATGGTCGCCGCCATGGTCTCGGGCCTGACTCATGTGTCTTCCGCAGTCCTCACCTGTACGCCGGGGGGAGACTCCCGAAAAGTCCGTTTCATCCAGGAAACGGGTTTGTTCCCCTGTGAGACAAGCCACGGAATTTCAGATAGTGAGTGACAGGCTCCTGGTCACGCGGCCCGCGGTCGGGAGCAGCCGGGCCCTGATCTCCTCGATCCGGGAGATCCGGTCCGCGGGCAGCGAGACGCCGAGCGAGCCGAGTGTGTTCCCGCTGTAGACGGGCACCGCGACGCACACCGTGCCGAGAGAGTACTCCTCCAGGTCCGTCACCGCCGGGGCCACGGGCGAGGTGTCGAGCCGCCGGAGCAGTTCGACGGCGCTGGTGATGGTGCGCGGGGTGAGGTCGGAGAGGTGGTGGCGGGAGAGGTAGTCCTGGCGGGAGTCGTCGTCCAGCTCGCGCAGCACGGACTTGCCCAGCGCGGTGGCGTGCCCCGCGTCCTCGAATCCCACCCACAGGTCGACCCGGGGCGCCCGGGGACCGTCGACGATCTCCGCGACCCGGATCTCGCCCTCCTCGTAGAAGGTCAGGTAGGTGGCGGTGCCGAACTCGTCCCGCAGCGCGGCGAGCGTGGGCCGGATCCGGCTGAGCAGGGTCTGCCAGCTGCCCCTGGTGTGCAGCGTCTGAAGCCTGTCGCCCAGCACGAAGACGCCGTCGTCGAGCTTGCGCACGTATCCGTCGTACACCAGCGTGCGCAGCAGGTGGTAGGCGGTGGCCAGGGGCAGGCCCGTCTCCCGCGCCAGTTGTTTCGCCGGCGCGCCGTTGGCGTGCGCGCTCACCGCCTCCAGCAGGCGGAACGCCCGTTGCACGGAGCCGATGAGCGTGGGGCCGTCGTGACCAGGCATACCACCAGCGTGCGCCGAGCACCGGAGCCAGGCAAGGTCTACGCCAGGTCCCGGGTGAAGGTCACGCGGTCGAGGCCGGGGCCGTCGTAGTCGGGCCGGACGGGGGAGACGGTGAAACCGAGGCGGGTGTGGAAGGCCTGGGAGGCAGTGTTCTGCGGGCTGGTGACGCAGTGCACGTGGCGGCGGCCGTGGGACCGGGCCAGTCGGAAGAAGGACCGGTAGAGGGCGCGGCCGACGCCCCGGCCGTGCAGTGCCGGGTCGACGCCGACGAAGTGCACGTAGGCGGCTTCGGGGTCGGTCTGCGACAGGAATCCGACGAGGAAGGCCGCGAGTTCGCCGTTTCCCTGCTCGACCAGGTAGCTGGTGGTGGTGAAGTGCTGGAAGTACAGGCGGGGCAGCAGCAGGGCGCGCTCCCGGGCGCCGGCCGCGCCCTTGAGGCCGCCCCACCACGCCTCGAGCACGGCCAGCACCTTCGGATGGTCCTCGGCGACGGGGTGCCGTGCCCTGAGTCCCTCGGGGAGATCGTCGATCACGGGGGCAGTCTCCCAGCGGCGCGGGCGTGACGCGCGGGATACGGGGAACACACAGCATTTCCCACGAAGAAGGAGGCAGACATGGTCCAGCCGGTCCAGCCACCCATCCCCGTCCCGCCGGAGCCGACACCGCCGGTGCCGGGCCCGGGCCGCCCCGATCCGGCTCCCGGTCCCCCGCTGCCGGACCCGGTCCCGGAACCGCCGCCCGGCCCGTCGCCCACCCCGCCCCCCGACCCGCGTCCTCCCGAGCCCGGTCCGGTACCGGAACCGTCCCCGGTGTAGGCCGCACCCGGTCACTGGGACGCCGGCGCGAGGTCGGCGGCCTCGCAGCGCAGGCGGGCGCCCTGGCGCAGGAGTTCCTGCTGGACGACCCGGTGGGGCACCTCGCGGGGGCGCCGGCCCAGGCGCACGGCGAGTGCCGCGCAGACGCCCGCGGCCTGGCCGGTGGCCATGGCGATGGGCATCACGCGGTACGAGGAGTGCGCCACGTGGGTGCCGGAGATGCAGCGGCCGGCGACCAGCAGCCGTTCGATGCCGCGGGGCAGCAGCGCGCGCAGCGGGATGTCGTAGAAACGCCCCCGGGGCACGCGCTTGAGGACGGTTCCGGTGCCCTGCGGGTTGTGGATGTCGATCGGGTACGCGCCGTGCGCGACGACGTCCGGGAAGGCGCGGGCCTGGAGGATGTCGTGCCCGGTCAGCTGGTGGTCGCCGAGGATGCGGCGGGTCTCCCGTACGCCGATCTGGGTGCCGCTCTGCACCGCGTAGGCGTTCTCGAAGCCGGGGACGCGGCTGCGCAGGAACCGGTCGATCTGGGCCATCTGGTGGCGGGCGAGGTACTCGGCCCGGGTCAGGTCCCAGACGTCGATGCCCAGCGCCCCGGTGACCCGGGTGCTGTTGACGGCGACCTCGCCCGGGTGGGGGGTGCCGAAGAACAGGATGTCCTCGCGCGGCAGGTGCAGCTCGCCCGCCGCGGTGGCCTCCTCGACCAGGTCCCACAGCCCGTGCACACCGCGCCACTGGTCGGGGTGGGAGCGCACGTATTCGGCGAATCGCGGCCGCGCGAAGTCGGCGACCCGGAACATCAGCGTCATCGGCTGCACAAGGCCGTCCTCGGGGCGCCCGATCTCGCAGGGCGCTCCGCAGGCGGTGGCCACGTCGCCGTCGCCGGTCGCGTCGACCACGACCCCGGCGTCGATCACCACCGGTCCGGACTTGGTCTCGAACGCCACCCGCCAGCCGTCGTCCAGGGGCAGCGCGGTGGAGGCGAAGGCGTGCAGCAGCAGGTGCACGCCCGCGCCGTCGAGCAGGTCCAGCAGGACGAGCTTGAAGATCTCCGGGTCGAACGGCACGGTGTAGCCGGTCTCCAGCGAGGGCGGGATGCAGCCGCCGCGTTCGGCGAGCCGGTCCAGCAGCCGCCACAGGAACCCGGCGACCACCGCCTCGCCCTCACCGTGGTCGCCGGGCAGCAGCCGGTCGCCCTGCTCCCCGGGGTCGGCGAACACGGCCTGCCTGTGCTCGTTGTGGAAGGACATCAGCGGCATCACGAGGGCCACCGTGGCGTTGCCGCCGAGGAACCCGTAGCGCTCCACGAGCACGACGTCGGCGCCGGCGTCGGCGGCCGCGTACGCCGCGGCGGTTCCGGCCGGGCCGCCGCCGACCACCAGGACGTCCGCCCGCCCGCCGTGCCGGGCCGGGCGCGGCGGGAGGGTGACGGTCCTGGGGTGGCGCGGTTCTTCCAGCAGGGGCATCGCTGCGCTACCTTCCGTCGGCCCGGACCGCCGCCGCGCCCGTGGTGAACAGGCACAGGCCCGGCTCCCAGTGCCGTGCGATGTCCCGCGGGCCGCCGTCGAGGGAGTCGAGGAGGTCACCGCAGCGGACGCAGGTCTCCCCGGCCAGCGCCCGCAGCCCGGCCACCCGGGTGCCCAGGTCCGCGCGGCGCTGCGGGAACTCGTCCCAGAGCCGGTCCACCTCGGCGAGCAGCAGCCCGGCCTGTTCCCGGGCCACGCCGACCAGTGCCGGCGCGCCGGTGCGGCGGGCGAAGTCGAAGACCTTGCCGGCGTACGGCAGCGGAAGGTAGGGCAGGCCGGTGACCGCCGCGAAGATCACCAGGTGCAGGCGCATACCGACGACGAGGTCGAGGTGGCGCATGAAGCCCAGCACCTGGCCGGGGCTGTACTGGTTGTGGAGGATGCGCCCGAGGTCCGGTGCGCTCATCCGGGACAGTACGCCGTGCGCGTGGTGGACGTCCTGGCGTTCCATCGGCACGAAGACCACGTGCGCGTCCAGGCGCCGGGTCAGGAAGTCGGCCACGTCGGCGAGGAGCGCGTGGTAGCTGGCCTCGTCGAGGTTCTCCGCCGCCCGGCCCGGTTCCCGTACGGACATACCGATGAGCCGGCCGCCGACGGGGAGGCCCTCCTCGCGCATCATCTTCTCGGTGAACGGCTCCGGCGGCAGCAGCAGCGCGGGGTCGGCGGTGACGGTGAGCTCGCAGTCGACGCCGACCTCCTCCAGCACCAGCCGGGACTCCTCGTCGCGGACCACGACGTCGTCCATCGCGGGCAGCACGGCGCGTACCGCCTCCCGGTCCTCCGGCTCGCGCAGCGGTCCCGCGCCGACGGCGTAGGCGAAGCTGCGTACTCCCCGGTCCTGGGCCGCGCGGACCAGCCGCAGATAGCGGCGCGCCTCCCCGTCGTACAGGATTCCGCCGCCGCCGAGCACCAGCAGGTCCAGGCTCGCCAAGGCGTCGAGCACGGGTTTCTGCGGGACTCCCTCCCAGGCGACCACCTCGTCGGCCTGCGGCTGGTGGAGCCGGGTGTGGTCGGGGTGCCGGCTGAAGACGACCAGGCGGGCGTCGGGGCGGTGCGCGCGCAGGCAGCTGAGCACGCACTGGAGGATCGCCTCGTCGCCGATGTTGCACCCGCCGTACGAGCCGAGCAGGCCGATCCGCAGATCCGACGGGGAGGGAGACGGACGCTGGGTCTGGGTCATCCGGAACTCCTTGTCGAAGGAGGTGAGGGGACCGGACAGCGGTCCGGGGCGGCCGCACGACGGCGGGGTCATCTCCGGGAAAGGGCTCCGTACGCAGATCCGTACGTAGCAACAGTATGGGCGGTCGGCTCGTCCCCCGCCTGCCGCACGCCGCCTCAGGACCGGCCTCCCGGCGAACGGCTCCCGGCGGACGGCCGAGGCCTTCAGGAAGGGGCGCCCCGCTCCGCGGTGAGGATCCGTCGTACGGCCGCGAGCAGGTCGGTGGCGGGGTCGGACACCAGCACGGCGCGGGCGCCCGCGGCTCGCGCGGCCAGGACGTCGGCCTCGATGCCGCCGATCACCACGCAGTGCCGGGGGTCCACGCCGAGGCGCCGGGCGGCCTCGAGGATCAGGCCCGGACGGGGTTTGCGGCAGGGGCAACCGGCCTCGGGCAGGTGCGGGCAGTACACGAAGGTGCCGAGCCCGCCGAGCAGGGCGTCCACCCGGTCGTCGACACGGCACACGTCGGCGTCGGTGAGCAGCCCGCGTCCGATGCCGGGCTGGTCGCTGACCACCCCGGTCGGGATGCCCGCCGTCCGCAGCAGTGCCACGGCCTCCCTGGCGCCGGGCAGCAGCCGCACCCGGTCGGGGTCGCCGTTGTGGGGGACGTCCTCGACGAGCGTGCCGTCACGGTCGAAGAGGACGGCGGCCACCGTGGTGCGGTTGGGCATCCGCGGGTGCACCGGGTCCTCCACGGCGGCGGGCTCCACGGACCAGGCGTCCGGGGTGTGTTCCTCGGCGAAGTGGTGTGCGGCCGGGGTGTTCACGGCGTACTCCCGAGCGGTGCGGCCCCGCCGGCGAACCCGGCGGTGCCCAGGGCCCACGGGCCACCCGCCGTGCGAGCGTCCGTCATACGAACACCTTCTTCCGCCGGATCACGAAGGGCGCGAGCAGGGTCCACGGGCGTCTCGGCCCGTGGTCCCGACGGCACTGACACGAGGTTCCCGTCCCGGTGGGTTTTCACACGTCAACGCCTGATCCGCGGAAGCCCGGCGGTACGCCCTGTTCGTGTGAGCCCGCCGTCGCCGGGCACTCGGGGTCCGTGGCGGATCCGACCGGAGCCGTCGTGCTCAGGCTGGAGGTAAGGACATGGGACACGGTGGGAACGTCATCGACGAACTGGTGACCGATCACCGGGAGGTCGAAAACCTCTTCGGCAAGATCGAGGCGCTGCCGTCCGGTGACAGGAAGCGCAAGATATACGCCGACCAGGCCACGATGGAGCTGGTGCGGCACTCGGTGGCCGAGGAGGCCTATCTGTACCCGGCCGTGCGGGAGCACGTGGAAGGCGGCGGCCCCCTGGCCGACAAGGAGCTCGAGGACCACGCCAAGGCCGAGCAGATCATGAAGGACCTGGAGAGCTGCGAGGCCGACGACCCCGAGTTCGACCGGCTGATGACCTCGCTGATGGGCGAGATCCGCATGCACATCCGCGACGAGGAACAGAACCTCTTCCCGCGGCTGCGCGCCGCGTGCCCCGCGGACGCGCTGAACGAGCTCGGCGACAAGGTCCGGCAGGCGAAGAAGATCGCTCCGACCCGGCCCCATCCGTCCGCCCCGGACAAGCCGCCCGCCAACAAGATGCTGGCGCCGGGCGCCGGGCTGGTCGACCGGGTACGGGACGCGGTGTCCGGGCGCGGCAAGATGGGCTGATCCCCGGCCGGACTTCCGGCAGTTGTGCGTGTGCGGGCGGGCCCGTCGCGGTGGCGGCGGGCCCGTCAGGCTGCCAGCGCCCGGCCCGGACCCAGACGGTCCAGGAGCTGGGCACGGTGGAGTTCCGCGACCGGGGCGAGGAGGTCGGGGTGGCGCAGCAGGGCCGCCGCACGGCGGTCGGCCTCGTCGGGGCCGGTCAGGCGCCGGAACTCGACCGGTGTGTCGACGGTGTGCTCGCCCTCCGCGAGCGCGGCCACCGCCAGCGCGGCCAGCTCCGGGTCGGTGAGCAGCCCGGCCGCCCAGCTGGCGACGACCTCGTCGACCCAGGTGCGCCATGCCCACGTCTCCGGCTCGTCGTCCTCGGACACGGTCACTCCGGTGATCCAGTCCAGCGCGCCGGAGCCACCGGGTCCGGCCATGCCGACCAGGGCGGCGTCCATGGCGGTGGGGTACCGCAGCCAGGCGGCGACCGTGACGGCCTGCCGCGCCTGCACCTCGCACAGGGCGGAGGCGAGCGCCCCGCCGCTGGGCGGGTAGGCGCGGGTCAGCCATTGGGCGGTCGCCGCGATGAGCGGGGAGAGGTCTGCGAGCACTCAGGGGCCGTCCGAGCTGCCGGGGGAGGGGGACGAAAGGGAACTACGTAAAACGGTAGCCCCGCCGGACCCCCGCCGTGGACGTGTCGTCGGCCACACCCCGCGTCAGCCGGACGCGGCCCCGTCCCCCGCCGGCGCCGCCACGGGCTCCCGTTCCCGCAGGTGGTAGACGTGGAAGGCGCGTCCGATCACCGGCTGGGCCACATTGCGCACCTTGACGCCCCCGCCGGTCATCCCGTGTTCGGTGCCGGCGTGCGCGTGCCCGTGCACCGCGAGATCGGCACCGCCGGTGTCGATCGCCTCGGCCAGCAGATAGCTGCCGAGGAAGGGGTAGATCTCCAGGGGCTCCCCGGCGAGGGTGTCCGGCACGGGCGAGAAGTGGGTCAGCGCGATCCGCGCGTCGCACCCCCGCTCGTCCAGCTCCCGCAGGGACGCGCACAGCGCGTCCGCGCACCGCCGTGAGTACCGGACGAACTCCTTCATGATCGGCTCGCCGAACTCCCCGGCGCAGCGCCCGACGAACCCGCCGCCGAACCCCTTGGTGCCGGCCACGCCGATCCGCGGCCCGTCGTCACCGGTCAGGACGACGGACTGTCCTTCGAGGACGTGCGCGCCCGCGTCCCGCAGGATGGCGGTGACCTCCTCGGGCCGGTCGTCGTGGTGGTCGTGGTTGCCCAGCACCGCGACGACCGGAACCCCGAGGTCCTTGATCTCCCGGGCGACCACCTGGGCCTCGTCGGACGTGCCGTGCCGGGTGAGGTCCCCAGCCAGCAGCAGCACGTCGGCGCAGTCGGGCAGCGTCTCGAACGAGGGCCGGAGCACTCCCTGGCTCTCGGGTCCCATGTGGATGTCCCCCACGGCCGCGACGCGGATCATGCCAGCTCCTCCGCCTCGCCGGGCGAGGAGGTCCCCGCGACGCAGATGTCCGAGTGGACCGGGTGCCCCGCCAGCGCCTCACGGGCCAGGCGGAGGATGTCGTCGCGGCACTGCGCGGACGGCACCGTGCCGGTCAGCAGGACGGCCTCGCCCCGGATCTCGGCACGGACCCCCAGCTCGCCGAGAGGTCCCGCGGCCAGCCGGTCGGCGAGGTGGGCGACGCGGTAGTCCAGGTGCTCAACCATCTCGGGGCCGGGCGCGTGGACGGCGCCCTGGTCGGTCATGGCTGCTCCTTACGCGGTTCGATGACGTGCAGGCGTTCGAGGAGGAAGAGGAAGGCCGCGGGCATCGGCTCGTCCCCGCAGCTCTTGCGCAGGTCCTCCCAGTCGACCTTCTCGCGCAGGGCACGGGCGACCGGCAGTACCGACCCGAAGTCGCAGTGGTGCTCGGAGAAGGCGGTGATGAGGCTGAGCATGAGGTCGGTCGGCGCCAGTACCGGCATGTGCACGGAGTCGACCGGCAGGTACTGCGCCCGCTCGAGCAGGTGGGGGCTGACCGGCTGCTGCGCCAGCTCGAAGATGATGTCGACGTCCTGCTCGAAGCAGGTCGCCTTCAGCAGCCAGTCCTCGGGCGGCACCCGGACGCCGAGCCCGGCCTCGCGCAGAGTCGCGGCGACCGCCTCGGCGTCCTCGGGAAGGATGCAGAAGTCGGCGTCGTGCTGGAGATGCCGGCTGCCGCCGTGCGCGTACACGGCCACACTGCCGGCCAGCGCGAAGGTGTGCCCCTTCCGCTTGAGGACCGCGCCCACCCGTTTGGCCGCCTCGAGGATCGCCTGGCTGCGGTCCTGGGGCAGTTCGCGTGCCTGCGGGTGCGGTACGGGCTCCGTGGGCGCGGGTGGGACGGGCTCCGTGGGCACCGGGGTCCGTGCGGAGCCCTCCGCCGCCAGGCGGAGTTCCGCCCGGCGCCGGGCGAGTGTCACGTCCTCCCCGTTCCGCGTCATGGCCACTCCCATCTCCGCGCCCCGCCGTGCCCCGCGCGGCCCCCTTCGGCCCCGGCCTCGGGCCGGGTTCTCCTAGTACCCGGCGCCTCCGGGTCGACACGCGGAACGCGCCCGGCTCCCGGCCGGTGCCCCCGGCGAAAGGCCCCGGCGCAGGACTGGTACTTCCGCACCCGGGGGAAGACCATGGCCACAGTGACGATCGAGCACTCGGGAGGCACCATGACCACCCCATCGGCTCCCCGGGTGACGGGTCTGGAGGTCCGCTCGATCGACTACGTCCCGCTGGACGAGCGGCACGGCAAGCTGTGGCATCTGGGACCCCTGTGGTTCATGTCCAACGCGCAGATCGCGACGCTCGCGGTGGGGCTGATCAGCATCACCTCGGGCGGCAACCTCATCTGGTCGCTCATCGCGATCGTCGCCGGAACCGTCATCGGCACCTTCTTCATGGCCTTCCACTCGGCCCAGGGCCCCCAGCTCGGACTCCCGCAGATGATCCAGTCGCGGCCCCAGTTCGGCTATGTCGGGGCCCTGCTGGTGTGGATCTTCGCCTATGTGCAGTACGCGGGGTTCAACGTCTTCAACACCATCCTCGCCGGAGAGGCGCTGCACAGCACGCTGCACGGGGGCGTCAAGCTGTGGGTGGTCGTGGTGACCGCGGTCGGGTTCGTCGTGGCGCTGGTGGGCTACGACGTCATCCACAAGGCCGAGCGCGTCCTGACGTACACCTTCCTGGTGGTCTTCGGCGTCTTCACGGTGGGCGTGCTGACCACCCTGCACTACCCGCCGGGCTCCTTCGACCTCGCCGGTTTCGCGTGGACGCCGTTCCTCGCCCAGTTCGGCGTGGTCGCCGGCTACCAGATCAGCTGGGCCATCTACGTCTCGGACTACTCCCGCTACCTCCCGCCGGACGTCACCGTGCGCAAGACCTTCTACTGGACCTATTTCGGTTCGGCGCTCGGCGGTATCTGGCTGATGGTCCTCGGGACGCTGCTGGCCGCCTGGGCGGGCAAGGGCTTCGACACCATCTCGTCGATCAACGCGGCGGGCGACAAGGTGTTCGACGGGTTCGGCGCGATCGTGCTGCTCTTCTCGACGCTCGGCCTGGTGTCCGTCACCGCGCTGAACATGTACGGCGGCTCGCTCACCCTCATCAGCGCCATCGACTCCTTCCGGCGGGTGACGCCGACGCTGACCGTGCGGCTGGTGACCATCGGGCTGACCGCGGTCCTCTCCCTGCTCGGCGCACTGGCCGCGACCGCGAACTTCCTGGCGAACTTCAACAACTTCCTGCTGCTGGTCCTCTACCTCTTCATCCCGTGGACCGCGGTGAACCTGATGGACTACTACGTCGTGCGCCGCGGGCACTACGCGATCGCCGAGATCTTCCACCCGCACGGCATCTACGGCCGCTGGGGCTGGCACGGGATCATCGCCTACCTGGTGGGGTTCGCCGTCATGGTGCCGTTCTTCTCGGTGGGCACCCTGTACGTCGGCCCGATCGCCAGGGCACTCGACGGTGCCGACATCTCCCTCTTCGTCGGCCTGCCGGTGTCCGCGGTCCTGTACTGGCTGCTGACCCGCGACATCGACGTGGCGGCGGAGACACGGCTGGCCGAGGCCGAGGCACAGGCGCTGGAGAGCGCGGCGCACGAACACCGCGAACCGTGACCGGACGCGGTCACTCGGTGTGGTGCCGGGCCTCCTCCTCCACCTCCTCCATGTGGCGCTCCTCCTCCTCGCTCCAGGCACGGGTGTCGCGGGGCTCCAGATACGGTTCCGCGTCCTCGGGCAGACCCTCGGCCACGGCGCGCCGGCGGGCCAGTTCGGCGTCGAACTCGAGGCCGAACAGGATCGCGATGTTGCTGATCCACAGCCACACCAGGAAGACGATCACACCGGCGAGCGTGCCGTAGGTCTTGTTGTACGAGGCGAAGTTCGACACGTAGAAGGCGAAACCGGCCGAGGCGATCATCCAGACGGCCAGGGCCAGCGCGCTGCCCGGCGTGATCCACCGGAAGCCGGGGCCCTTCACGTTGGGGGCCGCCCAGTACAGCAGCGCGATCATGATCATGACCAGGACGACCAGCGTCGGCCACTTGACGATCGACCACACCGTCAGGGCCGAGTCGCCGATGCCCAGCGCCCCGCCGGCCTGGCTTGCGATACCGCCGGTGAACACCACGATCAGCGCGCTGATCACCGCGAGCACCAGCAGCGCGACCGTGACGCCCACCCGTACGGGCAGGATCTTCCACATCGGCCGGCCCTCGGGCATGTCGTAGACGGCGTTGGCCGAGCGGATGAAGGCCGCGATGTAGCCGGAGGCCGACCAGACGGCCAGCAGGATGCCGACGACGGCCATGACCGACCCGATGCCGCCCCGGCCCTGCAACTGCTGCACCGCGTCGCCGACGAGGTCCCGGGCCGACCCCGGGGCCAGCTTCTTGATGTTGTCCAGGACCTGCTGGGTCGCCGACCTGCCGGCGATGCCCAGCAGGGAGACCAGCACCAGCATCGCGGGGAACATCGACAGCACCCCGTAGTAGGTCAGGGCCGCGGCCCGGTCGGCGAGTTCGTCGTCCTGGAACTCCTTGACCGTGCCCTTGAGCACCGCCGGCCAGGACGGTTCGGGCGGTTGTGCGGACTCGTCCTGCTGTGTGGATCGTGATGTCGGTGCCATACCACCGGAGTAACCCGGCCTGTCCAGGACATGCCCGGTCAGGTGATCGCCGCCAGCGCGGTGACGCCCAGCGCCGGCAGGACCACCACCTTGGCCGCCTCGAAGGCCACGTACACCAGGTGGGCGCGGGAACGCCCGGCCTCCTCCCCCGCCAGGATCCGGTCGGAGCGGCGGTTGAGCACCGGGCGCACCCCGGCGATCTGCGCCGCCAGCAGGCCCGCCGCCAGCCCGGTCAGGACCGCCACGGGAGCGGGCGGACCGCCGACGGCGACGGCCGTGACCACGGCGGCGGCCAGAACCGCCTCGACGAGGTTGAGGGCCCGGAAGACGAGCCGGCCGATGCCGAGCCCGATGCGCACGGTCACCTCCGGGGCCCGGAACTTGAGCGGCGCCTCCAGGAAGGAGATGGCGAGCACCATCCCCAGCCAGACGAACGTGACCCCTGCGGTCACGGCGGCCGACCCGGTCGTCATGCCATCGCTCCTCTCATCGCGCATCCGCGCACGCTGAAATATGCATGCTAGATGCTAATTTATGAGGGTGACACATGAGGAAGGCGGCCACCCCCGTCCCGCCGCACCCGCACCGGCCCCGCTCCCCCGGATCCTGTGCGACACCGAGTCGCTCGCCGCGCCCGACGACACCTCGTCCGGCGCGCTGTGGCGGCTGGCCGAACCCGGGCGGCAGCTCGACGCCAACGTCGTCCGCCTGCCGCCCGCGCGGCGCGTCGACCCCCACACCGAACCGGATCTCGACGTCCTGCTGCTGGTCGTCGCCGGTGAGGGCACTCTGGTCTCCGCGGAGGGCACACAGGCCCTGGGCACCGGAAGCCTGGTCTGGCTGCCGCACGGCAGCTCCCGGGGCCTGGTCGCGGGCGCGGCCGGCATGTCGTACCTGACCGTCCACCGGCGCCGCCCCGGCATGCAGATCCGGCCGTCCCGCTCCTAGCCGCGTCCCTGGCCCTGGCCCTGGCCCTAGCTCCAGGCCGTCACCGGCACGAAGGAACTGTCCTGCCGGAACAAATCCGTGCCGTCGGACACGTCGACGCGCAGCTGGTAGTCGTAGTGGCGCAGGTAGTGGCCGGGGTAGTTGTACGACTCGAGGCGCACCGACCCGGTGGCCGAGCCCACCCGGGCGATGAAGGTGGCGTCCTTCGCGAACGTCGTCGTCCCGTCGTCGGGGTCGAAGCGGCCCCGGAAGCCGTAGTGCCTCAGATAGTTGCCCGACGCGTCGCGGAACGAGTAGCCGTTCGCGTCCGCCAGGCCGGCGACCACGGTGAACGTGGCGGCCTGCTTGTCGGCGCCGGCACTGGAGGCGGTCACCACCGGCAGGTCGAGCAGGGCGGACTGCTCCTCCCAGTACCTGGTCGCGTAGTTGGCGGACCGCAAGGAGCGGGTGGCGTTCCTGGTGAGGCTCGCGCCGCCGGACACCGTCTCCTTGACCACCGTGAAGTGGCGGGCGGTGCCCGAGATGCCGGGCAGCGCCTTGGGCGTGCTCCACGTGGCGAAGGTGTCGTGGCTGTCGCTGTAGTAGTAGCTGCCGTCGCCGTAGCCGTCGAAGAAGATCCGCCAGGCGCCGTTGTCGAGCTGGATCACGGAGGGACCCTCGCGGTAGCTGCCCCAGCCGGCCCAGTCGCCGGTCCTGGAGATCGTGTAGGGGCCGGTGAGACTGGTGGCGGTGGCGTACTCGATGTACTTCGTCGTCTCGTTCTTGGTGAAGGCGTGGTACGTCGAGCCGGCCTTCACGATGTACGTGTCGATGTGGTTCGAGCCGATGCCCGAGAGGGCCACCGGTGAACTCCAGGCCGTCAGTGCCGCGTTGGCGGCCTTCAGCAGGTACGGCGTGAAGATCCACTCGTCGTCGGCGGTCGAGCACGACACGATGACGTTGACGCTGCCGTCCGTGTCCACGAACCACTCGGGGGCCCACGCGCGGGACAGGTTCGCCAGCGGGACCGTGTAGTCGTACAGGAACGTCCAGGTCACCCGGTCGGAGCTGCGGGCGAAGCCGATGGTGGTGCTGACGTCCTGCCAGGTGTGGGTGGTGTAGGTGAGGTAGTAGGAGCCGTCCGTGTGCTTGAAGACACTGGCGTCCCGGATGCGGTTCGCCGGCGGGGTGTACGCGGAGGCCTTCACGAGGCGGAAGTCGGTGGCGTCGTCCGACTGGTAGACGTCGACGGTGCCGTCGTCGCTGTTGAGGAACGGCACGATCGTGTAGCGGGTGGCGGAGCCGCTCGCGGGCGCGGCGGCCGCGGCCGTGCCGAGCAGGCCGGGGAACGCGCCCAGCACGACCGCCGAGGCGGGCAGGGCGGCCAGTGCGCGCAGGAGGCTGCGGCGGGACGGGGCGGGGGCGGAGGGGCGGGTGGTCACGGGCGGCTCTCCCTGAGGAAACTCGAAGAATCGTTCGACTTTTCGAACGAAGTTCGAAAAGTCGGCAAGAAGCTAGAGGTGCGGCAGGTGCACGTCAATGCTTTCGACGTGGCTGGATGCCACCTGTGGAAAAGCTGTCCGTCGCGCCTCTCGGACGTTACCGTTCGGTAGACGACGTGCTCCCGGAGGTGTCCCGCAATGACGCTCGACCGTGCCGCAGGCCTGGCGGAGTCCGCTCGCGCGCTGGCCGAGGGGGAGGTGACCTCCCGTGCCCTGGTCGAGGCGGCCCTGGCACGGATCGAGGCCACCCAGGGTTCGCTCAACGCCTTCCGGATCGTCCGGACCCGGGCCGCGCTCGCCGAGGCGGACGCCGCCGACCGGGAACTGGCCACCGGAGTCCGGCGGCCGCTGCTGGGGGTGCCCGTCGCGGTGAAGGACGACATGGACGTGGCGGGCGAGCCGACCGCGTTCGGCTGCCGGGGCACGTTCCCGCCGGTACCCGAGGACGGCGAGGCGGTACGCAGGCTGCGCGCGGCCGGGGCCGTGATCATCGGCAAGACGAACACCTGCGAGTTCGGGCAGTGGCCGTTCACGGAAGGGCCCGCGTTCGGCGAGACCCGCAATCCATGGCGCCCGGAGCACACGCCGGGCGGCTCCTCCGGGGGTTCGGCCGCCGCCGTCGCGGCCGGTCTGGTCCCGGCCGCGCTCGGCTCCGACGGCGCCGGGTCGGTGCGCATCCCGGCCTCCTGGACCCATCTGATCGGCGTCAAGCCGCAGCGCGGCCGCGTCTCCACCTGGCCGCGCGGCGAGTCCTTCCAGGGCATCACGGTCAACGGCACGCTGGCCCGTACGGTGGCCGACGCGGCCCTGCTGCTGGACGCGGCGAGCGGCAACCACGCGCTCGACCCGCACCGCCCGCCGGCCGTCGACGCCGTCGCCGCGGCCGGACGCGACCCCGGCCGGCTGCGCATCGCGCTCTCCCTCAGGCCGCCGTTCACCGCCGTGCCCGCCCGGCTCCTGCCGGAGGTACGGACCCGGGTCGTCGAACTCGCCGGGAAACTGGCCGCGTTGGGGCACGACGTCGAGGAGGCCGACCCGCCGTACGGGCAGATCGGGCTGACCTTCGTGCCGCGCGCCACGGCCGGCATCGCCGAACGGGTCCGCGAGGCGCCCGAGCCCGCACTGCTCGACCGGCGCACCCACGGCGCCGCCCGGATGGGCCGACTGCTCGGCGGGGCCCCGCTGCGCGCGGCCCGGCGCGCCGAGGCGGCTCTGCACCGCAGGATCGGCGGGTTCTTCCAGTCGTACGATGTCGTCCTCGCCCCGACGACGGCCGCTCCCCCGCCGCTGATCGGCGCCTTCCACGACCTCGGCGGTCTGGCCACCGACCGCGCCATGATCGCCGCCTGCCCCTACGCCTGGCCGTGGAACGTGCTGGGCTGGCCCGGTGTCAACGTCCCGGCCGGCTTCGTCGACGGCGGCCTGCCGGTGGGCGCCCAGCTGCTCGGCCCGGCGAACAGCGAGCCGCTGCTGCTCTCCCTCGCCGCCCAACTGGAGGCGGAGCTGCGGTGGTACGAGCAGTGGCCGCCGGAGCACGAGCTCATGGACGCCCCGGCCGCCTGACGCGGTTCGGCCCGTACGCTGTGACCATGGACGATGCGTCGATGGTCGGACTCATGGGGCGGGTCACCGGGACGATCGGGCCCGGACTGGTCGGCGAGGTGATCGTCCGGGTGCGGGGCGGCGCCGAGCACTTCCTGGCGTACGCGGCCGAGAGCGGCGGCCGGATCGAGCCGGGCACGGTGGTGATGGTGGTCGAGTACCTGCCGCCGAGAACGGTGTACGTGGCCCCGGCGTACGACAGTTGAGCATGCCGCGCCGCAGGTGAGGGGCGTGTGCGTCAAGATTGCAACAAGGATTCGTCAGCGCCTTCTCCTCGGTCTCGCCCAGGAGCACACTCCCTTCGTTCGGTGCCGAAAGGGCACCATGCAAAGGGGGCGTATGCCGATGGTTGTCGGCGTCGTTGCGGGGGCGGCGGTCGTCGCCGTTCTCGTACTGATCGGTCTCTTCAAGATGATGTGGCGGGTCGCCGAGCCGAACGAGGCGCTCATCATCTCCGGTTCCAAGCACCGTACCGAGGGCCTCGAGGAGGGCATGGGGTTCCGCATCGTCACGGGGCGCGGCACGCTGGTGGTGCCCGGTGTGCAGGCGGTGCGCAAGCTCTCCCTCGATCTGAACGAGACCGAACTGCACGTGGACTGCGCGACCCACCAGGGCATCCCGCTGAAGGTGCGGGGCGTGGTCATCTTCAAGGTGGGCGACGACTATGTGTCGATCGCCAATGCCGCCCGTCGTTTCCTGGACCAGCAGAAGCTGATGTCGGAGCGGGTGCACAACGTCTTCGCCGGCCATCTCCGTTCGATCGTGGGCGGGTTGACGGTGGAGGACATGATCCGCGACCGGGAGAAGCTGACCGGGCAGACCCGGGCGGCCTGCGGTACGGAGATGGAGAAGCTCGGCCTGATCGTCGACTCGCTCCAGATCCACGAGATCGAGGACCCGACCGGGTACATCCAGAACCTGGCGATGCCGCACGCGGCGGCCGTCCAGCGGGACGCGCGCATCGCGCAGGCGGAGGCGAATCGTCTCGCCACCGAGGCGGAGCAGCAGTCGTTCGCCCGGATGGCGGAGGCCACCCGGGACAGCGAGATCCTCCAGGCGGGCTACCAGGCCGAGCGGGACAAGGCGGCGGCGAAGGCCAGGCAGGCCGGTCCGCTCGCCGACGCGGGCGCCCGGCAGGAGGTCGTCGTCCAGGAGACGCGGGTCGCCGAGCTGGAGGCGCACCGGCGCGAGCAGCAGCTCCAGGCCGACGTCCGCAAGCCCGCCGACGCCAAGGCCTACGAGAAGCGCACGCTGGCCGAGGCCGAGCGTGACGCCCGTATCTCGGCGGCGCAGGCCAAGGCGAAGGAGACGGAGCTGGCGGCGGCGGCCGAGGCGACCCGGGTGAAGACGGCCGCGGGTGCCGAGGCCGAGGCGACGAAGACCCAGGGTGCGGCCACCGCGGCGGCGACCCGGGCCACCGGTGAGGCCGAGGCGGCCGCCGCGCAGGCCAGGGGTCTGGCTCAGGCCGAGGCGACCAAGGCCCAGGGTCTCGCCGAGGCGGAGGCGATCAAGGCCCGCGCCGCCGCCCTCGCCGAGAACCAGGAGGCGGTCGTCGCCCAGCAACTCGCCGAGAACTGGCCGGAGATCGTCCGGGCCGGCGCCTCGGCCTTCGGCAACGTCGACAACATGGTGCTGCTCAACGGCGCCGACGGCATGGCCGAGCTGTTCGCGAAGGCGCTCACCATGGGCGGCACGGGCCTGGGGCTGGCCCGCCAGCTGCTCGCCTCGATGAACCACAACGGGCAGGGCCCGGCGGGGGCTTCGCCGCTGAACGGGGTCGTGGCGCCGCCTCCGGTGCAGAAGGTGCCGGTGGAGGACGACGGGAGGTAGACCCCGGGTCGGATCGCGGGGCGGCGTACGCGGTCAGCGTGCGCCGCCCTCTTCGTTCAGGCGTCGCAGCAGGGCCAGCAGGGTGGCGCGGTCCGCGTCCGGCAGGGCGGAGAAGCACTCGGCGAGCACCTCGTCGGCCACCGGGTGGCCGGCCGCCAGGACCCGTTCGCCCTCGGGTGCGAGGTGGTGCTCGATGCGCCGGCCGTGGCCCGGGCGGCGCTCGACCAGGCCCTGGGCGGCCAGCCGGCCCACGAGCGCCCCGAAGGCCTGTTCGGTCTGGAAGGTGGCCGCGGCCAGTTCGCGCGCGGACGCGCCGGGCGAGCGGTCGATCGCGCGCAGCGCGTCCCACTGGGCGAGGGTGGTGCCGACGGCGGTGAGGGCGCTGTCGAGGGCCCGGTGCTGCCGATACTGGGCCTGTTTCACCGCCCTGCCGAGAAGTTGCAGGTCATCACGCATGGGCCGAGTCTAACCGACGACTAAACTAGCTTATATAAAGATCTTTAGTTAGACTCCTCGCATGCTGACCGACCAGACCACTCACGTGTACCCCGACCTGCCCCTCACCCTCTCCGCGGCCGGATCCGGCCGACCGGTGCTCGTCCTGCACGGCGGCGGCGGCCGGGCCACGGTCGCCGGGCTCGCCGACCGGCTGTCCGCGACCGCGCGCGTCCTCACGCCCGTACACCCCGGCTGGGACGGCACCCGCCGCCCCGACTGGCTGACCGGCGTCGACGACCTCGCCCTGGCCTATCTGCACCTGCTCCAGGACTGGAGTCTGGACGACGTCCTGGTCATCGGATCCTCGCTGGGCGGCTGGATCGCCGCCGAGATGGCCGTGCGCGACACGTCGGGCCTGATCAGCGGGCTCGCCCTCATCAACGCGGTGGGCGTGCACATCCCTTCGGAGCCGGTCACGGACTTCTTCGCGCTCGACGCCCGCGCCGCCGCGGAGCACTCCTGGCACGACCCGGACCGCTTCTACGTCGACCCCGCCGGCATCCCCGCCGAGGAACTCGCCCGCCGCCAGGGCAACATGGCCACCATGCGGCTCCTCGCCTCGGATCCGTACATGCACGACCCCAAGCTCCTGCGCCGCCTCGCCCGCGTCCAGCAGCCCGCCCTGCTGCTGTGGGGCGAGAGCGACCGCATCGCCACCCCCGCCTACGGAGCCGCCTACGCGGCCGCCTTCGCCCGGGGACGGTTCGAACTCGTCCCCGAAGCCGGTCATCTGCCGCAGCTGGAACGGCCGGACGCCACCTTCGAGCTGGTGGAAGACCAGCTCCGCAGGACCGGTGGACACGCCGCGCACGACGCCCCGTAGGGTGCCACCCGTGACCGCCTTCACCGATGAGACCGACGAGAACGTCCCCGGCCGCCACGGCCCCCGCGCCACCACCGAGGCCGACCCCCGCGAGGTGGGCCGGGTGCGCACCGAGTACTCCCCCGCGCACGACGGCGACCCGGACCCCGGGGAGATCGTGTGGACCTGGGTGCCCTTCGAGGAGAACGACGGGCGGGGCAAGGACCGCCCGGTGCTCGTGGTGGCCCGGGAGGCAGCGGGCACGTTCCTCGCCGTGCAGCTGTCCAGCAAGCGCCACGACGGCGCGACAGGGGGTGCGGCGAAGCCGCTCCGGTGGAGCCGGGACTTGTCCCGGTGGGTGGCGATCGGCAGCGGGCCCTGGGACCGCTCGGGGCGCGACTCCTGGGTCGACGTGGACCGCGTCCTGCGCCTCCACGAGGAGGGCATGCGCCGGGAGGCGTGCGCCCTGGACCGCGGCCGGTTCAACCTGGTGAGGCACCGGCTGCACGAGCGCTACGGCTGGAGCTGACGCTCCGGAAAGGCCCGTACGAAGGCCTCGCGCACCACGGATCCCGGTGTCCGGTCCAGGATCCCGAACACGATGTGCTCGAAGGTCCCCGCGAACCGCCCGCCGGGGCCGAGCAGGCCGCGGAAGGCGCCCGCGACCTGCGCGGGGTCGTTCTGGAAGACCCCGCAGCCCCAGGCGCCCAGCACCAGCCGCCGGTACCGGTGCGCCGCGGCGGTCTCCAGCACCCGCTCGGCGCGCGCCGACAGGGCGGACGGCAGCTCGGTCGCACGCTCCGGGGCCGTACGCCGGACGACTCCGGCATTGGGCGCCGGCGAGGTCAGGAACCCCGCCGCGTACGGCTCGTCCAGCAGACGGCCGCGGTCGTCGCGGAAGACGGGCACGGCGGGTGAGTGGATGACACGGTCCGTGTAGAACGGGTCGCGGTGGGCGCGATGGTGGTCGTAGTACTCCGGGGCCCGGAGCAGGCACGTGTACAGGGCGGAGGCGCGGCACAGGGCCTCCTCCTGGGCCTGGGCGCCGTTGAGATAGCCGCCGCCGGGATTGCGGGCGGAGGCGAAGTTCAGGACGGCGACCGGTTCCGCGAGACGGCGGGCGGCCTCCAGGCTGCTCTCGCCGGTGACTTCGAAGACGGTCGCGGCCGCGGGGGCCTCCGGCACCGGCACCGGTTCGGGGCCGTGCAGCCGTGTACCGGCCCGGGCGGCCTCGATCGCCGGCATGAGCGCGACCTCGCGGCCGCCGGGCGTGCGGTACGTGCCCGCCGCCACGATCTCCTCGGTCTCGCGCGCGATGCCGCGCAGGCGCGCGCTCATGGCACCACCCCCGTCGGCGCCATGACCGCGGCCCGCGCGGCCTCCCCCGTCGTGCTCATGAACGCATCGTGAGCGATGCTGGTCCTGCGGTGCAACAGAGTTTCCCGGCCGTGGAAAGAGAGATTCCAGCACCCGCTCGCCCCGATTTGCACCCTTGTGCGAATCGGCGAGAAGGTCTTGGGTGGGACGGATGATGCCGTCCCGGCCCACCCGGCCGGGCGGTGGCATGGTGGAATCTCAGGAGGATCCCGACATGTCCGATTCGGTAAGTGACGCTGGCGACTGTACGGAGGACCGCACCGTCGTCACAGAACCCGAGGTGGAGGCCCTGGTCCGGGGCATCTGCTTCAAGACCGGGCCGCCCCGCACGCTCGGGGTCGAAGTGGAATGGCTTGTTCACGAGCTGCGGCAGCCGCGGCTCCCCGTGACACCCGAACGACTCGAAGCGGCCTACGCCGCACTGCGCACCGTTTCCCTGGGCTCGGCGCTCACCGTCGAACCCGGCGGCCAGCTGGAACTGAGCTCGCCGCCCGCCGCCTCCCTCATGGAGTGCATAGGCACCGTCTCCGCCGACCTGGACGCCGTCCGCGCGGTCCTGGCCGAGGACGGCCTCGGCCTCGTCGGCGTCGGCCACGACCCCTGGCACGAGCCCCGCAGATTCCTGCGCGAGCCCCGCTACGACGCCCTGGAGACCTGCCTGGACCGCACGGGCGAGGCAGGCCGCCACATGATGTGCACCTCCGCCTCCGTCCAGGTGTGCCTGGACGCCGGCTACGAGGAACCGGGCCCGCTGGGCCATGGGCGGCGCTGGTGGCTGGCGCACCAGCTGGGCGCGGTCCTGGTGGCCGCGTTCGCCAACTCCCCGCTGGTCGGTGGGGAGCCGACGGGCTGGCTGTCCACCCGGCAGCTGCTGTGGATGGAGATCGGCGCGGGCCGTGCGGGCGCGCCCCCGGCCGGCGAACCGCGTACCGCCTGGGCGCGGCACGTGCTCGACGCGCCGGTGATGTGCGTACGGCTCGACGGCGCACCCTGGGAGGTGCCCGAGGGACTCACCTTCCGGGACTGGATCCGCAAGGCGGAGCCCCGGCCGCCGACCCGCGAGGACCTCGACTACCACCTCACGACGCTCTTCCCACCGGTCAGACCGCGCGGTCACCTGGAGCTGCGCATGATCGACGCGCAGCCCGGCGACGACGGGTGGATCGTGCCGCTCGCGGTGACGACCGCGCTCTTCGACGACCCTCAGGCCGCCGAGACCGCGTACCGCACCGTGAAACCCCTGGCCGAACGGACGCTCGGGCTGCCCGCGCCGCACAACCCGCTGTGGACGGACGCGGCCCGGTACGCGCTGGCCGACGCCGAGCTGCGGGAGGCAGCCGTCGCCTGTTTCGCGGCGGCGCTGGAGGCGCTCCCCCGGCTCGGCGCCACGACCGAGGTCACGGACGCCGTCGCGGCGTACTCCGACCGCTACGTCGCCCGGGGCCGCTGCCCCGCCGACGACATGCTGGACCGCCTGCGCGGCACGGCTCCTCGCACCCACGGGAAGGACATCCGCCCATGACCGCCCCCGAGACCGAGCACGAGACCGATCACGAAGGCCTCCGGGAGCGCGCGCTGGCCTCCCTGACCACCGCGCGCGCCCGGACCACCCTGCTGACCAGCTGCGTCGACGAGCCGGACCTCACCGCCCAGCACTCGCCGCTGATGTCCCCGCTGGTGTGGGACCTCGCCCACATCGGCAACCAGGAAGAGCTGTGGCTGCTGCGGGCGGTCGGCGGCCGGGAGCCGATGCGGCCCGAGATCGACGGCCTGTACGACGCCTTCGAGCATTCGCGCGCCGAGCGGCCCTCGCTGCCGCTGCTGCCGCCCGCCGAGGCCCGTGGCTACGCGGCCGAGGTACGCGGCCGTGCCCTGGACCTGCTGGAGAGCGCCGCGCTGCACGGCACCCGGCTGACCGAGGCGGGCTTCGCCTTCGGCATGATCGCCCAGCACGAACAGCAGCACGACGAGACGATGCTGATCACCCATCAGCTCCGCACGGGCCCGCAGGTCCTGACCGCACCCGACCCGGATCCGGCGCCGCTGTTCACCGGCCCGGCCGAAGTCCTCGTCCCCGGCGGCCCGTTCACCATGGGCACGTCCACCGAGCCATGGGCGCTGGACAACGAACGCCCCGCGCACCGCGTGGAGGTGGCCTCTTTCCACATCGACACCACGCCGGTGACGAACGCCGCGTACCTGGCGTTCATCGAGGACGGCGGCTACGACACCGAGCGCTGGTGGACACCCGAGGGCTGGGCGCACATACGCCGGCACGGCATCACCGCACCGCAGTTCTGGCGCCGTGACGGCGGCCAGTGGCTGCGGCGCCGCTTCGGCGTCACCGAGGTCGTCCCGCCCGACGAGCCGGTGCTGCACGTGTGCTGGTACGAGGCCGACGCCTACGCCCGCTGGGCCGGGCGCCGGCTGCCCACCGAGGCCGAGTGGGAGAAGGCCGCCCGGCACGACCCCGCCACCGGGCGCTCCAGGCGCTACCCGTGGGGCGACGCCGACCCGGCGCCCGAGCACGCCAACCTGGGCCAGCGGCACCTGCGCCCCGCCCCGGCGGGCAGCTACCCGGCGGGCGCGTCGCCGCTCGGCGTACGCCAGTTGATCGGCGACGTGTGGGAGTGGACGGCGAGCGACCTCCTGCCGTACCCGGGGTTCACCGCGTTTCCGTACAAGGAGTACTCGGAGGTGTTCTTCGGGCCCGAGTACAAGGTGCTGCGCGGCGGCTCGTTCGCCGTGGACCCGGTGGCCTGCCGGGGCACGTTCCGCAACTGGGACTACCCGATCCGGCGGCAGATCTTCTCCGGCTTCCGCACCGCCCGCTCGGAGGACGTCTGATGTGCCGCCATCTGGCGTACGTGGGGCCTCCGGAGCCGCTGGGCGAGGTGATCACGGAGCCCCCGCACGGTCTGTACCGCCAGTCGTGGGCGCCGCGGCGGCAGCGGTACGGCACGGTCAACGCCGACGGTTTCGGGGTCGGCTGGTACGCCCCGGAGGACCCGGTGCCGGCCCGCTACCGGCGGGCCGGGCCGATCTGGGCCGACCAGTCCTTCGCCGACCTGGCCCGGGTGGTCCGGACGGGCGCGCTGCTCGCCGCGGTGCGCGACGCCACCCTGTCGGGCGCCGACGCGGAGGCCGCGGCGGCGCCGTTCGCGGCGGGCCGGTGGCTGTTCAGCCACAACGGCGCGATCAGGGGCTGGCCGCGGTCCGTGGCCCCGCTGGCCCCCACGCTGCCCCCGGTCGACCTGCTGTCGCTGGAGGCGCGCACCGACTCGGCGTTCGTCTGGGCGCTGGTGCTGCACCGGCTGCACTCCGGCGAGGAGGCCGGCCGCGCCCTCGCCGAAACGGTTCTCCAGGTCGCCGAGGCGGCCCCCGCCTCCCGGCTCAACCTCCTGCTCACCGACGGCGAGACCATCACCGCCACCGCCTGGGGCGACACCCTCTGGTTCCTCACGCCGCCCGGCCGCGCCGTCGTGGCCTCCGAGCCGTACGACGACGACCCGCGCTGGCAGGAGGTCCCCGACCGCACGCTGCTCACGGCCGACCGGGCCGGCGCCCGGCTGACGCCACTGCCGCAAGCCCTGGCCCACGTACCACCGAAGGAGCCCTGCACGTGAGTCCCCTGCACGTCACCCGCACCCTTCCCGAGGACGCGACGGACGCCGCACTGCGCGCCGACGTCCGGCTCGGCCTCACCGCCACCCCCAAGACCCTGCCGCCGAAGTGGTTCTACGACGCCCGGGGCAGCGAACTGTTCGAGCAGATCACCGAACTGCCCGAGTACTACCCGACCCGCGCCGAACGGGAGATCCTCACCACCCGCTCCGGCGAGATCGCGTCCGCGACCGGCGCCCGCACCCTGGTCGAACTGGGCTCCGGCTCCTCCGAGAAGACGCGGTACCTGATCGACGCGCTCACCGGCCTGCGCGTCTACGTCCCCGTCGACGTCAGCGAGAGCGCCCTGACCCAGGCCGGACAGGCCCTCGTCGGAGAGCGGCCGGAGCTCGAAGTGCACGCCCTGATCGCCGACTTCACGGCCGCGCTGGCCCTTCCGGACACGCCCGGCCCCCGGGTGGTGGCCTTCCTGGGCGGCACCCTCGGCAATCTCCTGCCCGCCGAACGCGCCCGGTTCCTCGCCTCCGTCCGGGCGCTGCTGTCGCCGGGCGACGCCCTGCTGCTCGGCACGGACCTGGTCAAGGAGGAGGACGTCCTGGTCCGGGCGTACGACGACGCGGCCGGGGTGACGGCGGAGTTCAACAAGAACGTCCTGGCCGTCGTCAACCGCGAACTGGGCGCCGACTTCGATCCCGGTGCCTTCGAGCACGTGGCCCTGTGGGACGCGGAGAACGAGTGGATCGAGATGCGGCTGCGCTCCCGCGCGGCCCAGACCGTGAAGATCCCGGCGCTCGACCTCGCGGTCGACTTCGCGGCGGGCGAGGAACTGCGCACCGAGGTGTCGGCGAAGTTCCGGCGGGACGGGATCACCACCGAACTGGCCCTCGCCGGGCTGGATCTGACCCATTGGTGGACCGACTCGCAGGGGCGTTTCGCGCTGTCGCTGAGCATGGCCCGGTGACCGGCGGGGCCCGTCCGCGTCGTCCGTCTCATTCCAGGTCGGGCGCGAGTTCGTCGGTGATCCGGCGGGAGGCGCGGCGGGCCTCGGTCGCCGGGTCGGCGCCGCCGAGCACCCGGCTCATGTACTCCTTGATCGGGTTGTCGGTCTCGACCGCGGTCCACTGAGGGGTGCTGGGGGTCGCCCGCCCGTGTGCGGCGCCCGCCGCCATGGCGGCGACCCCCTCCTCGCCCGCGACCGCGCGCGCCAGGGTCGTCCTGTTGGGCACGTAGTTCATGGTGCGGGCCAGATCGGTGTCCCACTTGGCGCCGGTGAGGGCCGCCACGACCTCGACGGCGCGGTCCGGCTGGTCGGTGTCGCGGGGTACGACGAGGTCGGAGCCGCCCGTGAACACGGTGCCGGGCCGGCTCGCGGTCTTCCCGGGCACCGGGAAGTAGCCCAACTCGTCCTCGAGTCCGGGATTCTGCTGCACGATCGACTGCGCGAGCCCCGGCACGGCCACGATCTGCGCCACCTTGCCGCCCGCGAACACGCCGGCCTGGGGCGGGTGTTCCTCGTCGGCGTCGACCGGCCCCCTGCCGAGCGCCTGGAGCCGCCGGTAGAAGTCCATGCCGCGCAGCGCCGCCGGGCTGTCCAGGGTGCCCTTCCAGCGGAAGCCCTGCTCCTCGGCCAGGTCGCCGCCCTCGTCCCAGATGAAGCCGGCGAGCGTGTACCAGTCCTGCCCGGCGAGGTAGATGCCCTGGTTCCCGCCGGAGTCGAGCCGCTCGGTGTCGGCGAGCCACTCCTCGCGGGTCTTCGGCGGGTGGGTGATGCCGGCCCGCTCGAAGAGGTCCTTGCGGTAGACGACGACGCGGTTGGCGGCGTACCAGGGGATGCCGTACTGCTGGGTGCCCTGGTGCCCGGGTTCGGTCAGACCGGGCAGCCAGTGCGCCTTGTCCCAGTCGCGCACCGACTCCAGCGTGAGGTCGGTGAGGCGGTTGCCCTCGACGTAGCGCGGGACCTGGGTGTTGCCGACCTCGATGACGTCGGGGCCGTCGTCCGAGTCGGTCCTGAGCGCCCTCTGCACCTTGTCGACGATGCCGGTCCACTCCTGGATGCGGATGTCGAGGCGGATGTCGCCGTGGGTGTGCTCGAAGTCCTCGGTGAAGCGGCGCAGGAAGTCCTTCGACGCGCTGTCCTTCATGAGCCACACGGTGACGGTGTGCCGCTCGTCGCCGCCCGGCAGGACACCGCAGCCGGCGGCGAGGGCGGCGGACACACAGACGAGGGCGAGGAGTCGACGTCGCACGAGGGGTCCTGTTCTGTCTGGTGGACAGGGAAGGGGGCCCGACGTGGGGGGACGAGCACGGACGCTCGTACGGGCGTGCTGGATTTTGGTATGGACCAATGCGAAGGTCAAGGGGCGCGCCGCGGTTGACCGCTCCGACGCCTCGCACTCCGTCTCCGGATGCGGCACGGTGGAGTGACGCGTGGCACCCCTGTCACACAGGAGAGGAGCACCCGTCATGTCGAACCACACCTACCGGGTCACCGAGATCGTCGGCACCTCCCCCGAAGGCGTCGACCAGGCCATCCGCAACGGCATCTCGCGCGCCGGCCAGACCCTGCGCAACCTCGACTGGTTCGAGGTGACACAGGTCAGGGGGCAGATCGAGGACGGCGAGATCGGGCACTGGCAGGTCGGGCTGAAGGTGGGCTTCCGCCTCGAGGAAGAGGGCTGACCGGCCCGGCCCTCCTCAGGTCCGCCCCTCCCGTTCCTGGGCATCGGCCAGCGCGGCCGACGGCCGGCCCCAGCGCGCCCGTACGACGGTGAACCCGGCCCGTTCGGCATCGCCGCACACCAGTTCGTCGTCGTCCACCAGGACCCGGACCTCCCGGTCACGGGCCAGCCGGCGCAGGATCTCCAGCTTGGGGTGGCGGGCGGGCCGCCGGTCGGCGTTGCGCCGCATGAACACGCGCCCCTCGGGCAGACCGTGTGCGGCCAGCCAGTCGAGCGTGTCGCGCCGGCAGCGCTCGGGCCGCCCGGTGAGATAGACGACCTCGCACTCCTCGGCACTGCCACGCGCCAGCGCCACCCCCTCGGCGAGCGGCGGGTCCGCGGGGGCGGCGGCGAAGAACGCGTCCCAGTCCCGCGGCCTGCTCTCCAGGAACCGCTGCCGGTGCGCCGTGTCGGCAAGGGTGTTGTCGAGGTCGAAGACGGCGACCGGCCGCGGACTGTCTGTCATACGCCCACCCTAGACACCGCCGGCGGCCTGCGGCCTCGTCCCCGACGCGGCTGAACGCCCGCCCCCGCTCCCCCGAGTGGACCAATCCCGGTGGCCCACAGGAGGCCGACTGGTGTGAGCGGTGTGACGCTGGTGGAAGGGATGGCCGGCGTGACAGGAGACAGGATGGTGGACGGTACCGCTCGGAGCGGATGTGCTGCGCTCGCATCACGTGACGAGGCGCTCCAGCGGCTGCGCACGGTCGCCGACGCCGTGCTCTACGAGGGCTACCTTCTTTATCCGTACCGCCGGTCATCCCCCAAGAACCGGGTGCGCTGGCAGTTCGGCGTCCTCACCCCGCGCGAGTGGGCCGAGGCGGACGGGCCGGTGCCGCCGGGTGTGTCCGGCTCGGTGGACTCCTGGTACCAGCAGACCGAGTGCCTGCTGCGGGCGTCCGGCGACGCCCGGCTGCGGGTGACGGTGCGTTACCTCCAGCTCCAGCGCAAGCAGGTGGAACAGTCCACCGGTGACGGCCGCCACCGGCCGGTGGAGGCGCTTCGGACCGGGACGGACGTCCATCTGACCTTCGACGAGGCGGTGCCCCGCGAGGCGGAGATCGACGTCCCGCTGGCCCGGCTCCTCAAGGGCCCCCACCGCACGACGGTCGGGTCGCCCGGCGGTGCGGGGACGGAGCAACTGGGCGGCGGGGCGGGCCGGGTGGTGCGCCGCCGGGACCCGGTCCACGCCGTGACGACGGTCCGGGCCGAGCGGATCCGGGACGGGCGGATCCGGGACGACGACGACGGCACCGCGCTGTACCGGCTGCGGGTGCGCACCGAGAACACCGGGTCCCTGCCCGGCGGCGCCGGCGTGCCCCGCGCCGAGGCGCTGCGGCACGCCCTCATGGCCACCCACACCCTGATCTGCGGCACCGGCGTCGAGTTCGGGTCGCTGATCGAGCCGGCCGAGGCGGACGAGGAGCACGCCCGCGGCTGCCGGAACCTGTTCGCCTTCCCCGTCCTGGGCGGCGAACCGGGCCACGGCGACGCGGTCCTGTCCTCGCCGATCATCCTGCCGGACCACCCGCAGGTGGCCCCCGAGAGTCCGGGCGACCTGCACGACGCCGCCGAGATCGACGAGATCCTGAGCCTGCGCACGCTGCTGCTGACGGACGAGGAGAAGCGCGAGGCCCGGGCCACCGACCCGCGGGCCGCGGACATCCTCGACCGGGTCGAGAACATGCCGCCGGAGATGTTCGCCCGCCTGCACGGCGCGATCCGCTCCCTCCGGCCCGCGCCCCGCGACGCGGCGACCGCCCCGCCCCCGCCCGCCGAGGACCCGTTCGGCGCACCGCCGGTGGCCGCCGGAGCGCGCGGAATGGTCCCCTGGTGGCAGGAGGGCGGCGACGAGGGTCTGTCGCCCACGACCGACAGCGTGACGGTGGACGGTGTGCCGGTCGCGGCCGGCAGCGCCGTGCGGCTGCGGCCGGCCGGGCGGGGAGCGGACGCGCAGGACATGTTCCTGGCCGGCCGCACGGCCCGCGTGGCGGCCGTGTTCCACGACGTGGACGGCAGTGAGCACCTGGCCGTCACGCTCGACGACGACCCGGCCGCGGAGCTCAACGCCTGGTACGGGCGCTACTTCTACTTCCGCCCGCACGAACTTCAGCCGCTGGCCGCCGCCGTGGACGAGGGAGCGCCCGATGGACGCCCTTGAGCTGCTGGCCCACGACCACCGCAGGGTGGAGCAGTTGTTCCGCGACTACCGCTCGGCCGCCTCGGACCGGCAGCGGCGGGGCGTCGTCGAACTGCTCGTGCGGGAACTGTCCCGGCACGCCGCCCTGGAGGAGATGTACGTCTACCCCCTGGCGAAGCAGGTCTTCGTCGACGGCGGACGCGAGATCGGCGAGCACCTCGGCGAGCACCTGGCGGTCAAGGAGACGCTGCTCGCCCTGGACCGGCTCGACGAAGGGGACGAGCGGACGGACGAACTCGTCGCCCGGCTGCGCCGCGAGGTCGAGGAGCACGTGCGCGAGGAGGAGGAAGTGTTCATGCCCCGGCTGCGCGCCTCCGTCTCCCGGCGGGAGCTCGACGACCTCGGGCGGCTGCTGGCTCAGGCACGACAGGGCGTACCGACCCGCCCCCACCCCCACGCGCCGGACCATCCACCCGCGCTCACCCTCGCCGGGCCGGTGGCCGCGGCGTACGACCGACTCAGGGACCGATTGCAGCGGAGGCCGAGGACATGACCACCCATAGCGGCACCACCGAAGTCAGCCAGGACCCCAGCCGGTCCGAACGGATCGAGGGCTTCGACGAGATCACCATCCTGTGGATCTCCGAGGGCATGAGCTGCGACGGCGACACCGTCTCGCTCACGGCCGCCGACCAGCCCTCCATCGAGGACGTGGTACTCGGCCTGATCCCCGGCCTGCCGAAGGTGAACCTGGTCAACAAGGTGCTCTCACCGAGCCTGGGCGGCGAGGACTTCCTCGCTCCGTACCGGGCGGCGGCCCGCGGCGAACTGGCCCCGTTCATGCTCGTCATCGAGGGCTCGATCCCGAACCAGAACATCATCAAGGGCGACGGCTACTGGACGTCGTTCGGCAACGACCCGGACACCGGCCAGCCGCTGCCCCTGAACTGGTGGATCGACCAACTGGCGCCCAGGGCCTGGGCGGTGGTGGCCGCCGGCACCTGCGCCACCTACGGCGGCATCCACGCGATGGCGGGCAACCCCACCGGCTCGATGGGCCTCGCGGACTACCTCGGCTGGGACTTCGTGTCACAGGGCGGTCTGCCCATCGTCAACGTGCCCGGCTGCCCCATCCAGCCCGAGAACTTCATGGAGACCCTGGTCTGGGTGCTCCAGCACGCGGCCGGCTCGGCTCCCCCGCCGCCGCTGGACCACATGTTGCGTCCGCAGTGGCTGTTCGGCAAGACCGTGCACGAGGGCTGCGACCGGGGCTCGTACTACGAGCAGGCCAGCTTCGCCAAGGACTACAACTCCCCCAAGTGCCTGGTGAAGACCGGCTGCTGGGGCCCGGTCGTCAACTGCAACGTGCCCAAGCGCGGCTGGATGGCCGGCATCGGCGGCTGCCCGAACGTCGGCGGCATCTGCATCGGCTGCACGATGCCCGGCTTCCCCGACGCGTTCATGCCGTTCATGGACGAGCCTCCCGGTGCGACGCTCTCGTCGCTGGTCGTCAAGCCGTACGGGGCGGTCGTACGCCGACTGCGCGGCCTGACGAACGACATCGTGAACCACGAGCCCAAGTGGCGCCACAACAAGCGCAAGCTGACCAGCGGTTACGACCCGCACTGGCGCGCCTGACACGGAACACCGGGGGGAGGGGGGACCACCACTCAACCGTCGGAACCCGAACAGCAAGGGGCAGCAAGCCAGATGACGACAACCGAGGCCCGGCCCAAGGGGCGCAAGCCCGCCCAGCTCGTGGACATGTCCTGGGATCCGATCACCCGGATCATCGGCAACCTGGGCATCTACACGAAGATCGACTTCGCCAACCGGGAAGTCGTCGAATGCCACAGCACCTCGTCGCTGTTCCGCGGCTACTCGGTGTTCATGAAGGGCAAGGACCCGCGCGACGCCGGCTTCATCACCTCGCGCATCTGCGGGATCTGCGGCGACAACCACACCACCTGCTCGAACTACGCCCAGCAGATGGCCTACGGCGTCAAGCCCCCGCGGCTGGCCGAGTACATCACCAACCTCGGCGAGGCCGCCGAGTACATGTTCGACCACACGATCTTCCAGGACAACCTGGTGTTCGTGGACTTCTGCGAGGCGATGGTCAAGGCCACCAACCCCGGCCTGCTGGCCCGTGCCGAGCGCACCGACGCGCCCCACGGCGACATCCACGGCTACCGCACCATCGCCGACATCATGAAGGCCTTCAACCCGTTCGAGGGCGAGGTCTACAAGGAGGCGCTGAAGGTCAGCCGGGTCACCCGGGAGATGTTCTGTCTGATGGAGGGGCGGCACGTCCACCCGTCGACGCTGTACCCGGGCGGCGTGGGCACGATGCCGCAGCCGAACACCTTCACCGACTACCTCAGCCGGCTGATGCGGGTCATCGACTTCGTCAAGAAGGCCGTCGCGATGAACGACGACGTCTTCGACTTCTTCTACGAGGCGCTGCCCGGCTACGAGGAGGTCGGCAGGCGCCGTGTCCTGCTCGGCTGCTGGGGCGCCTGGCAGAACCCGGACGTCGTCGACTACCGGTACGAGACGATGAACCAGTGGGGCAAGGCGATGTACGTCACCCCGGGCGTCATCGTCGACGGCAAGCTGGTCACCAACAACCTCGTCGACATCAACCTCGGCATGCGGATCATGCTCGGCAGCTCGTACTACGAGGACTGGGTCAACGAGCAGCCGTTCGTCACGCACGACCCGCTCGGCAACCCGGTCGACATGCGCCACCCGTGGAACCAGACGACCGTCCCGGTACCGCAGAAACGTGACTTCGCCGAGAAGTACAGCTGGGTGATGAGCCCGCGCTGGTACGACCAGCGCAGTGGCGACCACCTGGCCCTGGACACGGGCGGCGGCCCGCTGGCCCGGCTGTGGTCGACCGCGCTGAGCGGCATCGTCGACACCCCGTACGTCAAGGCCACCGGCGACAGCGTGCGCATCTCGCTGCCCAAGGGCGAGAGCCTGCCGGAGACGACGCTGGAGTGGCGCATCCCCAAGTGGAGCAACACCATCGAACGGGACCGCGCCCGGCCGTACTTCATCGCCTACGCCGCCGCCATGGCCCTTCAGTTCGTGGAGGAGGCGATGGGGCTGATCCGGGCGGGCGACACCAAGATCTTCGAGAACTTCGAGGTGCCGGACGAGGCGATCGGCTGCGGCTTCCACGAGGCGGTGCGCGGGGTGCTCTCGCACCACCTGGTGATCAGGGACAAGAAGATCGCCAACTACCACCCGTACCCGCCCACCCCGTGGAACGCCAGCCCCCGGGACATCTACGGGACCCCCGGCCCGTACGAGGACGCCGTCCAGGGACAGCCGATCTTCGAGGAGAACGGCCCCGACGACTTCAAGGGCGTCGACATCATGCGCACCGTGCGCAGCTTTGACCCCTGTCTGCCGTGCGGGGTGCACATGTACGTGGGCAAGGGGAAGACGCTGACCACGCTGCACTCGCCGACGTACGGAGCCGCCGGCCATGGCTGACGGCACCCGGCTCGACGAGACGTCCCTCGCCGCGCGGCTGGCCCGCCTCGAGGACCTGCTGGAGCACCTGGAGGAGACCCCGGGCCCGACCGCCCGGGAGGCCCTCGAGGCGGTACGGGCGCTGACCGAGGTCTACGGCGAGGCGCTGGCCAGGATCCTGGACCGCGCGGACGGCCACCTGGCCGGGGCGCTGGCCGAGGACGAACTCCTCGGCCACCTGATGGTCCTGCACGGCATCCACCCCGAGCCGGTTCGGGCCCGGGTGGCCCGGGAGGTGGAGCGGATCGGCGGGGAGCTGCGCGAGCGGGGCGGCGACCTCGAACTGGTCGGCGTCGACGAGGACGAGGCGGTCGCCCGGGTCCGCCTGGCGGTCAAGGGCTGCGGCTCGTCGTCCGCCGGGATCCTGGACGCGGTCCGGGAGGCGGTCCTCGGGGTGGCGCCCGAGCTTCGGGCGGTGGAGCAGGTGCGGGACGCCCCCGCCCCCGCGTTCGTACCGCTGGAGGCCCTCACCCATCGTGGCCGGCAGCAGGTGGCGCGGTGACCGGCGGCGCGCTCGGGCGGGTCATCCGCTCGGCCGCCGCCCGGCGGACGGCGGCCGAGGAACTGTGCGACCTGTGCGCGGCCCCGGTGCCGGACGACCACCGCCACCTCCACGACGGCGGACGGGAAGAGGTGCTGTGCGCCTGCCGGCCCTGTGCGCTGCTGTTCACCGAGGGCGAGGAGGGCGACGGGCGCTACCGGCTGATCCCGCTGCGCCGCCTCCGGCTGCCCCCGGTGGACACCGAACCGCTGGGCGTGCCCGTCGGACTGGCCTTCTTCGTGCCCCGCCCGGACGGCACGGTCCTCGCGCACTACCCGAGCCCGGCGGGCGCCACCCGCTGGGAGGTGGACGCGGACGCCTGGCGGAAGGTCGTCGCCGGCTGTCCGCCGCTGGCCGGCCTGGCACCCGAGGTGGAGGCGCTGCTGGTGAACACCGCCCGGGGCCTCGCGCACCACTGGATCGTGCCGGTCGACGACTGCTTCCGGATCGTCGGGCTGGTGCGCCAGGAGTGGCAGGGAATGACCGGCGGAGAGACGATTTGGCCGGTACTGGAACGGTTCTTCACCGAGCTGGCCGCCAGCCGGCCGGTGGCACCGGCCGGACGACCGTAAGGGAGGACACACCATGGGCAGCATCCGGGTCGGGAGACCACAGGCGAAGCCCGACACGCCCAGCCACGTCTTCGGCCTCCACCAGGGCAACAAGGGCCCCTACGAGCACCAGACGGGGCACCACGAGGACGGCACCGCCGACGCGCGCCGGTCCACGGGCATCCACTGGAAGAAGCACGAAGCGATCCTGAAGATCATGCCGAGCATTCCGCCGGGCTGAGCGGCTTAGGGAGCAGAGATGGCAATGGCAACGGTTACGGCCAAACGCGTACTGACGGCACAGGCGGTGCTCGTCGGCAGCGCGCTGCTGGGCCTGCTGGTCTGGGAGCTCCCCGGGCTGGTGCGCGAGATCAGGATCTGGCGCATGGCCGGTTCCTCCTCCGGCGTCCGGCACCGCCACTGATCTGCGGGGTCACTGGGCCGCGAGCGCGGCGCCGGCGTCGGCCAGCAGCCGCTCCACCACCGTGTGGAGCAGCGGCACGGCCCGTTCGACGGCGTCGCGCACCGGCGCGCTCAGACCGACGGTGACATCCGGGTCGTCGGCGCTCGGCACCGCCTCGGGCTCGCAGGCGAGGACGACGACGCGGGGCAGCGCGCCCTCCCCGAGGTGCGCGGCCAGCGCCAGCACCTTGACGGGGTCCATGCCGTGCGCCTCGGGGGCGTGCCGGGCGGTGTCCGTGGCGTCGGGGAGGCCGGGGGCGTCGGCCTCGATCAGCGACAGCGTGCCCGGTGCCAGGCCGCGCGGGGCGGCGTCGACGAAGACGGCGGCGGCGTAGCCGTCGAGGAGCTGGTAGGCGAGGTCCAGGCCGCGGATGCCGAAGTCCCGCACGTGGACCTCCGCGGGCAGCGGCCGCCCGGCCAGGGCCTTGATCACCTCGGGTCCGAAGGCGTCGTCGGCGAGGAAGATGTTGCCGATGCCGGCGACCAGCAGGCGCGGCGGCGTCATCGGGCCTCCCCGGGGAGCGCCGGAACGGGTGACAGCGGCCGGGGTGATCCGCTCGGCTGCTTGCGGACGAAGGCGGAGCGCAGGGCGTGGTAGGGCGCCCCGGGATCGTAGAAGACGCGGCGCATGCGGGTGAGCTCGTCCTCCCGGTACGCGGCGAGCGGCCGCCGCTCCTCGTCCCGGGCCCGTGCCGCGGCCTTGCCCGCGATCCGCTCCCGTACGTCCGGCGTCCCGGCGAGGGCGGCGGCGAGACGGCGCACCTCCTCGGGGAACATGCCCGGGGTGGCGGTCAGCAGCCGGTCGGCGAGGCCCAGCCGGACGGCCGTGGCGGCACTCACCGGCAGCGCCTCGCGGGTCAGCCGCTCGGCCGTGGCGTCGCCGGCGCGCCGGGGCAGGCTGTACGTCCAGTACTCCGAGCCGTACAGGCCCATCCGCCGGTAGTGCGGGTTCAGGACGGCGCCGGAGCGGCACCAGACCTCGTCCGCCGCGAGTGCCAGCATCACCCCGCCCGCCGCCGCGTTGCCGCCGAGCGCGGCGACGACCAGGCGGTCCGTGGTCCGCAGCACCGCCTCGACCAGGTCGTTCATGGCGTCGAGGTTGGCCCACGACTCTTCCGCCGGGTCGGCGGCGGACTCGATGACGCCCAGGTGGATGCCGTTGGAGAAGAAGTCGCGCGCCCCGCCGAGGACGAGGACGGACGTGGGCCGGGTCAGGGCGTGCCGGTAGGCGGTGAGGAGGCGGCGGCACTGCGAGGTGCTCATGGCGCCGCCCGGGAAGGAGAAGGCCAGGTGGCCGACGTCGCCGTGCCGGCGGTAGCGGATGTCGCTCCAGGTGCGCCGGCCCGGGAGCGGCTCCAGGGGGGCGGGCACCTCCGGTACGTCGGGCAGCCGGTCGCCGAGCACGTCGGCCGCCGGGCGCCGGAAGGGCGCGGGGTCGCCGGAGCAGCGGCGGGGGCGGAGCTCCGGGATCCACACCGCGCCGTCCCGGGTGGCCCGGCACACGGCGCCGTTCCGGGTGGCGAGCAGGTCGCCGGGGCGGCCCCGCAGCTCGTCCTCGGGGTGGCCGCCGTGCAGGAAGACCTCGCGTCCGAGGAGGTCGTCGAGGACACCCGGCCGGGAGTCGGCGCCGCGCAGCTTGCGCAGCACGGTGGCGGTGTCGTCGTACCGCCAGTCGACGCGCCGCCGCTCCTGCCGGAAGAAGTCGCGCCAGATCACGGAGATCCCGGGGTCGCTCTGCGGGCGCGGCTTGTACGAGCCGCCGGCGTAGCGTTCCACCGCCAGCAGGACGGCGGTCACCGCGGCGTCGGAGACCTCGCCCCGGTACAGGTCGCTCTTGCCGACGGGCTCCACGCCGAAGGGCGCCGACGCCCAGACGGCTCCGGCGTCCATGCCCGCTTCCGCCTGGAGCACGGTCACCGCCCACCGTCCGGCGTCCTCCGCGAGGGCCCAGTCCAGGGACGACGGGCCCCGGTCGCCGGGCGGGCCGGGGTGCACGATCAGGCAGGTGCGCTCCCGCCACACGTCCTCGGGGAGGGCGGTCTTCAGCATCGGCGCGACGATCAGCTCCGGTGCGGTGTCCCGGACGGCCTCGCGCACCGCGTCGTCCCCGTGCGAGGCCAGCACCACCTCCACGCGGTGGCCCCGGTCGGCGAGCTCGACGTGGACGCGCTGGCACAGGCTGTTGAAGGCACTGGCGACGAGGAGGATGTCCATACGGCCTCAGCATCGTCGCCGGACCGTGGCCCGGAAAGGACCCGGGCGGCACCGCGGGGCAAGTTCCTCCGGACGGATGCGCACCCGCACTGCGGGGCCGGTGGCCCGCCGTGCGGGTGCCGGGAGGCGGGGTCGTCTCCGGTCCGGGCATCCCCGGGCGTCGGTCCGGGCGCCCCGGGCGTCAGGAGGTCACCGCGCACTGCCCGCGGTCCGCGCTCTTCGGTCCCTCCGCGGTGGGACGGACGTCGAAGTCGAAGATCCCGGTGGGCAGGTAGAGGGAGCAGCAGGCGTTGGGGATGTCGACGATTCCGCTGATGCGTCCCTCGATGGGTGCCGCGCCGAGCAGCAGGTAGGCCTGCTGTCCGGTGTAGCCGAACCTCTTCAGGTACTCGACGGCGTTCAGGCAGGCGCGGCGATAGGCGACCGTCGCGTCCAGGTAGTAGTTGGTGTTGGTGTCGTGGTCCACGGAGATCCCGATGAAGGACATGAACTCCGAGTACCGCGGCTCGACGTTGCCGGGCATGAAGACGGGGTTGGTGCTGATGCCGTACTTCTCCATGCCACCCTTGATCAGATCGACGTGGAAGTCGATGAAACCGCCCATCTCGATGGCGCCGCAGAAGGTGATCTCACCGTCGCCCTGGCTGAAGTGCAGATCACCGCCCGACAGCTTGGCGTCCTTGACGTGGACGGGGTAGAAGACGCGTGCCCCGCGGGTGAAGTTCTTGATGTCGTGGTTGCCACCGTTCTCCCGTGCGGGAACGGTACGCGCGCCTTCCCGGGCGATGCGTTCGGCGTCCGATCCGGTCGCCTGGCCGGCGAGAGCCTTGTCGGGGTCGGGCGTGAGTCCCAGGGGCGGGACCCGGTCCGGGTCGGTGTCGACCAGTGCCTGTTCACGCCTGTTCCACTGGTCCAGCAACTCCGCCGACGGTGCGGTGCCGAACAGGCCTGGGTGGGTGATGCCGGTGAAGCTGACACCGGGAAGGTGCCTGGAGGTCGCCGTGTGGCCGTGGAAGTCCCATATCGCCTTGTAGGCGTCCGGGAAGTAGTCGGTCAGGAAGCCTCCGCCGTTGGCCTTGGCGAAGACACCGGTGTATCCCCAGGACTGACCCGGCGCATCGCCCACCTGCTGGGGTACCGCCCCCAGGTCGAGGATGTCCACGACGAGCAGGTCGCCCGGCTCCGCGCCTTCTACGCCTATCGGCCCGCTGAGCATGTGGGCTCGCATCAGATCGACGTCACGGACGTCGTTGGCGGAGTCGTTGTTGCCGATCTGCGCGTCGGTCCATTCGCGGCATTCGACACGGAACTCGTCCCCCGGGCGGACCATGGCGACAGCCGGTATGTCCGGATGCCACCTGTTGTGTCCCGGCACAGTCTGCTCAGCCATCGACCGGGACTGGTCGACGCTGAAGATTATTTCTGGCATGTCGGTTCCTAGTGTGGTGCTGCCGTTCCCCCGCTGTGCGCCTCTGTTGTCCCGTCGACCACCTCCCGCACAGTGGCACCGGCCGTCAGCCGGGGCTGCCGGTCGGGGCGCCCGCGGCGCCGTACTCCCGGGTAGGCCTTCCGTGCTCCCTCCGCCGGAGAACGATCCACAGCGCCCCGAAGACCAGCACGCCGAAAGCGCCCAGCGCGATCGCCGTGTTGTTGTAGTTCGCCGGGACCCAGTAACCGGTCAGGAGCAGGAATGCCGGTATGACACCGGTCACCCAGCCCTCGATCGCGGTCACCCATCCGACAAAGGGCGTCAGCGACTCGATTTTCAGTCCCAGGAGCAGGAAGAAGAAGAACCACAGGAACGCCCAGTAGAGCCATATGACTCCGAAGGGTTTGTCGTTGACCAGCCGGAAGCTGACGAACGAATAACCCAGAGCCACGATGGCCACGAACAGTGAGTAATATCCCACGCCTGTCGTGTCCAGCCCCATCAGCAGTCCGATTCCTACATACAGGTATGTGAAACCGAAGAGAAATATACCGGAGGCCAGCATTATCAGTCTGGGATCCCCGTTCGCGACGATGATGAGATAAGTGGGTGTCAGGACCTGAAGCCCGCCCACGAACAGGTTGAATACGGCCGCTGCCCGGCTGTCGACCTTTCCCAGCAGCATCAGCCCGTTCATGAACAGCACGGCACCCACGAAGAGAAGTCCGACGTTGCCCAAGGGGACTCACCTCCCGATTTTCCGCTCCGGCGGCTGCCGCCCTCAGGGCCGGGGAAGCCGGGCGACCGCGGGATGGGGCGGCCTCTGCGCAGTTCTCCTGGGCGGAACTCGCGTGACCACCGCCGGGTTTTCCCGCGACCGCTCTTCCTTCTCACGCAAGGCCGTGACAGCGGGCGACGTGGACACGAGCGCAGGAGAGGAGTACACACGCCGCGCCGGCGCGGAGCACCGCGGGCAGCTTTGCCGCGTCGGCGCGGCACCGATCGGCAGCCTCACGTCGAACGCTCCACAGCGACTGCACGAATATTCGTACGTGGCCATAAAACCTCCAACTCGCCGCGTCTCCGCCCGCACGGAAGCGCACGGATCCAATCAAGCCGAAGGGCGTCGCAATGCTCCGCACTCAATTACAGGCAACGCCTCCAGGGGCCGGGTGTCAAGGCAGCTCAAGGCGGCGCCCGCGGGGCGCCGCCTTGAGCTGTGAGTACTAGTTGAGCCGTGAATAATTACCGGCGATTGTGCACGGGGCGCGACGTCAGGGCGTGCCCGCAATCGCGCACGCGCGGCACGGGGGCCGACCGCAGGTGCACTGCATGATTCCGCCCAGCACTCCGTGATCGTGGTAAAGGCATTCGTCCCGGCACGTGTGACGCGGAACGAAGCCCGCCTGATGCTCGTCCGGCCAGGGCTCCTCACCCTCACGGCAGCGCACGAACCGCTCGGGGTCCGTGGTGTGCAGCCGGTGCATGCGGTCCCGCGCCTCGCCCTCCAGATCGCGCGCCGCGGCGACCACGCCCTTGAGCTGGTCCGCGAGGCCGGAGAATCTGGCGTCGCCCGTTCGCACGTGGGCGGCGCTCAGTGCCATGACAGCGTTACCCAGGAACCGACGAGCGTCCTGGAGATCGGTGACGTGGTGCAGTTGGATTCCGGTCACACCCCGGACCCACACGGCGTCTTCGCTCACTTGTCCACCTTCCAGGGTCGAGTCTCTCCGGATATCACCCATGAGAGTCACATGTATGACGAAGACAGTAGAGCGCGTCTTTAGGAGCAATCCAGTTGAATCCCAGTGAATTGACTCACAAGCATTCTCATTCGGATCTTCGTCCCGACGGACCGCACCGAATTCACGACCCGTACGTCCGCGTGCGCGGTGCCCGTGAGCACAACCTGAAGGGCGTGGACGTCGACGTCCCCCGGGACGTGGTGGCGGTGTTCACGGGCGTGTCGGGCTCGGGGAAGTCGTCGCTGGCGTTCGGCACGATCTACGCGGAGGCCCAGCGGCGCTACTTCGAGTCGGTGGCCCCGTACGCCCGCAGGCTGATCCACCAGGTGGGGGCGCCGAAGGTCGGGGAGATCAGCGGGCTGCCGCCCGCGGTCTCGCTCCAGCAGCGCCGCGCGGCGCCGACCTCGCGCTCCTCCGTCGGCACGGTGACGAACCTCTCCAACTCGCTGCGCATGCTCTTCTCCCGCGCCGGCACCTACCCGCCGGGCGCCGAGCGGCTGGACTCCGACGCCTTCTCCCCCAACACGGCGGCCGGCGCCTGCCCGGAGTGCCACGGGCTGGGCCGGGTGCACCGGACCGATGAGGAACTGCTGGTCCCCGATCCAGGGCTGTCCGTCCGGGAGGGTGCGATCGCCGCCTGGCCGGGTGCTTGGCAGGGCAAGAACCTGCGGGACGTCCTCGACGCGCTCGGGTACGACGTGGACCGGCCCTGGCGCGAGCTGCCGGCCGAGCAGCGGGAGTGGATCCTGTTCACGGACGAGCAGCCGGTGGTCACCGTGCACCCGGTGCGGGACGCCGACCGTATCCAGCGGCCCTACCAGGGCACGTACATGAGCGCCCGCCGCTACGTGATGAAGACGTTCTCGGACTCCAGGAGCCCGGCCCTGCGTGCCAAGGCGGAAAGCTTCCTGACCAGCGCGCCCTGCCCGGCGTGCGGCGGCAGCAGGCTGCGGCCCGAGGCGCTGGCGGTGACCTTCGCGGGCCGCACGATCGCCGAGCTGGCCGCGCTGCCGCTGACGGAGCTGGCCGGACTGCTCGTGGGCGGCTCCGAGACCGCGCGGGTCCTCACCGAGGACCTGCGGTCCCGGATCGCGCCGGTCGTCGAGCTCGGCCTCGGCTATCTGGGCCTCGACCGGGCCACGCCCACCCTGTCGGCGGGCGAGTTGCAGCGGCTGCGGCTCGCCACCCAGCTGCGCTCCGGGCTGTTCGGGGTGGTGTACGTCCTGGACGAGCCGTCCGCCGGACTGCACCCGGCGGACACCGAGGCCCTGCTGACGGTGCTGGCCCGGCTGAAGGCGGCGGGCAACTCGGTGTTCGTGGTGGAGCACCACCTCGACGTGGTGCGCGGCGCCGACTGGCTGGTGGACGTCGGCCCGCGCGCGGGCGAGCACGGCGGGCGGGTGCTGCACAGCGGCCCGGTGGCGGAGCTGGCGGCGGTCGACGAGTCGGCCACGGCCCGTTTCCTGTTCCGCCGGTCCCCCGGGCCCGTGCGCCGGGTCCGCACTCCGCGCGGGTGGCTGAACGTCGGGCCGGTGACCCGGCACAACCTGCGCGGCGTGACCGCCGAGTTCCCGTTCGGCGCGTTCACCGCCGTCACCGGTGTGTCGGGCTCGGGGAAGTCCACGCTCATCGGCGCGATCACGGAGGAGCTTCCCGGGGTCGGACGGCTCGTCTCGGTCGACCAGAAGCCGATCGGCCGTACCCCGCGCTCCAACCTGGCGACCTACACCGGTCTGTTCGACGTCGTGCGGAAGGTGTTCGCGGCCACCGACGCGGCCCGGGAGCGCGGCTACGGCGTGGGCCGGTTCTCCTTCAACGTGCCGGGAGGGCGCTGCGAGACCTGTCAGGGCGAGGGGTTCGTGAGCGTCGAGCTGCTCTTCCTGCCGAGCACGTACGCGCCGTGCCCGGACTGCGGCGGGGCCCGCTACAACCCCGAGACGCTCGACGTGACGTACCGGGAGCGGAACATCGCCGAGGTACTGGATCTGACGGTGGAGGGCGCGGCGGAGTTCTTCGCGGACATCCCGGCGGCGGTCCGCAGCCTGGGCACGCTGCTCGACGTGGGGCTCGGCTATCTGCGCCTCGGGCAGCCCGCTACGGAGCTGTCCGGCGGGGAGGCGCAGCGCATCAAGCTCGCCGGGGAGCTCCAGCGCGGGCGCCGCGGTCACACGCTCTACCTCCTGGACGAGCCGACCACCGGTCTGCATCCGGCCGATGTGGAGGTGCTGATGCGCCAGCTGCACGGGCTCGTCGACGCCGGGCACACCGTGGTGGTCGTCGAGCACGACATGAGCGTGGTCGCGGGCGCCGACTGGGTGGTCGACCTGGGTCCGGGCGGCGGGGACGCGGGCGGACGGATCGTGGCGGCGGGGCCCCCGGCGGAGGTGGCGCGGGCGGCGGGCAGCGCGACGGCGCCCTACCTGGCCCGGGAGCCGGCGCCGTCCCGGTGACCGTTCAGGCCGCACCCGGAGCACGGCCACGGAGCACCAGCGCCGTGTGGGTCCAGGCGGGCTCGCCCACGAGGGGCTGGGCGGCGCGGGCCAGCGAGCGGCGGTCGGCATGGCTGCCCGGTTCGATCACCGGCCGCACCTCGACCTCGGCGACCAGGCCGCGGGCCGAGACCACCCGCCACACCGAGGCCAGCAGCGTGTCCTCGCCGACGAACGCGGGGACCGTACTGGCCGCGCCCCCGGCGGCCCGGTAGTGCAGCCGCACCGGCTGCACGGGCACGCCCGCGTCCAGCGCGGCCTGGAAGACGGCCCGGTGGAAGCGGCCCTGTGCCCGCCCGCACCAGGTGCTGCCCTCGGGGAAGGCCACGACGGCGGCACCGTCCCGCAGTACCCGGGCGATGCGGGCGACCGTGTCCGGCAGGGCACGCAGCCGGTCCCGCTCGATGAACAGGGCACCGCCCCGGGCCACCACCGCGCCCGCCACCGGCCAGCCCCGTATCTCCTTCTTGGCGAGCATCCGCGCCGGGCGCACGGCGGCCAGGAGCGGTATGTCCAGCCAGGAGATGTGGTTGGCGACGAGCAGCAGCCCGCCGGCGGGCGGGGCGCCGCCGGTGACGCGGACGCGGACCCCCGCGGCCCGGACGACCGCCCGGCTCCAGCGTCTGACCCACTCGGCGGGGATCCTCCCGCCGAGCGGGGACAGCGCGATCCCGGCCAGCAGCAGGGCGGTGACCCCCGCCAGCCGCAGCACGGCACGCGGCACGGCCGCCGCGGACCCCGCCCGCTCCACGCACGCCCCCGGGGTGCAGGGCGCGCTGGGCAGCCAGACGCTCATCACGCGGGTACGAGGGAGAGGAAGTGCCGCAGGTAGCGCGCGTTGACCCGGCGCATCGACAGCAGCACGAACAGGTCGGCGACCCCGAAGTCCGGGTCGTGCGCGGGCTCGGCGCACACCCAGGCGCCGAGGCGCAGGTAGCCGCGCAGGAGGGCCGGGAGTTCGCTCCGTGCCGGTCCGGCGGGCTCGTTCGGGCGCCAGGGCAGCAGCGGGCGCACCCGGAACTCCTCCGGGGCCAGGTGCTTGGCACGCACCCGGTCCCAGGTGGCGCTCGCCAGCGCACCGCCGTCGGCCAGCGGGATGGAGCAGCAGCCGGCCAGCCACTCGTGGCCGCGGTCGACCATGTAGCGGGCGATCCCGGCCCAGATCAGGCCGATGACCGCGCCGTCGCGGTGGTCGGGGTGCACGCAGGACCGGCCGACCTCGACCAGGCCCGGCCGGATCGCGTCCAGCGGGGCGAGGTCGAACTCGCCCTCGGAGTACAGGCGCCCGGCGACGGCGGCCCGCTCCGGCGGCAGCAGCCGGTAGGTGCCGACCACCTGTCCGGTCACGGTGTCGTGCACGAGCAGGTGGTCGCAGTACGCGTCGAAGGCGTCGATGTCGTACCCCGGCTGCGGGGTGGACAGCAGGGCGCCCATCTCCCCGGCGAAGACCTCGTGCCGCAGCCGCTGCGCGGCACGTACGTCGGCCTCGTCGCGGGCGAGGGTCACGGTGTAACGGACGGGAGCGGCGGACTGCGGGGCGCGGTCGAGCGTGATGACGCCGGTCATGGCTTACTCCTGGACACGGGCCGGGTCGGCGGGGACGGCGGGACCGCTCGGACGCGGCCCGCTCCCCCAAGTTCTTCCGACGCCGGTTGGCGCCTGCGTGACCGAAGCCAGGAGAAGGGATGTGCGGCTGTTGAACGGCGCACATCCGGGCACGGTGCTACCGCTTGGCCGGCTTCCGCGTGGCCCGCAGCCACTCCTTGTTCATGCCGGTGATGGACATGAGGGGGATGCCCTTGGGGCAGGCGGTCGCGCACTCACCGGTGAGCGTGCATCCGCCGAACCCCTCCTCGTCCATCTGCGCCACCATGTCCAGCACCCGGGTCTCCCGCTCGGGGGCTCCCTGCGGCAGCACGTTCAGGTGGTTGACCTTGGCGGAGGTGAACAGCATCGCCGCCCCGTTGGGGCACGCGGCGACGCACGCACCGCAGCCGATGCACTCCGCGTGCTCGAAGGCGAAGTCGGCGTCCGGCTTGGGCACCGGCGTGGCGTGCGCCTCCGGCGCGGATCCGGTCGGCGCGGTGACGTAGCCGCCGGCCTGGATGATCCGGTCGAACGCCGACCGGTCCACCACCAGGTCCTTGACCACCGGAAACGCCGCCGCCCGCCACGGTTCGATGTCGATCGTGTCGCCGTCCCGGAAGGACCGCATGTGCAGCTGGCAGGTGGTGGTGCGCTCCGGGCCGTGCGCGTCGCCGTTGATGACGAGGGAGCACGCGCCGCAGATGCCCTCGCGGCAGTCGTGGTCGAAGGCGACCGGGTCCTCGCCCTTGAGGATGAGCTCCTCGTTGAGGGTGTCGAGCATCTCCAGGAAGGACATGTCGGAGGAGATGCCGTCCACCTCGTAGGTGGACATGGCGCCTTCGGCGTCGGCGTTGCGCTGCCGCCAGACGCGCAGGATGAGCTTCATGCGTAGCTCCGCTGGGTGGGGTGGACGTACTCGAAGACCAGGTCTTCCTTGTGCAGGGTCGGGGCCTCGCCCGTACCCGTGAACTCCCAGGCGGCCGCGTAGGAGAACTGGTCGTCGTCGCGGGCGGCCTCGCCGTCGGGGGTCTGGGACTCCTCGCGGAAGTGACCGCCGCAGGACTCGGCGCGGTGCAGCGCGTCGAGGCACATCAGCTCGGCGAGTTCGAGGTAGTCGACGATGCGGTTGGCCTTCTCCAGCGACTGGTTGAACTCCTCGCCGGTGCCGGGCACCTTGATCCGGCGCCAGAACTCCTCCCGGATCTGCGGGATCCGCTCCAGAGCCTTGCGCAGTCCGGCGTCGGTGCGGGCCATGCCGCAGAACTCCCACATCAGTTCACCGAGTTCGCGGTGGAAGGAGTCGGGGGTGCGGTCGCCGTCGACGGCCAGGAGCAGGTTCAGCCGGTCCTCGGTGTCGGCCAGGGCCTCCTGCACGACCGGGTGTCCGGCGGTGACCTCGCCCTGGTGCGGGTTGCGGGCCAGATAGTCGTTGATCGTCGCCGGGAGCACGAAGTAGCCGTCCGCCAGGCCCTGCATCAGCGCGGACGCGCCCAGCCGGTTGGCGCCGTGGTCGGAGAAGTTGGCCTCGCCGACCGCGAACAGGCCGGGCACGGTGGTCTGAAGGTCGTAGTCGACCCAGAGGCCGCCCATCGTGTAGTGCACGGCCGGGTAGATGCGCATCGGCACCTCGTACGGATCCTCGTCGGTGATCCGCTGGTACATGTCGAAGAGGTTGCCGTACTTGGCCTCGACGGCCCCGCGGCCCATGCGCGCGACGGCGTCGGCGAAGTCGAGGTACACGCCCTGCCCGCCGGGGCCGACGCCCCTGCCCTCGTCGCAGACGTTCTTCGCGGCGCGGGAGGCGATGTCACGGGGGACCAGGTTGCCGAAGGACGGGTAGACGCGCTCCAGGTAGTAGTCGCGCTCGTCCTCGGGGATCTCGCGGGGCGGACGGGTGTCGCCCTTGGCCCTGGGCACCCAGATCCGGCCGTCGTTGCGCAGCGACTCGCTCATCAGGGTGAGCTTGGACTGGTGGTCGCCGGTGCGCGGGATGCAGGTGGGGTGGATCTGGGTGAAGCAGGGGTTGGCGAAGTACGCGCCGCGCCGGTGCGCCCGCCAGATCGCGGTGGCGTTGGAGTTCATGGCGTTCGTCGACAGGTAGAAGACGTTGCCGTAGCCGCCGCTCGCCAGTACGACGGCGCCGGCGAAGTACGTGTCGATCTTCCCGGTGATCAGGTCCCGGGCCACGATCCCGCGCGCCCGGCCGTCGACGACGATCAGGTCCAGCATCTCGGTGCGCGGATGCATCTCGACGTTGCCCGCGGCGATCTGCCTGCTGAGGGCCTGGTACGCGCCCAGCAGCAACTGCTGGCCGGTCTGGCCGCGGGCGTAGAACGTACGCGAGACCTGGACGCCGCCGAAGGAGCGGGTGTCGAGCAGGCCGCCGTACTCGCGGGCGAAGGGCACGCCCTGCGCGACGCACTGGTCGATGATCTCCACGGAGATCTGGGCGAGCCGGTGGACGTTGGACTCGCGGGCCCGGAAGTCGCCGCCCTTGACGGTGTCGTAGAAGAGGCGGTGGACGGAGTCGCCGTCGTTGCGGTAGTTCTTCGCCGCGTTGATGCCGCCCTGCGCGGCGATCGAGTGGGCCCGGCGCGGGGAGTCCTGGTAGCAGAACTGGACGACGTGGTAGCCCTGTTCGGCGAGGGTGGCGCCGGCCGAGCCGCCCGCGAGGCCGGTGCCGACCACGATGACCGTGTGCTTGCGCCGGTTGGCGGGGTTGACCAGCTTGGCCTCGAAGCGGCGCTTGTCCCAGCGCTCGCCCACGGGACCGGACGGGGCCTTGGTGTCGACGACCGGCTCACCGGTCGTGTACGCGGCGTACTCGGCGTATGCAGCACTCATGTTCAGCTCACCACTCCGGTCATGACGCCCACGGGTACGGCGATGAAGCCGGCCGTGAGCAGCAGGGCGAGGACGTCGCCGATGGTCTTCAGGGCGCGGTCGCGGCTGCGGCTGCCCACGCCGAGGGTCTGGGCCGCGCTCCAGAAGCCGTGCCGGATGTGCAGGCCGAGCGCGAGCATCGCGACGATGTAGATGACGTTGCCGTACCAGGTGGAGAAGGTGTCCACGACGTTCTGGTACGGGTGGCCCTCCTGGAAGCCGCCGGAGTGCACGGTGCCGGTGGTCAGGTCCAGGATGTGCCAGACGATGAACAGTCCGAGGATGATCCCGCCCCAGCGCATGGTGCGGGTCGCGTAACTGGCCCGGGGCCTGCTGTGCACGTACTTCTCCGGCCGGGCCCTGATGTCACGGCGGCTGAGCTGGTAGGCGGAGGTGGCGTGGGCCACCACGGCGACGACCAGGACGACGCGGATGATCCACAGCGTCCACTCGTAGTGCATGAACGGTTCGCCGACGGTGCGCAGCCAGTGCGCGTAGTGGTTGAACTCCCCGGCCCCGAAGAAGATCTTCAGGTTGCCGATCACGTGGGCGACCAGGTACAGCAGCATGATCAGGCCGCTGACGGCCATCACGGTCTTCTTGCCGACGGTCGAGTCCCACACGGTGCGTGCCATGGACGGCCGTCGGTCCGTCCGCGTTGCCAGTGCCATGGGACAAGACGCTAAGGCGGCGCATGCTCATCGGTCCAAGACATGGTCCGGCTCGTTTCGATAGGGAACGGCTATGCTGGGAGGGTGCAGTTCCAGCAGCTCCAGTACTTCGTCGCGGTCGCCGAGACCCGGCACTTCACCCGGGCCGCCGATCTGGTCCATGTGGCGCAGCCGTCGCTGTCGCAGCAGATCAAGGCGTTGGAGCGGGAGCTCGGGGCGGACCTGTTCCTGCGGGCGCGGGGCAACATCACGCTGACCGACGCCGGTGAGGCGCTGCTGCCGCTGGCCCGGCGGATCCTGGCCGACGCGGACACCGCCCGGCACGAGGTGCAGGAGCTGGTGCAGTTGCGCAGCGGCCGGGTCCGGCTGGGCGCCACCCCGAGCCTGTGCACCGGTCTGCTGCCGGACGTGCTGCGCGCCTTCCACGACCGGTATCCCGGCATCCGGCTGCTGATCGAGGAGGGCGGCTCCCACGACCTGGTACGGGAACTCGCGCGCGGCGCCCTGGACCTCGCCCTGGTGGTGCTCCCGCTGCCGACGCCGTCGCCGGCCCTGAACACGGTGGAGCTGCTGCGCGAGGACCTGGTGGTCGTGTCGTCACCGGAGGCACCGGCACCGGGCCGGGACGTCCGGGACGTCCGCGTCGCCGACCTGGAGGGTGAGCGGCTGGTGATGTTCCGGCACGGCTACGACCTGCGGGAGCTGACCGTGGCCGCCTGTCGCTCCGCCGGGTTCGAACCGGACTTCGCGGTGGAGGGCGGCGAGATGGACGCCGTGCTGGGGTTCGTACGGGCGGGGCTCGGGGTGGCCGTCGTACCGCGTATGGTCGCGACGAGGTCCGGGCAGGGACTGCGGGTCACCCCGCTGGCCCGGCCGGGGCTGCACCGCACGATCGCGCTGGCCCACCGCAGCGATGTGGCTCCGCCGCGGGCCGCGAGGGAGTTGCAGCGGATGCTGCTGGAGCGGTGACCGTGGGCTGAATTCCCCTCAGCACCGTTGGTGCCGAGTGTCGTTCGGGGGCGCGGGTCGACTGTGGTTGCTCGCGCCGTTCCCCGCGCCCCTTTCGGGGCGCTGTCCTTCGCGGCACCAGACAGGACGCCCCCTCACCTCACCCCGTCGCGTCCACCAGTGCCAGGTCGTGCAGCCGCTCCGGCGGGCCCGGGCGGGCGTAGTACCAGCCCTGGGCGGTGTCGCAGCCGAGGATCCGCAGCTGTTCGGCCTGCGCGCCGGTCTCCACGCCCTCCACCGTGACGGCGAGGTCGAGGCTGTGGGCGAGGGAGACGATCCCCTCGACGATCTTCAGATCGACCGGGTCGGCCGGGAACCGCTGCATGCTCTGGGTGAAGGAGCGGTCCAGCTTGAGGATGCTCACCGGCAGGCGGCGCAGGTTGGCGAGGTTGGAGTACCCCGTGCCGAAGTCGTCCAGGGCGATGTCGACGCCCATCTCGTGCAGCCGGCGCAGGGGTTTGAGCAGGTCGTCGTCGGCGCCGATGAGCGCGGACTCGGTGACCTCCAGGCACAGCGAGTCCGGGGCGATGCCGACCCGCTCGAGGATGTCCACCGTGTCCTGCACCAGCCCGGGGTGGGTCAGCTGGCACGGCGAGAGGTTGACGTTGATGCGCAGCGGGCCGGAGGCCGCCTGGTCGCCGTACCGTTCCCGCCAGTCGCGGGCCTGCCGTACGGACTCCTCCAGCACCCAGCGGCCGAGCGGCACGATCAGGCCGGTGTGCTCGGCGAGCGGGATGAACCGGTCCGGGCCGAGCACGCCGTGCTGCGGGTGCAGCCAGCGCACCAGCGCCTCCGCCCCGCGCACGCTGCCGTCGCCGAGGTGCACCAGCGGCTGGTACTCGATGAAGAACTCGCCCCGGTCCAGGGCCGTGGGCAGGGCCGTGGTCAGCCCGTGGCGGGTGATGGCGCGGGCGTCGGCCTCCGGGTCGGCGAGCTCGGAGCGGTTGCCGCCCGCCGACTTGGCCCGGTACATGGTGATGTCGGCGCTGCGCAGCACCTCCGCCGGGGTCCGCTCCCCCGCCGGGCCCTCGACGATGCCGATGCTGCCGCGCACCAGCAGGTCACGGCCGTCGATGCTGACCGGGGTGACCAGCGCGTGCATGATGCGCTCGGCGAGCTCGTCGACCTCCTGCTCGGTGCCGGGCCCGGTGGTCAGCGCCACGAACTCGTCGCCGCCGAGCCGGGCGACCATCTCGCCGGGCGCGGTCGCGCAGGACTGGAGCCGGTCGGCGACCTCCACCAGCAGCCGGTCCCCGGCCGCGTGGCCGAGGCTGTCGTTGATGGTCTTGAAGCCGTCCAGGTCGAGGTAGCACAGCCCGAAGCGCTGGCCCTCACCCGCGTTCAGCGCCTTCTCCAGGCGCTCGAAGAACAGCGTGCGGTTGGGCAGGCCGGTGAGCGCGTCGTGGGTGGCCTCGTAACGCAGCCGGAGGTTGAGCAGCCGCCGCTCGGTGGTGTCCTCCATCAGCGCGAGCTGGTACTGCGGGTCGCCGTCGGCGTCGCGCAGCAGGGAGACCGTCAGGTTGGTCCACAGGGCCGTCCCGTCCGGGCGGTAGAACGGCTTCTCCACGTGGTAGTGCTCGCGGTCGCCGCGCACGAGTTCGTCGTAGAGCTTCCAGACGTGGGGCGCGTCCTCGGGATGCGTCCACTCCATGACGTTACGGCCACGCATCGCCTGCTCGGAGCCGCCGAACATGCGCAGCAGCGCGGTGTTGACCTGGAGGATGTTGCCGTCCAGGTCGGCGATGCCGATCCCTATCGCGGCGCCCTCGAAGACCGCGCGGAAGCGGGCCTCGCTGGCGTGCAGCGCCTGCGCCACCACGCCCTGCGCCCTGAGCGCCGCCTGGGCGATGGCCTCCTGCTCGGCCAGGGTGCGCTCCCGGAGCGCCTGCGCGAACCCGGCGGCCATCGCGTGCTGGAGCCGTGAGGAGCGCATCCTGAGCTCGTCCTGGGGGCCGTCCGCGCAGCAGTAGAGCACCAGATAGGCGTCGACGCAGTCCAGGGTGCGGCTGAGCGCCTCGGGGTCGGTGCAGTGCGCCTGGATCAGCGCCGCGCCGACCGTCCTCGCCTCGTCCGCGTCGAAGCTGCGCGCCCGCACCACCTCGCTCAGCCGGCGCGCGAGCGGAAGCAGTTGCTCCTCGAACTCCGGCCGGGTCAGCGATGTCGAGGTCACCGGGAACACCGCCCGGCTCCAGATGGTCGCGAAGCGGCGAAGTCTGTCCTCCGGCCCGTCCGGCTCCGCGCTCACGCCGTGCGCCCCACGCCGGCGAATCCGGAGAAGGCGTAGGGATCCTCCTCCTCCGGCGGCGTCTGAGGCCGCCAGTGCGGCATCGGCACCAGTCCGGGTTCCACCATGTCGTACCCCTCGAAGAACCGCGCGATCTCGTCGCGCGAGCGCATGATCAGCGGATTGCGAATGCCCTTGTACACGTCCACCGCCCCCTCTGCCCGCTCGGCGGCGACGGGGATTCCCTCGTACGAGGCATGGGTGAGGATCAGCAGGCTGCCGGGCGCGAGCGCCTCGCTCAGCCGGGCCACCGCGCCGTAGGGGTCGTCCGCGTCTTCCACGAAGTGCAGTATGGCAACGAGGAGGAGGGCCACTGGCCGATTCAGGTCGATCAGTGCCTCGACCCGGGGGCTGGCCAGGATCTCGTCGGGCTTGCGGAGGTCGGCGGCGACCACGCCGGTGCCGGCGTTGCCCGCCAGGACCGCCTCGGTGTGCGACACGGCCACCGGATCGTGGTCCACGTACACCACGCGTGCGCCCTCGGTGGCCGCCTGAGCGACCTCGTGGACGTTGCCGAAGGTGGGTATGCCGGAGCCGATGTCGAGGAACTGGGTGATGCCCTCGGCGCAGGCGAAGCGCACGGCACGGCGCAGGAACGCCCGGTTCGCCTGCATGATCTTGGGGAGTCCCGGCATGAAGTCCAGGGCCCTGCGGGCCGCCTCCCGGTCGACCTCGAAGTTGTACGAACCGCCCAGGTAATAGTCGTAGATGCGCGCGACGCTCGGCACCGAGATGTCGATGCTCCGTGGAGCCCAGGCGGGACGTTCCATGTATCTCTCCAAGGCTGAGGCGATCCGGTGTTCGAGCTGAGGCTACTGATCGCCCGCCAAAGGAGCGACCCGAAACGGAAATTGACCATCCGTTCCCGGTCACGGCCTGCGGTGTGTGCCGGTGCGTTGCCACGACGTGACGGGCGCCCGGCACAGCGGTCCGCCCCCTCCGTGCGGTGCGGAGGGGGCGGACCAGTGGCCGGGCGCCTGCTGTCGTCGTGCGATCAACCCTGGGGAGGTGATGACTACTTCGACGGGGCGCCGACCAGCTTGCCGGTCGGCGAGACGGCGTACCACGTGCCGCCCACGCCCTGACCGTTGGTGTCCCCGGCGGCCTTGTCGCCGGAGAAGGTGTAGATCGGCCAGCAGTCGACCGTCATCTGCTTCTCGCCGTTGTCGGTACGGGCGAAGCCCATCAGGCCCTTCTTCTCGACACCCTTGGTGTCATTGGCGTTGACCTCCGCCACGGCCGGCCACTTCTCCAGGCAGGCTCCGGTGCAGTTCGAGACGGGCTTGGGCCACGCCTTGTCCTTGATGAAGCGGTAGACCGTCATGCCGTTCTTGTCGACGATGATGTCGCCGAGCTTGGCGTCCTTGCGCACGGACAGGCCGGGCAGGGACGAGAGGGTCGCCTTCTTGCCGTCGGGGGCCAGCGCGAACCACTTGCCGCCCACACCCTGGCCGTTGACGTCACCGGCGTTGACGTCCTTGGCGTAACGGTAGGCGGGCCAGCCGCCGATGGTCAGCTGCTTGGTGCCGTCGGGGCGGGTGACCTCGCCCAGCTGCGACTTGTCGATGCCGGCGCCGGCCGAGGCATCGTCCGCGGGGACCGGCGGCCAGGTGGTGGCGCAGTCGCCTTCGCAGTTCGACTTGGGCGGGTTGGCGGTGTCCTTGTCGAAACGGTAGAGGGTGAGGCCGGCACCGTCGGTCAGGACCTTGCCGAGGTCGGGGTTGCCGGCGACCGTCAGCTTGCCCGCGGGCTCCACCGCGGCGGGGGAAGCGCTGCTCTGCTGCCCGTCGGCGCCGTAACCGTTGCCCGCGCCGGTGCCCGTACCGGTCCCGGTACCCGTACCCGTACCGGCACCGACGCCGCCAGACGTCGCCGGGGCCGTGGCGCCGACGTTCTGGGCCGCCGACGACGGGGTCGTGGAACTGTCCTGACCGCACGCCGTCGTAAGCACCAGCACCGACGCGGCTGTCGCCACCAGTGAGGCGCTCCGCCAGGAGGTCTTCATCGCTAACTCCCCATAATCGCCTGGATATTGCAGCGCCTGCTGCGCCGCCGCACGACATTGGGTACGGACGGGAGCGGCGGAAGTGTTCAACGGGCGCACAAATTTCTTTCGGAACTCTGTGCCTGCCTGGTTCGTGACTCGCGCGTCACCCCCGCGTTCCCCCCGCGCCCCTCCCCGTACACGTGTGCGCCTCGTCCACGTCCGCCGACATCGGCGAACAAACCGTCCCGGGTCGTTTGTCCCTCCTTCGGGCCAATCGACCCGCTCTCCGGCTTATGGGGCCCCGCGACGCCTCATGATCTCCGTCGTGCATGGACCCGAACCGACCCGACTCGCCTGCGCCGCAAGGATGTTGGCTCTTGCGGCGCTGACCTGGGGCCTCGTGGGCTGTCCGGTCGGCACGGCGGCGGCCGACGCCTGCGCGTCCGCCTCGGCGGGCCCGGACGGCACGTGGGCGGTGGCCGTCGCCGGAGCCTCCTGGCCGACGCCCCCGGCCTGCCCTACGCCCACTCCCCCGCCCTGCCCGACGCCGGCCCCGACGCCTGCGCCACCCACCCCCACGCCCAAACCGCCCCCGCCCCCGCCCCCGCCGAAGCCCACTCCGGCCCCGGCCCCCAAGCCGAAGCCGAAGCCGCCACCTCCCGCCCCGGCGCCACCGCCACCCCCACCGAAGCCCACACCCACACCCCCACCACCCCCGCCACCCCCACCACCGAAGCCGAAGCCGTCACCCAAGCCCACCCCGCACCCCTCACCGACCCCGGTGAGCTATCCGCGGTACCAGCCGCAGCCGCCCCACCACCCGTCGCACGGCGGCACGTCCCCCGTCACCTACGTCCTGCTCATCACCGTGCCCGCGGTGGTCGCCGTAGCCGCGCTGCGCCCGCGTTGACGCGCCGAACCCCTGGAGGAGTCCATTGTCGGAATGGCTTGTTCTCGCCCTCGCGATGCTGGCCGCGTGCGTCGTGGTGGTCGTCATCACCCTGGTACGGCACCGCCGGGCACCGGAGGACGAGGACCCCAACGACACCCCCGACGTCATCGAGTACATGACGATGTGGATCGGCGTCGTGTACGCCATCGTGCTGGGCCTGGCCATCGCCGGGGTGTGGGAGGCCCGCAGCACCGCCCAGGACCACGTGCAGGCGGAGGCCCAGGCACTGCACGAGGTCTCCGAGCGGGTCCGGGTCTATCCGCCCGACGTCCGTGACCGCATTCGGGCCGATGTCAACGCCTATGTCGGACACGTCGTCACCACCGAGTGGAAGACCATGTCCGACCACGGCCGCGTCACCGCGCGCGGCACCGAGCTGCTGCGGCGCGTCCGCGAGGACGTCACGGACTACGAACCCAGGACCGACTTCCAGGCGCAGGCCTACCAGCCGCTCGTCGACCAGGTGGCCGCCGCCGACCAGGCGCGCAACGCCCGGGCGGACTCGACCGGGTCGACCATGCCGGGCGTGGTCTGGTTCGGGCTCCTGACCGGCGCCGTGATCACCATCTGCATGGTGTTCGCGTTGCAGATCAGACGTACGACACGCGAACTGATCCTCGCCGGACTGTTCTCCGCGCTGATCGCCTTCCTGCTCTTCCTGATCTGGGACTTCGACGCGCCCTACAGCCGGGGCATCGCGGCATCGGCGGAGCCGTTCCTGAACCTCTTCCCGAACATCAGGGGATGACCTGACGGGCTTTCGCCCCGGACTCCCGAGGGAGCCGGGGCGAAAGCCCGTCAAGCCGGATCCCGGCCCGTGCCGGGGGGCGCCTGGTCAGATCCGCTTCTCGTGGCGTCTGCGCAGCACGTACACGCCTCCGCCGATCACGGCCGCGCCGACCAGCGCGCCGCCGATGGCCATGTCGGCCGCCGTCGCCCCGGAGGAGGAGCTGCCGCCGACTCCGCCCAGCACGCCGCCGATCACGGTGAAAGCCGTCGGGTTGGTGAGGGTACGGCCGTTGCAGTTGACCCTGATCTCGTCCGCGCCGGGGCGGGTGCCGCTGTTGACCGTCGCGATGCCCCTCGAGACGTTGTTGCCGATCGCCGTCAGCGTGGCGCTGCCGAAGGCGGGCGAGGTCATGGTTCCGCCGTTGCACCCGTCGACCGTGACGGTGAGCCGTCCGCCGGGGGCCACCGCGCTGGGCGAGGCGACGATGTTGCGCGTGCCGAAATTGTTCCCGGCGCCCGGGACGGTGCCGATGCCCTGGAGGCTGCCCGTGCCCTGGAGGCTGCCCGTGCCCGGGAAGACGCCGTTGCTCGAAAGGACGCCGTTTCCGGTGAGGTTGCCGGAGAAGTTCCCGTTCCCCGGGAAATTGCCGTTGCCCGGGAAATTCCCATTGCCCGGGATGTTGTTGTGCCGCTGACCGCCGAAGTGGTCGCGGCCGTGGTTGCCGAAGCCGTCACGTCCCTGACCGCCGACGTTGTTACGCCCCTGGCCGGCGAACGGGTCGATGACCACACCGCTCACACCGCCCAGGTCGTTGTTGCTCGTCACGCCTCCGTTGCCCATGCCGTCCGCGACGGCCACGGGGGCGGTGAGCCCTAGGACGGCGACCGCTGTGCACGCGGCCGCCAGGGCACGAGAGTTGCGCATGTGATCCTCCGCGGGAGGCGTTCCGGGGTCCGTCCCCGGACGATCGGCGAGAAAGCACCTCCCGCATAGACCCTGAGGCGCGCGGAACACGCCCGCATGTCGAGAATGGTCCGTCCGGGTGAGACAGCACCCCCCGAGAAAAGCGCACCATCGGATAATTGTGCAGGTCACGGGCCATCAGAAAATTTCTCGGAACGGCAACTCGGATGGCTCACGGCCCATCCGTTCGGGCCACCCGTTCGCCCGCGGCCCCGTCGCCGGGCGTGCCCGGGGGACTTAGCGTTTTCCCATGCGCGAGGGACGTGGTTACGGCCGTGTCGAGAGAGGTTGGCGAATGTCTGCGTCCGACCCGGCCGCACTGGCCGAAGAGGAGGCGCGGCGGAAGAGGCGCGCCCCCTGGGGCGTGATAGCGCTGGTTCTGCTGACCGGTCTGGCGCTGATCCGCAACGGCTCGGGAGAGTTCGACACGGGTCCGCCGCAGCCCGCGTCGGCCGCGGCCGCGGACAGCGGGGCCGGCGCGGGCGCCTTCGCGGACTCCCCCGCCCCGCTGGCGTTCTCCGTGGTCGACCGGGTGCGGATCCCCGCGATCCAGGTCGACGCCCCGGTCGTCCCGGTCGGTCTGGACTCGGATGGCTGGGTCGGCGCACCGCCCCCGGACAACCCCAACCTGGCCGGCTGGTTCACCGGTGCGGTGTCCCCCGGTGAGAAGGGCACGGCCGTCGTCGTCGGCCACGTCGACAACCAGCAGGGCCCCGCCGTGTTCTACGGGCTCGGGGCCCTGAAGAAGGGCAACCGGATCGAGGTGGCCCGCCAGGACGGAAAGATCGCGGTGTTCGAGATCTACGGCGTCGAGGTCTTCGCGAAGAAGGACTTCCCCGGTGACCGGGTCTACGCGTCGAAGGGCACACCGGAACTCAGGGTCATCACGTGCGGCGGAGGTTTCTCGAAGCAGAACGGCTACGACGGCAATGTCGTCGTGTTCGCCCGCCTGACCGAGGTCCGCTGAGCGCCTTCGGCGCGTCCGGTCAGACGCGGCGCCGGCGCGGGACGGTGATGTGGTAGCCGGAGTCCAGGAGGTACGGCAGGTACGTGCGCAGCGCCTGGACGCTCTGCGAGCGGTCGCCCCCGGCGTCGTGGGAGAGGACCACGACGCCGGGACCGGCGCCGCTCTCGACCCGGTCGACGACGGTGCGGGTGCCGGGGGTCGTCCAGTCGAGGCTGTCGACCGTCCAGGCCAGCGGCTCCATGCCCATCTCGGCCCCCAGCTGGAAGGCCGCGCGGTTCCAGGCACCGTAGGGGGCGCGGAACCACTGGGGAGGCTCGCCGTAGGCGTCCTCGATGACGTCGCTGGTGCGCTCCATCTCGTCCCGGATCTCCGCCCGCTTCAGCTGGGTGAGCTGCGGATGGGTCCAGGTGTGGTTGCCCACGATGTGCCCGGCGCCGGCCATCCGCGCCAGCAGTTCCTTGTGGGCGGCGGCCATCTCGCCGCACACGAAGAACATCGCGCGGACGTCGTACTTCGCCAGCGTGTCCAGGATGTGCGGGGTGTAGTGGGGGTCCGGTCCGTCGTCGAAGGTCAGCACCATGGACCGGCCGCGGACGGGGAACTCCATGATGGGTTCGCTGCGCACCGCGAGCCGTCCGGGGCGGGTGCGCGGCGGCGCGTCCCCGGTCAGCGGCTGGAGGCGGTAGGCGGACGGCTTGAGCGCGGCGCGCGCCTGCGGGCCGGCGGCGGGACCGGCACCGGCCCGTACGGGTTCCTCCCCGCCCGTCCCCGCGATGAACAGTCCGGCCGTCCCCGCGGCCCCCACGGCGGCGGCGCCGGCGAGGAGAGCCTGGCGGCGCGTGAGCAACTGGTCCTTCGTCATGACTCATCAGTCGCCCGGCCGCCGTCGGCGCACCACGACGACACCGGTGCGGCGGCACGAAAGCACTCGCCCGGACCAGCCGTGTCCGGCCGAACGCGGGACCCCCTGACCGCGGGCCCGGCACCGGACTCCGGCACCGGCGCGCCACACGGGTTCCGATAACCTCGCAGCCGTGACGGAACAGCACTCCCACCAGTTCGAGCGGGGCACGGACGGGCCGAAGGTCATCGTCGTCGGCGTGGACGGCTCCGAGTCCTCGTTCAGGGCCGCCGCCTACGCGGGCGGTCTCGCGCGGCGGCAGCACGCCCTGCTCGCGGTCGTGTACGTACAGCCGGTGATGGCCGCGGGCGCGGCCCTCGGGGTGCCGGTGTCGGAGACGACCGACGAGATCGCCGAGGACCTGGTCGCCCAGATCCGGGAGGCGGCGGAGCGCGTCAAGGGCATCTACGACGTCCGCTGGGAGTTCCACACCTTCCGCGGCGACCCCTTCAACGGCCTGGTGAAGGCGGCGGACGACCTCAAGGCCGACGCCGTGGTCGTCGGCGCCTCGGAGCAGGCCGGCCACCGCATCATCGGCTCGGTGGCGATCCGGCTGGTGAAGGCGGGGCGGTGGCCGGTGACGGTCGTTCCGTAGCCTCTCGGGGCTTCTGGGGCTCTCGGGGTCCTCGCCACAGCAGCGGCGGGGTCGCGAGCAGCAGGACGCCGGCTAGGGCGATGGCGGTGCGCGGGCCGGTGAGGGCGGCCAGCAGGCCCCACAGCGCGGTCAGGGCGGCGGTGGTGGCCTTGCCGGTGACCGACCAGGCGGACAGGGTGCGGACGACCCGGTCGTCCGGGGTGCACTCCAGGCGGCGGGTGGCGTACACCGGGCTGTAGACGGCCGAGCAGGTGATCACCCCGAGCTCCAGGACCATCACCAGCAGCAGTCCGGGCAGCCCGGGCCGGACGAAGGCCAGTCCGAGGGGCCAGACCGCGCGCAGGGTGGCCGCGGTGCGCAGCACCCGCCGCTGTCCGTGGCGGGCCACGAGTGGGCGGGCCAGCCGGGAGCCGAGGAGGCCGCCGAGGCAGGGCACGGCGAAGGCGAGGCCGTACTGCCAGGGGGTGAAGCCGAGCGGGCCGAGCATGAGGACGGCCAGCGGTGGGGCGGCGACCATGATCAGGGCGTTGGCCGCGAGGTTGTTGAAGAACAGCGGCCGCAGGTCCGGGCTGGAGAGGATGTGCCGCCAGCCGTCGAGCAGGTCGGCGGCCCGCAGGCGTTGCGCGTTCTTGCGCTCGGGGCGTGGCTCGCCGTCGCCGGCGGCCCGGATGCCGAGCGCCGACAGCAGAAAGCTGACCGCATTGGCCACCACCGTCGTGACCGGGCCGAACAGGCCGATCGCGGCGCCGCCGAGGGGCGGTCCGAGGACCAGGGCGGTCCAGTTCGCGGACTCGAACCGGGCGTTCGCGGTGAGCAGCCGGTCGGCCGGTACGAGGCTCTTCACGAACGCGCCGGAGGCCGCGTTGAAGGTGATGTCGGCGGCCGCGACGATCATGGAGACGAACAGCAGCTGACCGAGGCCGAGCCCGCCGAGCGCGTAGGCGGCGGGGATCGTCAGCAGCGCGGCGAACCTGACCAGGTCCATCCCCATCATCACCGGCCGCTTGCGCCGGAACTCCACCCACGGCCCGAGCGGCACCGCCAGTACGGCGCCCACGGCCGGCCCGGTCGCCGCGAGCAGCGCCACCTCGGCGGACCCGGCGTGCAGCGCCAGGACCGCGATCACCGAGAACGCGTCGAAGGCCAGATACGTGCCCAGCGCACTCACCGAGTACGCGGCCCACAGCCACCCGAACCGCCGTCCCATGTACGACCTCCCCGTTGCCCCGGGACATGAAAACGTCCAGGTGGCCGCCGGTGCAAACAACTTCCGGGGCCACCCGTCACAACCATGGGTTGTACGGTGACGACGTGGATCTCAAAGCCGTGCGCACTGTCGTCGCCGTGGCCGACTCGGGGCAGTTCCAGGAGGCGGCGGCGGTGCTCGCGGTCACCCAGCAGGCCGTCTCCAAGCGGATCGCCGCGCTGGAGAGGGAGCTCGGCGTGCGGCTGTTCACCCGGACCGCCCGGGGCGCCGCCCTGACCGTCGACGGCCAGGCCTTCCTGCCGCACGCCCGCGAGCTGCTGCTGGCCGAGGAACGGGCCGCCGCCTCCGTGCGGCCGGGGCGACGCGCCCTGCGGGTCGATGTGATCGGCTCACGGCTCGCCCCCGCCGAGCTGCTGCGCGGCTTCCACGAGGCGCACCCGGACATCGCCCTCGACGTCGTCACGCTCTTCGACGTGGACTCGGCGCTCACGGCCCTGCGCTCCGGCGCGATCGACGCGTCCTTCCGCGCCGTCACCATGCCCGGCCGGCCACTGCCCAGCGGTGTGGCCGCCGCCCGGGTGTACGACGAGCCGATCCAGCTGCTCACCGGCCCGGGGCACGCCCTGGCCGGCCTGCGCTCGGCCACGCCCGGGGAGCTGGCCGGGCACCGGATCTGGATGCCGGGGATCGTGGAGGGCACCGAGTGGGCCGCCTACTACGCGTCCCTCGCCGCCGAGTTCGGCCTCACCATCGACTCCGCGGGCCCCAACTTCACCGGGGCGGTGCTCGACGCGCTCGCCGGCTCCGCCGCGCCGGCCACCCTCGTCGGCGAGCGGACCCGTCTGACCTGGCCCGCCGAGCACGACCTCCGACGCATCCCGCTGCGCGACCCGACTCCCGTCTACCCGCACTCCCTGCTGTGGGCCGCCGCCGGCCCGCACCCCGGGCTGGCCGCGCTGCGCGCCCATCTGGCCGCCCGGCGGCCCGGCCGTCCGCGGGGCAGGGTCTGGACGCCGGCGTGGGCCGGTCCCGACGTATCCGTGCGCGGGGGGTTCACTCCCGCGCGCCACTGAGCCATCATGATCCAGCGTCAGCCGTTACGGTGGGCGAAGAGGTGAGGCGCATGGCCAGGCTCCGCGCGGGTGAAGGCATTCTCCGTCGCAAACCCATCGAACACATCGAGGAGACCGAGCTCGGTGAGGGGCCCCGTCTCGACAGATCGCTCGGCCTGTGGCAGCTCACCGCGATCGGCGTGGGCGGCATCATCGGCGCGGGCATCTTCACCCTGGCCGGCACGGTGGCCAACGGCACGGCGGGACCCGCGGTGGTGGTCTCCTTCCTGATCGCCGGTGTCGCCAGCGCCTGCGCCGCCCTGTCGTACGCCGAGTTCGCGGGGCTGATCCCGAAGGCGGGCTCCGCCTACACCTACGGTTACGCGGTGCTCGGCGAGTTCGCGGGCTGGTTCATCGGCTGGGACCTGCTGCTGGAGTACACCGCGATCGTGGCGGTGGTCGCGATCGGCATCTCCGGGTACTTCGGGTTCCTGGTGGAGGAGTTGGGCGCGCACCTGCCCGCCTGGATGCTGGGAGCGCCGGGCACCGGGTCCGGGCACCGGGTCGACCTGTTCGCCGCGATCCTGTGCCTGCTCATCGCCTGGCTGCTGACCCAGGGCATCCGCAGCGCGGCCCGCTTCGAGACGTTCGTGGTGGCGCTGAAGGTACTGGTGGTGCTGGTGGTGATCGGCGTCGGCGTGTTCCACATCAACTCCGCGAACTACCATCCGTTCTTCCCGTTCGGGATCAGCGGGGCGTTCACCGGCGCGGCGACCGTGTTCTTCGCGGTCTTCGGCTACGACGCGATGTCGACGGCGGCCGAGGAGTCGCGGGACGCCCAGCGGCACATGCCGAAGGCGATCATCTACTCGCTGGCGATCTCGATGGTCCTGTACGTCGCGGCCTGCCTGGTGCTGACCGGCATGCAGAACTACAAGGACATCGACCCGGAGAGCGGCTTCTCCTCGGCGTTCAAGTCGGTGGGGCTGCGCGGGCTCGCGGACGTGATCGCGGTGGGCGCGATCATCGGCATCCTCACGGTGATGTTCACCTTCATGCTGGGTGTCACCCGGGTCTGGTTCTCCATGTCCCGCGACGGGCTGCTGCCCCAGTGGTTCGCCAAGACGCACCCGACGCGGCACGTGCCGACCCGGGTCACGTGGATCGTCGGGGCGGCGTCGGCCCTGATCGCCGGGTTCGTCCCGATCGGGGAGGCGGCGGAGCTGACCAACATCGGCATCCTGCTGGCGTTCGTGGTGGTGTGCACCGCGGTCATCGTGCTGCGCTACCGGCAGCCGGACCTGCCGCGCGGCTTCCGCACCCCGTGGATGCCGTTCGTGCCGGCGCTGGGGGTCGTCTTCTCGATCTGGCTGATCACGTTCCTCGCGTGGCAGACGTGGGTGCGGTTCGCCGTGTGGTTCGTGGTGGGCTGCGTGATCTACTTCGGCTACTCGTACCGGCGGTCGGCGCTGGCGAGGCGTACTCCCGCCGAGGGATAGGGCGGGCCGGCGCTCGCGGTGTCACCGGGCCATCAGCAGGCCGTCCTTCGCCGCGCCGCGGGCGAGCACCGTGTCGCGGATCTCGTCGCGCACGCCGGCCAGGTCGGCGCCGCCGGCGATCGCCTGGCCGAGGTCGACCACCCGGCCGGCGTCGAGGTCGTACATCTGCGGGACGAACTCGGCGCGGGTGACCTCCCAGCGGCCGCCGGGACGGGCCGGCGGGGTGAAGGTGAAGCGGCCGAGGGTGGACTCGTTGCCGCTCCGGTTGCGGGCGCTCCTGTCGTCCGGCGGGACGCCGGTGATCTGGTCGCCCAGGCCGTAGGCCACCCAGGTGCCGTTGACCTTCTCATAGGCCTGCGGGACGTGGGCGCCGGTGCCGAGGACGAGGTCGATGTCCGGGCGGCGTCCCGTGCGCGCGGCGGTGAGCCGGTCGGCGAGGGTGAGCTGCCGCCGGTCGGGGGCGTCCTGTCCTTCGGTGCCCCAGTGCAGGGAGACGACGACCACGTCGGCGCCGGCCCGCCGGGCGGCGCGGGCGTCGGCGAGGACGCGGTCCTCGTCGATCAGGTTGGCGGCCCAGGGCTGTCCCGGGGGCGTCCGGACGCCGTCGGTGGCGTCCGTGTACGCGAGGTGCGCGACCTTCGCCGGGCCCGCGCGCAGGATCGTGAGGGTGCGCGCCTCGGCCTCGGTGCGTGCGGTCCCGGTATGGCGCAGGCCCGCCCTGTCCATGGCGTCCAGGGTGCGCCGGACGGCGGCGGGGCCGCCGTCGGGGGCCCGGCCGGCGGTGGAGCAACTGTCGTAACCGGTGGCGACGAGCGCCTCGGCCAGCTCCGGCGGGTACTCGGCGGCGGGACGTCCGCCGGTGCCGGGCTTCGCGGACTGCACGGTATCCAGGTGACACAGGGCCAGGTCGGCCGTGGAGACGGCGCCTTGGGAACCGGCCAGCATCGGGCGGAAGTCGTGCCCGGTGCCACGGGCGTCGAAGCCGGCCCGGTCGACGGCGGCGGCGTCCGGCAGGACGGCGCCGGAGGCGACCAGGGTGAAGCCGGGCCCGACGGCGGGCGGCGCCGGCCGTCCCGGCCGTGCCGACAGGCCCGGCGGGCCCGGCAGGCTCAGCTCGTGCCGCATCTGGGCCTGGCAGGCGGCGCCCCCGGCGAGGACTGCGGTCAGGGCCAGGGCCACCTGCCGCCTGAGTGCGATCATCAGCTCACCCCACGGTTATCGCATTTACTGATAAATAGGTACGAAACTTGATGGCATCGCAAACAGTCCCGGCGTCCTCATTGACCCGTCCGGTGTCATGAAGGCAGCGGAGCGGACCGTTCGTCGAACCGTTCGTCGACGCGATCGACCGTCCGTCGCAGATCCCCGTGCATCCCCTGTCCCCGGGCCGGGCCCTGCGGTGCCATACGGCCATGACGGCCGGAACCACCCTGCCCACCGGGACGACGACCGCCGAGCACGAGCTCGCCGCGCTCCAGCGCGAGCACGGCCGACCGCTCTTCGCGCTGCTGCTGAGGCTGTGCGACGGGGACCGGCAGCGCGCCGAGGATCTCGTGCAGGAGACGCTGGTACGCGCCTGGCAGCATCCAGAGGCGCTGCGCGCGGACGACTTCGACTCCGTACGGCCCTGGCTGCTGACCGTGGGCCGGCGGCTCGCCATCGACGCCCGCCGGGCCCGGCAGGCACGGCCGCCGGAGGTCGGCGACGCGGTGCTGGAGAACGCCCGGGTGATCGGCGACCACGCCGAGCGGGCGGCCGCGATGCTCGATGTGCGCGAGGCTGTGAAGACACTCACTCCGGAGCACCGTGAAGTCCTGGTGCTCGTGTACTTCCACGGGGCGAGTGTTGCGGAGGCCGCGGCAGCCCTGGGGATTCCACCCGGTACCGTGAAATCCCGCGCGTACTACGCGCTGCGCGCCCTGCGCCGGGTGCTTCCGGGTTACGCGGCCGACCTGCGATGAAACCTCCTCGGGGCAAAGCCTTCGCAAAGCGCCTTGCTGCGGACCCCGGTTGAGCAATCAGCTGTCTTCATCCGTGTTCCGGACTGGGGGTTCGGGCGACGCGCGCACGTTCCGCACGTACCGGAGGAAGGCAGGAAGGGATGCTGCACAGAGGCCAAGAGGGCACGCCCGGCGCCGGCGGCGGTGAACTGACCGTCCCGATGGCTTGGCTGTACGCCGAGTACATCGCCGACGAGCTGCTGCGGACCGGTGACCTGATGCCGCCGACGTCCTTCGAGTTCCGGGCCGGCCGGGACGCGCTGGCGCTGACCATCTTCCTGTCCGACACCGACGGCGAGCTCTCCGGCATCCGGGTCGTCTCCCAGCTGGAGACCTGGCTGTCGCTGACGGCGTACGACCAGCCGTGGCAGGACTGGGTGCGCGAGCGCATGGCGCAGCTCGCCGCCGAGACGGCCGGGGCGGACGCCCCCTCGCCGGACCTGGCGCTGGCCGTGGAGGCCTGGCGGTGGCTGGAGGAGACCGAGCTGCTCGCGCCCGATCTGGACGCGGTGCCGGGCGGCGGGCCGGTGATCGGGGAGGACGACGGACCGAAGGTCTGGACGCCCGCGTGGCAGCTCGGGCTGCCGCTCGGACACCTCGCCATCCACCTCTTCTGACTTTTTTCGAAGACGGACCAATCCGCGTGCCCGGCCGTTACGAATCCGTTGGTTACGATTCTGTACGCGCCTTGAGTGATTCCTCTGTCCGGTGCGTACGGGTGGGAGCAAGGAGTAACCCCACCCGCACCCATCGGCATGAGGATTCGGCATGAGGTCCCTGGAACGGCATCGCGACGTCGGCGCTTATGCGCTCGGCGTGCTCGACGAGGCGGAGGCTTTCCGCTTCGAGGACCACCTCATGGAGTGCCCCCAGTGCGCGGCACACGTGACCGAATTTGGGCCCGCCGCCCGGCAGTTGCTGCTGTACCGGCGGGCGACCCCGCGGTTCGTGCATCCCATGGCGCAGCCCGGACCCCGGATGCTGGACGGCCTGCTGGCCGCGGTGTCCACCCGGCGGCGGGCCGGCCGCCGGCGCTTCCTGTACGGTCTGGCCGCCTCGGTGGTGTTCGCCGTGGCCGGTCCCTCAATCGCCATGTACGCGGGCCACGCGAGCGGCACCGACGGCGCCACGGCGCAGGTCATGGCGGCGACCGACGCGCACTCGCAGGTGTGGGCCCAGGTCACGGTCAAGGACGAGGAGCACGGCAGCGACGTGCAGCTGAAGATCAAGGACGGCGTCGGCTCCCGCTCCTGCCGCCTCGTCGCCGTCGGCCGCGACGGCTCGGAGCAGGTCATCACCAGCTGGGCCCAGGCCGGCCACGGCGCCGCCATGGCCACCGTCGAGGGCGGCTCCTCGATGCACACGGGCGAGGTCGCCACCTACGAGGTGCGCACCGCCGCGGGCGAGAAGCTGCTGACGCTGGACGCCGGGTAGGGCCTGTGCGGGCGGCTACTTCAGCAGCCGTGACATCCTGCGGTCCGCGAGTGGCTTGCCGCCCGTCTGGCAGGTGGGGCAGTACTGGAGCGAGGAGTCGCTGAAGGAGACCTCGCGGATGGTGTCACCGCAGACCGGGCAGGGCTCCCCGGTGCGGCCGTGCACCCTCAGGCCGCTCTTCTTCTCCGCCTTCAGCCGGCCGGCGGCCAGACCCCGGGAGCGTTCGACGGCCTCGGTGAGGGTGGTGCGCAGGGCCGTGTGCAGGGTGCGCACCTCGTCCGGGGTCAGGGAGGCGGCGAGCTTGAACGGGGACATGCGCGCCGCGTGCAGGATCTCGTCGCTGTAGGCGTTGCCGACGCCCGCGATGAGGCTCTGGTCGCGCAGGGCGCCCTTCAGCTGTCGCCGTTCGTCCTTCAGCAGGGCGGCGAGTCGGCCGGCGTCGAAGTCGTCGGCGAGCGGGTCCGGGCCGAGGCGGGCGATGCCCGGGACCTCCCGCGGATCGTGCACGACGTACACCGCGAGGCGCTTCTGCGTGCCGGCCTCGGTGAGGTCGAAGCCCGCGCCGGTCTCCAGGGCCACGCGCAGGGCGAGGGGGCCCTTGCCGGGGCGGGGCGGGCCGTCGGGGAGCCGGTCCTTCCACTGGAGCCAGCCGGCGCGGGCCAGGTGGGTGACCAGGCGGGGGCCGCCGTCCGTCGCGATGTCGAGGAACTTGCCGTGCCGCCGCACGGCGGTGACCTCGTGGCCCTCGAGAGCGGTGAGCGGCGGCTCGTACGTCTTCAGGACACTGATCGCCACGGGCAGCACCCGCACCACCTCGTGGCCGACCAGGTGCTCGGCCAGGAAGTCCTTGAGCGCCTCGACCTCGGGCAGTTCCGGCATACGTCCAGAGTGCCATCCGGAACCCGCAGGGTCAGCTCCGCTCCGGGACCGTGAACTCGCACCACACGCATTTGCCGCCGCCCCGGGCCTCGACGCCCCACGCGTCGGCGAGGCGGTCGACCAGGAGCAGGCCGCGGCCGGATACCCCTGACTCGCCCGCGTCGCGGCGGCGGGGCAGCGCGCTGGAGGAGTCCTCGACCTCGACGCGCAGCCGGCGGTCGATGCCGCTGAGGACCCGCAGGGTGACGATCGCGGAGCCCTCGGTGTGCATCAGGGCGTTGGTGATCAGTTCGTCGGCGACCAGTTCGATCTCGTCGGCGCGTTCGCCGATGCCCCAGGCGCGGACCGCGGCGCGGATCATGTGCCGGGCGAGCCGGAGGGCCTCGGGGTCACCGGGGGCCACGTGCTGCTGGAGCCGGCCGCCGGTGCGCGGGAGGTCCCGGCCGCGGCGGCGCAGCAGGAGCAGGGCCACGTCGTCGTCGCCGCCGCGTTCCTCGGCCACGTCGATGAGCCGGTCGGCGAGGTCGCGCACGTCGTCCGGCCCCGACTCGATGAGCGCGGTCAGGGTCCGCAGGCCGTCGTCGAGGTCGGCGCCGGGCTGTTCGACGAGTCCGTCGGTGCACAGCAGCAGGGTCTGGCCGGGGTCGAGCTCCACGGTGGACACCGGGTACTCCAGGCGGCCGAACTCGGCGGACAGGCCGAGCGGCAGGCCGCCGTCGACGGACACCCGGCGGCAGGAACCGTCGGTGTGCCGGATCAGCGGGTCGATGTGGCCGGCCCGGACCACCTGGACCACGCCGGTGGCGAGGTCGGCCTCCGCGTACAGGCAGGTGGCGAACCGGTCGGTGTCGAGTTCGTGCAGGAAGACGGAGGCGCGGGCCATCACGGTGGCCGGGGTGTGCCCCTCGGCGGCGTACGCGCGCAGCACGATGCGCAGCTGGCCCATGACGGCCGCCGCGTGCGTGTCATGGCCCTGGACGTCACCGATGACCGCGCCGACCCGGCCGCCGGGCAGCGGGATGAGGTCGTACCAGTCGCCGCCGATGTCCCGGCCGAGCGACGCCGAGCGGTAGCGGACCGCCACGTCCGCCCCGGCCACGCTGGGAATCGTGCGGGGCAGCATCGCCTGCTGGAGGCCCTGGGCGAGGTCCTTCTCCTCCTCGTACAGCATGGCCCGCTGGAGGCTCTGGGCGATGCTGCTGCCGAGCGCCACCAGCACGGTGCGCTCCTCGTCGGAGAAGCCGCGCCGGTCGCCGTAGAGCAGGCCCATCGCGCCGATCGGGCGGGCCTGCGCGATCAGGGGCAGATAGGCGGCGGAGGTGATCTTCAGGTCGGTGATGTGCGGCCACAGGATCGGGTAGCCGTCGGCGAACTCCTCCGGGGACTCGATGAAGCGCGGGACGAGGGTCCGTACGACCTCGCTCATGGGGTAGGGCTCGTCGATCCGGGTGATGCCGGTACCGGGCACGATGCCGGCCTCCGGCCCCTCGGCGACCATCCGGATCCGGCCGGCCTCCACCAGGCCCATGACCAGGCTGGTCGCGCCGAGGTGGCGCACGCCGTGGGTGTCCTTGAGGACGTCGATGACGTCCTGGACGCTGCGGGCGTGCGAGAGCGCCGCGGTGATCACCTGCACGACGCCGGTCTGCCGCCGCACCGCCGCGTCCTGGGCGGCGCGCAGACTGCGGGCCTCGCTCTCCGCCAGCTCCTGGGTGGCGTCCCGGACGATGCCGATCACCCGGCGCGGGCGGCCGGTCTCGTCGCGCCGGATGTAGCCCTGGGTGTGTGTCCAGCGCCGGCTGCCGTCGCGGCAGCGCAGGCGGAAGTAGGCGCCGTAGTTCTCGCTGCCGTCCTTGATGGCCTGGGCCACCACGGCGTCCAGTTGGCCGGCCTCCGGCGGGGGCACCCGGCTGGCGAGGGTCTCCGGACGGCCGTCGTACTCCTCGGGGAGGATGTCGAAGACCTCGTGCGCCTGGGCGTCCATGTGGAACAGACCGGTGTCCAGGTCCCAGTCGAAGGTGCCCATGTGGTTGAGCGCCAGGATCGGATCCGGATGGGCGGTCCAGTCGTCCGGGAGTGACAGGGCGCTCGCGCCCCGGTGAGCCATGGAGCCACCTTGCCAGGATTCGGCCGATTCTTCGAGTGGGGCGACGGCTGGGATCGGTCGCCGTGTGCCGCCGGAGACGGCCCGCGGCCCGCCCGGCGGGACTCGTCCGGGTTACGCAACCGCGAGCGCGCGGTACCCGGAGTGACGGGCACCTCCGGCGTCCGCCGTGGAGGGAGGAGGGCACGGCCGTGAACTGGTTCACCGCACCCGAGTACTGGCTGAGCCGGCTGGTCTTCCAGCGGGCGCTGGCCGCCGTGTACCTCGTCGCGTTCCTCGGCGCGGCCCTTCAGTTCCGGGCCCTGCTGGGCGAACGCGGCATGCTGCCGATCCCCCGGTTCGTCGAGCGGGTGCCGTTCCGGCGCGCCCCGAGCCTGTTCCATCTGCGCTACTCGGACCGTCTCTTCGCGGTCTGCGCCTGGACGGGCTGTGCCGTCTCGGCGGCGCTGCTCGCCAGCCTCGACTCCCAACTGCCGCTGTGGGGCGGCATGCTGCTGTGGCTGGTGCCGTGGGCGCTGTACCTGTCCATCGTCAACGTGGGCCAGACCTGGTACGCGTTCGGCTGGGAGTCGCTGCTGCTGGAGGTCGGCTTCCTGGCCGTCCTCCTCGGCAACGACGAGGTCGCCCCGCCGGTCGTGGTGCTGTTCCTGCTGCGCTGGGTGCTGTTCCGGGTGGAGTTCGGCGCCGGTCTGATCAAGATGCGCGGGGACGCCTGCTGGCGGAAGCTGACCTGTCTGGACTACCACCACGAGACCCAGCCGATGCCGGGCCCGCTGAGCTGGTTCTTCCACCATCTGCCCAGGCCCCTGCACCGGGTGGAGACGGCCGCCAACCACTTCACCCAACTGGTGGTGCCGGTGCTGCTGTTCGCCCCGCAGCCGGTGTCCACGGCCGCCGCCGCCCTGATGATCGTCACCCAGCTGTGGCTCGTGCTGTCCGGCAACTTCGCGTGGCTGAACTGGATCACCATCGTGGTGGCCCTGTCGGCGGTCCGGTTCCCCACGCGTCCGCCGTCCGTGCCCGCGGCGCCGCTGTGGTACGAGGTCGTGGTCCTCGCCGTCGCCGCGCTGCTGGTGGTCCTCAGCTACCGCCCGGCGGTGAACATGGTCTCGCGCAGCCAGGTGATGAACCGTTCCTTCGACCCGCTGCACCTGGTGAACACCTACGGCGCGTTCGGCAGCGTCAGCCGGATCCGCTACGAGGTGGTCGTGGAGGGCACGCTCGACGCCGTACCGCGGGAGGACTCGGGCTGGCGGGAGTACGAGTTCAAGGGCAAGCCGGGCGATCCCGGACACTGGCCGCGCCAGTTCGCGCCCTACCACCTGCGCCTCGACTGGCTGATGTGGTTCGCCGCGCTGTCGCCCGGATACGCGGGGGCGTGGTTCGGCGGTCTGGTGGAGCGGCTGCTGGAGAACGACCCCGACACCCTCAGGCTGCTGCGCCGCTCCCCCTTCCCGCCCGACGAGCCCCCGCGCCACGTCCGCGCCCGTCTCTTCCGCTACCGCTACACCACCTGGCGGGAGCTGCGGGAGACGGGCACGTGCTGGGAGCGGACGTTTGTGCGGGAGTACCTGCCGCCGACGCGGCTGGCGGGGGTGGCTCAGAGGTCATAGACCCGGGTGGCGGTGGTGCCGAGGACCGCGGAGCGTTCGGAGGCGCTCAGGCCGGCCGTCACCTCCCCCACCACGGCGAGCGCCTCCTCGTAGGTCGCGGCCAGGGTGCACACGGGCCAGTCGGAGCCGGCCATCAGCCGGTCGGGGCCGAAGGCGGACAGGGCGACGTCCGTGTACGGGCGCAGGCCCGCGGCGGTCCGGGAGGCGGGGCCGGCCTCGGTGAGCAGGCCGGAGAGTTTGGCGACGGTGTTGGGGAGCGCGGCGAGCGACCGGAGGGCCGACGCCCAGGGCTCGCGGGCGCCGGAGGCGATGGGCGGCTTGCCGAGGTGGTCCAGCACGAAGGTGAGGCCGGGGAGCGACGCGGCCGCCTCGACGCAGGCCGGGAGCTGGTGGGGCAGGACGATCAGGTCGTAGGCGAGGCCCGCCTCGGCGACGGCGGCCAGGCCGCGGCGCACGTCCGGGCGCAGCAGCCACCGCGGGTCGGGCTCGGACTGGACCTGGTGGCGGATGCCCTTGAGGTACCGGCCGCCGGGCAGCTCGCGCAGGCGGGCCAGTTCCCCGGCCACGTCGGGGCGGGTGAGGTCGGTCCAGCCGACGACGCCCGCGATCAGGTCGTGCTCCTCGGCCAGGGCCAGGAACTCCGGGGTCTCCTCCGCGACGGTGACCGTCTGCACCAGGACGGTGCGCTCGACGCCCGCCGCGCGGGCCAGGGGTTCGAGGTCCGGCACACGGAAGTCGCGGCGCAGCGCCCCAAGGGCCGGGCCGGTGATCCACTCCTGGTCGCGGACCGACAGGTCCCACACGTGGTGGTGGGCGTCCACCGTCATGGCAGCTCCCACACGACGGGCAGGCCGGCGTCCGCGCCCGCCCCCGAGTAGTCGTGCACGACGTCCAGCAGCTCGGCCATCCGGGCCTGCCAGGCCACGTTGACCGGCAGCTTCTCCAGTTCGGCGAGCAGGCGCGGGTAGTCCTCGCACTCCAGGACGTGGAAGAGGTCGGTGCCGCTGCGCCAGATCGTCCAGGAGGTGGCACCGGCGGCGCGGATCGCGTCGGTCAGCTCGACGGGGACCTCGCGGTGGGCGGCCTCGTACGCGTCTACGCGGTCGGCGCGGACCTTGGTGTGCAGGGCGACCCTCATGACGGCTCCTCGGCGGGCAGCAGACCGGTGTCCCGCAGTTCCCGCCAGAAGGCGGCCGGGACCTGTGCCTCGAACTGCTCCGCGCAGTCCCGCGCCTCGTCCGCCGAGCGGACCCCGACCAGGACGCTCGCCACGGCCGGGTGCGCGGCGCAGAAGGCGAGCGCGGCGGCCCGCAGGGTGGTGCCGTGCCGGGCGGCGGCCTCGTTCATGCGCAGGGCACGGTCCAGCACCTCGGCCGGGGCCCGGGTGTAGTCGTACGTCGCCGTGGGCTTCGGGTCCGCCAGCAGGCCGGAGTTGAAGGCGCCGCCGACGACGACCGAGACGCCCCGCTCGACGGCGGCGGGCAGCAGCTCGGCCGCCGCGCCCTGGTCGAGGAGTGTGTACCGGCCCGCGCACAGCACCACGTCGACGTCCGTCTCGCGGACGAAGCGGGTGAGCATCTCCGCCTGGTTCATGCCGGCGCCGATCGCGCCGACCACGCCCTCGGCACGGAGCTTCTCCAGGGCGGGGTAGCCCTCGCGGAAGGCCTGCTCGGCGTGGTCGTCGGGGTCGTGGAGGTAGACGACGTCCACGCGGTCCAGGCCGAGGCGTTCCAGGCTGGCCTCGAGGCTGCGCCGTACGCCGTCCGCGCTGAAGTCCCAGACGCGGCGGTGGGTGGCGGGGACGGCGAAGCCGTGTCCGAGGTCGTCGCCGCCCGCGTCGGACGGCTCCAGGCGGCGGCCCACCTTCGTGGAGACCGTGCAGTCGGCGCGGGGGAAGTCCCTCAGGGCCGCGCCGAGGCGGCGTTCGGACAGGCCGAGGCCGTAGTGCGGGGCGGTGTCGAAGTAGCGGATGCCGTGCCGCCAGGCCGTGTGCACCGTGTCGTACGCCTGCTCCTCGCCGATCGCGCTGAACAGGTTGCTGATCCCGGCGGCGCCGAAGCCCAGCGGGCTGACCCGCACGTCGCTGCGGCCGAGTGTCCTCACTGGCCCACCGGCCTCAGGCGCAGGCCCTGCATGCCGCCGTCGACGGCGAGGGCGGTGCCGGTGGTGGCGGCGGACAGGGGGCTCGCCAGGTAGGCGATGGCGCCCGCGACCTCATCGGCCGAGACCAGGCGGCCGGTGGGCTGGCGGGCCTCCAGGGCGGCGCGTTCGGCGGCCGGGTCGGGGGCGGAGTCGAGCAGGCGGCCGATCCACGGGGTGTCCGCCGTGCCCGGGTTGACGCAGTTGACGCGGATGCCCTCGCGGACGTGGTCGGCGGCCATCGCGAGGGTGAGCGACTGCACGGCGCCCTTGGTCGCGCTGTACAGGGCGCGCCGCGGCAGGCCGGCGGTGGCCGCGATGGAGCAGGTGTTGACGATCGCCGCGTGCCGGGAGCGGCGCAGGTACGGGAGGGCGGCGCGGGCGGTGCGGACCATGCCGAGGACGTTGACGTCGAAGACGCGGCGCCACTCCTCGTCGTCGTTGTCCTCGACGGTGCCCTGGGCGCCGACACCGGCGTTGTTGACCAGGATGTCCAGTCCCCCGAGGTCCTCGGCCGCCCGGTCCACGGCGGCGCGTACGGAGGCGTCGTCGGTGACGTCGGCGCGGAAGGCGAGCAGCGGCTTGTCGACGGAGGAGGGGTCCAGGTCGAGCACCGCCACCAGGGCGCCGCGCCCGGCGAGGAGTTCGGCCGTGGCCCGGCCGATGCCGGAGGCGCCGCCGGTCACCAGGGCCTTCAGGCCCTCGAAGTCGCTCATGCCGCCTTGCCTTTCCGTGTCTCGGGGTCGGCGGCCCAGAAGGTGCCGCCGGGGAACGTGTACCGCGCGATGGACTCGGGCCGCAGGGCGGCGGAGAAGCCCGGCGCGGTGGGTGCCGTGTAGTGGCCCTGGCGGATCACCACCGGGGCGAGGAAGTGTTCGTGCAGATGGTCGACGTACTCGATGACCCGGTCGTCGGTGGTGCCGGAGACGGCCAGGTAGTCGAACATCGACAGGTGCTGGACGAGTTCGCACAGGCCCACGCCGCCCGCGTGCGGGCAGACGGGGACGCCGAACTTGGCGGCGAGCAGCAGGATCGCCAGGTTCTCGTTGACCCCCGCGACCCGGGCCGCGTCGATCTGCACGATGTCGAGGGCGCCGGCCTGGAGCAGCTGCTTGAAGACGATCCGGTTCTGCACGTGCTCGCCGGTGGCGACCTTGACCGGGGCCACGGCGGCGCGGATCGCCGCGTGGCCGAGCACGTCGTCGGGGCTGGTGGGCTCCTCGATCCAGTACGGGTCGAAGTCGGCGAGTGCCTTGGTCCAGCGGATCGCCTCCTCGACGTCCCAGCGCTGGTTGGCGTCGATCGCCAGGCGGACGCCGGGGCCGACGACGGAGCGGGCGACCCGGCAGCGGCGTACGTCGTCGTCGAGGTCGGCGCCGACCTTCAGCTTGATCTGGGTGAAGCCGTCGGCGACCGCCTGGGCGGCGAGCCGGGTGAGCTTGTCGTCGTCGTAGCCGAGCCAGCCGGCGGAGGTGGTGTAGCCGGGGTAGCCGCGCTCCAGGAGGCGGGCCCGGCGCCCGGCCGCGCCCTCCCGGCCCCGGCGCAGGAGGTCCAGGGCCTCCTCGGGGGTGAGGGCGTCGGTGAGGTACCGGAAGTCGATCTGCCGTACGAGCCACTCGGGTTCGGCGTCGGCGAGCAGCTGCCACAGCGGTTTGGCGGCGCGTTTGGCGGCGAGGTCCCAGACGGCGTTGACCACGGCGCCGATCGCCATGTGCATCACGCCCTTCTCGGGGCCGAGCCAGCGCAGCTGGCTGTCGCCGATCAGGTCCCGGAAGAGCGATCCGGGGTCGGCGCACATCTCCTCGACGGGGCGGCCGAGCACGTGGTCCCGCAGCGCGTCGATCGCGGCGACCTGGACATCGTTGCCCCGCCCGATGGTGAAGGTGAACCCGTGTCCCTCGTGCCCGTCGGCCGCGTCGGTGCGCAGCACCACATAGGCCGCCGAGTAGTCGGGGTCGGGGTTCATCGCGTCGGAGCCGTCCAGCTCGCGCGAGGTGGGGAAGCGGATGTCGTAGGTGTCGACCGCGGTGACACGGGCGGGGGTCGGGGACACTGAAGGCCTTTCCGTCAGGGGTGAGGTGGGCCGGGGGGAGCGTGGGCGCCGGGGTCAGTCCTGCGCCCGGCCCGTGGTCACGCGGGCGATCATGAGGGCGACGAGGATGATCGCGCCGTAAATGGCCTGGATCCAGAAGGACGGCACCTGGGCGAGGGTGAGCAGGTTCTGCACGACGCCGAGGAGGAGTACGCCGGTCAGCGCGCCGAACATGGTGCCCTTGCCGCCGTCCAGGCTGATGCCGCCGATCACCGCCGCGGCGAACACGGTGAAGATCATGTTGTTGCCCTGGTTGGCGCTGATCGCGCCCACGTACCCGGTCTGCATGATCCCGCCGACCGAGGCGAGGACCCCGGCGACGGCGAACACGCCGAGCATCACCCGCTCCACGCGGATGCCGGCCGCCCTGGCCGCCTCCTGGTTGCCGCCGATGGCGTACAGGGCGCGGCCGACGCGGTGGTACTTCAGCAGGAACCCGGCGATCGCGAAGGCCGCGGCGGCCAGCCACACCGACAGCGGGACGGTGAGGAAGGTGCTGGTGGCCAGGGAGTAGAAGCTGTCCGGCATGCCGAAGAGCGTCTTGCCCTTGGTCGCGCCGACCAGCAGACCGCGCAGCACGATCAGCATCGCCAGCGTCACGATGAACGCGTTGAGCTTGAACTTGACGACCAGGACGCCGTTGAAGGCGCCGACGGCCGCGCCCACCACGAGCACCGCCAGCAGGGCGAGCGGGGCGGGGAGTTCGGTGCCCCAGCCGGACTGCGCGGACGGCAGCACCAGAAGGGCCCCCACGGCGGGCGCGATGCCGACCACCGATTCCAGGGACAGGTCGAACTTGCCGGTGATCAGGACGAGGGACTCCGCGAGCACGACCATGGCCAGCGCGGCGGACGCGCCGAGGATGGAGATCAGGTTGCGCTCGGTGAGGAACGAGTCGTTGACCACCGCGCCGAGCACCATGAGCAGCAACAGGGCGGGAACGAGGGCAAGTTCGCGGGCCCGGCGGAGCAGGACGGCCTTGGTGGCACGCGGGTCGGGAGCCCTGAGAGGGGCGAGCGGCGGAGCTGCCTTGGTTTCAGCCATGGTCCACTCCTTCGATGGAGGCGATCAGCTCGTGGTCGTGCCAGCCGGCCGGGTGTTCGGCGACGACGCGGCCGTGGAAGAGGACGAGGACGCGGTCGCAGCGGCGCAGGTCGTCGAGTTCGTCGGAGACGACGAGGACGGCGGTGCCGTCCTCCCGGGCGCCGTCCACCCGGGCCAGCAGGGACTCCTTGGACTTCACGTCGACGCCCGCGGTGGGGTTGATCAGTACGAGCAGCCGGGGGTCCCGGGCGAGGGCGCGGGCCATGACGACCTTCTGCGCGTTGCCGCCGGACAGGTCGGAGACCGGCTGGTCGGGGCCCTCGGCGTGGATGTCGAGGCGTTCGATGAGGTCGGTGGCGACACCGCGTTTGCGGTCGGGGGCGACGAAGCCGAACCGGCCGAGCCGGTCCAGGACGCCGAGGGTGGTGTTGTCGCCGATGGTCATGCCGGCGACCAGGCCCTGGTCGTGCCGGTCGCGGGGCACGCAGCCGACGCCCGCCTTCAGCGTGGCCCGCACGTCGCCGAAGGGGAGGTCCCCCTCCTCCAGCCGCGCGGTCCCGGCCGTCGGCGTGCGCAGTCCGGCGAGGGCTTCGGCCAGCTCGGTCTTGCCGCTGCCGCTGGATCCGGCGAGCCCGACGACCTCGCCGCGGCGGACGGTCAGGTCGACTGCCTGGTACGTCTCGGAGGTGAGCCCGCGCACGTCGAGCACCACGGGGCCCTCGGCGGCCGCGGCGGCGTGCGCGGTCCGGTGACCCTCGGCGGACTCCCCCGTCACCGCCCCCGCCATCGCCTCCACCAGCGCCGCCCTGGGCAGGTCGGCGACGGGCGCGGTGACGATCCAGCGGGCGTCGCGCAGCACCGTGACGGTCTGGCAGACCTCGTACACCTCTTGCAGGTGGTGGGAGATGAACAGGAAGGTGACGCCGGATTCCTGGAGGGCGCGCATCCGGGTGAACAGCCGCTCGATCTCACGGCTGTCGAGCTGGGCGGTGGGTTCGTCGAGGACGATGAACCGGGCGCCGAAGCTCAACGCGCGGGCGATCTCCACCATTTGACGGTCCTCGACCTTGAGGTCGGCGGTGCGGGCCTCCGGGTCGACGCGCACGTCCCAGGTGCCGAGGAGTTCGGCGGCCTCGGCCCTGAGCCTGCGCCAGCTGATGAAACCGCGGGCAAGGGGCTGCCGGTTGATGAACAGGTTCTCGGCGACCGTCAGTTCCGGTACGACCGTGGGTTTCTGGTAGACGCAGGCGACCTTGCGGCGCCAGGCGTCCCGGTCGGCGAGCGGGGGCGCGGGCTCGCCGTCGAAGCGGACCGTGCCCTCGTCCGGTGCCTGGAGGCCGGTGAGGACGTTGACCAGGGTGGACTTGCCGGCGCCGTTGCGGCCGACCAGGGCGTGGGACTCGCCGGGCAGTACGGTGAGCCGGCCGTCGGCGAGGGCGGTGGTGGGGCCGTACCGCTTGACGATGCCCCGCGCCTGTACGAGTGGGGTGCTCATTTGGCCGTGTTGCCCCAGAGCTTGGGGTCGTCGACGTTGTCCTTGGTGACCAGGGGTGCGGGCAGCTGGTCCTCGAGGATGCCGCTGGGCAGCTTGACGATCGTGGAGTCGTGGTCGGTCGGGCCGGGCTTGAACGTCTTCCCCTTCATCGCCGCCTTGATGTAGTACATGCCGTACTTGGCGTAGGCGTCGGCCGGCTGGGAGACGGTGGCGTCTATCTGGCCCTTGCGGATGGCGTCGAACTCCTGCGGGATGCCGTCGTTGGAGACGATGACGATGTGGCCCTTCTGGCCGGCCGCCTTGAGCATGCTCTTGGACTTCAGGGTCTGCAGGGTGGGCGCGAGGTAGACGCCGCCGGCCTGCATGTAGATGCCCTTGATGTCGGGGTTGGCGTTGAGGAGCGTGTCGAGCTTCGAGGCGGCCGTGTCGGACTCCCACTTGGCGGGGATCTCCAGGACCTTCAGCTTCGGGTACTTCTTCTTCACGCAGGCGCGGAACGCCTCGGAGCGGTCCCGGCCGTTGACCGAGGCGAGGTCGCCCATGATCTGCACGACCTTGCCGCTGGTGACGTGCTCGCCGAGGTAGTCGCAGGCCTTCTCGCCGTAGGCGACGTTGTCGGCGCGGACGACCATGGCGACCTTGCCCTTGTCGGGCGCGACGTCGACGGCGACGACCGGTACGCCCTTGCGTTCGGCCTGGTCGAGGCCGGCCTCGATGGCGGCGCTGTCCAGCGGGGCGACGACCAGGCCCTTGACGCCCTGGTTGAGCTCGTTGTTGATGTCGGTGATCTGCTGCGAGGGATCGCTGTTGGAATTGACCGTCTTGAGCGTCTCGACGCCCTCGGACTTGGCCATCTTCGGTACGTAGTCGTTGTACGACTGCCAGAACGGCGAGGTCAGCAGGGGCAGGATCACCCCGACCTTGCCGGTGCCGCCTCCCCCGGCGCTCCCGGCGCCGGTGTCCTTGGTGCTGCCGCAGGCGGCGAGCACGAGCGAGGCGCCGACGGCTGTGGCCACCGCGCCGACGATCCGGGACCTGCTTCGCTTCCACACTTCTCTGCCGGGCATTTCACGGCTCCTCGTTGAGCGACTTCGAGCAGACGACCGCATACTTATCAGACCACTTCCCCGGAAGAACACCCTCCGGCGGCATATTTTCCGGGTTCCGGGTCGTAGTGGTCCGACCAACCTGGTGGTTAGACTGCGGCGCACCCGGTGAGTGGTGAGTGGAGGAACGGCGTGGACGAGACGGCCCCGCAGAAGGGCACGGTGACGCAGCGCGCCATCGAACAGATCAAGGTGATGATCGGCGAGGGCCGCCTCGAGCCGGGCCAGCGGCTGCCCACCGAGCGCGATCTCGCGGCTCGGCTGGGCATCTCCCGCAGCTCGATGCGCGAGGCGATCCGCGCGCTCACGGTGCTGGGCGTCCTGGAGGCCCGGCACGGCTCCGGGATCTACGTCACCCAGCTCCAGGCCGGTGACCTGCTGGAGACCTTCGGGGTGGTCGCCGACCTGTCCCGGGGCCCGCGCCTGGTGGAGCTGCTGGAGGTGCGCCGGGTCCTGGAGTCCACGGCGACCGCCCTGGCGGCGGCCCGCATCACGCCGGACCAGCTGGCCGAGGTCGAGAAGCACCTGACGGCGATGAACGCCACCGACGACCCGGAGGAGATACTCGCCCACGACCTCGCCTTCCACCGCGAGATCGCGGCCGCCGCCGGCAACGAGACCATGGCCGCCATCCTGGAGGGCCTGTCCTCCCGCACCTTCCGCGCCCGCGTCTGGCGCGGCTACCAGGAAGAGGGCGCCTTCGCCCGCACCCGCCGCGAGCACGCCGCCATCCACCGCGCCCTGGCCGCCCGCGACCCGGAGGCCGCGAGGGCCGCGGCGGCCGCGCACGTGGGCGAGGTGGAGGAGTGGCTGCGGGCGCAGCTGGGTTCCTGAGCCGACGTATCCACGGGCGGTGCAAGGGGAGGGCCGTCTCTCCCTTTCGACACCCGCATTCCGTCGTATTCCCGACCCCCCGGTTCTCTGCTTGGCTGACAGTCGACAGCCGCGGGGCATCGGGGGGTGCCACGCTGTCGCTCAGGTACCGGGGGTACTGCTGTGAAAGCCTCTCAGAGAACGTGATCCCACCCGCGTAGCCGACACCGCGTGCGGTCGGCACCGTCTCACCACTCCTCATTCCTCACTCTTCGCTCTACACCGTGCGGCGACGTCTGCCCGCGCGGTCTCACGGACGCGCCCGCGTTCCGCTCCGCCCTGCCCGCCACCGCCGGCCGGCACGGGCCCAACGCATCGAGCACGAAGGAGGGTTCGGCATGCCTGTCAACGACCCACTGGACCTCGACCACCTCAGGTCGGTACTCGACCAGGCCGGCAATCCATGGCACATGACCACGACCAACATGACGGCGCTCACCGAGGAGCAGCGCGTGGTGCGCCTCGGCGTACCCGTCGAGGAGCGCGACCGCTCCGCCATCGAGAACGCGCGGCAGAGCAGCATCGCCGCCGCCCTCGCGGCCACCGCCGACTCCGTGGGCGCGCCCGCCTCGTTCGACCTGCGCAACATCGGCGGCGTGAACTACACGACCCCGGTCAAGAACCAGGGCGCGTGCGGTTCCTGTGTGGCCTTCGGGACCGTGGGCATGATGGAGCACGTCACGCGCTTCGGCTACCGGGCGCCCAACCTCGCGATCGACCTGTCCGAGGCCCAGGCGTTCTACTACTACGGCCGCCAGGCCGGCCGGAACTGCGGCAACGGCTGGTTCCCCGAGCCCCTCGCCGACCAGGCACGCGACCACGGCATCACCATCGAGGAGTACTTCCCCTACACGGCGGGTGACCAGGACGCCTCGAAGCTCAACGCCGACTGGCCCAACCGGCTGGTGCGGATCCGCTCCTGGCAGTCGGTCACCAACAACCCGGCGGCGATGAAGGAGAACATCGCCACCTACGGCTCCATCACCGCCTGCTTCACGGTCTACCAGGACTTCTTCAGCTACGCGGGCGGCGTCTACCGGCACCGGGCCGGTGACCTCGCGGGCGGGCACTGCGTCACGCTGATCGGCTACGACGACGCGCAGCAGTGCTGGATCGGCAAGAACAGCTGGGGTCCGGGCTGGGGCGAACAGGGCTTCTTCCGCATCGGCTACGGCGAGTGCGGCATCGAGATCTGGCACAACGTGGCGGCGCTCGGCACCGTCATCCACAACTGGCTGCCCGACCAGCGCATCCTCGCGCTGTGGAGCAACGACGCCGAAGCCAACGTCTGGGCGTACGGCGAGCTGCGCGGCTGGCTCAGCCTCAACGGCACGGCCGGGGCGACCGATGCGGCGATGCTCGCCGAACTCGCCGCCTCCAAGGCGAGCGGCGCCAAGGTCGGCATCTACGAGGACAACGGCTCGGTCCAGCAGATCTACGCCTGGTGAGACCGGGAGAGGGAGAGGGGAGTACGAGATGAGCCCGCAGAACCGCGGTCCGAAGGACCAGCCGCAGCAGCAGCCGCCCACCACCCAGGAGGTCCGCTCCTCGGTGGAGCAGGACGAGGCCGGCCGGCCCCTTCTGCTCCCGCCGGGCGTGGACGTGGGACTGAACGGCGGCGCGCTCACCGCGCCGGGCAAGCCGGCCAGTGACGTGATGGTGACCCGGTTCGAGCAGACGGCGGCCGGCGAGGCCCGGCCGACGATCACACCCGAACTCCGCGGCGACCTCCAGGCGTTCGCGGCGGCCCAGGCCGCCACCGGGATCACCGGCACCTGGACGCAGAACGCGGTCGTCGACGCCATGTGGTGCGTCAACCAGACCCGTAACGCCTACCTGCACGTCAAGGGCGGCGCCTGGAAGAAGATCTTCAACGGCGGCGACTGGGCGTTCACCGCCCTGACGACACTGGCCTCCCAGGCCCGCCAGACGGGCCGGCCGATCTCCTTCCGCGAGGAGGCGGACGGCCTCGTCCACGAGATCTACCTGTTCTAGCCGCCCCCTTCCAGCGGCTCCCTGCGCGTCACTCGACGGTGACGCGCAGGGCGTACCGGTCGGCCACGTCGTCGCCCCAGGGCTGCTGGAGCACCAGTTCCAGCCGTGCCTCGCCGGCCTCGGCCGGCCGCAGCCGCAGCACGCGCGTGCCGCCGGCGCCGGGGAGGATCTCGCCCGGCGGCGCGTAGTCGTCGGCCACGACCTCCAGCCCGCCGTCGAGGCTCTCGACGTGCCACCGGTATCCGGTGGTGGCGTTCTCGGGCAGCCGGACCACGATGTCGTCGCCCGGCCCCGCCCGTACCTCCTCGTCCTGCGCCGACACGTGCACCTCGCCCACGGGACCGCACCTCCTCGGCTGTAGGTCCTACCGGTGTACCCCGGGCGTCAGGCCCTGGCCAGCCGGAGCGTCACCAGCTCGAAGGGGCGCAGCGTCAGCCTGACGGCCCGGCCTTCGGGCTCGGGGACGTCCGCGTCGGCCAGCGGGCGCTCCAGCAGGTCGGTCACGGTGACGCCGGCCGGCTCGAACCCGGCCGTGAGCGTGGCCCGGGTCCGGCCGCCGTGCGCCTCGTGCAGCCGGACCACCACGTCACCGCTGCCGTCGTCGGCCAGCTTGACCGCCGTGATCACGACCGCGTCCCGGTCCACCGTCACCAGCGGGGCCACCTCCCCGGCGCCGGTCACCCGCCGCTCGGGCAGATTGATCCGCCATCCCTCGCGCACCGCGTCACCGATGGACGCGCCCGGCACCAGCGCATGCCGGAAACGGTGGACGCCCTGGTCCGTCTCGGGGTCCGGGAAACGCGGGGCCCGCAGGAGGGACGCGCGTACGGTGGTGGTCGTACCCCGGTCGCCGTCGGTGCGTACCGTACGGGTCACGTCGTGGCCGTACGTCGAGTCGTTGACAAGTGCGACGCCCCAGCCGGGCTCCTCCAGGTGGACGAAGCGGTGGTTGCAGGCCTCGAACTTGGCGGCCTCCCAGCTGGTGTTGGTGTGCGTGGGGCGGTGGACGTGCCCGAACTGGGTCTCCGAGGCGTACCGTTCGGCGTGCACGTCCAGGGGGAAGGCGAGCTTGAGGAACTTCTCCGTCTCGTGCCAGTCGACCTCGGTGTCGAGGACCAGCCGCCGCTCCCCCGGCGGCAACGACAGCACCTGGGTGACGCGGGAGGCGCCGAAGGACCGCACGACCCGCACCGAGGTGCCGTCCTCGCCGGGGGCCACCTCGTCGGTGTCGGTCAGGTCGGTGACCGTGTGGCGGTAGAACTCGTCCACGTCCCAGGCGTCCCACATGTTCGGGAAGTCGGGGTGGAGCTGGAGGAGGCCGGCCGCGCGGCCCGGGGCGACGGTCTCGCGGTCCGCCTCGGGGTCGTACACCGAGACGACCAGGCCGCGGCCGTCGATCCCGACCCGCAGCAGGCCGTTGTCCAGGACGTGTCCGCCGCCGGCGCGGGGTGCGAGCGTGGTGCGGCCCTCGGTGACCGGTGTGGCCGCGCCGCCCGCCGGGACGCCCAGGTGGGCGTGCGGTGCCGCGTTGAAGAGGAGCGGTGTGGTGCCCTCGCCGGCCAGGGCGCGCTGGGCCGCGTCGATGATCCCGGTCAGCTCCCCGGCGAGCCGCTCGTAGGTGGCCCGGGCCTCGCGGTGGACCCAGGCGATGGACGAGCCGGGCAGGATGTCGTGGAACTGGTGCAGCAGGACCGTCTTCCAGATGCGGTCCAACTCCTGGTACGGATAGGGGAATCCGGTGCGGACGGCGGCCGTGGCCGCCCACAGTTCGGCCTCGCGCAGGAGGTGTTCGCTGCGCCGGTTGCCCTGCTTGGTCTTCGCCTGGCTGGTGAGGGTGGCGCGGTGGAGTTCGAGGTAGAGCTCGCCGACCCAGACCGGCGGGTCGGGGTATTCGGCCTCCGCCCGGGCGAAGAACGCCTCGGGGGTCTCCCAGACGACGGTGGGCGAGCCTTCGAGGTCACGCAGGCGGGCCGCCCTGGCGACCATCTCGCGGGTGGTGCCGCCGCCCCCGTCGCCCCAGCCGGTCGGTGCCAGGGAGTGGCGGGCGCGGCCCTTGTCCTTGAAGTTCCGGGCGGCGTGGGCGAGTTCGCTGCCCTTCATGGAGCAGTTGTAGGTGTCGACGGGCGGGAAGTGGGTGAAGATCCGGGTGCCGTCGATGCCCTCCCACTGGAAGGTGTGGTGCGGGAACGTGTTCGTGCGGGACCAGGAGATCTTCTGGGTCAGCAGCCACTTGGCACCGGCGGCCCGGATGATCTGCGGCAGGCCCGCGGCGAAGCCGAACGTGTCCGGCAGCCAGGCCTCCTGGTTCTCGATGCCGAACTCGTCGAGGAAGAACCGCTTTCCGTGCACGAACTGCCGGGCCATCGCCTCCGAGCCCGGCATGTTGGTGTCCGACTCCACCCACATCCCGCCGGCCGGCACGAACCGCCCGTCCGCCACCGCCTTCTTCACCCGCGCCCAGACCTCGGGCCGGTGCTCCTTCACCCAGGCCCACTGCTGGGCCTGGGACATGGCGAAGACGAAGTCCGGTTCGTCCTCGATCAGGGCGGTCATGTTGGCGGTGGTGCGGGCCACCTTGCGGACCGTCTCGCGCAGCGGCCACAGCCACGCCGAGTCGATGTGCGCGTGCCCTACGGCGCTGACGCGGTGGGCGGAGGGGACGGCGGGGGCGGCCAGCACGTCCGCCAGCCGTGCACGGGCCTGTTGCGCGGTCGCGCCCACGTCCTGGAGGTCGATCGCGTCCAGTGCCCGGTCCACCGCGCGCAGGATCTCCCAGCGCCGCACGGAGTCCACTGGCAGCTCGGCCATCAGCTCGCCGAGCACCTCCAGGTCGGTCACCAGCCGCCACACGGTCTCGTCGAACACGGCGAGGTCCATGCGGGCGAGGGTGTACTGGGGTTCGACGCCCGCGGTCTCCTTGTCGCCCAGCCGGGTCGGCAGGAACGGGTGGTAGTCGAGGATGACGGGATTGGAGGCGGCCTCGATGTGCAGCCGCACCTCCTCGCCGCCCTCGACGGGCGCGCCGACGCGGACCCACTGGTTGCGCGGGTTGAGGCCCTTCACCGGGGTGCCGTCGGGCCGGTAGACCAGGCCCTCGCACTGGAAGCCGGGCATGTTCTCGTCGAAGCCGAGGTCGAGCAGGGCCTCGACGGTCCTGCCCGCCCAGGCCTCGGGCACGGTCCCGGTCACCCGGAACCAGCTGGTGCCCCAGGGAGCACCCCACCGGGCGCCCACCTCGATCGGCTCGGGCTCGGCCGCGAGGCCCTCGGCGACGGGTACGGGTTCGCCGGGCGCGTGCCACACCGCGACCTCCAGCGGCACGGACTCGGGGTACACGGCGGGGCGGACACGCTCGTCGAGGACGCGCCTGAGGCGGGCTTCGACCAGGCTGCGGTCGTCATGCATGCGGGGTGCTCCAAGGCTGGGGGACGGTTACCAGGGGTGGGTCACGGCCACGGGTGCCGACGAGGTGTAGAGCTCCCCTACGGAACGCAGCTCGAACCGTGCCGCTCGCTCGCCCTGTTCGGGCTGGAGCCCGGAAACGTAGTACGCCCGCTGGCAGGTGCCGCCGAGGAAGCGGCGGGTGCCGTCGGGCAGCAGGCGGTGCAGCGTGTAGTGACGTACGTCGCCGGGGGCGGCGGCCCAGGCGAGGCGCAGGTCCCCTCCGGACGCGGCGGTGACGCGCAGGTCGGCCGGCGCGGCGGGCGTGGTGACCGTGTCCCGGACGGCGAGCCCGCCCAGGCGCCACTTCACCGGGCCGTCGGTCGTGGTGAGCCGCACGCCGAGCGCGTGGACGGTCCCGGAGAGGCCTGTGAGCGGGACGGTCACGGTCTGCCAGCTGTTGCCCGAGTTCACCGGCAGATACGTGTACGGAGGCGTCCCACCCGGCGCGCTCGGCTCGGCGGTGGCGACGGCGAGCTCGACGTTCACATCGCCCGCGTCGATGCGATGGGTCAGCTCGACCACCGTGTCACCACCGATCGCCAGCCGTGTCGCATACACGTCCAGGACCGCCGGCCCGTCCAGTTCACCGTCCACCAGCACACTGCTGCCGCCCCGCCACGCGTCCGCGAAATCGAAGGAGACGGCCGGCCGCTGCCCCCGCGTCCGCACCACCCACCGCCGTGAAGGCAACCGGTCCTGGAGTCCGAGGTGGTTCCACGCCGCGTCCGACGTGACCGCCCCCTCCTCGTACCACCGCAGCCCGTGCCCGGTGTTGAACGTGCTCGCGAACGGCGTCCCGGTCACCGTCGACCGGTCCGCCACCGAGACGGCGGGCGCCCGCCAGGTGTCGGTGCCGTCCGGCTGCGACGGATCGAGCGACCGCCCGGTCCAGAAGCGGTCGTCGGAGGCGTGGAAGTCGGCCGGAGTCCGGGAGGCGGGCAGATGGTTGCGGGTCCACTCGGGCCGGTAGAAGCCGACCGAGGTGATGTGCGCCTTGCTGCTCGGCACGATCGCGTCCCAGTTCACGCTCGTGTTGGACCCGTTGGACTCGACGTCCACGCCGGCCCACAACTCGTAACGGCTGCGCCCCACTCGGCCGGCCGTCCGCCCCGACGTGGCGAGGCTGCTCGCCGACCACCGGAAGTCCACGAACATGTCGTCCGCGGCCTGGAAGAACGCCTGGTTCTGGCTGTCGAGGGCGCCCTGCCAGCTCACCGTGCCGTTCACGGTCATCGCGTCGTACCAGGTGACCCGCTGCCCCTTCGCCGCCGCGAGGGACTTCAGTTCCCGTACGAAGCCGAGCATGTCGGTGCCGAGCGCGGTGTTCCCGCCGCCGGTCTCGGCGTTGACGAACCAGCCGTCGAATCCGTAGGCGGCGGCCACGGCGACGAGTCGCGCGGCCAGCGGGTGGTGCCCGGCGGAGTCCTTCTGCACCAGGTCGCGGGTCCACCGCAACTGGCCGCCGTAGGCGGTGGGCGGCAGGAAGATGTTGCCGAGGACGGGCACGCCGTGCCGGTGTGCGGCGTCGACGACCGGCGCGTTGGGCGCGAGGATCAGGCCCTCGCCGGCCGAGCCGCCCCAGAACACCAGCTCGTCGAGGTACGCCCAGTGGGTGAGCGTGTAGTAGTCGGCGGTGGCCGAGCCCTGGGAGGGGTTGGCCGAGGTGGGCCCGAAGGAGACCAGCGCCTGGACGCGGGCCTGGCCGGAGCGGGCCGTGGTGTTGGCCGGGGTCGGGGTGAAGCGGGCCGCGAGCGGCACGGAGGCCGCGTTGAAGGCGAGGTCGGCGTCGTCGGCGGCGCTCCAGGTCTTCAGGCTGCGCCAGGTGATGCCGGTGCCGGGGGTGCCGGAGGGCAGCGAGTCGGGGTACCAGTACGAGGCGTACGGCGGGGTTGCGGCCTCCTTCGTCTTCTCGGCGGCCATGGCCTGGGCGGGGAGGAAGGCCGCCGCGGTGGCGGCGATCAGGACGGTGCGTCTGCTGGGGATCACGAGCGGGTGCCTCCTGGTGGGGTGGGGAGTACCTGTTCGGGAGTGACGACTTCGGTGATGCCGCGTGCCGCCAGATGGTCCTGGTCGTCCGTGCGGGTGTCGAGGACGGTCGTGGGGCGGGCTCCGTCGGCGGCGAGCCGGAAGTAGGCGTCGAAGACGGGTCCGCCGGGTGCGCACCCGGCGCGCCGTGCCGGGTCGGACGGCACGACGAGGGCTGTGCTCCGTGCGGTCGGCGGCGTCGTGGAGGCCGCCTCGGCGAGCACGCGTGCGATGTCCTTGGGCTTGCGGTCGTTGGTCAACAGACCGAGGCCGTATTCGAGTTCGGGGAAGTCGGCGAGGCCGCGGCTCACGTCGTGGGAGCACCACCAGGTGACGCCCCACAGGTCGGGGCAGTCGAGTACGGCGGTGATGGTCGCCTCGGCGAACGCGGCCGCGTGCTCGGCGGGGATCAGCGGGGCGGGCGCGCCCACTTCCTGGAGCCATACGGGCCTGTGCGGGTCCTCGGCCCAGGCCTTGCTCAACTCGACGAGGTAGGCGGCGTGTTGCTCGGTCTGCGGGGATGTCCGGCCGTGGCGCTGGGCGGTGCCGTCGAAGACCCAGGAGTGCACGGCCGTCACCGCGCCGTGCCGGGCGGCCTGGGCCGGGGTGAACGGCATGTCGTCCTGGTACCAGGTGGCGTCGTACTCGGCGTGCAGGTGCAGCCTGCCGGGGGCGCCGTCCTCGCAGGCGGCGAGCATCCGCGCGAGCCATGCGTCGATCTCGTCGGACGTGGCCCGGTCGGGGTCGGGATGCGGGCCCGCGGAGAACTGGTTGACCTCGTTGCCGAGGGTCATGCCGATGAAGTTCGGCCGGTCGGCGAGGGCGGCGGCGAGGGTGCGCAGGTAGGCGGCCTGGCCGTCGAGGACGTCCGGGTCGGTGAAGAGGTTGCGCCGGTGCCAGGTGCGGGTCCAGGCGGGCAGGAAGTCGAAGCTGCTCAAGTGCCCTTGCAGACCGTCCACGTTGACGTCGAGACCGCGTTCGGCGGCCGCGTCCACCAGGTGTACGAGCTGTTCCACGGCCCGGGGCCGGATCAGTGTGCGGTTGGGCTGGAAGTACGGCCACAGCGGGAAGACCCGGATGTGGTCGAGGCCCAGCGCGGCGACGGAGTCCAGGTCGGCGCGTACGGAGTCGAGGTCGAAGTCGAGCCAGTGGTGGAACCACCCTTCACTCGGGGTGTAGTTGACGCCGAAGCGCACGGCAGGGGACATGTGTCGGTCCTTCGGACTCGGGTGGGTTCAGCCCTTCACCGCCCCCTCGCCCACCCCGCGGAAGAAGTACCGCTGGAGACAGGCGAAGAGCGCGATCAGCGGTGCCACGGCGATGACTGTGCCCGCGGCGACGAGCCGTTCGTCATTGGCGAAGGTGCCGTGCAGGTAGTTGAGGCCGATGGTCAGCGTGTACTTGCCGGGGTCGCTCAGCACGATCAGCGGCCACAGGAAGTCGTCCCAGGCGCCCATGAAGGCGAGGATCGCCACGACCGCGACGGTCCCCTTCACCGAGGGCAGGGCGATCCGCAGGAACCGCTGCCAGGCGTTGGCGCCGTCGACGTAGGCGGCCTCCTCGATCTCGTACGGCAGGTTGCGGAAGGCGTTGCGCATCAGCAGCACGTTCATGGCGCCGATACAGCCGGGCAGGACGACACCGATCAGGGTGTTGTTGAGGCCGAGCTCCCGCATCGTCGTGAACTGGGCGATGATGATGCCCTCCACGGGCACGAGCATCGCCAGGACGAAGACGAGGGTGGCGACGCGGCGGCCCCGGTAGCGCAGCCGGGCCAGGGCGTAGCCGGCCAGGGCCGAACCGGCGCAGTTGGTCACGACGCTCGCGGTGGCGACCTTGAGGGAGTTCAGGGCGTAGTCCCACACCGGGATGGTGTTCGCGACCCGCTGATAGTTGTGCAGGGTGGGGTGGCTGGGCAGGAACCTCGGCGGCGAGCTGAAGACGTCCTCCGTCGGGCCCTTGAGCGAGGTGGACAGCTGCCACAGGAACGGGCCGGCGGTCAGGGCGAGTACAGCGAGCAGCAGCACGTAGCGCAGGACGAGTTCCCACGCCCGGATGCGGCGGCCGTTCTCGTCGGTGACGCTCACGTCTCGTCCCTCCGGTCGGCCCGCAGCACGAGGAGCATCAGAGCGACGGTGACGGCGAAGACGACGACCGAGAGGGCGGAGGCGTAGCCCACGCGGCCGGTCAGGCCGGTGCCGGTGCGCTGGACGAGCATCACGAGCGTGGTGTCCTCGCCCGCCGGCCCGCCGGCCGGGCCCGCCATCAGGTACACCTCCGAGAACACCTTGAACGCGGCGACCGAGGACAGTGCCCCGACCAGGACCATCGTGGAGCGGACCGCGGGCACGGTGACCGTCAGGAAGCGGCGTACCGCGCCCGCCCCGTCCACGGCTGCGGCCTCGTGCAGCTCACGCGGCACATCGGCCAGCGCGGCCAGATAGATGATCATGTAGTAGCCGAGGCCCTTCCACACCGTGACGGCCATGGCGCTCAGCAGGAGCAGCCACTGGTCGCTGAGGAAGCCGACCCGGCCGATCCCGACGGTCTCCAGCAGCGAGTTGATCAGGCCGCGTTCGTCGAGCAGCCACACCCAGATGAGCCCGACCACCACGATCGAGGCGACGACCGGGGTGTAGAAGGCGGACCGGAAGAAGGTGATGCCGGGGATGTTCTTCCGCACCAGCAGCGCGAGCAGCAGGGGCAGGATCACCAGTGCGGGGACGACTCCGAGGACGTAGAGGGTGCTGTTGCGCAGGCCGGTCCAGAACATGTCGTCGTGCAGCAGCTCGCGGAAGTTGGCGAGGCCCACGAAACGGCCCGGGACGAGGGTGCGGCGGTCGGTGAAGGCGTCGGCCAGCGTGGAGAGGAACGGGTACAGGGTGAACGCACCGGTGATCAGCATCCCGGGTGCGGCGAACAGCCAGGGACTGGAGGGCAGTTGACGCCGTATCCGGGAGACGGCGGACGTGGCCATCGCGCACTATCCCTGCTGCTTGAGCAGCGTGTCGCAGGCCTTGACAGCGTTGTCGAGAGCCGCTTTCGGGCTCTCCTTGCCCTGGAGCGCCTTGGCGACCTCGTTGCGCAGTGCCGTCTTCATCTGCTCGCTGAACAGCACGGGCGTGTAATTGACTGCGTTCTTCAGCGACTTGGCGGCGGCGATCCGCACCCGCGTCTCGTCGCTGCCGTCCTCCTTGGTGAAGTACGGGTCGTCGAGGGAGCCCGCGGTGCTGGGGAAGATGGCGACCTTCTTGGCGAAGGACATCTGGTTGCGGGCGTCGGTGACGTAGTGCGCGAAGGCGACGGCGGCCGGGGTGTGCTTGGTCCTGGAGTTGACCATCACGCCCATGACGTACATGTTGACGTGGCCGGTGCTGGTGATCTGGTCGGTGATGCCGATGTTCTTGTACAGGCCGGGCGCCTGCTTCTTGAAGTTGCCGAGGTCGAGGGCGCTGCCGGGGTTCATGGCGACGGCCTGGGTGAGGAACTTCTTCCCGGAGGACTCGGGCGTGGCGGTCAGCGCCTGCGGGTCGAGGGCCTTGGCGTCGTACAACTCCTTGTATTCGGTGAGGAGTTGTACGCCCTTGGCGTCGTTGAAGGTGAAGGCGGTGCCCTGCTTGTTCATGAGCTCGACGCCGTAGCGCCCGAAGTCCTCGACGGTGGGGACGTTCGCGAGGGTGGCGACCTTGCCGTCGCTCTTCTTCGCCATCCGGAGGGCGTCGGCGAAGAGGTCGTCGTACGTCCTCGGGGGCTGGTCGGGGTCGAGGCCGGCCTTCTCGAACAGGGACTTGTTGTAGAACAGCGGCCCGGTGTTGAGGTACCAGGGGAAGGCGTAGGTGCCGGTCATGCCCGGTATCCGGTGACCGGCCCAGGCTCCGGCCAGGTACTCCTTCCGGTACTTCGCGGCGGACTTGTCGAGGTCGAGTGCGAGGCCGGCCTTGGCGAGCGGGGCGACGAGGTCCGGGGAGACGTTGACGACGTCGGGCAGGGTGCCGCCGGCCGCGTCGGCGCTGATCTTGTCGGCGTAGCCCTCGGCGGGCTGGTCGATCCACTTCACATGGGTGCCGGGGTGCTGCTTCTCGAAGCCGGCGATCAGTGAGTCGAAGTACGACTTGAAGTTGGCGCGCAGATTCCAGGTCTGGAAGGTGATGTCGCCCTCGATCTTGCCGGAGGCGTCGGCCGATCCGCCGTCGTCGCCTCCCGAGCCGCAGGCGCTCAGCGGCAGGACGAGGGCGACGACGACGGCTGCGGCGAGGGTTCTGCGGGATGTGGGCACGGTGACACGGCTCCCTTGCGGCCTCGGTGGCGGTGACGCGAAGGACCATGCCCGGCCGCTTCGGATAAAGTCAATGCATTCATCCGAACTAAAGAAATCCGGCCCTCATTAGTGCAGGTCAGCGACGAGTTGGCGAGAATTGGCCACGCGGCACTAATGCGCTTTAGACTTACTGCACTCAAGCGCATTAGCTCCTGCGCCGAAGAAGACGAAGAAAGGGGATGGAGGAACATGCCGGACAAAAGGTCGCCCGCGCGCCGGCCGACGATGAAGGACATCGCGCGGCGCGCCGGGGTCTCCGAGAGCGCGGTCTCCTTCGCGCTCAACGGCCGTCCCGGGGTGTCGGAGGTGACCCGGGACCGGGTGCGCCGGGTCGCCGAGCAGCTGGGCTGGCGGCCCAGTACGGCGGCGCGCGCGCTGTCCGGGGAGGGCGCGGCCACGGTCGGCTTCGTCCTCGCCCGCCCCGCCCACACCCTGGGCGTGGACTCCTTCTTCCTGCAACTGGTCTCCGGCATCCAGGAGGTGCTGGCCGAGCGGCACCTCGGGCTGCTCTTCCAGGTGGCCGAGGACGTCGAGGAGGAGTGCGCGGTCTACCGGCGCTGGTGGGCCGAGCACCGGGTGGACGGGGTGCTGGTCGTCGACCCGCGCACCGACGACCCGCGCCCGGACCTGCTCGACGGACTCGGCCTGCCCGCCGTGGTGATCGGCGGGGCGCCGGACGAGCGGTATCCGGGCCTGTCCGCCGTATGGGCCGACGACGCGGGCGCGATGGCGTCCGTGGTCGACGAGCTGACCGCCCTGGGCCACCGCCGGATCGTGCACATCGCCGGCCTGCCCGGCCTCGCGCACACCCAGCGCCGGGTACGCACCCTGCGGGCGGAGGCCGAGCGGCGCGGGCTGACCGAGGTGCGGTCCCTGACCACCGACTACTCGGACGCCCAGGGCGCCGCGGTGACCCGCCGGGTCCTCGGCCACTCCCCCGCACCGACCGCTCTGATCTACGACAACGACGTGATGGCCGTCGCCGGGGTCGCCGCCGCCGCCGGGCTCGGCTTCTCGGTGCCCGGGGACGTGTCGGTCGTCTCCTGGGAGGACTCGGCGCTGTGCCGGATGGTCAAGCCGTGGCTGTCCGCCCTGTCCCGGGACAGCGTGGAGTTCGGCCGCACGGCGGCGACCGAGCTGACCGCGCTGCTGGACGGGGGCCCGGCGCGGGCCGTACGGGTCCCGGTGCCCCGGCTGGTCGGGAGGGACAGTACGGGGGCGGCACGGGCCTAGGACCAGGGAGCCGCAAGCTCCGGGGGTGCCCGGGACGGCGGGTGGGCGGACACTGGGATGGATGGGCCGGACGGCCGGTGCGCGCGAGGGGGTGTGACCATGGCCAGGACCCGAAACGCAAGCCCGTGGGCGTGGCGGTGGCGCCGCAACTCACTGAGGCGCCGCAGCGATGTCGTCGAGGCCTGGATCGTGCTGGCGGCGTGGCTGGCCGCCCTGGTGGGCAGCGTGCTCGCCGGGCTGGTGGCGGCGAACGCCGTGGCCCGGGGGCTCGACCGGCAGTGGGAGCAGCGCCACCCCGTGCAGGCGGTCCTCGTGGGGCGGGCGCCCGATGTCGCCTCGGGGCGGACCGGCGACGACGGCCGGGTATGGGTCACCGTCCGCTGGACGACGCCGGACGGCACGGTGCACACGGACCGGGCGAAGGTGCGTCCCGGCACGGAGTCGGGCGCCGCGGTCACGGTGTGGACGGACCAGCGGGAACGGGTCACCGCCAAGCCCCTGTCGCCCGGCGAGGCCGGGTTCCGGGCGGCGTGGACGGGCACGCTGGTCGCCACCGGCACGGTCGCCGCCGTGTTCGGCGGGGCCCAGCTGGCTCGGGCGGGTCTGGAGCGGCGGCGGCTGCGGCAGTGGGACGACGAGTGGGCGCGCGTCGACACTCGCCGGGGCGGTCTGACCGGCTGACCGGCGCGGTCCTCCGCCCGGTCTTACGGAGTGGTGACACGGCGGCCCGGCTCGTGCGGTGAGCGGCCCTCGCGGACCTAGCCTGGCCGCATGCGTGTACTGGTCACCGGCGGTGCCGGGTTCATCGGGTCCCAGGTCGTCGAGGCGCTGACCGCGCGCGGGCACGAGCCGCTCGTGCTCGACGTGCGGCGGGATCCGGGCGCCGACGTGCGCAATCCGACGGCGGTCGCCCGTGCCCTGTCCGGCGTGGACGCCGTGTGCCACCAGGCGGCGATGGTCGGTCTCGGCACCGGGTTCGCCGACGCGGCGGAGTACGTCTCCCGCAACTGCCTCGGCACGGCCGTCCTGCTCACCGCCATGGCGGAGGCGGGCGTGCGGCGCCTCGTCCTGGCGGGGTCGATGGTCGTGTACGGGGAGGGCCGGTACGAGTGCCCCCGGCACGGGGTGGTGCGGCCCGGCCCGCGTGCCGTCGCCGACCTGGACGCGGGCCGCTTCGAGCCGGCCTGCCCGCTCTGCGGCGCCGGTCTCGCGCCCGGCCTGATCGGCGAGGACGCCCCGGCCGACCCCCGGAACGTGTACGCGACGACCAAACTCACCCAGGAGCACCTGGCGGCCGCGTGGGCACGGGCCGGCGGCGGGTCGGCGGTGTCGCTGCGCTACCACAACGTGTACGGGCCGGGCATGCCCCGGGACACCCCGTACGCGGGCGTCGCCTCCTTCTTCCGCTCGGCGCTGGCGCGCGGCGAGGCCCCGCGGGTCTACGAGGACGGCCGCCAGCGGCGGGACTTCGTGCACGTACGGGACGTGGCCGCCGCCAACGTGGCCGCGCTGGAGGCGAGTCCGCCCGGCGGCACGCTCACGGCGTACAACACCGGCAGCGGCGAGCCGCACACGGTCGGCGAGATGGCCCGCGCCCTGGCGGCGGCCTGCGGCGGCCCGGAGCCCGTGGTCACCGGCGAGTACCGCCTGGGCGACGTCCGCCACATCACGGCGGACTCCACCCGGCTGCGAGCGGAACTCGGCTGGAAACCGGAGACCTCCTTCGAGGAGGGCATGCGCGAGTTCGCCCGGGCCCGGCCGGGCGGCGAGTGACGGACACCGTTCACGCCCCGGCAGCCGGGAGGGTCACCTCGAAGCGGCAGCCGCCCGGGATGTTGTGCACGGTGGCCCGGCCCTGGTGGGCCTCGACGATGCCGCGGACGATGGCGAGGCCGAGGCCCGCGCCGGCCGGGGGTGTGCGGGCGTGGGTGCCGCGCCAGCCGGTGTCGAAGACGCGGGGGAGGTCCTCCTCGGGGATGCCGCCGCAGCCGTCGGTGACCGAGAGCACCACGCCCTGGGGCGATCGTTCGGCGGCGACGGCGACGGTGCCGTCGGCCGGGGTCCGGCGGATCGCGTTCACCAGCAGGTTGCCGAGGACGCGGCTCATCTCCTTGCCGTCCACCTCGACCGGCACCGGTTCGACGCGGTCGCCGACGAGGCGTACGCCGTGCTCGCGCGCGAGCGGGTCGGCGCCGGCGAGGGCGTCGCCGACGAGGTCGTACACGGAGATCCGGCTCGGGCTCAGCGCCAGCGCCCCGGCGTGGATGCGGGAGAGCTCGAAGAGGTCCCCCACCATCTCGTTCAGCCGCTCCACCTCGGTGCGGATCTGTGTGAGGTAGCGGGCCGGATCGGCGGCCACCCCGTCCTCCAGCGCCTCCGACATCGCCCGCAGCCCGGCGAGCGGGGTGCGCAGATCGTGCGAGATCCAGGCGACGAGCTCGCGCCGGGAGGACTCCAGGGCGCGTTCCCGCTCCCGGGACTCGGCGAGCCGGGCACTGGTGGCCGCCAGTTCGCGGCTGAGCTCGTCCAGTTCCGCGGTGGCCGGGTGGGCGGGCGCGGCGAAGTCGCCGCGGTCGCCGAAGGAACGGGCGGCCAGGGCGAGTTCCCGGCTGCGGGCGACCACCCAGCGGCCCAGCAGCAGGGCGGTGGCCAGGGACACGACGGCCGCCATCGCGACGACGGTCGTCACCACGCTCAGGTCGTGCGCGGACAGGAACATCGCCTGCGCCACGGCCATGGTGCCCGCGAGCATCGCGAACACGCCGACCGCCGCCACCACGCCGAGCGACGCCGTGAGCGACCGCCGCCGGATCAGCCGCAGCACGGCCGCGCCGGCCAGCCCGGTGGCCGCGGCGCCGAGGAAGGCGTACAGGGCAATGAGGAAGGTGTCGTGCATGGTCAGTCCGCCTCCCGGCCCCGCGGGTCGAAGCGGTAGCCGACGCCCCACACGGTCTGGATCAGGCGGGGCCGGGCCGGGTCGTCCTCGACCTTGCCGCGCAGCCGGCGGACGTGGACGGTGACCGTCGACAGGTCGCCGAAGTCCCAGCCCCACACCTCGCGCATCAGGTCCTCCCGGGCGAAGGCCCGCCCCGGGTGCCGCAGGAAGAAGGCGAGGAGGTCGAACTCGCGCAGGGTGAGGGCGAGTTCGGAGCCGCTCTTGGTGGCCCGGCGGGCGGCCGGGTCGAGGGTCAGGCCGGCCGAGCTCAGCGTGGACGCCTGGGCGGCGGGCCGGGTGCGGCGCAGCACCGACTCCACGCGCAGCACGAGTTCCCGGGGGCTGAAGGGCTTGGTGACGTAGTCGTCGGCGCCCACCTCCAGGCCGAGGATGCGGTCGTCCTCGTCGCCGCGGGCGGTGAGCATGATGACCGGCACCGGCCCGTGGGCACGCAGCCGGCGGCACACCTCCAGGCCGTCCATGCCGGGCAGCATCAGGTCCAGGACGACCAGGTCGGGCCGGTGCGCGGCGGCCCGGGTGAGCGCCGCCGGTCCGTCGTCGGCCCGGTCCACCGTGTAACCGGCGCGGCCCAGGTACCCGGCGACCACTTCGGCGACCGTGGGATCGTCGTCGACGACCAGGACCCGGGCGGCGGCGGGCGGCCGGGGCTCGGCGGGGGTCCCCGCCTGCGTGAACTCGTACGGCTGCTGCATGCGTCCAGCCTCGCACCCCGTCCCCGCCCGCGCCGCCGCCGGACCCGGCCGGGCCCCGACGTCCGCGTTTCGTAAGAAGCCGAAGCCCGATATGCTCGTTTCGCGTTCGTAGGGTGAGAACCGTGACGACCACTCCCACACCCACAGGGGTCGACGTGGTGCTCCCCTGTCTCGACGAGGCCGAAGCCCTGCCCTGGGTCCTGGCCCGCATTCCGCCCGGCTGGCGCGCGCTGGTCGTGGACAACGGCTCCACCGACGGCTCGGCGGACGTCGCCCGCGCGCTCGGCGCGACCGTGGTGCACGAGCCGCGCCGTGGCTTTGGCGCCGCCTGCCACGCGGGGCTCACCGCCGCCGACGCCGACATCGTCTGCTTCTGCGACTGCGACGCCTCGCTCGACCCGGCGCTGCTGGTGCCCTTCGTGCGGGAGGTGCGCGCCGGCCGGGCCGACCTGGTGCTGGGCCGGCGCCGTCCGCAGGGCCGGGGCGCCTGGCCCGCGCACGCACGGGCCGGCAACCTCGCGCTCACCCGGATGCTGCGCCGCCGCACCGGGCTGCGTCTGAAGGACCTCGGGCCGCTGCGCGCCGCCCGTCGCGAACCGCTGCTCGCCCTGGACCTCACCGACCGGCGCAGCGGCTACCCGCTCCAGATGGTGGTGCGTGCCGCCGACGCCGGCTGGCGCATCACCGAGCACGACGTCCCCTACCGGCCACGCTCCGGCGCCTCGAAGGTGACCGGCACCTGGCGCGGCACCTGGCAGGCGGTACGGGACATGAGCCGCGTCCTCGCCGAGGCGCCCGCCCGCCCGGCCGTCCGAGGAGGCAGCCCCCGGTGATCACGCTGCTCGTCATCGCCAAGGAGCCCCGGCCCGGCCGGGTCAAGACCCGGCTGACCCCGCCGTTCACCGCCGGTGAGGCGGCCGAGCTCGCCGAGGCGGCCCTCGCGGACACCCTGCACAGCGTGGCCGCGGCGCCCGCCGGCCGGCGGGTCCTCGTCCTCGACGGGAACCCCGGGCCGTGGCTGCCGCCCGGCTTCGACGTCGTACCGCAGTGCGCGGGCGGGCTGGACGAACGGCTGGCCGCGGCGTTCGCCGGATGCGACGGGCCCGCCCTGCTCATCGGCATGGACACTCCGCAGGTGACCCCGCGACTGCTGACCGTCGGCTTCGACGACTGCGACGCGTGGTTCGGCCCGGCCGAGGACGGTGGCTTCTGGGCGCTCGGCCTGGCGTCGCCCGACCCCGGCCTGCTGCGGGGCGTGCCCATGTCGACGCCGGTGACGGGTGCCGCGCAGCGGGACCGGCTGGTCGCCGCGGGCCTGCGGGTGCGCGATCTGCCCCGGCTGCGGGACGTCGACACGGCCGCCGACGCGCGCGCGGTCGCCGCCCTAGCCCCGCACGGCCGCTTCGCCGCCCGGTTCGCCCGCCTGACCGCGGCGGCGGGCCGGTGACCGCCGCCCACGGCCTCGGTCTCCCGGGCGCCACGGCTCCGCCCCGGCCACCGGGGACCCGTACTCCCGGCGCCCGTGTGCCCGCGCCCGCCCGGCCGGGCGACGGTCCGTCCACGGCCGCCCCCGACCCCGGCGAGTCGGCGCCCGCCTGGTCCACCGACGACTCCTACTCCGCCGCACTGCGGACCGGACGCGGCCCGTTGTTCCTGCGGCGGGCCGACGGGTGGCTGCTGCCGCTGGAGGTGGAACGCTGGTGCGCCAGGGCCGACGAGACGGACCTGGGGGTGCTGGCACGGTGCGAGGGCGCCGTGCTCGACGTGGGCTGCGGCCCCGGCCGGCTGGTGGCCGCGCTCGCGGCGCAGGGGCGGCGGGTCCTCGGTATCGACGTCAGCGAGACGGCCGTCGCCCGCACGGTCCGGCGGGGCGGTACGGCATTGCGCCGCTCCGTCTTCGAGCCGCTGCCGGACGAGGGCGGCTGGGGCACCGCGCTGCTGCTGGACGGCAACATCGGCATCGGCGGGGACCCGGCGGCGTTGCTGGACCGGCTCGCCCGGCTGCTCGCCCCGGGCGGGCTGCTGGTCGTGGAGACCGCGCCGGTCGACGTCGACGAACGCGCCCGGGTCCAGGTCGTGGACGCGACGGCCGCGGCGGGACCGGCCGCCCGCCCGTTCCCCTGGGCGCGGCTCGGCACGCCGGCCCTGCTCCGGCACGCGGCTCGGGCGGGCTGGCGTGCCGAGGATCAGTGGACGGCCGGTGCCCGCCGCTTCGTCGCCCTGCGCGACCGCCGCAGCCGCAGCACCCGCAGTGCCAGCAGCAGCGCGGAGCCGCCGAACAGCACGGCGGTGATCAGCAGCCAGCGGGACAGGAAGCCGTCCGCCGAGAGCCCCGCGGCCGACCGGTAGCGCGCGCTCACCTGGCCGCTGATCAGCGGGAACCACACCAGGAGCAGCAGCCCGGACAGCGCGGCGGGCACCCGGACGTACAGCACCAGGTTGCGCCGCCCGACCGCGCCCAGCGCGCCTACGAGGGCGCGGTCGGCCGCCGCGTACAGCGGCAGCAGCACCAGGTCGTGCAGCAGCGCAGCCCCCACGAACCACAGCGCCACCTTGAACCAGTCGCCCGCGAGGAGCCGCAGCCCGGCGTATCCGGCGAGCGCGAACGAGCAGACGAGCAGCAGCAGTTGCAAGGGGCTGCCGAGCGGGATCCGGCGGGGCATCACAGGTCTCCGAAGGTCATCCGGGCCACCCACTTGGTGTTGAGCACACCGGGCGCCGCGGGCACGATGACCCGGGCCGGGAAGCCGTGGTCGGGGCTCAGGTCCTCGCCGTTGACGGCCAGGGCGAGCAGGGAGCGCGGGTCGGCGGTCTGGTTGGCGCGCAGGGCCGCCCGGCGGAAGCCGCCGTGCCGCTGGAGCGACTCGACGAAGACGTCGGGCGGGTCGTCGTACCCGACGAGGGCGGCGAGGTCGCGCAGCGGCACGCCCCGCCACCACTGGTCGGAGGTGGACCAGCCCTCGACGCAGGCGATCGGCAGCGCGGAGCTGTGCTGCGGCATGCGCAGCAGGTCGGCGCGGCTGAGCCGGACGGTGCCGGTGCGGCCGGTGACGACCAGCCGCCACGCCTCCTCGCTCGTCTCCGCCGTGTCGATGCCCGCGTACGCGGCCGTCTTGTTGATCTGGAAGCCGTTCGGTCCGCCGCCGGGCTCGGCGCCGCCGTGCGGGGTGAGCAGGGCGGTCCGGCGCAGCGGCCCGTCGAAGCTGCGGCCCGCGCTGGTCAGGAACAGCAGCAGCGAGCCGCCGCCGACCAGCCACAGCGCGCCGCGCCGTGAGACGGTGGGCTGATCCGGCCGCGGCGGGACCAGGTCCCCGGTCTCGCCCGCCTGCTCCGCCTCGCCGTCCTCGTCCCGCATCCGGCGCACGTTGCGCACCGCCGCCGGCAGCTTCAGCGCCGCGTGCGCGACGAACGCGGCGAAGAAGACCCAGGCGCCGTAGAAGTGCAGCGGGTAGAAGGACCCGGGGAAGACGTAGTCGAGCTGGACGTTGAGCACGCCGGTGGTGAACTCGAACAGGCCGCCGCCGACGAGCAGGAGCAGTGAGATCCGCTCCAGGGCGTGGGCGAGGGACCGGGCCGGCGGCAGGGCGAAGAGCCTCGGCACGACGGACCACAGTTTGGCCAGCAGCACCGGGATCAGGGTGAGGCCCAGCGTGACGTGGACGCCCTGGGTGAACCGGTACAGCCAGTACGGGTTCGTCGGCCAGGCGAACAGGTAGAAGCCGAGGATCCCCTTGTCCGGGGTCTGGTCGTTGACCGGCGCGAGGCCCGGGTTGTAGGCGGCGTACGACACCAGTCCCGTCACGAACAGCACGGTGACGCCGACGAGGAGGACGAGGCCGAGCACCGAGGTGAACCAGGGGCCGCGCAGCGGGCTGCGCCAGAAGCCGGGAGAGGTGGGGAGCCGTGGATCGCTCATGTTCCGACCGTAGGCCGATGGGGGCCCGCCGGCAGGCCCGCGACCCATGACGAAACGCTGACGTCCGCCGCGCGCACCGGCCCCGCGACCGCGGTGCGGCCTAGCGTTCCGGTGTGACCCGCCCTCTCCGCCGTGACCTGCGCGACCGCCGTGGCCCCCGCGACCGTCGTGACTCGCGCGACCGTCGCGATCTGTACGCCGTCGTGGCCGCCGTCCTGCTCGTACTCACCGCCGTCGTCGTCGGCCGCCGCATCCAGGGCAGCCGCCACACGCTGTTCGTCCACTGGCCCCCGCTGCACGCCGACTGGGACCCGCACCTCGGCCCCGGCACGCCGGCCGCCGTCCTGGTGGCGGCCGGGGTGGTGGCGTACGGGCCGGGGCTCGCGGCCCGGCTGCGCCCCGGGGCGCTGCTCGCCGCGGCCTGGGTGGCGGCCATGGCCTGGATCTGGTCCCTCGCGCTGGTCGACGGCTGGCAGCGGGGCGTCGCGGGCCGGCTCACCACCCGCACCGAGTACCTCCGGGCCGTCGGCCGTTTCGACGACATCCCGGCCGCCCTGCGGGACTTCACCCACCACATCGTGTGGGGCACGCCCGATCCCTGGCCCACCCATGTCGCCGGGCACCCGCCGGCCGCGACGCTGACGTTCGTCCTCCTCGACCGGATCGGGCTGCGCGGCGGCGGCTGGGCGGCGGTGTGGTGCGTCACGGTCGGTGCCACGGCCTGTGTGGCGGTCCTGGTCGCGGTACGCACGCTCGCCGGGGACGCTCCGGCGCGGCGGGCGGCACCGTTCCTGGTGCTGGCGCCGGCCGCGGTGTGGCTGGGCGTCTCGGCCGACGCGTACTTCGCGGCCGTCGCCTGCTGGGCCGTGGCGCTGCTCGCCCTCGCGGTGACCGGGCGGTCGGTGTGGTGGGCGGCGGGCTCCGGGCTGCTGTTCGGGCTCACCTGCTACCTCTCCTACGGCCTCACGCTCTTCGCGGTGATCCTGGCGGCGGTGCTGTTCCTCGGCCGGCACCGCGTCCGCGAGCGTCCGCTGCTGCTCGGGGCGGTGCTCGCCGGGGCGGCCGTGGTGCCGGCCGCCTTCAGCGCGGCCGGGTTCGACTGGTGGGAGGCCTACCACCTGCTGATCACGCGCTACTACCAGGGAGCGGGCGGCACCCGGCCCTACGGCTACTGGGTCTGGGCGAACCTGGCCTGCACGGTGGTGATCACCGGCCTCGCCACGCCGGCCGGTCTGGGCCGGGCCGGCGGCGCGCTCGCCCGCGAGCGCCGCGCCCCGCTCGACCGCCCGGCACCCGGGGCTCCCCCGGTGGCCGCCGCCGAGGCGCGCCTGGCCCTGCTCGTCCTCGCCGCCCTGCTGGCCCTCCTCGTCGCCGACCTGTCCGGCATGAGCAAGGCGGAGACGGAACGCATCTGGCTGCCGTTCGCGATGTGGCTCCTGCCGGCCTGCGCGTTCCTCACCCGGCCCCGGGTCTGGCTCGCCGCCCAGGCGGTCCTCGCCCTGCTGGTCAACCACCTGCTGCTCACCACCTGGTGAGCGGGGGTCGGGGCCTCTCGACGCGGGGCGGGTGAGCGGGCACAGTTCTCCCTACGTACCGGGCCTACCGACCGGTACATCCATGTCCCCTCCCCTCCAGGAGCGCCCGTGACCAGCTGGGCCGGCCGGACCGCCGCCGAGATCGCCGCCGCCGTACGCGACAAGCGGGTCACGCCCCGCGAGGTGGTGGCGGAGCACCTCGCCCGGATCGAGCGGCTCGGCCCCCGCACCGGCGCGTTCCGGACGGTGCGGGCCGAGGCGGCGTTGGTCGAGGCGGACGAGGTGGCGGGCCGCACCGATCTGGCGGAACTCCCGCTGGCCGGTGTGCCGGTGGCGGTCAAGGACAACCTGGCCGTACGCGGCGAGGCGACCCGCAACGGCTCCGCCGCGACCTCCGAGGCGCCCGCGGCCGGCGACCATGTCACCGTGGCCCGGCTGCGGGCGGCGGGCGCGGTGGTCGTGGGGCTGACGAACGTGCCGGAGCTGTGCGTCTTCGGCACCACCGAGGGCGTGCACGGCACCGCGCGCAACCCGTGGGACCTGTCGCGGACCGCGGGAGGCTCCTCCGGCGGCAGCGCCGCCGCGGTGGCCGCCGGCCTGGTGCCGGTCGCCCTCGGCAACGACGGCATGGGCAGTCTGCGCATCCCGGCCGCCAACTGCGGGCTGGTCACGCTGAAGCCGGGGCACGGGGTGGTGCCGGCGGGCATCGGCCACGGCGACTGGTTCGGCATGTCCGAGAACGGTCCGCTGGCGACCACGGTCGAGGACCTGCGGCTGATGCTGTCGGTCCTCGCGGACGCGGAGTTCGGGCCCCGGGCGGACCCCGCCCCGCTCGGCATCGCCGTGTCGCTGCGCAGTCCGCTGCTCGGGGTGAGCATCGGGAAGCCGTACACGAGCGCGGTGCGGGAGGCGGCGGGACTGCTGGCCGGGGCGGGGCACCGGCTGCGGCGCGCCGAGCCGCCGTATCCGGCGTCGCTGGGCGTCACCGCGCTGACGCACTGGACGGCGGGCACCGCGGTGGACGCCGAAGACCTGGACCCGGCGCGGCTGGCCCGGCGGACCCGGGTGCACGCGGCGGTGGGGCGCCGCTTCGTCCGCACGGTCCGCACCGGCGAGCAGCGGGAGCGGCTGCGCCGCCGCCTGGAGCCGTTCTTCGCCGAGCACGACGTGCTGCTCACCCCGGCCCTCGCCCGGCGCTCGCCCAAGGCCGGGCCCTGGCACGAGCGGGGCTGGCTGCGCAATGTGCTGGTCAACACGAACTACTCGCCGCTGACCCCGCCGTGGAATCTGACCGGCTGGCCGGCGATGTCCGTGCCCTTCGGGGCCCTGCCCTCCGGTGCGCCCGGCGCCGTACAACTGGTCACCCGTCCGGGGTCCGAGGGGCTTCTGCTGGAGGTCGCGGAGCAGCTGGAGGGCCTGCGCCCGTGGCAGCGGACGGCACCGATCGGCTGACGCGCGACCCGGCTTCCCTGATCGGCATGGGCGTCAGTCCCACACGCCCATGCCTTCGGCGATCGCGACGGGTCCGACCCCGTGGAGGGTCAGTCCACGCTCGGCAGGATGTGCGGTTCGGCGAGGTCGTCCTCGTAGCCCGCGAGGCGGATCGGGGCGGACCTGGCCCACACGTCGAGGCTGCCGAGCTCCGCGGGCCCGCGGCCCGCGCGCTCGGTGCGTTCCTTGGGGCGCTGATCGCGATTCGTCTTCTCCGGTGTCACCGCGCACTCCTTATGTGTCGGGTCACCCTCGGGGCGTACCGGACAGTCTGTGATCCGCCGCCTGACGCCCGCTTGGGTCTGGATAGAAGGCCAGTTCGGACGCGGTGGCGCCGGTAACTCGTACAAGAGCAGGCCGGTGTGCACCGGCTCGCCCCGGGACGGACCATGGGTGTGGGTGGGACCCCGTGCTGCTGTCCGCCTGCTCCAGATTAACCAAATGAGCGGGGGTCCGCTCGATAGGGAGTGCAAACAAGGTGTAACTTTCGCGCGTCATCTGGGCGACCGTCGGCCCGACTATGCACCCGTTTGCCCGACAATGCACCTTTTGAAATCCACTCGATCGGCCTACGCAATCGAACATATCTTCGGGATCCTTGGCGCGCAGCGGAGTCAAGCGTCGGCAACGCCGCTGACGGTCGCAGACGTCGCGCAGTTCAAGTGCCGTTGGCCGAGTGGAAAGCCGGCCATGATCTCCTGGCGGGCGGCAACGGCTGTCTCGCGGGAGGACTGACGCATGGAGCTGCGCAGCGTCGAGGAGCTGATGGATCTGCTGTACGCCTGCCGGTACGACACCGGGCTGCGCACCGCCGCGCTGCTGCGGCGCGCCCGGCCGGCCGACAAGGAACTCCAGGTGGCCGGGCTGGTCTCGGGAATCGGACGGCTGCTCGGGCCCGGTGACCGGGCGGGTCAGGCGGACGCCGCGGCCCGCGCGGTGCGCTCACTGCTCGGGGAGCGGGTGTGCCGGCTCGTGCGCGGGCAGCCCGGCGATGCCGGTCCCGGCGACGACGATCTGCTGCGCCTGCGTCATGCCGTCGAGGAGGGCGCGGTCGTCGCTTTCGACGCCGGGGTCCTGGAGGACTGGCGCACGGTGCTGGAGCTGGTGGCGGCGCGCAACTCCCGCCTGGGAGCGGTCGACTGACGGCCGCGGACACGGCAGCGAGCGCCGGGTGCCCGAGGTCGGGTCGGTGACGCGGTTTGCCCCCCGAGGGGCCACAGGCCCGGGATGGTGGACCTGTGTGGAATCGAACCACGAAGAACGCGTTACCTGCGCACCGGGCACTTCGGCGCTTCGTCCCCCAGGGTAGGGCGCCGCTGCCCGAACAGGCCAACGGTTTAACGCCCGTTGGGCCTGTTCGGGCGCCGAATCACCACTTGCCCGGCGCGTAGTCCTTCAGGAAGACGCCGTACAGGTCCTCGCCCGCCTCGCCGCGCACGATCGGGTCGTAGACGCGAGCCGCGCCGTCGACCAGGTCGAGCGGGGCGTGGAAGCCGGCCTCGGCCAGGCGCAGCTTGTCGTAGTGCGGACGCTCGTCGGTGATCCAGCCGGTGTCGACGGAGGTCATGAGGATGCCGTCGGTCTGGAACATCTCCTGGCCGCTGGTCCGCGTGACCATGTTCATGGCCGCCTTGGCGGCGTTGGTGTTCGGGTGCCCGGCGCCCTTGTAGCCGCGGCTGAAGACACCTTCCATCGCCGAGACGTTGACGACGTACGCACGGCCGCTGGCGGCCTTCTTCGCGGCGTCCGCCATCGCCGGGCGCAGGGCGCTGATCAGGATGAACGGCGACGTGTAGTTGCACAGCTGGGTCTCCAGCAGCTCGACCGGAGCGATCTGGTCGATGGTCTGCACCCAGGTGTTGGTCTCGACGACGTCGGGGACGAGACCGCCCGCGTCGATGGCGGTGCCGTCGAGGTGCCGGGCGACGCTGGCGTTGCCCGCGACGAGCGCGAGGTCGGCGACCTTCTGTGCGTCCAGGCCGCTGGTGCCGAGGGGCAGTGCGGCGATGCCGTCGACGGCGCCGGAGCCGAAGGCGCCGATGACGTGGTGGGCGGGGAGTTCCCCGGCGGGCAGCGGGGCGCTCTCGCCCTCGACCAGGGCCGCGTACGCGGAGGGCAGGCGGCGCACGGTCTGCGTCGCGTTGTTGACCAGGATGTCGAGCGGGCCCGCCGCGGCGACCTGCTCGGCGAGGGCCACGGCCTGCGCCGGGTCGCGCAGGTCGATCCCGACGACCTCCAGCCGGTGCATCCAGTCCGCCGAGTCGTCCATGGCCTTGAAGCGGCGGATGGCGTCCTTGGGGAAGCGGGTCGTGATCGTGGTGTGGGCGCCGTCGCGCAGCAGCCGCAGCGCGATGTACATGCCGATCTTGGCGCGGCCGCCGGTGAGCAGCGCGCGCTTGCCGGTGAGGTCGGCCCTGGCGTCGCGCTTGACCCGGTTCGTCCGGGCGCAGTCCGGACAGAGCTGGTGGTAGAAGTAGTCGACCTCGACGTACCGGGTCTTGCAGGTGTAGCAGGAGCGCGGGCGCTGGAGTATCCCCGCGATCCTGCCCTCCTCGGTGATCGACGACGGCAGGATGCCCTCCGTCTCGTCGTCGATGCGCTGGGCGGAGCCGGTCGCGGTGGCCTCGGTGACCGCCTTGTCGTGTGCCGTCTTGGTGGCCCGGCGCTCCTGGCGGCGGCGCTGCTTGACCGTGCGGTAGATGCCGGCCGTGGCCCGGCGCACCGCGATGGCGTCGGGGTGGTCGACCTCCAGCTTGCCGAGCTCCTCGAGCACACCGAGGCAGACGGCCAGGCGCTCGGGGTCGATGCCGGGGCCGTAGACCGCCTCGTCCTCGGCCATCGGGCCGTCCTGTGTCACCGTCATCGCGCTGCCGCTTCCCTGATCACCTGCGCAGCGCTCCGACTCGCGCCCGCCTCCGAACGGGGGATTTTACGGCAGCGCGGGCCCCCACCGCCAAACCGCTCCGCTCGGACCGCGCGACCCGGACCACCACCGCCCCCGCCACGCGGCAACCCACCGGCCGGGACCGGCCGGGACGTGCGAGTACGCGCACGTCACCTCCCGGACCGGCCGGCCCGGGCCCGGCGCCGGTCTGCGCCCCCTTCAGGGAACGCAGACCGCGAGCAGGGTTTCCACCTCGTCCGTCACCGCCCGGGCCAGACGGTCCAGGTCCGGTACGGCCTCGGCGTCGGCGACGAGGCCGTAGTGGACGCGGCCGCGGTAGGTGGAGATCGCGACGGCGAGGGACTGGCCGGGGGCGAGCGGGGCGAAGGGGTAGACCGCGGTCAGGGGGTGTCCGCCGAGCCGGAGGCCGAGGCCGGGCAGCGGCACGCTGGTGACCAGGATGTCGAACCACAGCCGGGCGGCCTGGCCGACGAGCGGTCCGCCGAGCCGGTGGCCGAGGGCGGGCACGTGGTCGGCGAGCAGCGCGACGGCGCCCGCGCCCCGGTTGGGGCCGGCGTCCTTGTTGCGGTCCATCGCCGTACGGACCCGGGCGAGGCGGGCGAGCGGGTCGGGGTCGCCGACCGGGAGCCGTATCAGGTAGCCGGAGAGCCGGTTGCCCTGTGGGTGCGCGGTGCGCGGGCGGCGCCGGGAGACCGGGATCAGGGCGCGTGGCGCCACGCCCTCGCTGCCGTCGCCGCGCTCGTCCAGCCAGCGGCGCAGGGCGCCCGCGACGACGGCGATGAGGACGTCGTTGACGGTGCCGCCGACGGCCTTGCGCACCCGGTGCACATCGTCGATGTCCAGGTCGACCCCGGCGGTGCGCCGGGTGCCGCTGGAGCCGGAGGCCAGCGCCGCGGAGGAGGCCACGCCCAGGGTGGACAGGGCGACGGAGGCGCCGATGTCCAGGGCCCGGCCCACGTCGGACAGCGTGCCGCGCAGCACACCCGGCAGCCGGCCGGGAAGTCCGCGCAGGTCGGCCAGCAGCCCGCGCGGCGGCTCGACGGGGCGTGGGCGGCGCGCCGGCAGGTCCATCGGGTCCAGCACGGCGGCGGCCAGCGTCAGTGCCCTGAGGCCGTCGGCCAGCGCGTGGTGGAACTTGAACAGGACCGCGAAGGACACCCCGTCCTCGCCGGGCAGGACGTGCGCCTCCCAGGGGGCCCGGGCGCGCTCCAGCGGGCGTTCCATGAGCCGGCCGGCCACGGCGTGGAAGTCGCCGGTCGGGGCGTGCAACCGCACGTGGTTGAGCGGGTCGAAGCCGGGGTCCTCCTCACGGGCCGCGCCGCCGAAGGAGCCCAGTCGGCCCGGCCGGCGCAGGTCGAGCGGCTGCCACACGTCGCGGATGCGCATTCTGAGACCGGGCACGGCGGCGGCACGGGCGGCGAGCAGGTCGGCCGCGTGGGCGCCGGCGGTGGGCGAGTGCGCCGCGAAGACGCCGAGCGCGCCGAGGTGCATCGGGTGCCGGTCGGATTCGATGTTCCAGAACGCCAGGTCGAGAGGAGCGAGCGGGTCGGAAGTCAATGGCTTGCCTCGCGTCGACGGGTGGGGGGTGAGTCTGAAGTCAATCCTCGCTAGGCGATTACGGTCAAGTACGGTCAGGCTACGCTCAGTTAACAGCAGATTAAGTCCCGCCCCTGGCGAAACGGGCGGGACACACGGGACGCCTGAGGTCACTTCAGCGCCGGAGGCGCCGCCTGGGGTGACGTACCCCACTCCGACGGGCGCGGGCCGACCGTGAACGCCAGGGAGCGCAGGGACCGCAGCTCACGGGTGGTCAGATAGGTCCGGTGATGGGCCGCCCCGCCCGCGCGCACCGCCTGGACGTAGCGGTCGGTCGCCGAGGTCCCCGGCGCGGTGACCGTGAAGGTGCCGCGGGGCCAGTAGCGGCGGTCCAGCGTGAGGTCGACCCGGTCGAACACGGGCGTGGACAGTCCCCAGGTGCCGTAGCCGGGCTGCACCGGGAAGAGACCGATCGACGACAGCACGTGCCAGGCGGACATCGTGCCGAGGTCGTCGTTGCCGGTCATACCGGTCGGGGTGTCCGTGAACAGGGTCAGCGCGGCGTGCACCACGTCGGTCGTCTTCCACGGCTCGCCGGTCGAGAGATAGGTGTACGGCGCGATGAGGTCGGGCTCGTTCTGCGGGTTGTACTTGTCCGCGTTGTAGTAGTCGTAGGCACCGCCGTGCACCCACACCTCACGCGCGGTCCGGGCCGGGTCCGCGACCAGCCTGTCGTAGGCGAAGAACGCGTCGAGCCGGTCGTTCGCCGCGTGCTCGCCGCCGATCAGGCCGACCATGCCGGGGATGTCCTGCGGCACCAGCCACTGGTACTGCCAGGCGGTGCCCTCGTGGAAGCCCACGCTGCCGGCCGGGTCGGCCGGGCCGGTGAATGCGCCGGCGGCGTCCCGGGCCCGGAAGAAGCCGGTCGAGGGGTCGAAGACGTTGCGGTAGCTGCGCGACCGGGCCGCATAGCGGGCCGCGTCCTCGTGGTGGCCTAGGGCGCGGGCCATCTGCGCGAGCATCGCGTCCGAGAGGGCGTACTCCAGGGTGACGGAGGCTCCCTGGTGGTAGTCGGAGTCGCCCGGCTTCGTGCGCGGGCGATCCTTGATGTACGGCGCGAATCCGCCCGCGAGGTACTCCGCGTTGGCCTCCCGGCCCACACCCGGGTAGCCGGCGGGCGGCACGCCGTCGGCGTTCTTCCGCAGCGCCCGGTAGGCCCGCTCCTCGTACCCCTTGAGCAGGCCCGTCTGGTAGGCGGTGGTCAGGAACGGGGTCACCGGGTCGCCGGTCATGATGTTCGTCTCGACGGGCCCGTAGCCCCACTTGGGCAGCCAGCCGCCGTCCTCGTCGACCCTGACCACCGAGATCGCCATGTCCCGCGCCTCCCGGGGTGCGAGCAGGGCGAGGAGCTGGCACTGGGTGCGGTAGGTGTCCCACAGCGACCAGTTCTGGTAGTACGTGAAGCCCTCGGCCCGGTGGATCCGCCGGTCCCAGCCGGTGTAGCGGCCGTCCGCGTCGCTGCCGGTGCTGGGGGCGAGGAAGGACCGGTACAGCGACGAGTAGAAGGTGCGGCGCAGGGTCGCGTCACCGCCCCGGACCCGGACGGCGCCGAGACGCCTCTCCCAGGCCTGCCGGGCCCGCTCGCGGACGGTGTCGAAGGAACGTCCGCCCTCGGCGCGCAGATTGACCTCGGCGCCGCGCGCGTCGACGTACGACAGGGCGGTGGCCGCCTCGACGGTGCGGTCCCGGGTGGCGTCGAAGCGTACGTAGGCGCCGCCGTGCCCCTTCCGGGAGCCCGCGGTGACCGTGGCGCCGTCCCAGGTGCCGTACGCGGTGAAGGGCCGGGAGAAACGGGTGACCGTGTACACGGTGTACGGGCCGGTCTCCCGGCAGAAGCCGTGGCCGGTGATCGTGGTGCGCACGGTCCGGTCGTCGAGGATCTCCACCGAGCTGGTGACCGGCTTGTGCAGCGCCTGCGCCGCGTTCAGCAGGACGTTGGCGTGGTCGGTGGCGGGGAAGGTGTAGCGCTGCACGCCGGTGCGCTCGGTGGCCGTGAGCTCGGCCTCGATCCCCGAGTCCAGGCCGACCCGGTAGTAGCCGGGGCTCGCCGTCTCGTCCTGGTGCCGGAAGCCGGCCGCGTACCGGGCGTAGTCGGTCTCCGTGACCTCGCCGGTGGTCGGCAGCACGGGCAGGTCGCCGCCGATCCGGCAGCCGACGCCCGAGAGGTGGACCAGGGAGAAGCCGCGGATGTGGTCCTGGGAGTGGTCGTAGCCGGTGCTGTGCCCGGTGTCGGGCGAGAGCTGCACCATGCCGAAGGGCACGGCCGCGCCGGGGAAGGTGTTGCCCTCGTTCTGGGTCCCGATGAAGGGGTTGACCAGGTCGGTGAGGTGGCCGTCGGACGGCTCTGCGGCCCGTGCGGCGGGGGTGGCGAGCAGCGCGGACGCCGCCATCACCCCGGCCAGGAACAGCCGCGGGCGCCGGGTCCCTCTCATATGACCTCCGGAGGTTCGACATCGTTGTCCGCATCCTGCGGGCCGGAGGCCGTGAAGCCGGGGAGGGCGCGCGGATCGCGCGGAACGCGTCGCGCGCCAACAATGGAGGCAGCCCCCTCCGCGGAGGGAGGACGGCACCCTCAGCGGGAAGAAGGCGAGGACGATGCCGAAGGTTTCCAGGGACACGGCCACGCAGGGCGGCGACTACGGCCCGGTGGTCGACCACTCCGAGGACCTCGAGCCCTACACGGTGGACTTCCTGACGTTCCGCGAGGACGTCGACCACACCTCGCTGCTCCAGGGACTGCCCGAGCACCGCTGCCAGTGCGCGCACTGGGGATACGTCTTCAAGGGCGAGCTCACGTTCCGCTACCCGGACCACGACGAGGTGTACCGCGGCGGGGAAGCCTTCTACGCCCCGCCGGGGCACGTGCCCGTGCACACCGAGCCCGGCAGCGAGTACCTCCGGTTCAGCCTCGCCGACGACCTGCGCCGGACGAGCGAGGTGACCATGACCCACTTCCCGCCGCTGTCCGGCTGAGCCGCTACGGCACCTGCTGCCCCTTGCCGAGCGCGATCACCCCGCCCTTGGACACGGTGTACAGCTCCGCGTCCCGCTCCGGGTTGACGCCGATCGTCGCGCCGGGCGGCACCTCGACGTTCTTGTCGAGGACCGCCCCGCGCACGACCGCGCCCCGGCCGATGCGGACGTTGTCGTGCAGCACGGAGCCCTGGACGACCGCGCCCGGATCGACCCGTACGCCCGGGGAGAGCACGGACCGGGTGACCTGGCCGCGGATCAGGCAGCCCGCGCTGATGATGGACTCGCTCGCGATACCACCGGCGTTGAAGCGGGCGGGCGAGAGCTGGCCGGAGTGGGTGTAGACCGGCCACTGGCGGTTGTAGAGGTTGAAGGCGGGGCGCTCGGCTATCAGGTCCATGTGGGCGTCGTAGTAGGCGTCGAGGGTGCCGACGTCCCGCCAGTAGCCCTGGTCGCGGATGGTCTCGCCGGGGACGTGGTTGGCGCTGAAGTCGTACAGCTGCGCCTCGCCGCGGGCGGTGAGCTGGGGCAGGATCGAGCCGCCCATGTCGTGCACCGAACCGTCGTCCTCGGCGTCCCGGTGCAGGGCCTCGATCAGGGCCTTGGTGGTGAAGATGTAGTTGCCCATCGAGGCGAACACGCACTCCGGGTCGTCCGCGAGGCCCGGCGGATCGGCGGGCTTCTCCAGGAAGCGCTCCACGGTCTGCCCGTCGGAGCCCGGGGTGATCACGCCGAAGGAGGAGGATTCCGAGCGCGGGACGCGGATCCCGGCCACCGTCACACCCGCGCCGCCCTCGATGTGCTGCCGGAGCATCTGCCGGGGGTCCATGCGGTACACGTGGTCGGCGCCGAACACCGCGACGTACTCTGGCCCGTCGTCGTGCACCAGGTTCAGCGACTGGAGGATGGCGTCCGCGCTGCCCAGGTACCAGCGCGGGCCGAGCCGCTGCTGGGCCGGGACCGGGGTGACGTAGTTGCCGAGCAGGCTGGACATCCGCCAGGTGGTGGTGATGTGCCGGTCCAGCGAGTGCGACTTGTACTGGGTCAGCACACAGATGCGCAGGATGTCACCGTTGACGAGGTTGGACAGTACGAAGTCGACGAGGCGGTAGGTACCGCCGAAGGTGACCGCTGGTTTGGCGCGGTCCGCGGTCAGCGGCATCAGGCGTTTGCCCTCTCCGCCCGCCAGGACGATTCCGAGCACCGAAGGTCCGCCACGACGCATGGCCGCTCCCCTCACCGTGGTTGACACCATGCCTGCCCCGGGTGGCGCGGGCTAAGCCTGCTTGAGGATCTCCTCGTACAGCCGCACCGTGCGCCGGGCCACCGCGTCCCAGCCGAACACGCCCACCGCGCGCTCCCGTCCGGCCTCGCCCATCCGCGCGGCCGCCCGCGGATCGCCGAGGACGGTGTCCAGCGCGCGGGCGAGGCCCCTCTCGAAGTCGTCGTCGGCCGCCACGAGGAGGCCGGTCACCCCGTCCTCCACCACCTCGGGGATGCCGCCGACCCGGGAGGCCACGACCGGCGTGCCGCAGGCCATCGCCTCCAGGTTGACGATGCCGAGCGGTTCGTACACCGACGGGCAGACGAACACGGCGGCGTGCGTGAGGAGTTGGATCACCTCCGCGCGCGGCAGCATCTGCGGGATCCAGTGCACGCCCGCGCGGACGCGGCTGAGCTCCTGGAACAGGTCGCGGAACTCCCGGTCGATCTCCGGGGTGTCGGGCGCCCCCGCGCACAGCACGACCTGCGCGGCCGGGTCGATGTCGCGGACCGCCCGCAGCAGATGGGGCACACCCTTCTGGCGGGTGATGCGGCCGACGAACAGCACGTAGGGCCGGTCGGGGTCGAGGCCGACGCGGCGCAGCACGTCGGTGCCGGGATCCGGCCGGTAGAGAGTGGTGTCGATGCCGTTGTGCACGACGTGCACGCGCGCCGGGTCCAGCGCCGGGTAGCAGCCGAGGATGTCCTCGCGCATGGCGCCCGACACCGCGATCACCGCGTCGGCGGCCTCGACCGCGGTGCGCTCCGCCCATCCGGACAGGGCGTATCCGCCGCCGAGTTGCTCGGCCTTCCAGGGGCGCAGCGGCTCCAGCGAGTGGGCGGTGACCACGTGCGGGACGCCGTACAGCAGTTTGGCGACATGGCCCGCGAGGTTGGCGTACCAGGTGTGGGAGTGGACGAGTTCGCGGCCCTCCAGCGCGCCGGCCATGGCCAGGTCCACGGAGAGGGTGCGCAGCGCGTCGTTGGTCCCGTCCAGCACGGACCACGGCCGGTGGCGTACGACGCCGACCCCGCGGCCCTCGCCCCAGCAGTGCACCTCGAGGTCCACCAGGGGCCGCAACTCCCGGGCCAGGAACTCGACGTGGACGCCCGCTCCGCCGTACACGTCCGGGGGGTACTCCCGGGAAAGCAGTCCCACTCGCACCGGCAACTCCCTGGTCTCACACGGCCGGACTCCCATGGTCACCCAGATGCGGCGCGCGGGGAAGGGCGCGGCGGTCGTGGGAAACAACAGTCACCGCAGACACCGCCGCCCGGCACCCGGTAGTACAGGCAGCAGCTGCGGCGGCGGAAGCCGGTGCCGGTGAGGGTGCCGGTGGTGCTCAGCAGGGGGTGGGTGAAGAGGGCGGCGGTGAGGGTACGGGCCCGGTCGGCCACGTCCGTACGGCCGTTCGTCCGCGCCCACCGGTCGAGCCCGCGGGCCGCGCCGGCCAGCGCGGAGCCGGCGTTGCCCCGCAGCAGTCCCGTCGCGACCCCGTAGCGGGCCCCTAGGGCGTCCCCTAGGGGCCCGAGGTGGGCGTGCAGTACGGCGTCCGCGAGCGTGTCGGCGTCCGCGGGGTTCGCGTCTCCCGGGATCGGGCGCACCTCGGTCAGCCACAGGTCGTCGGGCGCGGTCGCGGCGAAGTCCCAGAGCAGCAGCGCCGGGTCCAGGCCGGGGAGGCGGCCGTACAGGGCGGCACAGCCGAGGGCCGCCGACCACAGACGGGCCGCGAGTCCCTGGTGGGCGATCGACGCGGCGACCCGCGGTTCGGGGGTGCGCAGCCGGCGGGCGACGGTCTCGACCCGCGCGGTCAGGGCACTTCGCCGCAGGTGGGACGCCGTGCCCGCGTAGGTCTGCGCGAGCGTCGGCAGCGGGCCGGGCGGGGCCGCGCCGGTGCTCGCGGTCGTACGCAGGACGAAGAAGCCGCCGAGCGGGCGGAGCGCGGCGAGTTGGGGGTCGAGGTCCACGGACGAGAGTAGTACCAGGGCCGGCCCGGGCCCCGTCGAGGCGGTGTCCACCCCGCGTCGCCCACCCTGGGGAGGATCGGGCGCCACGCGTACTCCATCGGCAGTAGGACCCATTGCCTGCTCAGGGACGACGACGGGAAGAAGCCGAGCGGGCAGAGTGTTCGTCATGGAAGCCGACCGTTCGCCGCGCCGGGCCCCGGGCCCCCGCCCCACGCAGAGGAGCCGTTGATGAGCGCCCTCGCGTTGTCCGTGCTGCTGTCGTTCGTCTCCGCCGTCGCGTACGCGGGCGGGGCGATCGTGCAGGAGCAGGTGGCGCTGTCCTCCCCCAACGGGCAGTACGCGCCGCTGCGCCGCCCGAGTTGGTGGGCGGCGCTCGCGCTGAACGGCCTCGGCGGAGTGCTGCACGTCGTCGCGCTGGCCTACGGTCCGCTCAGCCTGGTGCAGCCGCTGGGCGCGCTGACCATCGTCTTCGCGCTGCCCATGGCCGCGCTGTTCGTCGGCCGCAAGGCCGGGGCGACCGCCTGGCGCGGTGCCGTCATGGCCACCGTCGGACTGGCCGGCCTGCTCTCCCTCGTCGGCACCAGCGCCGACGGTCACGCACTGGACGCGGCCCAACGGGTCGGCGTCGCGCTGGTCACCGGCGGGGCGGTCGTCGCGCTGATGATCGCCGGCCGCGCCGCGCACCGGCACCCGGCGGTGCGCAGCGTGCTGCTCGCCACCGGCTCCGGCATAGCCTTCGGCATGTCGTCGGTGTTCACCAAGACCGTCGCGGTCGACTGGACCGGCGGCGTCTCGGCGGCGGACCTGCCCTCCCTGGGGATGATCGGCGTCTTCGCCGTCGCGGGCGTGCTGCTGTCGCAGGCGGCCTACCGGGGCGGCGGCCTCGCGGCGCCGCTCGCCACGCTCACGGTGGTCAACCCGGTGCTGGCCGCCGCGGTCGGCATCACGATGTTCGGCGAAACCTTCCGGTACGGCGCCACGGGCACCGCGCTCGCCCTGAGCTGCGGCGTGGTGGCGGCCGGTGGCCTGATCCTGCTGACGACGGAGCGGCTGGAGCACGCTCCGGACGCCCCGCACGCCACGGAGACAGGGGCGGAGGCCGCGGCCGGACCGGAGCTGTCGCCGGAACCCGAGCTGGTGCCGGAGCCGGCGGCTGACACGGCCGGCGACCCGGTGTCACCGCTCGGCGGTCTCGGCCTCGGGGAGGCGCCCATGGCGTTCCCCCAGCAGCGCACCGCGGAGCCCCTGGGCGACACGGCCCAGGGGGACACCGTGATGGCGGACACCGTGATGGCGGACACCGTACTGTCGGACGCCGCCGTGCCGGACACCGTCCCGGACGATGTCGAGAGCCTGGTCGACGACGTCGCGATCCTGATCCCGGCCCCCTACGCGAGCCTGTACGTCCCGTTGCCGGTGCTCGAACGGCACCGCGCGAGGGTCAGATCCTGACGCCGCCGGCCCGGAGATAGGCGACCGGGTCGACGTCCGAACCGAAACCGGGCCCCGTCCGCACCTCGAAGTGCAGATGCGGGCCCGTGACGTTCCCGGTGGCCCCCGAGCGGCCGATGCGCTGGCCCTCGCCCACCGACTGCCCGGCCTTCACGGAGATGGCCGACAGATGGGCGTACTGGGAGTAGCGGCCGTCGGAGTGCCGGATCACGACCTGGTAGCCGTACGAGCCGCCCCAGCCCGCGGCGACCACATGACCGGCCGCGACCGCCTTGACGGAGGTGCCGGTGGGTACGAGGAAGTCGACGCCGGTGTGGTAGCCCTTCGACCAGTGCGAACCGGCGGCGTGGTAGGGCGTGCCCATGGCGGCGTCGACGGGGGCGACGAGCGAGTGGCTGCTCGTGGACGTGGAGTGGGTGTGGTGCGTGGAGTGGCCGTGGTGCGTGGACGCCTTCTTCTGCGAAGGCTCCTTCTTCTTCGCGGACTTGGCCGGGGTGCGGGTGTCGGCGGCCGGGGACGCCTTGGCGTGCAGGCTCAGCCGCTGCCCGGGGATGATCAGGTCGGGATCGGATCCGATGGTCGTGCGGTTGCCCGCGTACAGCCGCTGCCAGCCGCCCCGCACCTGCTCGTCGGCGGCGATCTGGGAGAGCGTGTCGCCGTGCACCACCGTGTACATCTCGGCCTTGCCGGCCCGGGACTGCGGGGTGGTCTGCGGCTGGACGTCCTTCACGGAGCTGTGCGAGCTGTGCGAGCTGTGCGTGGTCTTCGCCGGGTGGGTCGCGCCGCCGTCGGGGTGGACACCGGGTGTGCCGCCGCCCCGGGTGAGGCCGGCGTGTACCGAGCACACCGGCCAGGCGCCGGGTCCCTGTCCGTCGAGGACCTTCTCGGCGACGGCTACCTGCTGGTCACGGGTGGCGAGGTCGGCGCGGGCCGCGTACGCGGTGCCTCCGTAGGCCTCCCAGGTGGACTGGGTGAACTGGAGTCCGCCGTAGTAGCCGTTGCCCGTGTTGATGCTCCAGTTGCCGCTGGACTCGCACGCGGCGACCTTGTTCCAGGTGGCCGCGTCGGCCGCGGCGGCGCTGCCGGCGGCGACGAGGGGGATGGCGAGGCCCGCGCCGCCCGCGGTGACGGTGAGCGAGGCGCGGTTGATCCTGTTCGGCTGATACCGGCGGTGCCGACCGCGTACGGCCATGTCTCAAGCCCCCTAGCCATGCGTCAGGAGCGGCAAAAGTAAGCGCTGCGAACAGGCCATGACAAGACGGCAATCGGCCGCCTCCGGCGTCCAAGTGGCCGGGAATCGGCCCCCCTTGCCGGGACCGCGTCCGGCCGGTCCGGGGTCGCGGTGAGGCGAGGGGCGCCTTCCGTGCGTAATCAAGCCTGGCGGGTCGGATGTGCGCCCGCCGTAGCGGCACGTCAGGATGGGCTGAGGGCACCACTGCGGCAATACTGGCGGGGCCGTACTCACGAGGTAGTTAGGGAGCAGGCGGTATGAGCACTTCAGCCCAGATCGGCGTCACGGGACTCGCGGTGATGGGCCGCAACCTGGCCCGGAACTTCGCGCGCAACGGCTACACGGTCGCGCTGCACAACCGGACGGCGTCGCGCACGCACGCCCTGGTGGAGGAGTTCGGGGACGAGGGCGACTTCATCGCGGCCGAGACCGCCAAGGAGTTCGTGGCGGCACTGGAGCGGCCGCGCCGGCTGGTCATCATGGTCAAGGCCGGTGGTCCGACGGACGCGGTGATCGAGGAGTTCGCGCCGCTCCTGGAGCCCGGCGACATGATCATCGACGGTGGCAACGCGCACTTCGCGGACACCCGCCGCCGGGAGAAGGCGCTGCGCGAGCAGGGCATCCACTTCGTCGGCATGGGCGTCTCCGGCGGCGAGGAGGGCGCGCTGCACGGCCCGAGCATCATGCCGGGCGGCCCGAGGGAGTCGTACGACTCCCTCGGCCCGATGCTGGAGAAGATCTCGGCGAAGGCGGCGGACGGGGCGCCCTGTGTGACGCATGTCGGCCCGGACGGCGCCGGTCACTTCGTGAAGATGGTGCACAACGGCATCGAGTACGCCGACATGCAGCTGATCGGCGAGGCGTACCAGTTGCTGCGCGATGTCGCCGGGTACTCCCCCGCGCAGATCGCGGACATCTTCCGGACCTGGAACCAGGGCCGACTGGACTCCTACCTGATCGAGATCACCGCCGAGGTGCTGTCCCACGTGGACGAGGCCACCGGCAAGCCGTTCGTGGACGTGGTGGTCGACCAGGCCGAGCAGAAGGGCACCGGCCGCTGGACCGTGCAGATCGCGCTCGACCTCGGTGTTCCGGTCTCCGGCATCGCCGAGGCGGTCTTCGCCCGTTCCCTCTCCGGCCACGCGGCGCTGCGCGAGGCCTCGCGGGACCTGGCGGGGCCGAAGCCGGCCGCGCTGAACGAGGCGGAGGCGGGGGCCTTCGCGGACCGGGTGGAGCAGGCGCTGTACGCCTCGAAGATCGTGTCGTACACGCAGGGCTTCCACGAGATCGACGCGGCGCGCGGGGAGTACGACTGGAACATCGATCTGGGCGCCGTCTCCGCGATCTGGCGCGGCGGCTGCATCATCCGCGCGGCCTTCCTGGACCGCATCCGTGCCGCGTACGACGCCCGGCCCGACCTGCCGAGCCTGCTGTCGGACGAGACCTTCGCGCAGGAGATCGCGGCGGCCCAGGACGACTGGCGCGAGGTGCTCGTCGCCGCGACCCGGCAGGGTGTGGCCACTCCCGGCTTCGCGGCGGCCCTCGCGTACTACGACGCCCTGCGCGCCGAGCGTCTGCCCGCCGCGCTCACCCAGGGCCAGCGGGACTTCTTCGGTGCGCACACCTACCGACGCGTCGACCGGGACGGCTCCTTCCACACGCTGTGGGGCGGGGACCGCTCGGAGGTGTCCGCGTAGGTCTCCGTAGGTCTCCGGCAGGAGGGCGTACGTGACGGTGGGCGGCCCGGGTGGCCGCCCACCGGCGTGTTGGTCCCCCGCCGGGTCAGGTCAGCGGCGGTCCCGGCTCGGGGTCGGGAACCGGCTCGGGGCCGGGCGGGACCGGGGACGGCGAGGGCTCCGGCGGGCCGCCCGGCTCGGGCGGCGGCTGCGGAACGGGGTTCGGCCCCGGCACCGGGGGCGGCGCGGGAGCGGGGGACGGCTCGGGCGGCGGGACCGGGTTCGGGGGCGGTTCCGGGCGCTGCGGGTCCGGGCCCGGCGTCGGTCCGGGCCGGACCGGATCGGGGTACGGGTTCGTCATGGTGCCCTCCGGCCAGTCACTCGACGTGGGCTCTGGACTACTCCCCCACGTACCCGACGGGCCGCTCCGCCACTCACCCGCCGGGGGTGTGGCGGAGAGCGGCCGGGCGGCCGCCCGTCCCCTGTCCGCCGCTCCCCCGTTCCTCAGAACCGGCCCGGATGCGCCACCAGCCACGCCTTCGCGGCGCCCAGCAGTTCCGGGTCGGGCGCCGGGGCGACGTCCGGGTGCCGCGCGGCCCACTTGACGACGTACGGGCACAGCGGGGCCACCGGGACGCCCTCGTGCTCGGCGATGGTGTAGAGCTCGCGGGCGAGGGAGCCGGCGATGCCCTTCCCCTCGTGGGCCGGTTCCACGATCGTGTGCACGGGCACGAACGCCCGCTGGGAGGCGTCGAGGACGAAGTACTCGATCCGCCCGACGACCTCACCGCCGGCCACCGCCTCGAGGCGCCCGGCCGTCCGGTCGTCGCGGATGTCGATGTCGCTCATGGGCACGCTCCTGATGGCGTCGGTCAGGCCCGTACGGCCTGCGGGCTGCGCTGCTGGTCCGAGCCCGGCACCGGCTCGGACGCGTCCGCGCCCAGGGCCACGATCCGGTTGTCGCGGTCGACGTGCACGACCCGCGGCTCCAGCGCCCGCGCCTCGGCGTCGGTCACCTGAGCGTAACTGATGATGATCACCAGATCCCCGGGATGCACGAGGTGCGCGGCGGCACCGTTGATCCCGACGACCCCCGACCCGCGCTCCCCCTCGATGGCGTACGTCTCCAGGCGCGAGCCGTTGGTGATGTCGACGATGTGCACGAGCTCACCGGGCAGCAGGTCGGCGGCGTCGAGCAGGTCGGCGTCGATGGTCACCGATCCCACGTAGTGCAGGTCGGCCTGGGTGACGGTGGCGCGGTGGATCTTGGACTTGAACATTGTACGCAACATCGGGGCACTCCCACAAGTAGGCTCCCTGCCTGCATTTTTGCAGGTCAAGGGCTGTTTCGACACCCTACAACGAGTCGCATGTTCGGGCAGCTGTCCCCAGGTTTTTCAGGACTCATGCTGACCACTTGCTGACTTTCCTGACACCCCGTCAGGTGACTGGAGGAGGGCTTCGCCCACTCTCGCGGACCCAGCGTGGCGACGACCCAAGCCTACGTAGCACCCCCCGAAGGACGTCCGTGATCACCGTCACGCGAACGGTCTGGACGGCAGTCAGGGGAGGCGCTCGACCGGAAGTCGGGCCACGCGCCGTCATGGGTCAGCTGGCCCAGGCCCCTCGTATCCCGCCTCAAAGGAGGAGGCGCCCACAGCTCCATCAATTTGAGTGACCGAAGCAGCGCGGCAACATAGCGACGGATCGCCGGTTAGCCAAACCGGCGATTCTCACGACCATGGCTGTGGCTCGTCCGGTGACTCTTGGCGGTGGCACAGGGCGGGCGTCAAGGACGTTTGGAATTCGACCAGAGCAGAGCGCGAACCGCTGCCGCGATCAGGCTCAGGCCAGCCTCAAGGAGTCATCTTGCCCGTGGGACCGCAGTCGCACCCCGACGAGACCCGCACCGATATCGACTCGTCGCGCAGGCGCCGTAGCGTCGAGCCCGTCCTTATGGACACCTATGAGGTCGCTGCGATGCTCAATATGTCCACGAGCTGGGTCTATAGGGAGGCATCGAAACTGGGCTTGAAGGGCTACAAGCTCGGCCGAGGCAGGAACGCCAAGGTCCTGTACAAGAGGGCCGAGGTCTTCAAGTGGCTGGAGCAGCAGAAGATCCATTAGAAGCGGGCAGATTCCTGCCCGCCCCGCACTCGCAGACACCCAGCAGTCGTCGACCCAGCGGCTGCTGGAGATCCCGGTGCCCCGACTTCCTCACGGCCGGTTTCGGCTTGCATCGCGTTGCTCGGCGTCCTGATCAGGACGAAAGCACGTCAGGCTGACCTCTTGGCCGATTAGAGTGTGGCGGGCAAGAGCGCCGATCGGGTGAGGCGCGGTGGAAAGGTGAGTCGGTGCGGATGAGCGGGGTGCCCACGCGGATCGGCCGGTACACGGTGGCGCGGGAGCTCGGCTCGGGCGGGATGGGTGAGGTCTATCTCGCCTACACGCCCGCAGGTGATCCGGTCGCGGTGAAGGTGATTCGCAACGACAAGCTCGACCCGCTGACGCGTGCGCGCTTCGAGAAGGAGGCGCTGATCGCCCGCACGGTGATCGGCACGAACCGGGTGGCCCGCTTCCTGGACGCGGATCCTTATGCAGACCGGCCTTGGCTGGCCATGGAGTACGTGGCCGGTCGCACGCTGCTGGCCTGTGTGGACAGCGACGGTGTACTTCCGCTGCCGCTGGCGGCCAGCCTCGGGGCGTTGCTCGCCGAAGGCTTGTCGGCAGTCCACGCGGCGGGGTTGCTCCATCGAGACCTGAAGCCGCAGAACGTCATCCTGGGCGATGACGGCCCGATGATCATCGACTTCGGTCTGGGCGCGTTCATGGACTCCTCTCAGGAGACGCTGTCACACAGTGGCATGATCATCGGCACCGTCCGGTGCATGCCTCCGGAGCAGGCCGGCGGCCATCCGCAGGTGTCACCCGCGGCAGATGTGTACGCGCTGGGCACGGTCCTGCTGTACGCGGCGGCCCGCCATTATCCGTACGACGGATCGCGCTGGGAAGCAATCGCGGCACAAGTCACCAATCCCGAGATCGCTCCCGATCTTTCTGGTGTGCCTGCGCCGCTGGTGCCCCTGCTGGAGTCGATGCTCGCCCACACGCCGGAGGAGCGGCCGACTCTGCCAGCGGTCTCCGAAGCGTGCGCGAGGGTCCTCTCCGACTCCGGGGCGACACCGGCGGCTGCCCGGCTCGCGCTGATCGCCCACACCAAGGGGGGCGAGGCTCCGTCGTCCCCTGGTGAGCCGCCGACGGTGCCGTTCGAGAAGCTCATCCACGAGCAGGCTGATCTTGTCGAGAACAGTGAACCGGTGAGCCCGCTCGACGACCCGCCGCGGGCTTCACAGGCCGAAGCCGACGAACCGGAGCGGGAGCCAGAAGAGCCTGAGGTTCTCCTGCCCAAGCCGACTTTGGGGTCCGGAAGGCGGAGCGACCCTCCGAAGGCTGGCGCGGCCCGAGGACGCCTCTTGGCGTCGAAGCGGATCGCGGACGAGCTGCGCGCGTTGTATGCCGCCGATCCCGTTCTGTGACTCCTGCATTGACGGTGCTGGGTGAGATTCTTTGTCGGAATGGCGCGCTGGGACGGCGTAGTCCGTCGCTTGCAGGCGTGTGGGGTGTGTGCGGCCGTCGGTGGCCGCTGGTGATGGATCGGAGTGGACGTTGAGCGTCGAGGCGGAAGCCGTGGGCGGCCAGGGCGATGAGGTGTGGGACGCCTGGGCGCCGGAGGATGCTCCAGCCTCACGGCGGACCAGCGGGTCGTCCGGCTACGCCCCGGGGTCCCAGGTATTGATTCGCGACGAGCTGTGGCTCGTCCGGAACTCCAAGGACGTCGGCAAAGACGGGTGGATGGTGGAGGTCACCGGCATCTCGTCCTTCGTGCGAGGCACGGACGCGGTCTTCTACAGCCGACTCGACGCTATCCAGGTGCTGGACCCGAGGGAGACGCGGCTCGTCCCGGACGACTCACCCAACCACCGGCGGGGCCGTCTGTTCCTTGAAGCGGTGATGCGCAAGACGTTTTTGCCGCAGACCGAGCATGGGCTCGCGCTGGCCGACGGGTTCCTCATGGACCAGCAGGTGCACCAGCTGCGGCCCGCCGAATTGGCGCTGTCCTTGGAGAAGAACCCGCAGCCGCGGATCCTGATCGCCGACGTGGTGGGTTTGGGCAAGACCCTGGAAATCGGGGTGTTGCTGGCCGAGCTGATCCGGCGCGGGCGCGGCGAGCGCATCCTGGTCGTGACCCCCCAGCATGTGCTGGAGCAGTTCCAGCGGGAGTTGTGGACCCGCTTCGCCATTCCGCTCGTCCGACTGGACTCCACCGGTATCCAGCGCATCCAGCAGGACATCCCGGCCGGCCGGAACCCGTTCGCGTACTTCAAGCGCGCGATCATCTCCGTGGACACGCTCAAGAGCGACGTCTACGCGCACCACCTCGAGCACACCAACTGGGACGCCGTCGTCATCGACGAGTCCCACAATCTGGTCAATCGGGGCACCAAGAACAACGAGCTCGCCCGTCTGCTGGCTCGGAAGACCGACGCGCTGTTGCTGGCTTCGGCCACGCCCCACAACGGTCGTGCCGAGTCGTTCGCCGAGTTGATCAAGATGCTGGACGAGGCGGCCATCGCCAACCCGTCGAAGTACGAAGTGAAGGACCTTGAGCACCTCTACATCCGGCGTACGAAGACGACGGCGGAGGTCCGCGACTCATTGAAGGGCGCCTGGGCGGACCGTGGACCGTCCCAGCCGATCCACGTAGCGGCCGGTGAGAAGGAACTCGCCGTCTTCCAGGAGCTCGCCACGCGCTGGATCCCGGCCGATCCCGACCAGCCTTCGGTCAGCCGACACCAACTGGTGCCCTACCAGCTGCTGAAGTCCTTCCTGTCCTCACACAAGGCCCTGCTGGAGACCGTCAAGACGCGACTGACGACGCTGGACAAGCAGCCGGCCGCCGAGCCGGCGCGAGGCGGGCAGAGGCCAGCCCGCCCGGTCGACCCGGCGGTCCGGGAGGCGGCAAGGCAGGCGGAGCGCGCAGCCTTGCTGGACCTCCGGGACATCGCCGAGCGGATCCAAGACGGTGACTCGGCGAAACTGGCGGCCCTCCTGGACGAGCTGCGCAGCATGGGTGTCTGCCCCGGTTCGGAGACCCGGGTGGTGGTGTTCTCCGAGCGCATCCCCACACTGAAGTGGCTCGCGGAGGCTGTCCCGGCCGCGCTCGGTTTCCGTCGCGGCGCCGACCCCGACGAGAACAAGCCCTGGCTCGCCTTCGGCGGCGCGGTCCAGGTAATGCACGGCGATGCCACCAGCGACGAGGAGCAGCAAGCCATCGTCGAGAAGTTCGGGCTGCGCGACGACCCGGTACGCATCCTGTTCACCGGCGACGTCGCCTCTGAAGGCGTCAACCTCCACCAGCAGTGCCACCGGCTGATCCACTTCGACCTGCCGTGGTCTCTAATCCGTATCGAGCAGCGCAACGGCCGTATCGACCGCTACGGCCAGCAGCACCGGCCTGAGTTCCGAGCTCTGATCCTCACCAGCGACATCCCCTGGCGGACGGACGAGACGACCGGGGAGCCCCGCACGCTGGACGACCGCCTCGTGGGCGAGAAGCTGCTGAAACGCGAGGAGGAAGCGCACAAGATCGAGGGCTCGGTGGAGGCGGTCACCGGCCTGTATCGGGCCAAGGAGGAGGAGAACCGCCTCACTCAGGACCTGATCGCCGGACGGACTGTCGAGGAGTCGATCAAGCAGTCCCAGCAAGGGGGTGCGGCGTTCCTTTCCGGACTGCTCGGCCAGGTGGGCGCCGTCCCGGAACATCCCGAGGTGCGGCGGGCGTACGTGCCACGTCTGTTCTCGTCCACCGCTGACTACTTCGACGAGGCATTGCGTCAGATCTGCCGTCCGAATCCCGAGGACCAGCTCTCGATGCGCCGCGACGACGACGGCACGATCGCCTTCGAACCTCCGCGTGACCTGCTGTACCGGCTGAAGGCACTGCCGAAGTCGTACCTCGAAGAGCAGCGGATCATGCCCCGGAACACTGAGCCGGGACGGATGCGCATCACCTTCTCCAAGGACCTCGCGGACCGGCGTCTGAAGGCGGCCCGGGAGTCGTCCAAGTCACAGTGGCCGAACGTCTCCTACGTCACCGACGTCCACCCGGTCCTGGACTGGTTGACCGACAAGGTGCTCGTCGAGGTCGGCCGCCACCAGTCCCCCGTGCTCGCCGCCTCCGTGGACTCACCGACATTCCTGGTGCAGGGCATCTGCTCCAACGCACTGGGGCGGCCCACCATCGTCGAGTGGATGGCCGTCCACGGCGAACCGCACAACCTTCAGGTGACGCCTCTGACCCCGGATGTGCTGGAGGACTACGGCGTGGGTCCGACGATGCCCGGCCGCGCCGCACCGCGCGACCTCAGCGGCCTGACGGAGCTCGTGCCTGCAGCCATCGACAGGGCCGAACAGCACCTCCGGGACCTGAAAGAGGCGTATGGCGAGGAGATCGAGGCGATCTTGGCCCCGTCTCGCAAGCGCGTCGTGCACTGGCAACAGGAAGCCATGTTCTCTTCTGATGGGACGGGAAAGCGCGGAGTGAACCTCAGCGCCAGTAGGCGGCTGAGCCTTCTCAACTCCCTACAGACCACGGGCGAGCCGATGCTGCGCCTGCTCGCCGTCCTGGAACCGCTCAACGCCGCTGAGGGAGGCACCGACCGATGAGCACCGATTTCGACTCCTTCAGCAACCGCGGCGAGTACTTCGCCGCGCACTACTTCGCCGAACAGCTCGGATCCGATCTGAAGAAGGGCCTGTTCGCCACCTGGGCCCTGCGCGAAGGCGATGAGCACGACCCGCGGAAGACTCCTCGGGAGCTCCTCCGCTCGCTGCGCGGCGTCTACCTCTCCGAAGACGTACGCGGCTACTTCGCCGAGGCCGCCGAGCGCGACGCAGGAGATGAGGTCCGACCGAATACCCACAACAACCCCGAGTGGCGCAAGCGTCTGGCCGAGTGGCACCACACGGTCCTGCAAGCCCTCGGCTTCGAGGCCACTCCCACCGAGGTCACCGTCCACCGCGCCGGACGCGATCACTCCCTGACCGTGGCCTACCACGGCCACGGGATCATCGCCCTGGACTGCGGCTGGGCCGCCGACAACGACGCCGCCCTGAACGCGACAGGCCCCGGTCGGCTCCTGCACCCGCTGCGTGTCAGTGCAAGCGAGATGTATGAGACCGGCCCGGCCCTGGCGTCCTGGCTTTTCCAGAGCGAGCTCGGCGAGGCCGGCGGGCCTCGCCCGCGCTTCGTCCTGCTGTTGTGCGGAGGCGTGCTCGTCCTCGCTGATCGCCAGTCCTGGAACGAGGGCCGCTCTCTCGCCGTCAACCTCGACGCAGCCCTCGAACGCAACGACCGCAGCCAGCTGGGCGAACTCGCTACCATTGCAGCGCTGTTCAGCCTGGACATGCTCCGGCCCGGCGAGAACGACCAGAGCCGGACCATTGATGTCCTGCTGAAGTCCTCCAACGCCAACGCCGCCGGCGTCTCCGGCAAACTGCGCCATGGGATCCAGCGCTCGGTAGAGATCATCGCCAACGAGGTTCTCGCGCGGATGGCTGCGCCGGACAACAACGTCACCCCAGCCGACATCGAGAGCCCCAAGATCCCCTTCGCCCGGCAACTCACCCGCGAATCCCTCCGATACCTCTACCGCATCCTGTTCCTCCTCTACGCCGAGGCCCGCCCCGAACTCGGCATCCTTCCCGCCGACGACGGCAGCTACGAGGCCGGCTACTCGATGGCCCGCCTGCGCGAGCTCGTCGAACGCGACGAGGAACTCGTCGAGGAGGAGGCCCGCAACGGCTTCCATCTGCATGAATCCCTGGACGTCCTCTTCAACAAGGTCAACTTCGGCCACCGCCCGTACGGCACTGAGGCCGACGACGACCAGCCCGGCGACGACGAGGAAACCCGCAAGGCCAAGGCCGCCCGCCGCAGCGAAGACCGTGGCCTGCGCTTCGAGCCACTGCGGAGCGAGCTCTTCGAGCCCGGTTCGGTACGCCTCGTCGGCAGGGGCGTCCTCGACCCTCGCAGCGACGAGGACAGCGACCCGCGCTGGCTCGACCTGCGCCTGCGCAACGCCGCCCTGCACGAAGTACTGCGCCTGCTCACCATGAAGAAGGGCAAGCGCGGTGAGCGGGGCGGTTTCATCTCCTACCGCAACCTCGGCATCAACCAACTCGGCGCCGTCTACGAGGGCCTGATGTCGTACACCGGCATCATCGCTGAGGAGGAGCTGTGCGAGGTCGCCAAGGGCGGCGAGCCGGAGAAGGGCTCCTGGCTCATCCCCTTGAAGAAGCAGGACCAGTACCGCGACGAGACCCTCGTCCACTACGACGAGGACGACGCCCGCAAGGGCCTGCGCGGCGTAAAGAAGTACGAGAAGGGCTCCTTCGTCTACCGCCTCGCTGGCCGCGACCGCGAGACCTCCGCCTCGTACTACACCCCCGAGTCGCTTACCCAGGTCACGGTCGAGCTCACTCTCAAGCACCGCCTTGACCAGGAGCGCGACGCCGACGGCAACATCATCAAGACCCGGGCGTCGGAACTGCTCAAGTACAAGATCTGCGAGCCGGCCCTCGGGTCCGGCGCCTTCCTCAACGAGGCCATCAACCAGGTTGCCGAGGAATACCTGCGCCGCAGGCAGGACGAGCTGGGCGTCACCATCCCGACCGCGGACGCCCTCACCGAGAAGCAGAAGGCCAAGGCGTACATCGCCCTGCACAACGCGTACGGCGTCGACCTCAACGCCACCGGTGTCGAGCTCGCCGAGGTGTCTCTCTGGCTCAACACCATGCACCCGGGCATGCGAGCCCCCTGGTTCGGCCTCCACCTCCGCCGCGGCAACAGCCTCATCGGTGCCCGCCGCGCCGTCTACGCGGCCGACAACGTCATCGGCAAGGAATGGCTCAAAGCCAAGGGCGCCCTGGCCCCTACCCCTCTGCCCTTCCTCAAGGAAGGCGAGCCCCAGCCACTCCCCCAGGACGCGGTACACCAGTTCCTTCTGCCGAGCCCCGGCTGGGCAGCGGTCGCGGGCTCGAAGGAAGCCAAGGAACTTGCGAAGGAAAGCGTCGAACAGCTCGCCGCGTGGAAAAAGGGCATCCTCCAGCGCCCGAAGCGCAGCAAGGCCGGGAAGGCAGGGAAGGAGCCAGTATCCCAGTTCACCCGCCTCCGGGACGCCGCCCGTCGCGTCGAATTCCTTTGGTCGCTCGTAGTCAAGCGCATCGAGCTTTCTGAACAGGCAATCGCCCGCAGGATCGACGTTTGGGGCGCTGACCCCACCGACCCGGAGTACGCCTTCCTCCGCCGCCCTGACCAGGCCGTTACCAAGGAACAGGTCCTCGAAGACCTCTTCAACGCCGCTGACACTCCGTACTGGCGCCTCAAGAAGATCATGGATGCTTGGTGCGCCCTGTGGTTCTGGCCCGTCGACAAGGCCGGGCTGCTCGACGGCACCACTGGGGAATACACGGCGGCGCCCCAAGTAACGGGGGTAGACAGCCTCAGCCGCCTCCTCGACGGCGCGCCGCTGGCGACAGAATCACTCACTGCCTCGACTGAACCGGAACCGCTGGCTTCTCCTAGGCCCCTGCCCAGGCCGCGATACGTCGAGACAACGGCCCTGTTCGCACTCGGTCCGGAGCAAACCAGCTTCGAGGACCTCGAACTGAGCGCGGAGGACGCAGTCGTAGAGTTCAAGCAGGTGACACCGCGAGGCAAGGTCCAGGCAACAGCACCGAAGCCGAAAGCCCCAGAGCGTCGGCCGATCGTTCCGCTTAGGGACCTCGATGACTGGCTAGAGTTCTTGGAGGCCATGCTCGGCACTGCCGACGTGCCCGAGGGCACCCTCATCGACAGCTTCAACGACCTCGACGCACTCAAGAGCTTCGAGGAGACGCTGCCCGGCTTCATGGGGATGGATGCCGGCAACCCCGAGGACCGCTTCCCATGGCTCCGGGAGGTGCACGACATCACGGAGGATCAGGGCTTCCTCCACTGGGAGCTGGAGTTCGCCCTCGTCTTCGCTCGGAACGGTGGCTTCGACCTCCAAGTGGGCAACCCCCCCTGGGTGCGCCCCAAGTGGGACGAACCCGCCATCCTCGGGGAGCAAGACCCGTGGTTCGCCCTGGAAGAGAAGCCAAATCAGTCGCAATGGGTCGTCCGCAAGTCTGCGTTGTCGAAAGACCCCAAGGCTAGAGATTTCATACTGAGTGAACTTGGCAGAAATGCCGGAGTCCTGGAATTTGTGGGATCACCTACAACGTATACTTTGCTGGCTGGAACACAGCCTGACCTGTACCGCGCTTTCATGATCCGCTCCTGGTCGAACAACTCCAGGGATGGGATCATTGGGCTGATCCACCCCGACACTCACCTAGGCGGAGTTAAAGAGGCCAGTCTGCGTTCTGCCTCGTACCAGAGGCTAAGATTCCACGCTCATTTCTCCAACCGCAGAAGACTCTTCTCCGAAATCGAGTGGACGCGCCAATACGGTGTACACATCTACGGAAGCGTCCAAGAAATCGGATTCACGCACGCAAGCTGGATCTTTGCACCGGATACATTGCTGGCATCCTTGAAGGACTCCGGCCGTGGAGAGCTGCCAGGGATCCGCGTCAACGGAGAGTGGGACACTCGCCCTCACGCAACACGACTCATCTGGGTGAACAAAGAAGTTCTTGAACTCTGGAATCAGATTATGGATGGCCGCATCGAGGATGCATATTGCGCACCCATCCTTTACCCAGTGACAAGCCATGAGCAGGCCGCAATCGCAGCTCTGACGGCTGCCCCACTTCGCGTTGACTCATTCGACTTCCGCGCCAGTTCGGGTTTTCATGAGAAGGGCGCAAAAAATTCCGGACTCATTCGCTGGAACACGGGCACCGCACAGGATTCGACCGACGTCATCATCCAGGGGCCCAACTTCGGAATTTCCACGCCCTTTCACAAAGAGCCACGAATTCCCTGCAATAGCGTTCAAGATTGGTACCTAGTCAACCCAGGCGACATCGCGGATGACCACACCCCGAGGACCAATTATGAACGATTGGCATCAAAGCTTGACTTCACATCCGCGCAGGATCACTGGGACGGGGCACCCTATTCAGAGTTCTTCCGAACTGCATGGCGCAAGATGATCTCCTTTGATGGGGACCGAAGCCTCTTTGTGGCACTAATCGCTCCAGGCGTCACACACGTGGACGCTGTACACACGCTACATCTCGGCAGCAATGAAGCGACGCTCCTACTGACCGGCTTTTGGTCCAGCCTCCCAATGGACTATCTTCTCCGCATCATCGGTCGGCCACATCTGCAGATTGGTGACGTATCCAAGATGCCAGCCCCTAGCGTTGACCACCCACTCGCGAGGGCATTGGCCATCCGTACTCTAAGACTGAACTGCATGACGAACGCCTATGCAGATATCTGGTCTGAGCTAACCCCGCATTACTCCGGCGAGAAATGGGCAGCTTCATGGCCAGGCGCGCAACCCCTAACTCCCGAATCCCCGCATGAATGGCGGAGCAATTCCCCGTTGAGAACGGAGCTCGAGCGGCGCGCAGCGCTGGTAGAGATCGACGCGCTGGTATCTGTCTGGCTGGGCCTCGACGCTGATGAACTGGCAGCCCTCTATAGGTCGCGGTATCCGGTCCTATCCGACTACGAGCGGACCACTTGGTTTGACTCGGCCGGGCGCAAGATTGCAGGAAACCCTCGTACCCACGGGCATGGACAGACTCGCGATCATTACAACCAACTCCTCGCTTACCTAGCAAATCCCGCCAACGTGTCGGAACCGGATGGGTACAGGGCTCCCTTTTATAAGGCCGACCGCGAGAAGGAGATGCGAGCAGCACACGCCGTCTTTAAGAAGCGGCTTGACGAGGCCATCGCCCGCAGCGAGTGGGATCCGGTAAAGCAGGAGGTGCCGAAGCGGTGAGGCCGACACTTCAGGCACGCGGGCTCAAGGAAAGTCTGCTGCAGTATCTATCCACGACCTACGCGCTCACCGACGAGGGTGCGCGTGAAGCGCTGCACCGGTTCCTCGGAGACGAGACGTCGGGGATGTTCCGAGGCCCATATCTGCGGATCCGGACACCATTCACCGTGGCCGGCCAGGAGTGGCGCGCCCACCTTGAGTGGCAGAGGGAGGGCTTCAAGCCGTACGCGCATCAGGCGGTCGCGTTCGCGCGGCTAACCTCGGCGCACGGCCACACCCCGCAACCAACGCTGGTCACCACCGGCACCGGGTCCGGTAAGACAGAGTCATTCCTGTACCCCGTACTGGACCACTGCCGTCGGGAACGGGCCTCCGGCAAGACCGGGGTGAAGGCGGTCTTCCTTTACCCCATGAACGCCCTGGCCACCGACCAGGCGCAGCGCATCAACGATCTACTCACGGAGAACGCCGAGCTCGGGAAGTTGTCGGCCGGCCTCTACATTGGAGAGCGCGCGGCGACGCAGTACGAGAAGGTGCGGACGCGGCGCTCGGACATGCAGCTGTCCCCGCCCGACATCCTCATAACGAACTACAAGATGCTGGACCTTCTCCTCCAGCGTGCGGACGACGCTCCCCTGTGGCGGGAGTCGGACATCCGGTACGTCGTCGTGGACGAGTTCCACACGTACGACGGCGCGCAGGGCACGGACGTCGGGATGCTGCTGCGTCGACTCGCCGCCTCCGTGGGGGCAGCTGAGGAAGGCCGTCCGCTGGGCAAGATCTGCCCGGTCGCGACATCGGCGACTCTCGCTTCCGGCACGGACGAGGACGGCACGGCGCAGCTGCTGGAGGTAGCCACCCACGTCTTCGGCACGGAGTTCACGGCGGACTCCATCGTCGGGGAGAACCGGCTCACGGTCGAGGAGTTCATCCCGCTCGGCGACGTGACCATGCAGCCGATGCCGACACCCGACGAGTTGCTGGCGCTGCCCGATCCGGCAACGGACGATGAGGCGTTGCTGGATCTGATCGAGAAGGTGACGGACGTCCGTGACCTCGATCCATTCCTCCTCGGTGGGAACCTGAAGCGGCATCTGTTCACTCGCGCGGTGATGCAGGCGCTCGGCGGCGGGGTGAAGACCAGTGCCGAAGTGCTGGACGTGATGTGGCGTGCAGGCGCCGCCGGCTGGTCCGAGGCGGTGGCGCGGCAGCCGGAGAAGGCGGCCGAGGCGCTGGCGCGGTTCGTCGCATTGCTGTCGTACGCCCGCGATCCGGAGTCCTCGCGCGCCGAGCCCCGGCCCTTCGTGCACGTCGAGGTGCATCAGTGGGCGCGTTCGGTGTCGCGGCTGCTGCGCGGGGTGCTGCCGTGGCCGAAGGCGGAGTTTCGCTGGGATGTGGCCGGCACGGCCGATGCCGGCGCGGCCGACAGCGGCCGCATGGCGCCGGTGACGACGGCGACGTCAGGGCAGAGCGCGAACCTGTTCCTGCCGGCGATCTACTGCCGTGACTGCGGGCGGTCGGGTTGGGCGGTGTTCTCGCCGGAGAGCGATGACCACGATGTCCAGTTCGACACGTACAAGATTCGGCGGGCGTCGCTAGGCCAGGACAAGGCCCGGGTGCGGAACCTGATCGCCGCGACGGACCGGGAGGCCCGGGAGGGTTCCGGAGCCGCGCTGCTCACTGCGGCCAGCGGCAAGGGGGGCTCGGCTGCGTCGCAGGGTGCCGGCGGGGTGCTGATGGTGCTGGACGGCACCCGTAAGCAGCTGCGACTGCCTGATCCGCTGAACGATTACGACAGGGAGACCAAGGAGCCCCGGCTGACGGCCCGTGACTCGACGTTCGTGCTCGTGAACTTCGGGGAGACGGCGAACACCGCGGCCAAGGAGGACTGGTGTCCGGCGTGCGGTGAGCGCAACGCGATCCGCTACCTCGGTACGGGTGCTGCCGCGATGGCGGCCGCGTCCATCACCCAGCTTTTCACCGGTGGGGAGCTCGACAAGACGCTCCACGAGAAAAAGACGCTGATGTTCAACGACTCGGTGCAGGACGCCGCGCACCGGGCCGGGTTCGTCGCCAACCGCTCGTACACCTTCTCGCTCCGTGCTCTCCTCGCCGACCACCTGCGGCACGACGAGCCGACCGCGCTGAATGATCTGATCGCGAACGTCGTCGACGCCACGACGGACAAGGACACCCTCTCGGCGGTGGTGCCACCGGACCTGCACGGCTTCAAGGGCGTGAACCGGTTGCTGTCCGGCCAGGGTCGCGGTGGGGATCTGAAGACGTGGCGGCTGATCGGTCAGCGGCTGGCGTTCGAGGCGTTGATGGAGTTCGGCTTCCGGTCCCGGAACGGCCGTACGTTGGAGCTGACCCGCACCGCCGCCGCGCAGGTCCGCATCGACGACCCGGCGGCAGTGATCGCGCTAGTCAAGCAGCTGCACGAGGAGTGCGTGCGGGACGGCCTGCCGCTGGTGGCACAGGACGACGCCCGCTATCTGGCGTTCGTACGTATTTTCCTGGAGCGGCTCCGTACCCGGGGTGCGGTGGCCCATCAGTGGCTGAACAAGTTCATCGATGAGGCGGGCACCAGCCGGTACTACATCTGGGGCAAGCGGGCTCCGGGCATGCGGGCCTTTCCGAAGGGGATCGCCGCCCCGGTGTTCCTGCTCGGGCAGCCCAAGAACGGCAGCGAGTTCGACTTCGCGACCGGACGGCTCTCCTGGTACGAGCGGTGGGCCGGGCGATGCCTGGAGCTGCCGCGTGAGCTGGCACCCGAGCTGTGGAGCCGGCTGCTGCCAGAACTCGCCTCAATGGGGCTGCTGTCGGTGCGCACCCCGAACGACACCTCGGTGCGGGTGTACGGGCTCAAGCCCGGCAACATCGAGGCCCGGCTGCTGGACGACGAGCAGGTGCGGGTCTCGTACGTGCGGTGCCCGGTGTGCTTCTGGGAGCAGACGGTCCACCCGTCGCTGCTGGACCAGTGGCACAACCAGCCCTGTCCCTCCTACCGGTGCCGACGGGGCCGCCTTGTGGCCGGCGACCGGCCCGAGGGGCTGGGGGTACACCACCGCGACCGCGACTACAGGGACGACTACTACCGGCGGCTCTACCTCGGGGCGGGCACCTATCAGGTGGTCACCGCCGAGCACACGGGCATGCTGACGCGACACCAGCGTGAGAAGGTCGAGGAGGCGTTCAAGCGCGGCGGCGGATTCAAGGACCCCAATGTGCTCTCCTGCACGCCGACGCTGGAGATGGGCATCGACATCGGCGACCTGTCCGCCGTCGTGCTGGCCGCGCTGCCGCGCCGCCCCGCCTCCTACGCTCAGCAGGTCGGCCGGGCCGGTCGCCGCACCGGCAATGCCTTCCTGCTGACCATCCCCGACCGGCGGCGCCGTGACCTGTACTTCCTCGAGCGTCCGAAGGACCTGATCGCGGGCACGATCGTGCCGCCCGGGTCCTACCTGTCAGCCGTCGAGATCCTTCGTCGTCAGTACCTGGCGCATCTGCTGGACCTCGCCGCAGCCGGCCGTCTCGTCCGGGCGGACGGCATCGTGCTGCGCGCGCTGCCGCACAAGGCACCGCGCCTGTTCGGCCCGTCCGGCTATCTGACCGATCTGGTGGAGCTGGCCCTCGACCAAGGCGAGGAACTGGTCAAGGGGTTCCTGCGGCTGTTCCCGGTCGGCGTCAGCGAGCAGGCCGGGGCCGATCTGGAGGCGTATGCGACGCACGGTCTGCGCAGTACCGTAGAGAGGGCGGAAGGCGAGTGGCGGCGCGCCGAGGACGCGCTGCGAGCGCGGCTGCGGGAGATCGACGAGGCCCACGGCGAGCTGCACGACAGCGACCCCGACCAGGCCCGTCAGAAGGCCGAACTGGACGCCGAACGGCGCGGGGTGGGCAGGCAGCTGCTCCACCTGGGCGACACCACGGCACAAACCGCGTTGTGTGACCTGGGTCTGCTGCCGAACTACGCCCTCATCGACTCGTCCACCACACTGTCGGCGACCCTGTACGGGGAGGACGGCATCGACCCGAAGACGGGCAAGGTGGTGTACACGTCCGAGACCGTCTCCTATGAGCGGCCCCGCCGCTTCGCGATCCAGGAGCTGGCGCCGGGCAACACCTTCTACGTCAACGGCTACCGGCACGAGATCACCGGCTTGGAGCTGTCGACGGGTGGGCGCCAGGAGTGGCGGACCTGGAGAGTGTGCCCAGGGTGCGGGTACGTACGCACCGAGAACGCCACCGACGATCGCTCTCCGTGCCCCCGGTGCAGGACGAGCCAGATCGCCGACGACGGCTCCTGCTTGTTCCGGGTCGTGGAGCCGGCCACCGTGACGTCACGGGACAAGCGTGAGGACGCACGGATCCGGGACGACAAGGACGACCGTGATCGCCGCTCGTACACCGTTGTGGACGCGGTGGACATCCCCGTCGAGAAGATCGAGCGGGGGAAGTCCTGGCGGCACGACCGCGAGACGTTCGGCGTGGACTTCTGCCGCACGGCGATGATCCGACGGATCAACGTCGGCCCGGTCCGCTACGACGCTCCTGCCCGAGATGACTTCGCCGGCCACCTGGTCCGGCTGAACCCCTTCCACGTGTGCACCGCCTGCGGGGCCGCGAGCGCGGACGGCCGTCCGGTCTTCGACCACGACACCGACGCCCTTGAATCGGCAGCAGCCCGCGCCCCGCAGCTCAAGCACCACCGCCCGTGGTGCCCGCTGCGCCGCGGCAAGAAGGACGGCGTCACGCAGGAGCAGGTGCTGCTGGCCCACCAGTTGCAGACCGAAGCCCTGCGGATCCTCATCCCGGCCGCGACAGCCGACGTCGACGCACGGGTGCACTCCTTCCGGGCCGCCCTGCGACTCGGTGTCGACCTGCACTTCGGCGGCGACCCGCAGCACCTGGACACCACGGTGGCCTCCATGCCGGACATGGACAGCGGCGAGCGCCGCTGGTTCCTGGTGCTCTTCGACTCTCTCCCGGGCGGCACCGGCTACCTGGATCGGCTCACCGACCGCCGTGCCTTCCGAGACACCCTCGCTCGGGCGTACGAACAGCTCAAGGCATGTCCGTGCGCCGAGGAGCAACGGCGCGCCTGCCACCGCTGTCTGCACCGCTACACCCCCGAGCAGTTCCAGGACGTCGTCTCGCGCCAGGCGGCGCTCAGCATGCTGGAGTCGCTGCTGTTCAAGGAGGACGGCGAGGACGGCTGGGACATCAGCGATGTGGAGCACACCGGGCTGGTCGGGCTGGACGCTCAGGTCGAATCCGACCTGGAGGCCCGCTTCCTGACCGCGCTGCGGGACTGGGTGAAGGTCACCGACGACGCGGCCTTGGATGAGGAGGGACACGCCAGCGGACATCTGCGATTTACCGACGGCTCGGACGTGATGCACTGGAGGCTGACGGCCCAGCGGCAGCTCAAAGGAACACGAACGGACTTCACCTTCACCCGCGTCGGCGGTCCGGTGCAGAGCGTGCACGTCTACCTGGAAGGTTTCCGGTTCCATGCCAGCCGGGAGCACAACCTCATCGCCAAGAACGCGGCCCAGCGCACCCGGCTCCGTGCCGACGGAAAGATCGTCTTCCAGATCACCTGGGCCGACATCGATCTGTTCGAAGGGCGGCCGGGGCGCACCAAACCGGTCTGGCCGCCGTACCGGGGCACCGCACAGGAGCAGGCCAAGGCCGCCTACGAGCAGTACGGCGGCAACCGCGCCCACTTCGGCGAAGCCGTCTTCGCCAACCCGATCGACACGCTCATCGCCTATCTGCGGGACCCCGACGCCACCCGTTGGGCCCGCCGGGCCCGCGCCCTGGTCACTGGCCTCACCGCTGTTCCCGCCACGACCGCCGTCGCCGCGACCGGCAAGCGCAGCGAGCTCGTCGCCGCGCTGCACGAACAGCTCGCTTCCTTCGGAGCTGGCCGACAGCACGGCAAGCCGGTGGTACCCGACGCCGGCAGCCTCGGTCCCGTTCATGTGTTCCGGACCCAGGACGAGCACGGTCTGCCAATCGTGTTCGCGCTGGACGCGGCCAATCCTGACAACCTGCGGTGGACCGCCCTGACGGTCCTCGACGACAGCGACGCTGTCCTCGACACCGACGAGCACAAGCTGCGGTGGCGGTCCTGGCTGTACTGGACCAACATCACCCAGTTCCTGTCCCTCTTCGGCGGGGACGGTGTCCAGCTCGCCGTCAGCAGCGCCGCGGACTTCGAGGTAGAGGTTCTCGCCGTATGCGGTGGCCTGGGTGAACTCGACTCGCTCGCCGCAGCAGTCGCCCCCGCGCCCACCCTCGTGCCCGAGCCCAAAGTCCGGCCCGCCGCCTCGGAGCCGAGCACGGACTCGCCGGCGGAAGCCGCCCTCCGGAAGATCATCCGGGACGCCGTCTGGGACGACGACATCCTGGAGATCCTGCGCGAGGACCCCGACGAGGCACCTGCCCTTCTCCGCCTCGCCGAGACGCTCGCCGAGCACGGAAAGCAGGCCCCCGTCTTCGGGTTCGAACTCGGAAGCAGCCGCTGGCAAGCGGACTTCGCCTGGCAGACTCCCGACCTCAAGATCGCCGTCGTCGCCGCTCACCAGGGCGACGAGGACATCGAGGCCCAGCGACGCGACGCCGCCTACGCCGAGGACGGCTGGACGGTCCGGACCGCCGCAGCATGGCTCGACCACCTCGACACCCTGCTCCAACAGCTCCCCGACACGGAAGGCACCACCCGATGACCGCCCGGCTCAGCCTGTACCGCAAGGCCGAACAGGAGCTGTACAAGCTCGACCGCTCGGTCAAGGCCCAGTTCTACGATTTCTGCCACGTCTTCCGGAACAACCCGAACCAGCCGGGCCTGAAGCTGAAGAAGCTCAAGGGCGACTCGCGCATCTGGTCCGCGCGGGTCAACGACTCCTACCGCGCGCTGCTGACCCCGACCGGGGTGGACACGGACGGCACCGAGAGCTGGCTGGTCATCGCCGTCCGCCACCGCAAGGACGTCTACGAAGAACTCCAGGTCGCGGTCAACCGTGTCACCGGCGAGATCGAGTTCGTCGACCTCGCGGTCGTCGGCGACAGCGCACTGCGGCGTGCCGGGATCACCCTGACCCCGGCCGAACCTGACCGGGCCGCGCCGCGGGCCGAGCCCGAGCCGCAGCCGCAGCCGCAGCCGCAGCCGCAGCCGACGGTGAAGACCCCTCCCCTGCTAGCCGCGTACAGCGCCGACCAGCTGCGTGAGCTGGGCGTCGCCGACCAGTTGATCGAGCTGGCCCTCGCCGTCACCGACAGCACAGAGCTGGACCAGCTCGTCGAGGGCGCCCCGCTGTTGTCCAAGGACGTCCTCTACGGTCTCGCCGCCGGTATGCCCATCGACGAGGTCCGCAAGGAGATCACGCAGCCCGTCGAGCTCGGCCACGAGCCCGATCTCGGTGACTTCGCCGCGGCCCTGAGCCGTACCAAGGTCACCGCCGTCGACGATGCCGTTCAGGCGGCCATCGACGAAGGGGACTTCCGAGCATGGAAGGTCTTCCTCCACCCCACGCAGGAACGCATCGTCCACCGCCACTACAACGGACCTGCCCGCGTCTCGGGCGGGCCCGGCACCGGAAAGACCATCGTCGCCCTGCACCGGGTCAAGCACTTGGCCGAGCAACTGCCCCCCGGCAGCAACAGGGCGATCCTGCTGACCACGTTCACCAAGAACCTCACTACGGACCTCCGCCTGCGTCTGGCCTCCCTCGTCGAGCCGGAACTCCTCGCCCGTGTCGAGATCGCTCACATCGATCAGCTCGCCGCCCGCGTCCTGGGCGAGAACACTGCACCTGGGCGGGGCCGGCAGCGTGTCTACGACCACGTGGCGCTGAATGAGATGCGTCAGCTCCTCGCCGAACTCGACTACCGCCGCTGGGAGGCCGAGTTCCTCCTGGAAGAGTGGGAGCAGGTTATCCTCGGCCAGTCCGTCGCCACCCGCTCCGCCTACTTCCAGGCCCGCCGTGCAGGACGGGGCCGTTCCCTGACCCGGCCCGAGCGCAACCACATCTGGAAGCTCATCGAGCAGTTCACCGCCCGCCTGGACAAGCTCGGCGTGGAGACCTGGGGCCAGGCATCCGAGCGCGCTGCCCGCTTCGAGATCGAGCGCGCCGCGAAGATCAGGGCCCGGCGCGAGTACAAAGAGGAGGTCGGCGGCAAGGACCTCATCCACCGCGACAACAGCTCCGGCATGCGCTACCTGAACTACCGCTACCGGCACATCGTCGTCGACGAGGCCCAGGACCTCAGCCCCGCGCACTGGAAGATGCTCCGGGCCATGGCCGATCCCGACCTGCCCAACGACATGTTCATCGCCGGCGACACCCATCAGCGCATCTACGACCACCAGGTAGCCCTCGGCACCCTCGGCATCAACATCCGCGGCCGTTCTTCTCGCCTCACCCTCAGCTACCGCACCACCAAGGAGATCCTCACCGAGGCCCTCCGTGTGGTCGACCCCGTGAAGCCCGGGCAGCAGGTGAACTACGACGACCTGGACGACGGCACCGACAACCTCGCCGGATACCGTTCCGTCCTCCACGGCCCCGCCCCGGCCTTCACGCCGTACGACACTTGGGAGAACGAGCTCGCCGGCCTTGCCAGCACCCTGGCCACGTGGCGCGAGGAGCTTTCCACGGACGAGAACGGCTCACCCATAGACCCGAGCGGCCATATCGCCGTATGCGTGGCCGACCGCGACATGGTCAGCCAGACCATGTACTACCTGGTCACCAAGGCCGGCATCACCTGTGCCGAACTCACCAAGGACGGTCCCAAGGGTGACGGCGAGGTCCACGTCGGCACGATGCATCGCTTCAAGGGCCTCGAGTACCAGCGCCTCGCCATCGTGGGCGCCAGTGACGGCATCCTCCCCCGCACACACGTCATCGACCGCTACCGCACCGAGGATCCGCCCCGCTACGAGCGCGAGCAGCGCAAGGCCCGTTCCCTGCTCTTCGTGGCGACTACGCGGGCCCGAGACGCGCTGAACATCAGCTGGCACGGCAAGCCCAGCCCCTACCTGCCGGTCTGACAGACCTCGGCCTCCCCACCCTCGGGGAGGCCGACATTCCTCTCCTCGCTGGGAATCAGAAGTGCGAAAGGGAACTCGCCTCGTAGCGCAGCTGATACGCCCGCACGCCACCGCCGTTCATCCGGTAGATCGTGATCGCAGAAAGGAACTGCTCCTTAACCTCTAGGGTGCGCCGCCGCTCCTTCCCCTCGACGTCACTGATCCAGTCCTCCACCTGCTTCGGCAGCTTGAAGGCAAGCTCGTACGCACCTTCGTCACCCAGCGGCGACAGCGTCCACTCCGCCGAACCGCCATTGCCACGTCGCCGAATGCGCACCGCATGGTCCGGCTGGGCATCCGCGTACGTGGTGAATGCCAGGTGATCGCTGGCGGCCAGCGGCAGGATGAACGGTGCCGACGGGAAGCCCAACAGCAACTCGGCACCGCTGTTCTGCTGGAGCGCGGCTGCGAAACCGGCGATCGCCGCCTCAGCCTCGTCCCGGAATCTGCCGTCCGCCGGCGCCGGGGTCGGCTGCAGCTCCGCAGACGCGGTCCAGGTCCCCAACTTCTTGCGCAGCTCCGTACGCATCCACGTCACCGGAAACGTCCCGGACGCCCCGAGGTGGAACTGCGCCTGCTCCAAAGTCCACGCGGTGGTACCGATCGTCCCAAGCAGCCATGCGAACGAGGCGCCCGACAGATCCACCAGCGAGATCTGGTGCGCCAAGGCGTACTTCTGGGCGTCCGGCGTGAACCCGCTCGTCGAGAACAGAGCGTACGCGTACTGATACCGCTGCCGCGGCCTTCTACCGGCGTGCATCACGAAGTTCTCGTTCACGTCGTGCAGCACTCCGTGGGCGTTGCGCACGATCTCCAGTCCGCAGCGCTCCTGGTAGAACTTCGCCTCCAGGAACAGCCGCACCGGCATCGAGAACGCCGGTGTGAACGCGAACTCCCCCAGTGCGTCCACCTGATGCAGTGCTCCCCGGCCCCGCACCCGAAGCGTGTTCCCTTCGGTCGCCAGCTCCTCGGGGTCCTGGCTCTCGTGCACCAGCAGGCGGTAGCCAGAGGAGCGCAGAAGCCAGGCAAGCGCCTCTTCCAATAAGTACCCCCGCAGCGCGGCGCCCTTGATCATGGTCAACCCCCTACTCACCGAGCAATCTCCCGCGTGATCATCTCACTGGCTCAACTAGGCAAACAGAGGCCCATTGCCATGACCTCCTTTCCCGACACCACCATGCTCGTGCCGCGTGCCTGACTCGTAGGAGATGAGGCGATGACCTCAAAGGCCACTACTGAGCCGGCCCAGGTCGCGCCCCGCCACCTCCCCGGTCTCGGGATCCCTGTACGGGCACTCTCCCCACTCCAACAAGCGGCCGACACTCTGATCCGTCCCACTGGGGTCTGGCCCACTCACCGAACCAACGTTCCTGCTATCGGCGACGCGCGCATCGCACCTCACCTGCCGCTGAACGGCTACGCTCCCAAGATGACGATCGACTCGTCCGCATGGGAGCCCGCCCCACTAGCTGAAGTCGCCGACCTCTTCTCACGAGCGCGCTGCACCTGGTGGATCGCGGGCGGCCACGCCATCGAACTCGCTGTCGGACACGCCATCCGCGAGCACGGCGACATCGACGTCCTGCTGTTGCGCGAAGACCAGCACGCTGCCCAGCACGTGCTCGCCGGGTGGGAGTGGTGGGCGGCTGATCCGCCCGGCAAGCTTCGTCCCTGGCTACCCGACGAGTACCTGCCCATGGGCATCCACGACATCTGGTGCCGCCCTGAGCCCGGCAAGCCGTGGCGCCTTCAAATCATGCTGGACGAAGCGCAAGACGGCTTGTGGGTGTCCCGCCGCGACACCGCCGTGCACCGCTCCGTGGCAGAGCTGGGCGCGATCAGCCCGGACGGCATTCCCTACCTGCGTCCTGAAGTCCAGCTTTACTACAAGGCCAAGAACCCCGGACCCAAGGATGAGACAGACCTCACCGCAGTCCTTCCGATGCTCGGGCTGGCACAGAGGATCTGGCTCGCCGAAGCCATCCTCGCGACGTACGGGAATCACCCGTGGGTCCACCGCCTCGACGTGCCGGCCCGGCACCGCCGGCCACCCAGGCGGACCTTCTAGACGACCTGCCCTACGACTGGGAGCAGCACTGACCAGATCCGGAGTGCCGCTCGGACGGCCTTGGGATCGGGACTCCAGCGGCTAGGTAGGGTCGCGGTACCCGAGCCGGAGAGGTAATTGCATGACCAACGAGATTGTGATCGCGCAGACGACCAGCGACAACGAGGACCAGGCGAAGACGCTGGCCCGTGGCGCGGTCGAGAGCAAGCTGGCAGCGGGCGTTCACATCGATGCGCCGATGACAGCCTTCTACTGGTGGAAGGGGAAGGTCGAGACGGCGCAGGAGTGGCGGATCTCGTATATGACTACGACGGACCGTCTCCCGGCACTGGAGGCGTGGCTGCACGAGAAGCACCCGTACGACGTCCCCCAGTGGATCACGCTGCCCGTGACCGGCGGGTCGGAGGCGTACCTGTCCTGGGTTGTCGAGGAGACGGCATAGGTTCTGCGGAGCGCCGGGCCGGCCGTACGACGGCGTTCGCGTCCTGGGCATCCCCGCCTACCGCGTGTGAGGACTCAGGATGCGAACTGCCATAGATAGCGGCCGAGTTCCTGCTCACTGTCTGGGAGCGACGCTGCGATAGTCGATGCGCGCTCCTTGCCCATCGTGTTGGGCTTGGCCTGTGCCGCTGCGGCGAACTGGCGTGACACGTAAACCCCTTGATCGACGTCACCCCCACGCAGCAGGGCCGAAGCGAGATCACCGAGGACCACGACGCCTCCGTCCGGGAGTTCGTCTCCGAGGCGGTCGACTGCGGTGTCTGCTGTAGCGGTGAGTTCAGGACGCCCCAACTGCCCGTATACGGATAGGGCCAGCGAGTCCATGCGGTACGGGGTCACGAACCGGACCCACGCCTGCTCGCTGGTGTGATCCGCGAAGTCGTAGGCGAAGCGCGCTCGCTCCAACGCCCGGAGCGCCCCCATCTCGTCGCCGGCCGCCGCAGCCTCCTCCGCGTGCCTGCCGAGCACCCAGGCGGCAGCAGTAGCGTTGCCGCGGCCTCGCACATCGCTGGCCGCCTGGGACAGGAACTCCAATTTCGCCTTCGGCGTCGAGGCGCCGTAGCTGCTGTAGGTCAGGGCCAGGGCTCGGAGCGGAGGGTGTCCGGCTGTGGTCGCGCACTGCGACGTGACCTTGTAGTAGGCGTCGGCTTTGTCGTGCTCACCCAGGTCCCAGGCCACCCAACCGGCCAGGGCGGCGGTTTCTCCGGCGGCGATAGTGAGAGCCCGCTCGTGTTCGCCAGCACGGGGCAGAGCCGCTGTGATCGCGTCAAGATGTGACTCGACCGTGCTTTGTAGCCGCCGGGCGCTGAGGTTGAGTTCCTGGACGTGCAGTTCAGCAGCCCGGTCGATGAGCGCGGCGGCAGAGGGCGAATCGATCTTGGACCCCTTGCTGAGAGCGAAGGCGAGGCGCCCCCAGGGCTCGGCAGCCGCGCTCACGCCGACAGCGGCGCCACCCAGCAGCGTGCGACGCTTCACGGCGTCCTGGTCCTCCCCTGCATTGGCATGCCCCTTTCTCTTCCGAGCGCGGGCAGCCTTGGCCTCTCGCTGTAGCTCCTCGAAGGGGACACCGCAGGCCGCCGCGATGTGGCCGATCGTGTGATTGGTAGGGATGTTCTCGAAGTTTTCATAGCGGCTGATCTCTCGGCGGGTCATGGTGTCCCGGCCGGAGACAGCATTGATCGCCTCTGCCTGCTCCTCCTGCGTCCGGCCCGCATCCTGCCGAAGCCGCAGGAGCAGGTCGGCGAACGGATCTGGCATGAGTGTGACCTCTGTTGGTGGGCGGAATCCAATCATGGCCTTAATTCCCCCTCCAGCTTTCCCCCTTGACAGATTTTTCCCCCTCAGGATTCCCCTGGTCGATGACGTCGCCACGCGGTGCGATAGCCCCCATGACCAGGCTCCAAGAGGAGACCCCTCGCGGCGGGGGCATCCGCAGCTTTGCCGACGTAGCAGGCGTGTCATGCGCGAGGTCGGTTGATGAAGACCGGCACAGCACATCGGCGAGGGCAGGCATACCGGCGGCATCCCATGGCTGTCAGGCCGTCTTTCTCCCTGATCTCGCGAAAGTTGGGGAGATGCGGCAGACAGCCGGAGCGTTCCTGCGGCGGTGCCGTGTTTCGGAGCCAGTGGCGGGGGTGGTCGTACTGGCCGTCTCGGAGCTGGTCACCAACGCCGTGGTTCACGGTGAGGGAGAAATCGTGCTCCGGGTCACGGTGGCCGTCGACGTGGTGCGCGTCTCGGTCACCGATCACAATCCGGCCCCAGCTGTACTCAAGGAAACCGGACCCGGCGGTGAATCCGGTCGCGGGATCCAGCTTGTCGATGCGATCTCAAACGCGTGGGAGAGCAGCGGCAAGGAGACGTGGTGTGAGTTCCGGTACGCGAGGGCTGCGAGTTGAGCCAGACTTCCAACCGGTTCCCGGCCATGCGGTTAACGAGTCGGGCAGCTCAGTCACTTCCCCTACAAGGGACGCTCCGAGGGCCGTTCGCTTGCCTTCGCCCAGTAGTTCGGTTCAAGCATCTCGCCAGGCCATGCGGGCTGACGGATCGGGCCCTGAGGCCCCATCTGTTTGAAGTACGGTGCCAGGTCGATCACTGGCGTCCCCTCGACGGCGTCGAGATCGGTGACCAGGAGATCCCTGCCTTCGACCTTGAGCAACCGCGGGTAACTGATCGCCAGTTGGTTGGGGCGACGGTGGTTGCGGTGGACGAACGTACCGGTCGCCGGCCAGTTCTGGTTTCCCCTTGGACTGCGTGCATGGAGCTGGACGTCTTCGGGTCGGGCCAGATGGAAGCGCCAGGTCACGGTGAGGTGGGAGAACTCCTCGATTCCTTGCAGCGTTTCGAGGGGGTACTCCTCGTCGAGACGGATGATCGATTCGACCCCACCTTGGTAGTCGTCCTGTACGCGGGTGTGGCCGCCGACGACCGTTGCGATCGACTTGACCTCGAAGGTCGGCATCAGCGCTCGTTCCTCTCCCTGGGCGTAGCGTGTGCGGCGGCTTGCGGTCAGCGCCGCGAAAGTGTTCTGTGGTCAGCCTATGGCGCGCAACATGCCCCGCGCGCGACGGTCCAGTTCGGCGACGTGGCGACCACCGCGCTGCCGGACGGGCGAGAGGTCGCTCTGCATGCGGACGATGACGTCGCGGGCTCGCCCGGACTGGATACCGGCCATGGCGTCGAGTGCTTCGTTCCAGGTTGCGCATGCCTCGTCGAGGCGTCCCTGCTGGACCTGGACGGCGCCGAGGTAGCCGAGTGTGACGCTGTGAGTGCGGGCGAACTGCTGGCGCCGGCGTGTGGCCACGCTGCGCTTGAAGTGGACCTCCGCATCTCGAGGCTGGCCCATGTCACGCAGAGCGCAGGCCGTCTCGTGGGCGAGGGAGGCTTCCTGGAAAAAGCCGACGCGGGCCGGTGCCTCGGTGGCGTCGGCGCGGGCGAGGTCCCGCTCCGCGCGGCTAATGGCCGCGAGGGTGCCGGCCCGGTCGCCATCGGACGCGAGGGCGCGTGCATGGACGATCGCCAGCAGCGCCTTTTCACGATGGCTGGCCTGGCCGTAGCGGTCGCGGGACATCGAGGCATCGGCCAGGGCCAGCGCCCTGCGTGGATGCCCGAGGTCCACGGCCTGGTGGGCGAGGGCGCGCAGGACGTGACCACCGAGCGGTCCGTCTCCAGCTTCCGCCGCGATGCGGGCGGCAATGGTGAGGTAACGCTGGGCAGTGCGGTGTTCACCGGCGTCGAAGGCCATCCAACCGGCGAGGTAAGTCATCTCCGCCACGGCGGAGTACGTGTCGCGGCGGAGCTGATCTGTACGGAATCGGCCGCCGAGCAGCGGTACCGCACCGTCGAGCAGGTGGCTGGCGAGGGCCTTGCGGCCGGATGCGCCGCCTCGCTGCTGGTCGCGCGCGGAGTAGTAGACCGTGAGATCGCGGACGTCGTCGATGTCCGCCTGGGTCACCGAGCGCGAGGAGGCCGGTCGGCGGTTCACCGCTGCAGCGGGGGCGCCTGCCCACCACGACGCGGTGGGCAGGGCGAGGCCAGCGGCGGAGTAGGCGGCGGTGGCCAGCAGCTTGCGTCGGTGCATGTCGAGATCGTCGCTTCCCAGCTCGGCCAGTGCGGTCAGAGGGTCGACGCTCCAGTCGGAACCGCTGTCGGTCATACCTTTCGGCTCTTCTTCCAGCCCGAGATCGGCCAGGGAGAGGCGGCGGCCGAGTCTGCGGGACAGCGTCTCGCGCAGGATATGCGGTGCTCTGCCGCTGGGCTTTGTGCCCTGGACCCACATGGCGATGTGCGAGCGGGAGATCGCGCCGAGTTCGCGTACTCCGCTCTCCGCGGCCACGCGGGCCACCGCAGCGGCTGCTTGTGGCTGGGACCAGCCCGCTTCGCGCAGAAGTGCGGCGAGGGCGACGTTGCGTTCACGGGCCATGGACTGCCCCTCGGTTCCGAAATGATCTTTGACGCCTTTGACGGCCCTGCGGGCGGTGTGGGCATACCGCTGGGCCGCGATTCACGGTTCGCTCAACGTAGCGACGAGGTCACTCACTTCGCACGCCAGTGGCCAGTGTCACTTGGCGACTTGGGCTCACTTTGGCTTGATCCGAACAGGAGTTGTGTCATGCGCCTTTCGCTGGACCCTCGCCGAGGCGACAGCCAGATCGTGGACGGGCGAGGGCGGCGAGAGTCCGTCAGCGTAGTGCTGGCGCCAGAGCGCGATCACGTGGTTGCCGCGTCCGAGACGGTAACGCTCGTGCTGGGCGAGGATTCGCCGCTGCCCGAGAACGCTGCCGATGTGGAGGACCTCGTTCGACTTCTGCGCGGTCATGTCGGCCAGTTGGGAGCACGGACTGCCGTGGGCAGCCCTGTCCTGGTGCGAGCTCAACGGCTCTGCTCCGAAAGCACTCCCGAGGGCTACATGCCGAGCCGGCTGTACCTGGTCAAGCTCGCCGAAGCCACCGAGGAGCTTATGGCTCACGTGGAAAGGTGCCATCCCGGGCCGACCCGATCGAAGCGCGGGCGGCGTTGGCGGAAGCCGAAGATCAACGTGCTGCGCGGGGCGGTTTTCGCCCTCACCCTGGCCTGTCTGGTCTTCGCCGCTTCGGTACCGCGGACATGACGGTGACCGGGGCCGTCATCATCGGGCTGGTCCTCGGGCCGATGGCCTGGCTGGTTCTTTGCGGCAAGCGCGCGGCCGGTCCTGCAGCAGCCGGCGAGGACTTGCCGCCGCCCCGAACGCCCCTTCCTCGCTCAGGTAACCACCGGCCTCTCTTCTTCCCACCGTTCCCGGCCGCTGCGGCGGTCCCGATACCGCCCCGGACCTGCGGGGCTCACGGAGATCCACACGATGAAACGGCTTCCGCGCATCGAGCAGTACGGGTTGATCGGCGACATGCAGACCAGTGCCCACGTCTGCGATGACGGTTCGATCGACTGGCTGTGCCTGCCCCGGTTCGACTCGCCGGCCGTCTTCACCGGCTTGCTCGGCACGCAGAAACACGGCACCTGGCAGATCGCTCCTGCCGACCGTTCCTGCTCCGAAGCAGTCACCGAGCGCCGGTACCGCGATGACTCGCTCGTCCTCGAATCGGTATGGCGCACCCAGGCCGGTTCAGTCCGTGTCCTGGACTTCATGCCACCGCGCGACGGGGCACCACAGGTGATCCGGATCGTCGAGGGTATGACCGGTGAGGTCTCCATGATCTCGGCCATGCGTCCACGACCGGGGTACGGCAGCGTCAGCCCGTGGATTCATGAGGTCGGCGGGCGCATGGTCGCGGAGGCCGGCGCGGACGCTCTGTGGCTCGACACCTGCGTCCCGCAGGTGGAGAAGGACGGCGTCATGGTCAGTGCCTTCTCTGTCGCCTCCGGCCAGAGCGTGGCGTTCGTCCTCAGCTGGTGCCCATCCCACGCAGCGGCGCCAGACGTTCCCGACCCCAAGGCCGCGCTGACCGAGACACTCACGTTCTGGCAGGACTGGACACGGGAGTGCACCTACGAGGGGCCATATCGAGAGGCCGTAATTCGATCCTTGATCGCGCTCAAGGCGATGACGTACGAGCCGAGCGGTGGGATCGTCGCGGCGCCGACCACGTCACTGCCCGAGGAGATCGGCGGAAACCGGAACTGGGACTATCGCTTCACTTGGTTGCGCGATGCCTCCACGACGCTGGCCGCGCTCCTAGGTACCGGGTACCGGCAGGAAGCGCAGGCATGGCGGCGATGGCTCCTGCGCGCCGTGGCCGGTGATCCGGAGAACCTGCAGATCATGTACGGGATCACCGGAGAGCGTGACCTGCGGGAACGGGAGCTGTCCTGGCTACCCGGCTATGAGGGCTCGACCCCGGTACGGGTCGGCAATGAGGCGGCGGACCAACTTCAGCTCGACGTGTACGGCGAGGTCATCGAGACCCTGTACCTCGCACACGAGAGCGGTGTCGCCCACTGCGCCGACACCGCCGTGCTGCACCAGCGACTCATCGAGCACCTGGCACAGCGCTGGCAGGAGCCCGATGAGGGCATCTGGGAGATGCGCGGGGCTCGTCGGCACTTCGTCCACTCCAAGGTGATGACCTGGGTCGCGGTAGACCGCACCATCCGCCTGGCCGAGGCCGGTGCCCTCCACATCGACGTGGCCCCGCTGATCGAGCTGCGGGCAACAATCCACCGCGAGGTCTGCACCAAGGGCTTCGATCCGGTGCGCAACACCTTCACCCAGTCCTACGGTTCCCAGGAGCTGGATGCCGCCACGCTGCTGATCCCTCGCGTCGGCTTCCTGCCGGCGGACGATCCGCGCGTCGTCGGCACCGTGGACGCAGTGCATCGTGAACTCTCCACACCGGTCGGCCTCGTGCGCCGTTACCCGACCATCGGTGACGGTATCGGGGTGGACGGCCTGAAGGGCGATGAGGGCGCCTTCGTCCTCTGCTCCTTCTGGCTCGTCGATGCCTTGGCCCTGACCGGCCGCCTCGACGAGGCCCGCGCCGTGTTCGAACGCCTTCTCGCGCTACGCAACGACCTCGGGCTCCTTGCCGAGGAGTACGACCCTGTCCAGCACCGCCAGCTCGGTAACTTCCCGCAGGCGTTCAGCCACATGGGCCTGATCCAGAGCGCCCGACTCCTTCAGCTCCTGTCGATGCAGACCTCCCACCACGGCGGCGCGGTCGCGGTTCCTACGCCCCGCTCGGCCCCACTCAGCGCACGCCAGACCTGCGAAGACCTGACGCCGCAACACGCTTAGCCACCCCCATCTGACGAGGATTCCCATGCCTGACAGCGCCTTCCCGGCACGGCCGGCCGCTACCGGCCACCGTAGACGGCGGCCTCCGACCGACGCGTTCACTCTGCACCGTGTCCGCCGCGCCGTGGCACTGCCCCTGGTGCTGCTAGCTGCGCTGCTGGGTGCCGCCCTACCCCTCTGGAAGGTGTCCCCCGTAGGCCCCGGATGGCTCCTGGTCAGTCTGATCTGCGGACTGGCCGGGGTCGCCACGGCGGCGGCTCGCGGAGCACGCTCGGCAGCAGGGGCCGTGCAGGCGACCGCGGAGGAGAACCGGGCAGCGGCACTGGCAGCAGTTGCGGGGGCAGTGGCGGCCGTCGAGAAGTCGGTGCAGTGGTCGGCGGATGAGCTTTGCCGCGGGGGCCGCCCGCCGCTGCCGGACCTGCAGGCCCCGCAGTCAGCCAGTCAGAACGCCGAGATCAACGCGGCGTTGAGTGCCCTCCAGGTGCAGGCCATCGCGTCGCTGATACGGGTGCATGACGCGTCCCAGTCCGTCGTCCTCCTGGAAGTGCTGCGCCGTCTGGCCATGCGCGAGCATGCCCTGGTCGGCAAGGCGCTTCAGGCGCTGAGCGAGCTAGAGATGCTGACCGACGACCCGGAGCTGCTGGCCAAGATCTTCGAGATCGATCACCTCGTGACGCGGATGCGTCGCCAGGTCGAGAGCACGGCGGTGTTGGGCGGCCAGTCTCTGCGCAGCGTGCGCCGGCCCGTTCCTGTCGCGACGGCGCTGCGCGGCGCCGTCTCCGAGGTCGTACAGTATCCGCGTGTGTCCGTCGCCGCCGGGTCCGTGGGCGCCGAGATAGGTCTTCCGGGCCACGTAGGCCCGGACCTGACGCACCTGCTGGCCGAGCTGATCGAGAACGCCTGCGAGTGCTCCAACCCCGCGACGAAGGTGATGGTGCGGGCGCAGCGCGTGGCGAACGGGCTGGCGGTCGAAGTCGAGGACCGGGCTATCCCCATGCATCCGCAGACGCGGGCGCAGATGAACCACCTGCTCAAAGACCCCGACGAAGTCGACGTCAGCGGCCAAGTCCGGGCTGGCCAGCTCGGCTTGCTGGTCGCCGCGAAGATCGCCCAGTCGCACGGGCTGTCCGTTCTCCTGCAGGAGAACGTGACAGGAGGCACCACCGCCCTCGTCGTCATCCCGGCACGGCTCCTCGTAGCGATTCCCTCCGTCGACGATGCGACCGCGCGACTCCAGGAAGCCCACCCATCCGCTCCGCCGCAGCAGGTCGCCGCGACTCCAGCCGTCCCGAGGGCGGGCCAGGTCACACATCCCGGCATTGTGCGGGCACCAGGAGCAGTAGAGGCAGGTCACTCTGCTGATGCTCCCGCTCTTCCCACACGTAGACGTCAGGTCGGCTCGTTCCGTCCACTGCGCGAGCGGGAGCAAGCACCCGTGACCGGGGCGACGCCAGGGCTCGCAGCCGCCTTCCGCAACGGCATCCAGGCCGGCGGGAGAGCTGGTGCTTCCACCGCTTCGGCAGAGCAGCCCGCGCCCTGAACCCCCGTCCCTCGACGTTCCCGGTGGCCCGTTACATCCATTGGCCCTTCCCCCTTCTGGAGAGATCCCTATGAGCACCCACCCCGCGATGGACAACGTGACCGGCGACGCACCCGTAACCGAGGCGACTGCAAGCGGACAGCGGGACAACATGGCCTGGCTGCTGCGTCAGTTCGCCTCCGACATCCCGGGCGTCACGCACGCCGTCCTGCTGTCGCGCGACGGACTACGACTGCTGGACAGCGACGTCGACAAGGACTGGGCGGACGAACTGTCTGCCGCGCTCAGCGGAGTTGCCTCCCTCGCGGCGAACATCACCGGCCCCAGCCACAAGAAGAGGCCGGTCCGGCAGGTCATCATCGAGCGCGACGACTGCCTGTTCTTCGTTCAGAGCGCCGGGCGTAGCACGGCCTTCGACAACCACCCCGGCAACGAACGCGGTGAGGTGGACACGATCCTCGCCGTCATCGCCACCACGGACGCCGATGCGGGCACCGTCGGATTCGAGATGGGGCGCCTCATCCAGAAGTTCGCCCCCTACATGCTGATCCCCATCCGCGTCGGCACGGGCGGAGAGGTCCGGTGAGCACACACGGCCGCGCGACCGAGGAATCGATGTTCGTGCGGACCTACGCCCTGACGCGCGGGCGGACCAGGCCGCGGCACCTGCTAGATCTGGAAACCATGCTGGACCCAGGACCGGGAAGGCCCGGCCCGGCCCAGGCCGAGGAATGCGAGGAGATCCTCGCCCTGTGCCGGGAGCGCCGACGATCGGTGGTCGAACTGGCGGGGCGACTTGGCCGGCCCGTCACCGCCGTGAAGATCCTCGTCTCGGACCTCCTGGAAGCCAACGCCCTGGTCGTCCCCCTCACCCACCCCTACGCCGATACGGGCGCGGAATCCGGTCCGTCTACCCAACTGCTGGCAGCCCTTTCAGCGGGCTTGAAGAGGAAGTGGCCTGATGCCATCGCCTACCCCCAGGCCGGATGACCCGGCCATGGTGCTGCGGACTACGCCGCCACGGCACACGGGTGCACCGACCGTGTTGAAGATCGTGATCGCTGGGGGCTTCGGCGCGGGAAAGACCACCGCTGTGGGTGCCGTCAGCGAGATCACGCCGCTGAGCACTGAGGAGTATCTGACCGAGGCGAGCGCGGACGTGGACAGCCTGGCGGGCATCGAGGCGAAGCAGACCACTACGGTCGCCTTCGACTTCGGCCGCCTCAGCCTGCCCGCCGCGCCCGTGCCCCTGGAACTGTTCCTGTTCGGCACGCCCGGCCAGGCCCGATTCGTCGACCTCTGGTACGACCTGTCCCGGGGAGCCGTCGGCGCAGTCGTCCTGGTCGATACCCGCCGTCTGGAAAGCAGCTTCACCCCCGTCAGCTTCTTCGAAGACATCGCCCTGCCCTTCGTCGTCGCCATCAACCAGTTCGACGGAGCGCACCGTTACCAGCCCGAGCAGGTCCGCACTGCCCTCGAACTGCCCGGCTCAGTACCGGTGGTCACCTGCGACGCCCGCGACCCGAACCATGTCGCCGGCGTCCTGCTGAACCTCGTCGACCACGCCGTGAAGAACGCATCCCCGAGCCACCTTCACCACACACCCCCTACCACCCTCCAGGACGCCTGATGTCACAGCACCCCAGCGCCCCCTACCTCGCACCGCCGACCACCCCAGCCGCCCTGTCCTTACCGCGACGCGACAGCGGGGCCGCCGCCCGCGGGCCGATCACCCCGCCCGCCGCCGCCATCACCGGCCCTCAGTCCCAGCAGGCACCGGAACTGACGCAGCGGTACGAGCTGCTCGACCGCCTGGGCGTCTCCGCCGTGGCCAGCGAGGACTTCGACGAGCTGGCCCGCGACATGGCCACACGGGCCGGATTCCTATACGGGTTCGTCAATCTCTTCCTGGAGGAGCAGACCTTCGTCGGGCTGCACCAGCCGCCGGCGGACAGCGGGTACGTCATCGTCGGCCGCACCATGAGCCGCGACCACGGCTGGTGCCCGGAGGTCATGGCCCGCAAGAAGGCCCTCCCATTGCACGACGTGCACGCCAGTCCCCGCTTCAGCGGCAACCACGTGGTCGATGCGGTCGGGATCCGCTCCTACTTCGGCGCCCCGCTCATCCACGACAGCGGCACCGTGCTGGGCACGGTCTGCGTCATCGACCCCGAAAAGCGGCCCCTCAGCGAGGCCCGACGGCTCAGGGACATCGTCATCAACGCCGGCGCGCAGGTGATGGATCACATCGTTCGCGCCCCAGTCCGCTAGGCCGTTCCACGCCCCCCCACCCGGGAGCCGTAGGCGATCCCCGGCCGCTCCACGTTGCGACCTTCACCCAGGGAGAGGGAGACCATGTCCGCCACGCCCACCACACCGCCGCCGGCGCTGCGTCCCTACCTCACCGCCCGCCACGAACTGCTGTGGGACGAGGCGGACGCCTTCGCGGCCGAGCATGTCGCGCCGCGCATCGCGCGTATGGAGGCCGCTCCGGGCAGGGTTGAACGAAAGGTCGCCGACCTGATGGCCGCACAAGGCTGGTTCGCCGTCACCGTCCCGTCCGCCTTCGGCGGGCTGAGTGCCGGACACGTGGCCAAGACCATCCTGGTCCACCGCATCGCCTGCGTCTCGGCGGCTGCTGCGGCCATCCTGCAGGCCACATTGATCCCCGTCGGCGCTCTGCTGCACTTCGCCACCTACGAGCAGAAAGGCCGCTGGCTTCCCCGAGTCGCGGACGGCTCATTGCTGTTGTCGATCGCTGTGACCGAACCGCGGGCTGGCGGACATATCGGCGGCATCGAAGCCACCGCTGAGCGCGCCGGCAGCGAGTGGGTGGTCAGCGGCAGCAAGATCCATATCGGCAACAGCCACCTCGCGGGCGCCCACCTCGTCGTTGCCCGAACCGCCGAGGCAGGCGTGAGCACCTCCCAGGCACTGACCGCGTTCATGGTCGAAGCCGACCGCCCCGGGCTTTCCGTCTCCGACCACCGCCCTGGCCTCGGCCTGCACGGCTTCTCCGCCGGCCGACTCGACCTCGACCACGTCCGTGTTCCCGAAGACCATGTGGTTGGAGAGATCGGCCAAGGGCTGAGCGTGGCCCAAAGCAGCAGCATCCTGTACGGCCGCCCCAACCTGGCCGCCATCAGCCTCGGCATCCACGAAGCGGTCGTGGGCACCACCGCTGCTCGTCTCAAGACCCGCCCTCGCTACCGAAGCACCCTGTCCGACTTGCCCGTACTGCGGGACCGCATCGGTGGCATGGAGGCCCGCCTGCGCGCCGGTCGGATACTCGCCTACCAGTCCGTGCACCTTCTGGACCAGGGCCTCCCCTGCGACGCCGACCTGATCAATGCCAAGTACCTCGGCCACCAGTGGGCCGTCCAGTCCACCCAGGACGCCATGGAACTGCACGGCGCCCACGCCCTCGACTGCGCCTACGTCCTCCAACGCCTGTGGCGCGACATCCAGCACACCTACCCACCGGCCGGAACCGGAGAAGTCCAGCGCATACGCCTGGCCGACGCCGCCTTCGACGAAGGCCACATCCAGTGGTCCGAACGCCTCGCCGCCGAAGCCGCCTGGGCATGACCCGACCCGATGGCCGCATAAACCCCCGTGCGCGGCGCCCCGTTAATCCAAACCGCCGCGCACGGGCCCGTGCCGTCGGCCCCCGTCCCCCGCGGGGACCGGCGGCACCCCATCCGGTGACCGTCCATCCCAGCCGAGAAAGAGAGACCGTGACCCCGCCCGTGACGACCAGCGCACCGACCACCCCCCTGACACCGAGCCTGCAGCGCGTCGCCCAGCATCTCGCGAACGGCCTCACCCCCCAAGAGATCGCCACGGAGACAGAACTGTCGCCTGTAACCGTGCGCCAGTATGTCCGCGACATCCGGGAGAACCTCCACTGCCCACCCCGCTGCAAGCCCCCGGTGATCGCGCACCGCCTGTTCGCTGTCCAGCAGGTTGCATCTCGGGTAGCGGACAGGCCAAGGCCGGAGCTCAGAGCGGAGCAGCTGCTGCTGCTCCGAGCCGTCGCTGAACACAGCGACGCCCGCGACATCGCCATCGCGGCCAAGATCGCCCCGGCCGACCTGCGCGCCGCGCACGATGAGCTGCCCGCCGACACGGGCGCACAGGACACCACGCAGCTGGTGATTCTGGCCCACGGCTGGAAGCTGCTGACGGCCGAGCAGACCCACGCGACACGGGCCGGAGCGAACCAGTGAGCAGGCCCCCGACCCCACTGGCCCGCGAGGAGCGACCGGCTGCGGCATCGTTCGCCCCGGCGCCCCTGGCCGCCATATACCAGGTGCGGACGCTACACACGGTCGCCGAGCGCGAGGAAGCTGCCGCCCTGGTTCAGGACCGTCAGCGCTGGCTCACCATGCGCAGTCTCCCGGTGCCCGCCCAAGCCGACATCCCGGCCATCTTCCGCGACCCGCAGACGAGGCCGGCCGGCCTGTTCGAGGACGGGAAGCTGCTGGCCTGCATGATCCCCGAGCGCGACCCCGACCTTGGATGGGGGGAGAGCCCGTGCCTCTTCCTCGGCTGCGTCCACACCCTGCCGGACCAGCCCGACGACATCACCCGGCTGATCACCCTGTGGGCATCCGATTTTGCCGCCCGGCTCGACCTCCCGCTCGTACGGACTGAGGCCCTGGGCCGCCACACCCTCGAAGCGGAACCCGCCGCCGCCCTTCTGCGTCGGCTCACCGACATGGGCTGGTATGTACGGGGTTCCAGCACAGGTCGAGAGGGTGACCGAGTCGCCCGCCTCGAACTCGCCGCCGAGCGCCGGTTCGGCCTGAACGCGCTGATCGGCTGCAGCGTCCACGAGCCGCAGGCAGCCCCGGATGATCGGGGCAGCATGTGACGACCACCAAACCCCAGCGGCCCGACCTCGCCCGCGAGCTGATCGCCCGCGCAGCCGAGTCAGCCGAGCACCGGGCCAAACGAGTACGCAACCAGCTCGATGCCGTCCAACTCGGCCAAGGCCGTCACGCCGACCACGCCAACACCAAGGTGCTGCGCCGCATCTTGGCCGAGCACGACTGGCCCGGCCACCGCCTCGTCGGTCCCGACGCGGCCCGTGCCGCTTGGAGCATCGCTCTTCACAGCGACGACGAACCCGACTTTCAGCGCGCTTCCACCATCCTGCTGGAGCGGGCGGTACAAGCCGGCGATGCGCTCATCCAGCACTGGGCGCACCTGTACGACCGAGCCCTGATCAACATAGGGCGCGAGCAGAAGTACGGAACGCAACTCCTCCTGCACGCCAGCGGTATCGAACTTTGTCCGTTGCACGCGCCGGAATCGCTGGACGAGCGAAGGGCCAGCGTCGGGCTGCCTCCCGTCGCCGTCGCCTTGAAAGCGGTGCATCACCGCTACGCCTCGGGCCACAGAGCGGAAGACGCCCTGACCGGCGTGCTCGCGGAGGCCGCATGAAGAAGCGGAACCCAGGCTCTCCATCAGCCAGACGCTCGTCAGCAAACCCGCTCTACAAAGGAACGTTGCCACATGAAGCTCACCACCGCCGTCCTCGCTGCTGGCGCCGCTGTCTCGCTCACCACCGCCGTGGTCGGAGCCGCCCGGCTCAGGCAGGACGCGCGACATCAGGCCGAGCGGAACGAGGCGGTCGTCGCCCGCAACCAGCTCGACTGGCTGGCCCAGATGTCCACCAACGCCGACCTCGCCAAGCTCTGGGCGCCCGAGGACATGAGCGTCGAGGAGTACATGCAGCTGATGAAGGCCAACCAGCTCATCTGCACGCTCGGCCTGCGCGACCGCCTCGGCTTCATCCGCGACGGGCACCTGCCGTTCTTCGCCTCGTTGGTCATGGGCAATGACGTCTGCCGGCGCTACTGGCACCGCTTCGGGGAGCTCCGAGCCCAGGAGGCCGAGGGCGACGAGCGGGCCGAGCACTTCACCCGGGTGCTGGACCAGGCCGCGAAGAACCACCCGAAGGCGCAGCCCGCAGCAGCCTGACTGCACCACACACCGACCCCTAGACGCGCGACTGCTCAGGCGACTTCGCCGGCCATCGCCGTCTGGCAGCAGACCCCGGGGCCCGACCGGGCCTCGGCATTCCGCACCATCCATCACTCCTAGGAGGCATGCATGACCACCATCCAGGCCGAGAGGCCGACCGCTCCCGCGCAGGCGGAGCTCGTGAAGACCGACGACGACCCGTTCGGGCTCGACATCACCTTCATCGAGGGCACGCAGGCGACCGAGACGGTCCTGATGTGCAGCACGGGCGACACCTGCGGCAGCTCCTGCCCCAGCGCCTGCACCACCTCGTAAGCCGGGCCACCCCGGCAGCGCGGGCCGGACGGGGCTTTCCCCGTCTGGCCCGCCCCCGCCCGCCCGCCACGCAGAAGATGAGGAGAGCGCTGATGACACGGCAACGGCCCAGGCTGTACGAGGGCTCGGGGCAGGCCATGCTGCGCGCCGCGGTGCACACGACCGAGCCCGCCATGCCGCCCTGGCCAGAGGCCATGGCGACTGTGGAAGAGTGGCGCGCGTGGCTGAGCACGGTGTGGTCCGACACCGGCTTTCGGCGAACGGCGTCGCAGGCGAGCCCTCATCTGGCGGACCAGGTGCAGGCCATCATCGACGGCCGCACACCGAAGGTGCGCCGGATGCGCAGGGCGGCGCTGTCCACCGCCCGCTACGCGATCCGCTACGCACGCCGCTCCACCCCTTACGGCCTGTTCGCCGGCGTCGCCCCGCTCGGCTTCGACCAGACCGCATCCGTTCGCATCGGCGACGAGCACCAGGCCGTGGCCCGCCCCGAGCCGGTCGGGCTCGAGGAGATGCTCAGCGGGTGGGAGAGCGACGCTGCGCGCATGGCCGACGCCGAGGTCTGCGTCAACACCCTGCTCTGTCAGCGCGACCATCACATCCACGTGCCCTCCGAGGGCGACGCCGAGTTCCGCCTTGTGCTCAGCCCCGCGCTGCGTCTCGTACTCGACATGGCCCGATCGCCGATCCGGTACCGCCAGTTGTCCGACAAGCTGGCCGCGGAGTTCCCCGCCGCGAGCGGCACCGCGCGCGACCAGCTGCTCGGTGAACTGCTGCGGGTGCGGTTGTTGCGCTCCTCGCTGCGCGCGCCCGCCACCGTCGCCGACCCCACCGACGTCTTGCCGCCCGCGGCGCGCGCTCAGGCAGCCGGCCTGCGGACCGCGTGCGACCTGCGGCTGGACGCTGACGTGCGGCTGCCCGAGCAGGTGCTGACCGAAGTGGAGACCGCCGCGACCGTCTTGGCCCGCCTGGTCACGCATCCGACCGGTACACCGACCTGGCGGAGGTGGATCGAGCAGTTCTCCGAGCGCTACGGCGAGAACACCGTGGTGCCAGTGGAAGCGGTGACGGACCCGGACCGGGGCGTGGGCTTCCCGGCCGGGTTCGTCACGGCGAGCGAACCGCCTCGGCCGATGTCCCGGCGGGACCGCCTGCTGTTAGAGCTGGCTGGCACCGCTGCCGCCGAAGGCAGCCGCACCGTTGCGATGACAGGGGCCATGATCGAGGAACTGGAAGCAGCGGCCGGCGACAAGCCCCACGGCCTGGCGCCCCACCTCGAACTGGCCGCACAGGTCCACGCCACCTCCATCCCTGCCCTGGAACGGGGCGCCTTCCGGCTGCGCGTCCTGACCGTCTCCCGCTCGGCCGGGTCGATGACCGGCCGGTTCTGGCACCTGTTCCCCGGCACCGAGGCGGCTTACGCGAACCTGCCCACCGTCGATCCGGAGGCGGAACTCGCGCAGCTCTCCTTCCACGCCGGACGGGTGCCGGCCGACCTGCTCACCCGCGCGCCCCAGGCCCTGCCCCGCGTCGTCAGCGTCGGCGAATTCCGTCGCCCCGAACCACACGTCCTCTTCCCCCGCGACCTGGCGGTCACCGTCGCCGACGGCCGCCCCCAGCTGGTGGAGTCCGCGACGGGTAAGCCGCTGGAGCTGCTGGCCCCCACCGCCATCAACTTCCTGTGGAACAACTACACCCCGCCGATGGCCCGCTTCCTCGGCGAGATCAGCCGGGCCACGTCCCCGCAGGTGACCTGGTTCGACTGGGGTGCCGCCTGGACCCTGCCCTTCACCCCGACCCTCACCTACCGGCGCACCATCCTCACCGCCGCCCGGTGGAAGATCCGCAGCCGCACACTGCCTGCCCCCACCACCCCCCTCCAGCAGTGGGCCGACCAACTCCACGCCTGGCGTGCCCGGTTCCGCGTGCCGGAGCGGGTCCTGCTCGCTGAGGACGACCAGCAGCTGCCCCTCGACCTCAGCCGCGACGTCGACCTGGACCTCCTGCGCGCGCACCTGGACGCCAGCCCCTTGGGCATCGCCACCCTGCACGACGCGCCCCCGCCGGATGCCGACGGGTGGATCGGCGGCCGGGCCCACAGCATCGTCGTCCCCCTGGCCAGGCGCTCATGACCACGACGACCGTGCCCCGTACGCAGGACCTGTCCGAGGGCGCCCTGGGGATGGCCCTGCTCGACATCGAGCGCCAGGACCTGTCAACCGCCCGCCGCCACCTCGCCCAGGCCACCGCCCGGGGGGTGAGCACCGGCGGCAACGCCAGCCTCTTCCACGGCGCACCCGCCCTGGAGTTCGTCCTGGCCCGCACCCGTGGGGCCGGCGACGACGTCCGCGCGGCCGTCGACCGCGTCGTGGACGCCCGGCTCGCCGCCGCCCACCGCCGCAAGGCGGCCGGCGCGCTGCCCCACCTCGCCGAATGGGACCTCATCCGCGGACTGACCGGACTCGCTGCACTGCTGCTGTCCCGCCGCCCGTGCGCGCCCCGGCTGCCCGACGTGCTCGCCTGCCTCGTCACGCTCGCACACCCCGCCCGCGGTGACGGCCGGATGCTGCCCGGGTGGTGGTCGCCGGTCGGCCCGGACGGGAAGGAGATGGTCGGCGGGCACGGCAACAACGGCATGGCCCACGGCATCGCGGGGCCCCTGGCCGTGCTCTCCCTCGCCCTGCGCGCCGGAGTCAGCGTCCCCGGTCAGGAGGAAGCCGTCGGCACGTTCGCGACCTGGCTGGACCGTCACGGCACCCACTACTGGTCCACCGCAGCACACCTGGACGCCGAGCAGCCACCCGAGGCGGAACCGGCCCGCCAATCCTGGTGCTACGGCCAGCCCGGCATCGCCCGCGCACAGCAACTCGCCGCGCTCGCCCTCAGCGACACCGCCCGGCGCCAAGCGGCCGAGGACACCGTCGAGACCATCCTGACCGACCCGGCGCGACTCGCCTGCATCACCGACTCGACCCTCTGCCACGGCTGGGCCGGGCTGCTGATGCTCACCCGCGCGGTCGCCGCCGACAGCCCCACACCCGCACGCTTCACCCCGATCATCCAGGACCTGCACCGACGGCTGGCCGCCGATTGGGAGCACCTGCCTAAACCCGGATTCATGGAAGGTCGCGCCGGAGCCCAACTCGCCCTGCACACCACCGACACCACCGGCTGGACCCGCGCCCTTCTGCTCACCTGATCCTCTCCCCGCCACCTCGCAAGGAGTTTTCTGCCCATGGCCTTCGACGACGAGAACCTGCCGATCCCCCCGGACACGTCCTGGTGGCACGCCTCCGTGGCCTTCCCCGACCCGCACTCGGACGCCGCCCAGGCCCTGGCGACCACGCTGGCCGGGCGCCGCTTCCACTTCTTACGCAAGGACGCCGGCGTGCGCCTGCGCACCGAACAGCCCCTCCCCGACCTGCTGGACCAGCTCGTCGCCGACCGCGTGATCACCGGCTGGACAGGCGGGATCTACGAGCCGGAGACCCATGCCTTCGGCGGCCCTGAAGGTATGGAGGTCGCGCACGACGTGTTCTGCGCCGACAGCCCGGCCGCGCTCGCCGAGACCGGCACCGCCGGCGCCCGCGAGCGCAGCGTGATGTTGCTGTCCGCCATGATCCGCGAGGCCGGGCTGGACCCGTTCGAAGCCGGAGACGTGTACGCGCGGTGGGCCGCCCTGCGGCCCCCTGTCACCCCGCCCCAGGGGCCCGCGCTGGAGCAAGCCGTATCCGCGATGCGGCGGCTGATGAACGCGGACGCCGCCCTGCGCCCGGGGCCGGAGGCGGGCTGGGTCGAGCGCGTCGCCACGTTCGAGGACGCTGGCCGACGCCTGCGCCGACTCGCCGCCGACGGCCGACTGATACGCGGGCTTCGGGGCGTCATCGCCCATCACGCGATCTTCGCGTTCAACCGCGCGGGCGTGCCTGCTGGCGTGCAGGCCGCCACCGCGTGGCTCGGCCGTCACGTCGCCTTCTCCACCGGAGAAGGAGCTGACGTGTCTACCCGCAAGTCCGCCTCCGCGGACCCTAGCCTCCCTCGGATGGAGACCACCGTGACACCCGTAACCGACCCCAAGCAGCTGCGCGAAGCCCTCGCCCAGCGGCTCGTCGACAGCGGCCACCTGAGCAGCCAGGCGGCCATCGACGCCTTCCGCAGCACCGACCGGCACGCCTTCCTGCCCGGCGTCGACCTGGAGAGCGCGTACAAGGAGGACGCGGTCCCGATCAAGCACGACGAACACGGGGAGATGATCTCCTGCATCTCCGCGCCGTCCATCGTCGCCACCCAGCTCGAACAGCTCGGCGCCCAGCCCGGTCACAAGGTCCTGGAAGCCGGAGCCGCCACCGGCTACAACGCCGCCCTCCTCGGCAAGATCGTCTCGCCCGGCGGGCAGGTGTGGACCCTCGACGTCGACCAGGACCTCGTCGCCGGCGCGAGCAAGCACCTCGCCAAAGCCGGTGTCGACAACGCCACCGCGGTGATGGCTGACGGCGCGGCCGGGCTGCCCGAGCACGCCCCCTACGACCGGATCATCTTCACCGTCGGCGCCGGCGACGTCCCCGTGAAGATCCTTGACCAGCTCGCCCCCGGCGGGCGCCTGGTCCTGCCGATGCGCATCCGCGGCAGCATCTCCCGCTCCTTCGCCTTCGAACGCGACGGCGACACGTGGAAGACCGTCTCCTGCGAGATGGCCACCTTCATCCCGCTGCGCAAGGGCGTCTGCGACGACGTGTACACCCTCGTGCCGATGGCCGGGGAGGGCAACGTGCGCCTGGAGACGTTCAGCGAGCAGGACGTCGACCGCGAGGCCCTGCGCTCCGTCCTCGACGAGCAGCAGACCAAGATCTACACCGGAGTGAAGTTCCGGCAGGGCTCGGCGTGGGAGTGGCTGTACCTGTACCTGGCCTGCGTGCTGCCCAACGGCCTGTCCCGGCTGCCGGGGCAGCGCCCCGGGTTCACCCCACACTTCGGATGGGGTTCCATGGCCGCCCTCGACGGCGGGTCGCTGGCGTACCTGACCATCCGGGAGGGCGAGGACAAGCAGGGCCGGTACTGGGAGGTCGGTGTGATCGGCCACGGCGAGGGTCGCGCCGACATCGCCGAGCGCGTCGTGAGCGAGATCCGCGCCTGGGACGCGACCGGCGGCAACAACGCCCCCGAACCGGGCTTCCGGATGGCCGTCGCCGACTCGCGTGACCGGCTGACGGCGGACGACCCGCGCTTCGTCGTCGACAAGCCCTACAGCCGACTGGTCGTCGACTGGGCGCGCAAGGGCTGAGCCGATGATCCCCGCGATGGCCAGCCGCATTCCCCTGGTCCGCCGCACCAAGGCGCCCGCGCTCCCGTTGGAGGAGCGCATCAACCACCTCACCGGGCTGACCGTCGCGCCCGCAGGTGCGAGCCACCACGACCTGGTGGCCCGCGCCTGCGGGGTCCTCAACTACGCCGCGCTCATCGCCTCCGACGTCGGCCTGCCCGATCTAGCCGAGGATCTGTGCTGGCGCCAGCACCAGGTCTTCGCCAACGCCGGACGCCTCAGCGGACGGGTCGCCGTCATGTCGCTGATGCCGCTCGTCAACCTCTCCCGCCTGCAGACTCGCGCCGGCCACGGCGAACTCGCTTACGGCTTGTTGTACTGCCTCAACGACGCTGCCCGACATCGGAACAAGACCGACATCGACGGCCGCACCGTCGACCTCTCTGCTCTGACCGGCACGGACGAGGACCACCGCACGGTGTGCCAGGAGCTGTACGTCACGCTGCTCGTCGACGGCGCCCGCGCACTCGCCCGCATCGGGCGGTGGAGCGAGGCCGCCGACGCCATGGCCCAGCACCGCGGCATCGGCAACCGGCTCCTCGACGGCCGCCAGATCAAGATCATGGCGCTGATGGAGCAGGGCCTGGACCAGCAAGCCCGCGACCTGATCGACACCACCCAGCCCGCAGAGCCTTGGGAGAGAGCCATCGCCCTCCTCCTGCACGCCCACTGCCAGCCCGCACACGCCCCCGTCCCCGAACCCGACCTCGACCGCACCATGGATGAAGCCGTCCAGCTCCTTGCCCACCCCGATCCGCCGACCGCCGCCTTCCAGACCCGGACGGGCCTGTCAGCCCTGGAACTGGACGGCACGGGACGCCATTCCGACCGCGTACTCGACTCCCTCGTCAGCGTCGCCCGACTCGACGCCTACGCCGCACGAGACGCACTGCACCACCCCGTCGCCGCGTCCGCCTTGGACGGCGGGGCGACAGACGCGCTCCACGCGGTGATCGTCGCGGCCGGACTGGGATCCGGCTTCCTGTCCGCCCAACACCATGAGGCTTTGGCGAGCGCGGTCGGCCGCGCCGAGACAGAGCTGGAAAGGCTGCTGCAGGCCGAACCAGATCCCCGCTAGAAGCGGGACGCCCCGGGATGCCCCGCCGTACTGCCCACGCTGTTTGGCGGTGTCGGCGTTTCGGCCATTACCTGCCCACAGCCGTTCCAGGCCAGAGCAGGGATCCCGCGCCCGCGGGGTCCGCTGACGCAGGAAATTGCGGGCTCCTGAGCACGACCGAATGACGTGTGTTCGATATCGCAGCCGCGTCGTTAGACCTCACGACTCTGCCGCAGCGACCGTCCTAGGGGGAACGATGACCTCGGCCATTACGCAGGACCAGCCGCCGCAACCGCCCAAGGGGACCGCGCCGGACCAAGAAGCGCAGGAGGCCAGTGTTCGAGAGGAGGAGTACCTCTACCGCGACGAGTCACGGCTCCAGGCTGGCTCTCTGCTGACTTCCCGCACCATGGCGCGGCGCCTTCCCTCCCTCGTGCGGCGCTCGGTGCAGATGGCCTGGCGCGTAGACCGCGGCGCGACCATCGGCCTGCTGGTGTGCCAGATCGGGACCGGCGTCCTCGCGGCCCTGGGCCTCCTGGCCGTCACGGGCACGATCACCGCGCTGATCTCCTCGGGCGACATCACCGAGCGGCTGTGGGACGCCGCCCCGCAGCTGGCTGTGATCGCCGCCGCCACCGGTCTGCGCGCACTGTTGGGCATCGCCGTCGTCTGGCTGACCGGCCGTCTACGCCCGGTGCTCGGCCGGGCCGCGGAGCTGACGATGATCGAGGCCGCGCTGGGCGCGGAATTGGCCGCCAACAACAAGCCTGGCTACAACGACGCCTACGACATCGCCGACCGCGGCGCCCAGGTCACCCCCGACCTCGTCGAAGAAGCGCAGGACGTCCTCGCGGCGACCGCCACGCTCACGGCCGGCGCCACCGTCCTGACCGTCCTACACCCGCTGCTCCTTCCCCTTCTCTTCCTCGCGTGCCTGCCGCAAGCCGCCGCCTACATCCGCTCCGCACGCGTGCTCTACCTCGCCGCTCTGGAGACCTCTGGGCGGCGCCGGATGCTGGGCAAACTGCGCTGGCACATGGCCTACATGGAATCCAGCGAGGAGATGCGCGCCTGCCTGGCCGGTCCCTTCCTGATCGGCCGCTATCGGAAGCTGGCCGCCTCGGTCAACGCGGCCGAACGCAAGGCCGCAAACACCGGTGCCTGGATGGGACTGGCCGGAGCCGTGGCTGGCGGAATCGCCTCGACCGCGGTGTGGGCGGCGCTGCTGTGGCTCCTGGCCTCCGGGCGCATGAGCCTGGCGGCTGGCGGCGGAGCCGTCTTCGCTCTCCAGACCGCCACCGGCTCGGTGCGCGGCATCATCAACGGCGGGGCCCGCCTGGTGCGCACCGGCTGGTACGTGCAGGACTGGCAGAACTTCCTCGACAACGCCCACGGCCAGGCCATGACCGACTCCCGCGGCACCGCTCCCGTACCCGCGGCCCCGGAGCGCTTCGAGGTCCGCGACGTCACCTACCGCTACGACGGCGCCCCGAAGGACAGCCTGAGCTGCGTCTCCCTCCACGTGCGACGCGGCGAGATCGTGGCGTTGGTCGGGGAGAACGGCTCCGGCAAGACGACCCTCTCCCGCCTGCTGTGCGGGCTGCTGCTGCCCACCGAAGGCGACGTGGCCTGGGACCACGCATCCACCGCGGACCTGGACCCGTGGGGGTCGTGGAAGCACGTCGCGCTGGTCCCGCAGAAATTCACCTACCTGCCGCTGACGATGCGCGACAACATCACCTTCGGCCAGGGCGACACCAGCGACGCGGCCCTGCTAGCCGCCTGCGAGGCGTCCGGCGCCGCGGAGATGCTGCCGGGCCTCCGCTCCGGCCTGAACACCCTCCTGACCAGCGAGTGGTTCGGCGGGCAGCAGCTCTCGGGCGGGCAGTGGCAGCGTCTGGTCCTCACCCGCGCGTTCCACCGGCAGGCGGCGCTACTGGTGATGGACGAGCCCACGGCCGCCCTCGACGCCCGGGCCGAGCACCGGATCTTCGCCGGTCTGCGCGAACTGGCCAAGGACCGCGCCATCCTGCTGATCACGCACCGCCTCACCAACGTCGCCGTCGCCGACCGGATCGTGGTGTTGAACGAAGGGCGGATCGTCCAGGAGGGCACCTACGCCCAGCTCACCCAGCAGCCAGGGCTGTTCCGGACCCTGTGGGAGCTGCAGCGCCGGATGAGCGGGGACACCCCGTGATCAACGGGCCCGCGCCAGAACCACCGGTCTGCCGGAGCAGAGACACCGGCCCGCTCCTGATGCTCCCTTCGCACCACGTTCCAACCGCCCGATCAACCCGGAAGGAATGCCGTGACGACTTCGCCAGCTACTGAAGTCAGCGACGCGAGCGAGCTTCGCCACCAGCTCGTTGAGCAGCTCCGCGCCGGCAGCCATATCCGCTCCGCCGCAGTCGAGCGCGCCTTCCGCACCGTGCCCAGGCACGCCTTTGCCCCCGAGATCCCCCTCCCCGCTGCGTACGCCAACGACATCGTCCCGACTCGACACAGCGACGACGGCCGGGTCACCAGCTCCATTTCCGCGCCCTGGCTGCAGGCCGAGATGCTCGAAGCCGCCCGCATCCAGGCCGGCCACCGCGTTCTGGAGATCGGCTCCGGTGGCTGCAACGCCGCCCTACTCGCCCAACTCGTCGGTCCGACCGGTCACATCACCACTCTCGACATCGACCCCGCCGTCACTGACAGGGCCCTTCGCTTCCTGCCCCAGGCCGGATACGACCACGTGAGCGTGGTCACCGCGGACGCCGAGCACCTGCCCGCCGGTGTGGTTCCGGACGGCGGCTTCGACACCATCCTGGTCACCGTCGACACCTGGGACCTGCCCTGGATCGACGCCCTGGCCGAGGGAGGCCGTCTCGTCGCACCGCTGCGTCTGCACGGCTACCACTGGGCCATCGGATTCACCAGGAAGGAGGGGGCCCTGCACAGCGACGAGCCGCTCATCATCTGCGGCTTTGTCGCCATGCAGGGCGACGGCGCCTGGAACACGAACCGCCGCACCGTCCCCGGCACCGGCGTCCACCTGTCTTGGGAAGACGGCACCCCGCTGCCCGTCGACCAACTCGCCCCCGCCCTCACCCGCGAGCCGACCGTCACCCGCACCAACGTCACTGTCGGCGGACAGGAACCCTTCGACGCCCTCACCCTCTACCTCGCCGGTGCCCTGCCTGGCTTCTGCCGCCTGGAGGCCGACTCCGAGGGCGACAACAAGGTCCTCAACCCGCCGCCGAGGCACTGGCCCGCCGCCGCGATCGTGCGCGGGGGCTCCCTCGCCCGGCTGGCCACCGAGCGCATCGGCGAGGGGGACGACGGCAAGGGCCGGTACGAATTCGTCGTCCACGGCTACGGCGACCAAGGACACGGTTCCGCGCAGGAGATGGCCGAGCAGGTCCAGCACTGGCAGCTCAACCACCGTGGCGCCCGCTGCCCCCTCATCACCGCCCGCCCTGCAGCTGACCCCGCCCCGGCAGGCACGGACCACGAACCGCACGTGTTCGCCAAGAAGCACACCCGCATCACCGTGGACTGGCCGATCGTGCCCGGCAGCGCTGCCGGCCCCACCAGCCCTGGGAGCTGCGACGCCGGATGAACGGCGGTGCCTCCTGGCCACCGCTTGCTCCTCCTTGCTGCGCGCTCGCCCGTCCACCGTCGCGAAAGGCAGAGATACGTGCCCTCTCCCGTCTCCCCTTCGGATCACGTCACACCGCGTGCCGCTGCGCCGGCGGCGCAGTACGCCGCGTCCCGGCATGCGGCGTGGATTGGCGCCGCCGCGATCATCACCGACGAGGTCGGACGGGTCCTGCTGGTGATGCTGCCCGGCGGCACCGTGGAGACGACCGACGCGACTCCCGAGGACACCCTGTACCGCGAAGCTGCCGAGGAGGCCCAGCTCACCCTGGCCGATCCGGTACGACTGGGCTGGGTGCTGGACGAGACGGGCGAGGTCTACGGCGGCGTGGGGCCCAACGCGAGGGTCCGCCTAGCCGCCCGGGTCACCGCCGTCGGCCCGGCGGCCGTCGACCCCGCCACCGGCCACCCCTTCGCCCGCCTGCTCGTCACGCCCGCCCAGGCAGCCGCGCTGCTGGGATGGGGCCCGCCGGGAGCGCGGCAAGCCCAGCTCGCGGCGGAGACGGCACGCAAGTGGTGGGGGCTGCCCATCGCTCGCACCGCCGCCGTCGAGGAGATCCCGTCGGAGGGGATGCGGCTGAGCTGACCCGACCCGCCCACCCCCACCTCGACTCCTCCCGCTCCACGCCCTCTGAGGTAGCCCCATGCCGTTGTCGCACGATCACATCCGCACCACCGTCGATGCTTACCTCGCTCGCCACCCTCACGAGCGCGAGCAGCTCGGCGGACTACTGGATGCCCTCAACCGGACCGGCGACGAGATCGCAAGCCGCTCCACGTTCACCGGACACGTCACCTGCGGCGCAATCGTCATCGACCCACTCGGCCGCGTCCTGCACGTGCTGCACCTGGCGAGCGGGAAGGTCCTCGCCCCTGGCGGACACACCGAGCCCACCGACCAGTCCCTGGCAGCAGCGGCGCTGCGGGAGCTGCACGAGGAGACCGGGATCCCGCCCCAGGCAGTCACGCCGTGGCCCGGCTATGAGACGGTGCCGTTCGACATCGACATCCACCACATCGACGCCAACCCGGGCAAAGACGAATCCGGCCACCAGCACTTCGAACTCCGGTTCCTCTTCCGCCTGCACACCGCGAACGAGGTGGAGGTGATGCTGCAGGAAGAGGAGGTCGGCGGCATCGAGTGGCGGCCCGTGGACAGGGCGGCCTCCCCTTCCCTGCGCGAGAAGCTCCTCAAGCTCCCGCTCCAGGTCGAACCGGAGACGGCCAACGCCTCCGCCCTGATCTACAACGACCGCGGCGAGTACCTGCTCCACCTGCGCGACTACTTTCCCGGCGAGATCTGGGAGCCGGGCATGTGGTCCCTGCTGGGCGGCGGCCGAGAGTCCCAGGACGCCACCCTGGAACACACGGTGCGGCGCGAACTGGCCGAGGAAGCCGGCCTCGATATCGCCGATCTGACCCCGTTCGGCACCGAGTACGCCTCCGACGACGCCGGCGCGGTCGTGCCCATCGCCATCTACGCGGGCCGCTGGAACGGCGATCCCCGCAAACTCCGCCTGACGGAAGGGGTGATGCTGGCCTGGTTCGCCCCGGACGACCTCCACCGCCTCCGTATCGCCGACACCACGAGCGACCTCGTACGGCGCCACGCCGCCGGCCGCCCAGCCAGCACCACGTCGCAGAGCGGGCTCCCCTCGCCCGAGGAGCGTCGCCCGGCTTCGCCGAACGGCACGGTCCTTAACGTCATCGGCGTCCACCTCTACCTGGAGCGCCCCGACGGGACGGTGCTGCTCGGGCTGCGCCACCCCAACTCCAAGTTCGCGCCGTCCACCTGGCACGCCCTAGCTGGCCATTGCGAGCAGGAGAACGCCATCGCCTGCCTGATCCGGGAGGCACGGGAGGAAGCCGGCCTACGCATCGAGCGCCAGGACGTCGAACTCGTCCACGTCGTCCACCACATCGACAAGGCCGGAGACCGGCCCCGCATGGGCCTGTTCTTCCGCGCCCGCGCCTGGAGCGGCGAGCCGGAGCTGCGCGAGCCGGACAAGTGCACCGAGTGGAAATTCTGGGACCCTGCCGCGCTCCCCGACGACCTCGTCTCCTACACCCGGGTGGCCATCAGAAAGATCCAGAACGGGGAGCTGTACAGCGAGACGGGTTGGCCCGCATGACCGGCACAACGAACCGCGCACACCGTCGCGTGTCGACTGCGACCGCGGCCGGACGTGAGGACACCCGCCTCGTGGTGATCCGCGGCAACTCGGCGTCAGGCAAGTCGAGTGTGGCCCAGGGGCTGCGAGATCACCACGGCCGCGGTGTCGCGATCGTGGGCCAGGACCTGATCCGCCGGAACGTGCTCAGGGAACACGACACCGCGCGCGGCGCCAACATCGCCCTGCTGAGCAGGATCGCACGCGACGCACTGAACGCCGGCTTTCACGTGGTGCTCGAAGGGATCCTGTACGCCGACCGCTACAGCCACATGATCACGTCTCTGGTCCGTGACCACCGCGGCGTCTCCCGCTGCTACTACCTGGACGTGCCGCTGGAGGCGACGTTGGTCCGGCACGCGTCGAAGGCGGACGCCGCGTACCTGGCGCAGGTCACCGACAGCCACCTCACCTCCTGGTACCGCGAGATGGATCTCCTGCCCGGCGGTCTGGAGACCGTGATCCCGGCCGACAGCACGCTGCAGGACACCGTCGCGCGAATGGTGCGCGAAACCGATCTGGCTTCTGCCTCCCCCGTCCCACCACCGCAGTGCAAGCTGTCACAGGGAGACTCGATGAACCCTCTGGTGTTGATGTCCGATCCGCGGGTCGCCGCGGTCCCGGTGTGCGAGAGCGGGGAGCCGCTCGTCGACCTCCGTGACCACGACTTCCGTGTCGATCCCCGCAAGCAGGATCCGCTGGGCGCGTTCGCCCACGTCCGCGAGGGCGTCCTGGCCCGGCTGCAGCACGCCCGCTCGCTCCTGCCCGCCGGCACCGACCTGCTGTTCATCGAGGGCTACCGGCCGCTTTCCCTCCAGCAGCTCTACTTCACCGAGTACCGGAACCAGCTGGCCGCTGCTCAGCCCGGCTGGACAGCTGAGCAGCTGCATCAGGCCGCCAGCCGGTACGTGTCGCCGCCGGAGATCGCGCCTCACTCCGCGGGCGCGGCCGTGGACGTGACCCTCGTCGACCAGGACGGCCACGAACTCGATCTCGGCACCCGTGTCAATGCCTCCCCGGAGGAGAGCGGCGGCGCCTGCTTCACGCACGCTCCGGACCTCAGCGATCACGCGCGCCGCCATCGCACGCTGCTGCTCAACGCCATGGAGGGCGCGGGTTTTACGAACTATGGGACCGAGTTCTGGCACTTCTCGGTAGCGGACCGGTACGACGCGCTGATGCGGCAGGAGCCGCACGCGCGCTACGGACCGATCGAGCTGCCTTAGCGCGCCGGCGGACTCGTCCACTTCCTCGCCACCCACTCCGATCCGGAGACACAGGAGCGCGGCCACCGCTCCATGGCCGGTCGCGCTCCCACGACCGCGACGGTCGGAAAACATCGAACGGAGGCATGTATGCCTGACGACACCCACCAGGCGCTCCCAGCCGTCCCGAACCCGTCGGCTGGAGACGAACCACACGAGCACCACATGCACCTGCTCGGGCGGTACTACCGCCAAGTGGAAGCAGGGCGCAAGACGATCGAAGTAAGGGTGGCCACCCCGCACAAGCGCGACATCATCGTCGGCGACACGGTCGTCTTCCACGACCGGGATACCGGGCGGGAACTCGACGTCCTCGTGCAGCGGATCACCCCGTACCCCTCCTTCGAGGATCTGCTCCACTCGGAGGACGCCGCGCGCATCGACCCGGACGGGCCGCCCGGCGAGCTGCTCGCCAACCTCCGCGGCATCTACCCGCCGGCCAAGGAAGCCCTCGGCGTTCTCGCCCTCGCTTTCGGCCACCGCCCTGCCCGGCCCGGCCGCCCCATGCCGATGACGGCCGAGGAGTACGCGCAGACCATCCCCCACCACACGGTGTACGGCTGCCTGTACATCCGCGACGAGCATGACCGGCCGGTCCAGCTCCGCTCGGTCTACGGCTCGAGACTCTGGCAGTTCCCGGGTGGCAACCTGGACGCGCTAGGCGAGGACCCGCTGCAGACCGCCCGGCGGGAGGCGGTCGAGGAGACCGGACTCGAACTCGCCCTCGATGCACCGATCCTGCTCCTGACGCACTTCCTGCACGCCGGGCCCCGGCTGCCGCTGAACAAGATGGGGCTCATCTTCGACGGAGGGCGGCTGACCGCCGAGCAGCTCGGTCGGATCCGCTTCGATCCCGCGGAACACGACATGTGGGCCGTCCACGACCTCGCGACCTGGCAGGAGCTGATGGCGCCGCGCGCCTTCGCCCGCCTCGACGCCATCGAACGAGCCCGGCGCGGCGAGGGCCCCGCCTACCTGATCACGCACACCTGACCCCTGAACACCCGCCCACCAGGAGGCAACTGTGCCCGCCGAGGACACCAACACCCGGGCCTGGCAGATCTACGGCCGGCGCCAACTGACCCGTGCCTACACCCCACCCGTCCCCGAACGGCTCGGCTGGACGCCCTGGGAAGGGATCGGACCGGGAGCAGAAGTCCTCGGCGACGTCACCGGCCGCCGCGTCCTGGACATCGGCTCCGGAGCCGGCCACCACGCCGTCCATCTCGCTCAGGCGCACGGGGCGCGCGTCACCGGCATCGAGCTGTCCCCGACCGAGCACGAACGCGCCGTCGGCGCCCATGCGGACGTGGACGGCGTGGAGTTCATCCAAGCGGACGTGACCGAGTACCTGGCCGGAGCCGAGCCGTTCGACGCCGCGTACGCGATCGGGACGCTCGCCTTCATCGACCCGCACCGCTCGCTGCCGGCACTGCGCGACGGCCTTCGCCCCGGCGCCCCGCTGATCCTCTCGCTCTTGCACACCGACCTGCACGGCAGCGGTCCATCCATGGAAGTGGCACCGCGCGAGCAGACGATCCTGCTGCGGGACGACCCGCCCCTGCCGACTCAGATGTGGGTCTTGGCACCGCAGCTGTGGGAGGACCTGCTCACCGAGTACGGCTTCCGCGTCGAAGCCATCGACCTATACCCACACCCCGACGAGAGCGCCACGGTCATCCAGCAGCTCATCCGCGCCCGGCGCCTTCCCGACCGGCCGGCGCGCGTCCCCAGCCAGCCCCGTAGCACCCGAGCGCCGGCCGCCCACGCGGCCGTCGGGGTCGGCGTCGGCGCGATCCTGCTCAGCGAGCAGGGCATCCTGCTGGGCCGGCACCGCCGCGGCACCCTCGAACTGCCTGGCGGCAGCGTAAAGGCCGGGGAATCCGGGTGACGGCCCGCCCTGGGCGAGGACGACACCGAGGCCCGCACAGACCACACCAACATCCCCCTGCCCGCCCCGCCCCGGCCTGATGTGAAGATTCGGGGGTAAACGGGTCGGAGCACGTTTGGGCACGGGGCGAGGCGGACCGGCATGGAACAGACAGCAGGCGGCGAGAACGGGCGATCGCTGCTGGGGGACGTCATAAGGGTGTCCGGCGCGTTCGAAGGCAGCGAGGACATCGCCGTCGCCCGCGACCTCGCCCGTGGATTCCTCACCGACGTGCAGGCCGTGCACGGGCTGCCGGTGTCCGGACGGGTGATGGGCATGGTGCAGCTCGTGGTCAGCGAACTGGTCACCAACGCCCGCAAGTACGCTCCCGGCCCCTGCCTGCTCACCCTGGAGATCAACGGCGGCGCCATCGAAGTGACCGTCTGGGACAGCAATCCCACCCCGCCCGCGATCCTCGCGCCCGACCCGACCCGCATCGGTCAGCATGGGCTGGAGATCGTGATGGCCGTCGGCCAGAGCTTCGCCGTCCACCGCGAACCGGTGGGCAAGCGGATCACCACGGCGATCGTGCTGGCCGACGACCCCGGCGGGAAGCTGCCGGCCGTCAGCTGTGACCGGGTGAGACCTCGGGCAGGCGGTCACGCACCGGCCGGCGGCCCGTCCGCCAGCACCACGATGCCGTTCCCGTCCGGCGTCTCCACCACCGTGTGCCCGCACTGGACCAGCAGGCCCGCCACCGCCGCCTGCACCACCACCCGCATCCCGTCGCTGCACGCCCCACGCTGATCCGCTGCCAGCGCGGTGAACCCGTGCGACGCCGTCCAGCTCACCAGCACGCCCGCGGACGCCTCGCCCACTCTCAGCCCCGGCGCGGCGTCGTCCGCCTCATCGACGATATGGAAGCCCGCCAGCTTCAGGGCATGACGAACCCGTCCAACGAGTTGGGGGCGAACAGACGGCACCCGCCTCGCCTGCCCCGAAGGAATCGGATCATGCCATCGGCTGCTGCGGACCCAATCGAAGCAGCTCCCGGCCATGATCAATCTCAGCGCTACTCCTCACTCCCGTGGCCGCTGTTCGAGCGGACCCCGCTCTGACCTCCATAGAACAGCAGCTCTTGGGCCTGCCCGTCCGCCACCCGGACGGATCCCTCGCTAAGGGCAGCGGAGCCGCCCCTATGCGCTCGTGGTGGGAGTCCGGCCCGCGTGTTCCTCTCCACAACGCCGACCGCGTCGTCGCGGACCTGGACGTGCTCCGGCAGCCGGCCCCCCGGCACTCTCGCCCCACCAGTCAAACAGCGCCCTGACCAGAACGAGCCTACCGCTGGCCTGGATGGAGATTCCCGCGACTGCCACTCAGCGGTGACCCGATACCTGTGCGGGCGACCCGTGCGGCTGCGATAATGAGGAACGAGCGGCAGATGCGGCCGTGGGAGCAGCAGGCGCACCCGGCCCGCCTGAGACAAACATGCGATCCGGGGGACCGTGCCGAAAAAACGCAACGCCGCCCAGCGCATCGGGGCGATCGGAGAGGACCGGTTCCGGCTCTCCTGCCAGGAGAACTTCATCATCCCCAACAAAGTCGAACACGACTTCGGGTTCGACTTCCTGTGCCAGCCGGACCTGGCCGCAGACTTCGGCGGGACCGGACCGGTATCCGGAGTTTTCGTCGGCTTCAGCGTCCGCGCGACGGATCGGGACGACGGGCGGATCCGGCTGAACCGGGCGGATGCCGAGTGCCTGCTGGCAGCACAGTTCCCGACCGGTCTCGCCCTGGTGAAGCTGAACGGGCCGAAGTCCGCGGCCGTCTATTTCCGGATGATGGACGCCGCCTTCATCGTGGTGCTGTCCCAATTCCTGGCGTCCGCCAAGAAGTCCACGCACTTCACCCCCAAGGACATGCGGCCCGTGGCGGAGATCCGGGAAGCGATCAGGGAGGTAGGCGCCCCCGGCTACCTTGAGCAGGTGCGGGCCGACGCTGCCCGGAAGATTGCTGAACCGATCACCGGACCAGTCCAGATCCAGATCCACCGCGATGCCGACAGCCAGGCAACCCTCATCACATCCCTGGACCTGTACGCGTGGTTCGAGCAAGGAACTCCCGCCGAGCAGGAGGCGCTCTACCTGGCCACCTTTGGTGAACCGGTACGACGTGACCAGAGGATGCGCAAACTCGCGCTGAGCGGCAAGGTCATGGGGGGCCTGGCGCACCTGCCCCAGCCGTATCTGCTGGCCGGTTTCGTCATGGACCATCCCACCAGGGTGCGGGTCCAAACCACTTCCGTGTCCGCCGAACTGCCGGTGCTGCGTACCGCCAACGAGCACCACTTCGGTTACGTCTACCCTGCGGGCTTCGCCCTGACCGTTTCCGCCCGGGTCGAGAAGGACGGTCAGTACGTGCACCTGATGCGGGCGCTCGCCGACCCGGACAGCGACGCTCTCCTGGGCGACCATCCGGACCTGCTTGACTTCCTCACCACTTGCCACCCCGAGTCGGTCTTCTCTTTCGACGACCGCGACGGACCGCCTCTCGATGTGACGTACTTCAAGAGCTTGGGCGATCTGGCCCAGTGCGCGGCGGCCTACCGCGATGCCCAAAGCCTGGCCGGCTGGGACGCCGTGCCTGTCATGGTCAAAGACATGGCCAGCCTAGAATCCCAGTACTCCCTGATGTTCCTGGGCTCGGCAGCCGACCCGCAGACCCAGCCGATCCCCCGGGGACTCCTCCTGGCGGCGCCGGAGGTGGAGGAGGAGGACTGCGACACCGCGTCCGGGACCATTAGCGTCCCCGTTGTCTGCAACCTGGCCCACTCCAGCCTCGTCGCCTGGTTCTCCGGCCACGGATCCGTGCTGTTCCATGATGGTGATCTGTGCGGATTCAAGGTGCCCGCCTTCCGTGTGGACACCATCGAGGTGCTTCCCCGGGTGCCGAGCCGGTCCCTGTTCCCACGAGTCCTGCTCGGGCCGCGGACGCTGATCTATGACGCAGGACGGTGGGAGGAGGGCGACGCCGAGACAGGGCAATGGGCGGACGACGTTCACCTTCGTTTCCAGCTGGACTAGAGCCAGGGCAGGTGCTCGGCCATCGCGAGCAAGATCCGGTCCGAATAGGCCGGCCCTACGAGCTGCACACCGATCGGCAGGCCGTCGGCGCTGCGCGCAAGAGGCATGACCAGGCTGGGCAGACCGACATGGCTGGTGAGGTTGGCCCAGCCGGTTTGGTCGAAGAAGCTCCGTTCGACGCCGTCGACCCTGAGAGAACGGCTCCCGGCCGGGATCGCCGCGGTGGGAGCGGCGGCCGTAATGAGGACGTCGTACTGACCGTCGGCGAAGAACCGGTGCCACGTCTGCTGGAGCCGGACGCGCTCCTCGTTGGCGCGGAGCCATGCGCGGTGTGTCTGGGTTCGGTGGCGGAGGAAGGTGGCGCGTGGGCTCACGTCGTCTTCGTGCAGGTCACTCGCTGCTGCGAGTTCGGCCGCGCCCGCTGCGTCGTCGGTGGCGGCCGTCGCGGTGGCATGGAGGAGCTGCTCGAAGAGGCGGAGGGAGTCGGCGAAGCCGACCGGCCCCACTGTGCGGCGGACGTCCGCTTTGGCGGAGGCCAGTGCCTGTTCAACAGAGGCGAGGGCATCGGCCGTTTCGCGGTCGACGGGGCAGCGTGCATCCTGGGCCCACACCGCCACGCGGAGCTGGCCGACTGCACGACGCGCGGTGGGCAGGTTGACGCGCCAGGGGCTGTTCTCTGCGGGTGATGGCGTCGTCAGCGCGTCGAGGAGCAGGTCGAGGTCGCGGGGGTGGCGTGCCAGGGGGCCGGGGGTGACCATGTCACTGCTGGTGATCCATCCCGGCGGGCGAGGGATGTGGCCGCGAGCCGGGATGAGTCCGAGCGTGGGACGCAGGCCGTAAACGCCGCAATAGTGAGCCGGAAGCCGAAGTGAGCCGGCGAGGTCGCTGCCGAGGTCGGCGGGGGTCAGGTGGGCGGCGACTGCGGCGGCGGGGCCGCCGGAGGAACCGCCGACGGTGCGCTTGGGGTCGTGCGGGTGGAGGGTGGGCCCGAACAGGCTGTTGTCCGTGTGCAGGTCCTGACAGTACGCCGGAGTGTTGGTCTTGCCCATGATCACGGCGCCTTGATAGCGAAGCCTGGCGACCGCGTCAGCGTCACGTGCGGGAACGTGATCCGCCAGGTCCTCGGCGCCGCTGGTGGTGCGCAGGCCGGCCGTCTCGAAGCTGTCCTTGATCGTGAGGGGAAGGCCGTCAATGGTTCCCCACTTCTCGTTGCGAGCGCGGCGTTCATCCGCCGCTTGTGCGGCGGCCCGGGCCGCCTCGTCGTCGCGGGTGATGACGGCGTTGACGTGGCTGGCGTCGATCCGTTCGAGGTGGAGGTCGAGCAGCTCTCGGCTGGAGATCTCGCGACGGTCCAGGGCTTGGAGCTGGATGTGGGCCGGTTGGTGGGTGAGATCGGTCGTCATCCGGAGACTCGCTCAAGGTGGGGGGCTCGGGCGGGCTGGCTGGGCAAGTGGCGAGCGACATCGAGGAGAGCGTCGATGTCGTCCATGGGCCGGCTGGTCTGCCGTTCGGAGTCGGCGAATTCGGTGAGCTTGTCGGGCGCCGGGCGGGCGCCTTCGGCCCTTGCGGCGATTCCGGCGAGGATCTGGTCGGCTGTGACGGCGGCCGACAGCTCCTGGCCGTGAAGCCCTCGGGCCCGGTGGTGGGCTTCGCTGGCCTCCCGTACTGCGGCATCGAGGTACTGGCGGATCACGAACCGGCCGTCCCGGATTTCGACTGCTCGGCGGTAGAGCCGGATCGAGATACGGCGGAAGCGGCGTCTCTGGGCCGGGTCGACTCGGTCGATCGGCAGCTCGATCTCGGGCGCTTCGCTGTAGAACACCAGCCACAGGGGACGCAGGCCGTAGTAACTGCGGCACTGCTTGATCCGGTACTGGACGCTCTGGGCTTGGTCGCTGATAGTGGGCACGAGCCAGCCGATGAGCGTGAGCATGGCGCCGACATCGCCACAGGTCCAGGCGAAGCCCTCCCACTCAGCGAGAGAGGTGTCGAAGGCGCCGGCGATCACGTCGCCGATGCGGACGGCGCTGTATCCGAGGGTGACGGTGGCCCCGAGGGCGACGATGCGCACGCCCAAGCGCACGGATCCACGGGTGCTGCGGCGGGCCAGGCCCCAGCAGGCGCGGGCGAGGAACAGCTCCCCCACGGTGTAGGCCGTGACGTACAGGGTGAGGTACGCGGCGTACCAGTCGTCGTGCGCGTAGTACAGCGTGAAGTTGATCGGATGCGGCCCGCTGGGCGTCAGCAGGGCGAACAGCACCAGCAGCCCTGCGATAACCGCGAGGCCAGCCCCGAGCCACCGGCGACTTTGCTGGCGGGCGGCCTCAGGTGGGGATCCCCAGTAGGTGAGGACCACCTGTTGGCAGGCCAGCAGCGCGACAACGCAGCCTTGTGCGAGAGGCACGGAGACGTTGACGGTGCCGAGCACGCGGTCGAGATAGTTCCACATCGGCGTGATGGAGAACAGGAACGACAGTCCTGACAGTAGGAAGACGGCGGCCAGCGCGGTGGAGGCGGGGTCTCGGCGGCGGGTCAGCACGTCCCGCAGGAGGCAGAGGAAGCCGAGCGCGGCGACGACGAGGCTGATCGGATGGAGCAGGTCCTTCACGACCGAGCCTCCCGTCGACGCAGAAGCGTGCGCGTGACTCGGTCCTGAACTTCGTCCCCGGAGGACTCATCGCTTCGCAGCCACCGGTCGATGATGCGGTGCTGGAGCAGCGAAGCAAGGAGTTCAGTGTCCCGCTCCTCGTCCTCGTCGTACTTGGTGCGCCCCAGCATCATCTGCACGGTGGCCGGGTCCACGCTGGTGATGAAGGCCGGAGCCAGCGCGGACACCGGCCGGTTTTCGTGGTGGCCAAGCAGGAGGTGGCTGAACTCGTGGGCGATGATGTGGTTTTGATGCAGGGAGGTGGTCCGTGGGTCGTAGAACACATGGACGGCACTCTCCGTGACGGCACATGCCCCGCACACCGAGGGCGCCTGCTCCCGGGGCTCCAGGACCACCGGCCGTCCCGTGCGGCGAGAGACCTCGTCGCTGAGGTCGCGGATATTGGTGACGTGCGGGAGCTTCAGCTCCGCCAGGAGGTCAGCCCCCCTCAGCCTACGTGCAGGCCACATTGCTCTTCCTTGATCACTTACTGAACTGAGACCGATTTACACGCCAGTTGAGGGCGGCAACCCCTCGGACTTTCGTACACCCTCGACGATCCCCAGGATGGCGTCCTTTCCATCCGCAGAGACGTCGGAGAGTCGAAGAAGAACGTTCTTGATCTTCGCGTCGCGAAGCAGCGCGAGCAACTCGAGTTCCTGCACAGTCTTTTCAGCGACAACATCGTCGAACCAATAGGCAGGATCCACTCCGAAAAAGCCTGCCAGCGCTTCGAGATGACGCTTCGTCGGATTATCCCGCTGCCCCGTCCGCAGGAGCCACAGATACTGGGCCGACAGCTTGCCCAGCCCCCGCTTCTCCATCAGTTCGGCCACTTCAGCGTTGCTGAAAGGGCCGCGATCGGGCGGGTGCACCGTGTCGAACAGGCGGTTTAGGCGGTCCATGAGCCCCTTGGGGTTCACCTGACCTTCGATCGACACTTTCATGATCCTTTCCCGGTGAGCTTCGCAATCACTTCGACCACTCTACCTCGCGATAAACACGAGTTGACGGGCCGATCCCGCATGTGGAAAGTTCTTCCCCACCAGCACGTTTACGTGTGGCGCACGCCGCCCTTTTGGGTCGACCTGTCCGTTTCGGCCGACGGGAGCCCGCCGGGTGAAGTGGCGCGAGCCACATTCATCCGGCAATACACGTCACGTCTGGCCCAGCAGGCTTTGATTTTCGACCGGAAGCGCGGAGGCGACAGTGGAAACACCTCATCCGCATCGCATTCCCGCCGCGGGAAATATCAGACACCCGCCTCAATTCGGACACGATGGCACGCTCTCGACGTTCAGGGCAGCCGCGGTAACGGTGCCCTTCGACGCCGGAGGGCGGCTCATGCCGGGCAGTACAGGCGGTTCCTGCGACACATCGCGCCGTTACTCTCTGCAACCAGTACAGAGTTTAAGAACCAAGTCTGGATCTTGACACGGGTCCGTGCGTATGTTCGTCGTCCCCGGGCAACCCGCCCGCAACGACGGACGTGAGGAGCACGCGAGCACGGACCGGACCGAGAGGGTCCCCCATACAGCGACGGCGCCCGAGAGCGGTAACTCGCGGACGCCGAACGCTAAGTGGCATACCCGCCCCGGCAAGGGCGGAGATTGCCCACCATCACCACGCTGAGTCCTTCCAAGGGGCGCGTCAGCGTGGCAACACTGCAAAGGGGAGTATCGCATGCCTCCTGCCCTGCGCAAAAGGCCCTTCCGTCTGGCCTGCGCGGCAGCCACCCCAGCCTCGGCGCCTCAGCGCCCCGAGCCGGACCACACCATCCCGGCCCCGGTAGGCCGCCGGCCCCGCCCGTTCTCCGGGAGCGGCCGATGAGCAGCGAAGCCCGCGAGTGGGTTTGGGAACACAGCTCCAGCCGGGGCACCGCGCGCCTGGTCCTGCTGTCGATCGCCGACCGGGTGGTCGACGAGCAGTGCGTCTCCTGGGCCTCGCTGTCCAGCCTGGCCAAGCGCACCCGCGCCTCCGTCTCCACTGTGCGCGAGGCCATCGATCGCCTGGTCGACGCCGGTGAGCTGGAGCAGCTCGAGGACCTCACCGGCCCGCAGCGCAGCACCGTCTACCGCCTCCCCCTCGCCGCCAAGGCCGTGGCAGAGACCGCCGAGGAGGACGACGACCGCGCGTCGAAGGAGGGGCCCGAGGCCACCCCGGTGCTCCGGATCTCGGCCCTGCGGCGGTGCGGAATCCGCCCGCGTGAGGTGCCGGAATCCCCCGCAAGGGCCCGGAAACCGGCAGTGCCGGAATCCGGCAGGTCCCGACGGAAACCGGCACCCCGACGTACCGGAAACCGGCACAGCGATGTACCGGAAACCGGCACACAGAACCGTAGTGAACCGGATTTGAACCGTAGGTACAGCAGTGGTGGTGCTGCCGTCCTCTCGGCTGCCAAGTGGCAGGTCGACCCTGCCACCCACACCTGGGCCCGCGAGCAAGGCCACCTCGACCGCCTCGGCGAGCAGGGCCTGCAGGCAGCCGACGCGAAGTGGCGTGCCCACCGCGCCGCCTTCAAGCCGAGGCCGGCGGATGCCTGGGCTGTCGACTGGCGCTCCTGGGTAGCCCGGGAGCACGCCCCAGGTCGCCCGACCCTCTACGCCGTGCCGGGTAAGGGCCCCTCTGCGCCAGGCGGGATGACCCGGGCCGAGGCCCACACCGCCGCCCTTCTCGCCGCCCTCGACGAGCCGACCGGAACGGAGGGCTGACCGTGGACCGCCGCGAAATCGCCGCCCTGCTGGCCTACGTCGGCCGACTCGACCCCCGCACCATCCGCACCGACCAGGGCGAGGCCCGCGACCAGCTCGCCCAGTGGCACGAGCTGCTCGGCGACGTGCCGATGGCCACCCCGCACGGCTGGGACGCCCGCGTCGCCGCGCGCCAGCACATCCGCACCTCGCCGTACCAGATCCTGCCCGCGGACGTGGCCCGTCCCTGGGAGAGCTACCGGCGCGACCGCCTGGGCCGGCACTCCGACCCCACGCCGTCCGTCGACCCGGACGACCAAGCCGCCTGGACCGCCGAGCTGGTCGGCACACGCCGCGCCGTCGCCGCCGGCACCGCGCAGCCCGCGCAGGCCAGGGCGATCACCAGCGGTCGCGACGGGATCGACCCGAGGCTGGAGGCGCGGCTGCGGGAGGTCGGCTCCTGCATACCGCCCGCCGTCCGCGCCGCCCTCGCGCCCTACCGGCCCGCGCGAGCAGCTCGCGAGGCCGCCGTCGCGCAGGGGCTGCCCGACGCTCTGAGCGTCCGGTGCGAGTGGTGCATGGCCCAACCCGGCGAGCCGTGTCGTCGCCGCCGGCTCGGCCCCGACGACGGAGCGCGCGGAACCGCCCCGCGCACCACCCCCCATCCCGGCCGCCTCGACCTCGCCGCGGCCCAGCAGAACGAGCAGGCCCAGCAGCCCGCCTTGGCCTGACCGGCGCATCCGGCCCGTGCATCCCGTCCGATGCACCGCCGCCCAACACCACCGTCCCGCCCCGGCTGCGGCGCAAGTCCGCGCGCCGCAGCCGGCACCCGACGCCGCATCCGCCCAGCACCGCCCCACTTGGCGGACGTGGCAGCACATCGGAGACCCCCTTGCGCCACATCACCACCCACGACGCGCCGGCCACCGGCCTGCGCGGCATCGGAGACACCAGCTGGCACACCCGCGGAGCGTGCCATGGCATGGACGTCGAGGACGCCGACGCGGTGTTCTTCCCACTCCCCCGGGACCACGAAGCCATCGCCGAGGCGAAGGAGCTGTGCGGCTGGTGCCCGGTACGCCGCGACTGCCTCGACTTCGCCTTGGAGAACGTCCTCAAGGAGGGCATCTGGGGCGGCCTCACCGAAGCCGAGCGGCGTCCCTTGCACGACGGACTGCCCCAGCGCCTCGACTACCGGCGCGTGATCGCCTTCTTCCAGGGACGGGACGTTCACCTGACCGAGGCCGAACGGCAGGTCGTCACCGACCACGCCTACGTGCGCGGCTGGCGGCCCGACCGGCTCGCCGCCGCCCTGCAGATCAGCCACAAGCACGCCCGCGATCTGCTCCGGCAGGCAGCCAACAAGGTGTTCGACCGCGACCGCGCCTACGGCGTGCCACGCCTCAAGAAGAAGCGGAAGAAGACCACCCCGGCAACAGGCAGCCCCTCGCCCGACGCACCCAGCACCCGGCAGCCGACAGCCCGCCCGGCAGCGTCGACCCCGGCGCACGCCCCTCTCGGAAAGGCCGCATGACCCCCCCGTCTTGGACCTCAGCGCCACTCCGGACCTCCCTCTCCTCCTCGCCGCTAGCGTGCCCGCCGCCCTCGTGCTCGTACTGACCGGCTGGACGATCCGGCGCCGAGGCACTCGCCCGCAGAAACGTCTCGGTGGCCCGGCGGTCAAGGTCGCAGCTCTGGCCGCTCTCGGCTGCACCGCATACAGCGCCGACACCTCGTGGCGCTTCGCGGCCGACTACCTCGACATGGCTGGCACCGCCGAGCGGGCCGGGATGTTCGCCGCAGCCGAGCTGGCGCTCTTCGCGACCGCGCTCATGGCGCGGCAGAACCTGGCCACTGAGGGCGCCCCCGGTCTGCCGGGGACCCTGGTCTGGGTGATCACTGGAGTGCAGGTGATCCCTGCCTATGCCGAGAGCGGTCCTATCGGCGGCACGGTCCGGGCCTTCGTCGGGCCGGTCATGGCGGCGATGTTGTGGCACCTCGCCATGGGAATCGAACTGCGCGTGCGCACTCCGGGCGCCGCCTCCCACGGACTGATCGCCGTCCTGGGGCGTGAGGCGCGCGAACGGCTCCTGTCCCGCCTTGGCATCGCAGCGCGAGACCGCGACGCTGCGCAGATCACCCGGGACCGGGCCACCGCCCGCGCGGTCGCCCTCGCTGCCCGCCTCGCCGAGCGCACGCCCGAGCAGCAGCGGAACTGGCGCGGTCGGCGGCTGACCCGGCGACTGTCGAAGGCGGTCAGCAGGGCCTCGGTCGGCACCGACCCCCTCCAGCGCGCGCAGCTGCTCGACCAGCTCGCCGCACGTCGGCACGCACTCGCGCTCGCTACCGTCCCGCTGCCCTCGCCCTGGTCCCCGGTGCAGAGCACCGCAACGCCGGCCACGGTCCCCTCGCAATCGGCCAGGAAGGCGACGGTCCTCGGAGCCGGTCCCGACGAGTCGGTCGGGGGCCCACGACCGAGGGGACCGGTCCCCGAGATGGCGGACTCGAAGACATCGACAGACGCGGGGACCGGGGAGGGGACCGAGGCCCCAGAAGAAGGCACGGTCCCGGGGACCGGCTCCGTTAATCCGGAAGCCTCGGAGGGGGACGCCCGGAGCAAAGGGACCGAGCATCTGACGCAAGAAGTGCCTGCTCAGGGTCATGATTCGCGTCAGGGACCGACCGCCGCCGAGTCGGGGACCGAACCCACCGGGGACCGGGGACCGACCGACACCGACACCGACACGGGGACCGAACCCACCGGGGACCGGGGACCCAAGGTCCCCCTCCGGCGAAAGACGACCGCGAGGACCAGGACGCAGAACAAGGGGAAGCGTGGCCGGTCCCGCACCCCGCAGACACAGCGCCCGCCCCGCGAGCTGGAGCAGTCGGTGGAACAGCTCGTCCAGCAGGTTAGCCCCCACGTCCCCGCCCTGCTCGAACGGGACGGCAACGAATCCGTCACCCGGGTCCAGCTGCGGGAGATCCTCCGCCGCGAGGGCCTGAAGGGCGGCCGGAACGACCGGCTAAGCCTCGTCCTCCAGGAACTGCGGAGCGACGACAGCACGAAGACAAGGAGCTCCGCCCGATGAAGACCTGCCACCAGTTCAACACCGTCCGCGCGGAGTACGAGCGGGAGATCGGCTTCATGCTCGCCCACTCCAAGCGGCACGAGGGCAGGCCGGCGGCGAAGTCCAGCGCAAAGCAGGCTGCCTCGACGAAGCAGCGGATGGCCCGGGCGCTCAACAGCCACGTCGGGCGCTGCCCCGAGTGCGGCTGAACCGACAAATCCCCAGCTCAGTGCCCCTATCCGCATAGGGTGGCCCGGCTCCACGCCGGGCCACCGCCCCGCTTCGGGAGACACCTAGTGAATTCGCGTCCCCCTCGCTCTTCCGAGCCCACATCCGCCGAGGCCAGCGCCTGGGCGGACGTCCTGGTCCGTTGGCGGCTCCTGCACGCCGCCGTCCTCACGCCGACAGGGCAGTGGCTCGTCCAGGACCACCCCTACGGACCCGTCCGCGTCCTCCTGGGACCGGCCGATCTCGTCGCGCTGGCCGCGACCATCCAGCACCACACCCGAACCATGAGGCCCGAAATCCGATGACGAATCCCACACAGAACGGCACCGCCCCGGAACCTGCTCGCGACTCCAACTCGGTCTCGGGGCGAGCAAGATGGAGGTTCGGACACTCCCCCGAGGGGGCAGCGTCCGAACCCGTCCCCGCCCCTGGGGTGGCGGGGCCCGACTGGCACCAGGGGGTGCCAGTCGGGACGGCTGCGACCGAGGGCGGATCGCATCCAAAAGCCGCCCACAAGGGGCAGCCGAAGGGGCGAGCGCGCCCGCGCGACAAGAAGCAGCGTCGCGCGCACAGCGTCCGTCTCAACCCGTCCGAACATGCTCTGATCCAGGCCGGAGCAGACACTGTCGGCATGAGCGTGGCGGGCTTCCTCGCCTACGCCGGGCTAGCCATGGCCCGCGACCAGTCCCGTACCGCCGCCGCCATCGCCACCGAACGCGACGTGCTCGCCGAATTGTTCGCGATGAGGCGTCAGCTCGGCTGGGCCGGCAGCAACCTCAATCAAGCTGCCAAGATCCTCAACTCTGGCGGTGACGTTCCCCACCTGACCCAAGTGATGGCCGACGTCCACCGAGCGGCCGAGGCGGTGAGGTCAGCTGCAGACAAGGTAGCCAACCGACAGGCAGACGAGGCGCGTTGATTCCGCAGATTCACAAGCAGGGCAGTCACACCCTGGGCCTGCTCTATTACCTCTACGGCAAAGGAACCCATGAGGAGCACGTCGATCCACATCTCATCGCCTCCTTCGACGGCATGTCGCCAGACCCCGGACGCGACGCGACAGCCACCAAGAAGGATCTCGGGCAGCTACTCGACCAGCCACTCCATCTCCTCGCCGCGGACCAGCGCCCCGACAAGCACGTGTGGCACTGCTCAGTGCGCGCCGCGCCCGATGATCCGATCCTGACGGACGATCAATGGGCGGACATCGCACGTCGCATCGTCGCCGCCACAGGGATTGACCCGCGCGACGGCGCGGGCTGTCGTTGGGCCGCCGTGCGGCACGCTGACGACCACATCCACATCGTTGCCACCCTCGTGCGCGAAGACGGCCGACGCCCCGACCATCACCGATCCGGTAAGCGAGCTCAGGCCGAAGCCCGGCTCATCGAGAAGGAACTCGGCCTCCACCAGGTCGCACCCGGCGACGGCACCGCCGCGCAGCGCCCCACCAGCGCCGAACGGCACAAGGCCGAGCGACAGGGCCGCGAGCGCATCGCCCGCGAGGACCTGCGTGAAACCGTACGACGTGCGGTGGCCGGCGCGAGGAGCGACAAGGAGTTCTTCGACCGGCTCGCCGCCGCCGGTCTGCTGATCCGCAAGCGCGCCGCGCCCTCCGGCGACCTGCTCGGATACAAGGTCGCCCTGCCCGATGACCTGAACAAGGACGGCGAGCCGGTGTTTTACCCCGGCGCGCGCCTGGCCCCCGACCTGTCTTTGCCCCGCATCCGCGAGCGGTGGTCCGGTGACGCGCATGATGTCCCTGCGGCCGGGCGGGAGGAAACGATCCGTACGGGGCCGGGCAGTCCGGCCGCCGCGCGCCGCGGGACGGCATCGGCCGTGTGGCAGGCCGTGCTTGTCGTCGAGCACGGCGAGGACGCGGTCGCCGCCGCCCACATCGCAGCGGCCGGCGAGGTCCTCGATGCCCTCGCGAAGACATCCGCCGCGCACACTCGCCGTGAATTGCGCGACGCAGCAACGGCCTTCGAGCGGGCATCGCGCTCCCACGTCCGCGCCGTACGCGGACATGACTGGGCGCTGCGGCAGGCCGCGCGCGAACTCGTCCACGGCGGTACCGCCCTCGGCCGCGGTGAGGACGGCGCCACCACTGCGATGGCGATCGACATGCTGTTCTTCTTTATCACCGCAGCCGCGCACTGGCACGCCAGAAAGGGCCACGCCCAGCAGGCGGAAGCCGCCGCCCGGGCCGCCGAGCACCTGCGCTCGGCCTACCGGACCGCCTCTGCCGAGCCTCTCGGCGTGCTCTACCAGCGGGGACGGCGTCTGAGCCGGCCGATGCTCCAGCGGCAGACCGTGCTGCTGCGCGAGGCGCTGCCGGAGCTAGCCGAGCAGATCCTGACCGAGCCCGGCTGGTATGCCCTGGCCACGACCATCGCGGAAGCCGAAGCCGCCGGCCACGACCCAGCCGCCCTTCTGTCCGACGCCGCACGACGCCGCGAACTCGACACCGCGGACTCTGTCAGCGACGTGCTCGTGTGGCGGATGCGGCGGACGGCCGACCTGCCCGTCGACGCTTCCGGCCTGCCCGAGCCCAGCACCGCAGGGGGCCGGTCCGCAACACGCAGGGCGACGTCCAGGCCCTCCGCGCCCAGCAGGCGGCGCAGCGGGGAGGAGACATCGCCTAAGACCCGGTGAGCTCGCTCAGCACGCAGTCTCAGCGCATCGCCGCACCCTGGCGACGTCGCCCCGCCGCGCGGAGATGGGCTACGTGTCCAGCTCGTCATCCCCGCAACCAAGAAACAGCAACAACCCTGATGACCAGGCCGAAGGCGACTGTGGACTTTGTGAATTGAAACGACCGGGGCCCTAAGGCACGATCATGAAGCGAGCAGGACGGGTGACGAGGTCGAGGGGGACGCCTGAGTGTTTCACCGGATACGCCGCCGGGCGAAGGGACCGAGTGAGGCTCAGAGGCAGTTCGCCGAGCTGCATGTGCGGCTGCAGGACCAGGTCCCGCCCGGCTTTGGAGTGCCGGCGGCTGAGCCGGAGCCCGCTGAGCCGTCGGCCGTCGTGGACGACTTCCTTCCTCCGGAACTGCGCGTGCCGAGCCACGACCAGGTCGACGGCAAGATGATGCCGTGGAAGCAGCCCCTCGTCCTCGACGGTGAGATGGCCGCCTGTGCCGAGTGCGGCGCGTACCGGGACTGGCTCATCCTCTCCACGCGCGGTGAGATCTGGCTACGCTGCCGAGCAGGCCATCAGCAGCAGGAGACCCGTCTCGACACCGCCTGGTACAACCGCAACAGCGGTCCGGCGGACGCGACGCACGCCACATTCGAGGACGGCCTGCGCCACCTCGGGCACTGACCACCACTCCTACGATCACACCGGGCCCGCGGGCCTGCGCTGACCACCCGTCGCCTAGCACCAAGGGGTCAGTCCCGTCATGCGCGTTCGCGTCGCTGCCACCGCCTTCGGCATCACTGCCGCCCTCCTCGCCCTGCCCGCCTGCTCCACCGACACCACCGGGGCCAAGCGCCAGACCACCTCCTCCGCCCGGACCGGAAATCCGGCCAACGCGGTTCAGAAGACGGACCCGCTCTCGTCGGCCGCGCTCAAGTCCCGCCTGCTCGACCGGAGTGACCTCGGTAGCGGCTACCTGCACAAGCCGGAGCGTCCTGCCCAGCACGACGACGTCACCGTCCTCGGCTGCCCGGCTCTGAGCGAGCTGGGCGGCGACGCGGCGACCGGCGGCACGCTCACCTTCCCCCACAAGGCGAAGGTGGCCTTCACCTACGGCGGCAGCTCCTCGGAGATCTCCGAGGAGCTATACAGCGACAGCGCGAAGAAGCTGTCCGACGGTATCGCCCGGATCTTCGACGCCATTACCGGCTGCCCGACCTATCAGGTCGTCGCCGGCGGCACCCCGATCGACGTGACCTCACAGAAGCTGCCCGCACCCCACGGCATTGGTGACGAGCAGTGGAGCCAGCTCCTGAGGTTCTCCGTCGGAGGACGGAGCACCGTGGTCAAGCAGACCGCGATTCGCGACGGCAGCCTGTTGCTGATCGTCTCCGGCTCCCCGGCCCTCGTCGACCGCCACCTCGACAAGGCCCTCGCCAAGGCCACAGCAGTCAGCTGACCGGCCTTCGACGCGCTGCTGCCCCCGACCAGGACGGTCGGGGGCAGCAGCGCTGTACGGCTCGCCCGATAGACGGCGCGGCGGGTTCTCAGCGGGACGTGATCCATGCTGCGAGCCCGCTCCCCGTCGTCGTGACGAGGGCTGTGACGACGGCCGCCACCAGCCAGGGCGGGATGCGTTGAACGACGACGTGCACGCCACCGCAACGGACTTCAAGGGCCGGCTGCTGGTTATCTTCGGATCGAGGCAGATAGCCATTCAGCCGCACGAGAATGTGGCACCGCTACGCCATACCTTGGCCATCTTGCCCCGTGTCAACAAGCCGTCGAATAACACACGTTGAGCGGCACCGATACGCCAAAACGTGGCCGCCTTGCCTCATTCGAGGCGCTGGGAGTACGACGTTCGTAATCTGCACCGCTGCAACACCCCGCCCCCGCTTCGCCCCACTTTGCCCCGTGGAGCCGGGCAGGCCCAACAGCTTGTGCCTGTCCCAGGTCACCACCCGCCTCCGGCTCGATGACTCGCCCGAGTCACGGAGGGAATGCCAGAAGCCCGGCCTCCATTCGGGAGGACCGGGCTTCTTCTGTTGGGTTGTGGAGCGCCGTCGATCGCTAGGCCGGCGCCCGCAGCAGTCGCTCCTGGGTGGCCTCGGGCAGCACCCTGCGCAAGACCGGTGCGGTCGAGCTGAGGGAGGCGGCGAAGGATGCCACGAGGTCGTGCGGGACGCTGGCGGCGAAGGAGGCCGCCCACAGGCACGGTGCGCCGAGCACGGGCTCGGCCCACGCCTGCCATCCGGCCGGTCCCTCCGCGTCGGCCTCGACGGTCAGGACCCGGGGGTCGGCGTCCTGGATGAGGGGCGGCACCTCGCCGAGGCTGATGTGCGAGGTGAACGTGGGGTCCGTCGCTGCCGCCTGGGGCTGGTCGATGTCGCGGAACCATCCGTGTGCGGCGACAGCGTCGAGGACCAGCTCGGATCCGGCGAGCGGCTCGGCAGGCTGATCGCGGGCGTCGAGCGCGACGAGGAAGTCGGCCACCGCCTCGCCGGGAACCTCGCGGGTGAAGTAGGCCGACCATTGCGCGAGCGGGCTGCTCGTCTCGGCGCGGGCGGAGATCTGCCAGGCGATCGGCAGCTCTCCCAGGTTGAACGGCTCGTCCGCCAGGCTCCACTGGGCCCAGCGCAGGGCGTCGGGACTGATGTGCAGGACGGTGCTGCGCAGGACCTGGCGGTCCTCCGGCGCCTCGTCCGGCTCGTGCCGTCCGCGGACGATCGTCACGCTCGTCCAGCCCAGGCCGGTGAGCGTGTCGGCGACGGCGTCGTAGAGGCGCCCATCATCACCGGCCAGATGCCGGGGGCCGATTCAGAACGCGGGCTGGCCGCCGCGCGGGGTGGACGGGTCGAGCGGGAAGTCGGGGTACAGGGGCGCCTCCAAGGGCTCGGTGCGGGTCTAGTTGCCGCCGGCACGGCGGCGGGGGCGGCGCGGGGGTGCCTGGACGGGGTCCTGCCACGTCAGGGCGACGGCGACCTCGGGCGGCAGGTGGCCGAGCTGTGCGTCCTCGTCGCGCCCTTCGGCGAGGTAGACGACGGGCCGGCCGGTTTCGTCCACGGACTGCACGACCTGCGCCAAGCGGTGTGCCATCGGAAAGAAGGGGTTCATGGCCTGGCGGACCGGTGCACTCCGGTCGCAGCCAGACAACAGGTCGATGAGATCGCCGACGGTCATCTCCGGGGACGTCACTAAAAGCCTCCTGGGGTACGGGGAAACGAGGAGCAGTGGAAACGGGTCGGCTGCCTGCGGACTGCCGACCGCTCACAGGGCTGGGGCTATCTGTCGGTGTCCGCGTCGTCATAGGAGACGTGAAGTCTCCAGCACGCGCGCCACGGCGGCGGCGACGATGTCGGCCGGCGTCTCGGTGTCGAACGACAGGTGGTAGCCGCGCACCTTGGCCGTGCCGGTGATGGCGATCTTCCATCCCTCGCCGTCCGTGCCGGGGCGGCCGAGCGGGAACCAGCCGAGGTAGAACCGGCCGTCCTTGGAGCTGACGTGCACGTCCGCGCGGTCATCCACGATGAGGTGGAAGTCCTCTGCGGACAACTGGTCCATGACCAGCGTGGGCTGGCCGGGACCGAGCTGCCACTCGCGCAGCCGCAGGGCTTCGACGGTGGTGGAAAAACCGCGGCCAATGGGCGCTACGGTCACGGGCAATCACCTCTCTGACCTGGGGTTTCTTGCAAGGTCGTCTACGTTGACATGTCCTCACGCACGTTGGCCAGTCTTTCCGCGATCTTTCCTGTCTGCCCCCGGCGAACTGTCCTTTGACAGCGAACCCAGGCGCGTGTCACTGAACTGAGTCCTCGTGCAGTCCGCCGCGGAACCCGCCCTGTACGTCGTCAGCGGAGACCCGACTGCTCACACGGAGCGGTAGCCACTCAACGTTCATGTGAACCGAATGGCGGTCATGGAGCCATGCGTCCGGTGTGGCGGAGGACTACAGAGATGACAGAGGTGAGCCGTACAAAGAGATAGTCGATAGCGGCGTCTGTAGGAACATCCTCCTTGTCGTGCTCGTGATGCCGGATGGTGAAGTCGTTCCCGATGCTCGTCAGGGTCTTGAACTCCGCTTCCAGCAGCTCGCGGAACGGCTCCGAGCCGGAGGCGGCACGTGTGAGCAGCTGACTCGCTGATGTTTTCTTGAGAGAGCCGCCGCCAAGTTCGAGAGTCTTGAGCCTTTCGAAAGCGTCCCAGAGCTTCTCAAGAGCATCCCGCCGGTCGGCCGGCTCTCTGGAGAGGAATCGCGCCATGGCGTCCTTGAGCTTGTTGTCGAGCTGAGGGTCTCCGGTCGCGGGGCGGAACTCGGAGATCAGCGGACGCGCCTCGGTCGGTCCGAGACGGCGGACACGCATATCGTCCCCGACTGTGTAGGCGATGCCGTTCCTGGCGAAGAGCAGATCGACGTCGCGCTTCAGCTGGTCCTGGCCTGGCGTCAGCTCTGTGTCATAGAAGGCGTCGTGCTGCCGGAAGGAGTAGTGGGTGTGATCAAAGTTCCAGTTATGGGATGAACGGCGGGTCGGCTGGTCGATATGGAGGGCGACGAAGTCGATGAGGTCGAGTGCAGTAGCGGTGTCTGGCACATCGTTCGGGTCCAGCGGGGATCTCGGGGGTTCCGCCCCTTGAGATCCACTGGAGGGCCAGCCGATGTCGATCTCCGCAGACTTGCCGTCCGGACCTGGATCAGGCGCCGCGGGGCGCTCGATCAAGTCAGGGACATGGGCTGTGAGGGACTGGAGGAACTTCTCCTCGTTCGTGCCGGTGACGGTGTTGCGGCCAGGGTCGTCGGGGCAGGCGTACAGAGGGAAGGCCCGCGCGAGTGAACCGTCGTCGATCCGCTGCTGGATCAGTGTCGTCAGCCCAGCCCACACTTCGGCGGAAATGGTCTCGCTGACGCGTCCTTTACCAAGCCCCGCACGGTCGGAGTAGAAGGTGCTCTCTGTCACGCAACTCAGCCTGGCAGGCGGCTGCGCCAGCCTCAAACTGGGTTTTGAAACGGCGGGCATCTGTTACCCGATGCTCTCCGGCTGGGTCTGTTCCCTGCACTCCGAGCAGAGAGGGTCGGCCCCGCCGTCCTCGTCCGCCTCAATGGGCCACAAGCGGCTACAGCCCGCGCAGGAGATCAACTCGCCCACGCTGTAGCGGGCGGTGCAGGCAAAGCAATACAGGGCGCCGGCTGCATCGGGATCGTCCGCGAACACAACCCCCTCCACGAGGGCGTAGTCGTCGCACTGCGGGCACAGCTGAATCTGTTCCTCCGTCTCGCCGCAGGCTTCCAGGTAGTCGAAGGCGATTGACTCGTCCGAGGACCAGGACGCGCCGCAGAAGTGGCAGAGGCCCCCGCCTGGGACAACGACGAGGGTCATCTGTTCGCAGTCCGGACATTGGAGGGTCAGGCTCTCCTGTCCCTTCAGCTCACCCCCGAGCCGGTTCAGGCGCCGAGTGACGAAGGAGCTGATGTTCCGCACGCCGTCGCTCACCGGGACCATGTCCCGGGCGGCCGTCTCCCGCTCCGGACCGCTGAGCAGTGGCAGGAGTTCCTCTTCCAGGAAGCGCATGAGGAAGTCGAGCACCTTGCCAGCGCGGGCCTCTACCGCGTGGGCGCTGTGGGTCAGACCGTAGTGCTGCAGCGCATTGCGGTCCTTCGCGAGGGCGCTGAGTGCCTCGGTTTCCTTCTTCTCGAAGTCGATCCCGACGATGTCGCGCAGGCGCTCGACCGCTGCTCCGGTACTGCAGCTCTCGAAGTCCGCACTGTCGAAGTCTTTCCGGGTCGCCTTGCCCGGGTCCTTGAAGACCAGGCTCCAGTGCTCACGTAGCAGCCGGGCCTTGAGCAGCACTTCGGCCGCCGCCTGTAGGTGCAGGACTGCGTACTTGAGGTCGCGAGGCTCGACCGCCGACTCCTCCTCGTCGAGGTGCTCGACGACACTGGCAAGGTAGTCGATGCCATTGCGGACGGGCGGGAAGTCCAGCTGCGGAAGCCCTGAACGGCGCCCCGGCGGGACAAATTGGCGCCCGTCTCCGGCACCGTCGGATTGCTCTCCGTCCATGCGCCTCCCCCTCTGGCAACAGTCGGCGAGCCCCTTCCTCAGCGCGCAGGATAGCCGTCACCATCTGTTAGTACTGGGTCAGGCGCAATCGCCGGCACCGTGTCCCCGGCATCCCGGCACGCCAAGGTCGAGAAGATCTTCGACTGGGTTCGATGACGTAGCGACTGAGTTGAACGTCAACGGACACGAACTGCCGTTCCGAGTCATTTCGCGCCGAACTCACCAAGCCGCCCTAAGAGGTCCTAACAAAGGCGTTGGACGTGGCGGTGGGTGATGAGGCAGGTGGCGAGGCCGAGGAAGGCTTCGTGGATGTCGTCGCGTCGTTCCCAGCGGATACGCAGGCGGCGGAAGCCGTGCAGCCAGGAGATGGTGCGCTCCACCACCCAGCGGAAGATGCCCAGGCCGGAGCCGTGCGGCTGTCCTCGTTCCGCGATCACGGGCCGGATGCCGCGCTTCCACAGCAGCCGCCGGTACTTGTCGTGGTCGTAGCCGCGGTCCGCGAACAGCATGTCCGGCCGTCGCCGCGGTCGGCCGACGACCGGCGACCGGTGGGACCCTGTCGAGCAGGGGCAGGAGCTGGGTGACGTCGTTGCGGTTTCCGCCGGTCAGCGACACCGCGAGCGGGACGCCCTGTCCGTCGGTGAGGATGTGGTGCTTGCTGCCCGGCCGTGCGCGGTCGACCGGGCTGGGACCGCTTTTGGGCCGCGGCGGGCCGCCCTGACGTGGGAGGAGTCGATCACCGCCCTCGACCAGTCGAGCTTCTTCGCCGACCGTAGCTTCTTCAGCAGCACCAGGTGCAGCTTCTCCCACACCCCGGCCTCGTTCCAGGTGGCCAGGCGCCGCCAGCAGGTCATCCCCGAGCCGAAGCCCAGTTCCTGGGGCAGGTACTCCCACTGGATACCGGTGTGCAGCACGAACAGGATCCCGCACAACGCCTGGCGGTCCGGCACTCTCGGCCGACCCGAGACCAGCTTCGGCCCCGGCTTCGGCAGCAACGGCTCGATGAGCGACCACAGTTCGTCCGACACGATCCACGGCCGCGACTGACGCTTCCCCACGACCCGACCAACGAGCAGACAAGCCGATGGTTACTTGATCAACGACTTCTGTTAGGACCTCTAAGGAAAGGGGTGGCCGACAGGGGGCCTGTAGGTGCATGCTGGCCCGTTTCCCAGCGTGAGGAGAAGTGCATGGAGATCCGGTCGCTTGAGGAGTTGCGCGCTGCGGATGATCTGTCGCTGGCGTTCAATCCCTACGGGCTCGGCGGCCGTATGAAGCCCGAGGACGCTGCGGAATTCCAGCAGCGTCAGATCGCCGACTGCGACCTGACCGCGGGTGTCGCGGCCGGAACACGCGACTCCTTCGAGCGGCTGCGCACCGTCTTCGCCTACGGCGTGCTGTGCTACGACGTGTACACCATCGTCGGCGACCAGGCGCTCCTCATCTACGAGCAGGCGTTGCGCGACCGCTTCTTGGAATGGTGCGCCGGCACCATCACCTTCCGCGTCCCCCAGGCCCCGGACGTCACCTACACCGTCACGTCGTACGACGACGTCAAGAAGCGTGCAGACAGAATGACGCGACAACGTGCGAAGCTGGTCGTCGACACCCAGGCCATCGAGTTCAACGGGATGCTGCACGGGCTCCGCCTGTGGGCGCGTACGGCGGGTCTGCTCCGCGGGCGGCGCAGCCGCGCGGTCGAGGAGGCGCTGGCCAGGCTGCGTAACTACGTTGCCCATCCCTCGGGCCACCATGTCGACACCCCCGTCGAGGCGGCCCGAACGGTGCGGGATCTGGCGGAACTGATCAACCAGCTGTGGGGGCACGCCACTCCGGGTGGGCGCCTGTACCCGGCACCTCTGCGCCGGGAGGTCACCGTGCTGAGCTGGAACGGTTCCGGGCGGGCTCGGATGGAGCCCGCCCACGCTCTCACCGTCCCCGGTCCCATGGAAGATCAGGAGGACGACGAGTACCAGCACGTCGTGGTGCGCGCCATCCCCTTCGTACCGGGCAGTCGCTGGGACGATGCCCACTGGGCGGAGTTCGACACCCGCTACGAGACCACGCGGTTCCCGACGGATTATCTGTGGGGGCCGGGCACCCGCAAGGAGGCCCAGGCGTGGCTGGAGCAAGAGCGTCCCGAGGGGGACAGCGTCGACTTCACCGACCGGGTGTTTCTTGTCCAGGACCACGGACGCCTGCTGCCGCCGATGCGCCCGGCGGTAGCGGCCGGGCTACCCGACAATGAACGCTTCGGAGTCTGGCATACCGTGCGAGCCGACTTTCCCGACGACGCCTTCGCGCACGTCCGAGGCTCCAGAGATCGCAGCGCCGGTCATGCCCGCCGCCCCGGTAACTGTCCTGCCTGCTCTGCTGAAGTCCTTGGCTCCGGCTCCTACGACCAAGCCCTTCACGCTGCTGCAGCCGCTCTCGGACCAATCCAGGCTGTACAACTGCCCTCCGTCCGTCTCCCCTTGTCGACTTTCTGGCCCGACCGCACGTGAGGTTCAACGCGAGGAAACGGACGGACCAGTTCCCGCCGACCGCGCTTCCCGTCACCGCCGCTCCGGGCCAACCACGCCCCTGGAAGACGACGGCCTCACTCTCGCCATGCGGGCTGACGCCCGCGGAGCAGCGACCAGCGCGGAACAGCACAACCTGGCGCCGGAATCAGCTCCCTGGGCCTCGACGACTTCGAGTTATGTCGGTGGGCACCGCTACTATCCGGGATGCCTCACGGGACGACGAGCGGAGTCAGGGGATGGGCGACGTGAACGAATCAGCGGTCAAGCGGAAGTTGGGTATCCCGAACTGGCGGAACCTGTCCAAGGACAAGGTGCTCAAGTTCGCGGCAGCGATGCCGGAGATGGCCACCGAGGCGCGGCTCAAGCTCATCGAGCAGTTCCCTGCATTCAAGGACCTGGGCAAGGCCAACATCGATGCAGTCGCAGAGGCCCACAGGTCCACTCTCGCAGCCAACGAGAACAGTCAGAACCACTTCTACAAGGCTGCACAGGACCAGCGGGACGCTCTGCAGGCCGACCTCGGTCGGGACGACCTCAGCGAGGCACAGCGGGAGTCCCTCCACGACCGCCTCGAACGAAACGTGGGGCGGGTATTCGAGAAGGACAGCGAGAGCAAGCAGTTCCAGGGGGCGGGGATGAAGCTGGTGGCAGCCACCGGTGTAGCCGCCCTCGCGCTGAGCGTGGCGTTCGTCGGCGGCAGAGTCGCTGGAGCGAGCGAGGACGGTTCCGAGGAACCCCAGTAGGACCGCCTGGCCACTCGCTACGAGAAGACCACCACGGTCTACCGCGCCGGTCTCCTCATCGCGAACATCTGTAGCTCTGCTCTCCCCCAGGACCTGTGCCGCGCAGTGGGCCTGCGCTCGAGCTGTCGGTCCAGGTGTGGTGGCATCCCTACTGGCAGCAGGCCGGGATTGAGCAGCGGGCAGCGCTGCGCTCCTCAGCGCGGGGGCTGGAACCAGGGGCCCGGTAGGTGGGCAGCCCGCACGGTGGCCCACGAGCGGCTGGGTCCCCTCTGGCCGACATAGCGCTGACGCTGCCGGACGGGCAGGAGTTCTCTGGGGCAAGCAGCGTGACGCGAGGCGGAGTTCGACAACTCGGTGCAGCTCAGCGCCGGTGTGGCTGACGCTATCGGGCACGACAGGTGTGGCGCCATCGCTGAATCGAGCGACAGCGCCACCCCTGTGGGCACACCTTCAGTCCTGGCAGCCGCACCCAGCGGTACTCTTGGCCTCGCTCACGGTGGAGGACGGGTCGGTCGCCTGCTCGGACGGGGTGCAGCAGGCGGTGACACCGCAGCAGGAGTCGCCTGTCGCGGAGGCGTCCGGTTCGGGGGCGGTGGTGGGCTTGGTGGCGCGGACGATGGCGGAGTGCATGCTGTCGGCAACCGGGTGGGTCGGGGTGATCTCCACATCCGCGAACCCGGCCGCTTCCAGACCCGCGCGGTATTCGGCGAAGGACAGTGCGCCGGCGATGCAGCCGACGTAGTCGCCGCGCTCGGCCCGCTGTTCGGCGGTGAGGGCGTCGTCCGCGACGACGTCGGAGACGCCGATCCGGCCGCCGGGCTTGAGGACGCGGAAGGTCTCGGCGAAGACGGCAGGCTTGTCGACGGACAGGTTGATCACGCAGTTGGAGATCACAACGTCGATGGTGTTCGCGGGCAGCGGAACCGCCTCGATGGCGCCCTTGAGGAACTCCACGTTCGTCGCGCCCGCCTTCGCGGCGTTGGCCAGGGCAAGGGCGAGCATCTCCTCGGTCATGTCCAGCCCGTACGCCTTGCCGGTCGGCCCGACGCGGCGGGCGGAGAGCAGGACGTCGATGCCGCCGCCGGAACCGAGGTCGAGAACCCGCTCGCCCTCGCGCAGTTCGGCGACGGCGGTGGGGTTGCCGCAGCCGAGCGAGGCGGCGACGGCCTCGGCGGGCAGGGCGTCGCGGTCGTCGGCGGCGTAGAGGGTGGAGCCGAAGTTCTCGTCGACCTCGACCGGCTCGGGCCCGCAACAGGCGGTGCCGCCCTCGGTGACTTTCACGGCCGCCGCCGCGTACCGCTGGCGGACGGTTTCACGCAGGTCGGTGGTCTGCTCGTTCATGTCTCACTCCCAGGTGACGGGGCATGACAAGCCCCGGAACGGCCTGTATTGACATTCATTGATGCAACCTTGCGCCTTGAATCGAAAAACGTCAACATAGAGGCATGTCGAAACAAGAGCTTGAGGTGATCGGCCAGGACACGGCCTGCTGCGCCGGGCTGTCTGCCGCACCGCTGGATGAGGACCAGGCCGCGGACCTGGCGAAGGTCTTCAAGGCCCTGGGCGACCCGGTCCGGCTGCGCCTGATGTCGATGATCGCCTCTCGCGGAGCGGCCGGGGAGGTCTGTGTGTGCGAACTGACTCCGGCGTTTGACCTGTCCCAGCCGACGATCTCCCACCACCTCAAGCTCCTGCGCCAGGCCGGCCTAATCGACTGCGAGCGCCGTGGCACGTGGGTCTACTACTGGGTGCTGCCCGGGGTCCTCGACAAGCTCGCCGCTTTCCTGACCACCACGCAGCCCGCCGGAGTCACCGCGTGAACGCACCGCTCGGCCGCCGGGTCGCAGCCGAGGCGATCGGCACCGGACTGTTGGTGGCGGTGGTGGTCGGATCCGGCATTCAGGCCACCAAGCTGTCCCGCGACGTCGGTGTGCAGCTGATCGCCAACTCCCTCGCCACGGTCTTCGGCCTGGGCGTGCTCATTCTGCTGCTCGGGCCCGTGTCCGGCGCCCACTTCAACCCGGCCGTCACGCTCGCCGCCTGGTTCACCGGCCGCCGCGATCCGGACGCCCTGGCCCTGCGGGACGTCGCCGCGTACGTACCCGCCCAGATCGCCGGCGCGATCGGCGGTGCGGTCCTGGCCGATGCGATGTTCGCCAAGCCGCTGGTCAAGTTCTCCGCCCACGACCGGTCCGCGGGCCACCTGTTGCTGGGCGAGGTCGTCGCCACGGCCGGGCTGATCCTGCTGATCTTCGGCCTCAGCCGGATCGGCCGCGCCGCACTCGCTCCGGCCGCCGTGGCCTCCTACATCGGCGCCGCCTACTGGTGCACCTCCTCCACGTCCTTCGCGAACCCGGCGGTGACCATCGGCCGGGCGTTCACCGATACCTTCGCTGGTATCGCCCCTGCCTCCGTCGCCCCGTTCATCGCGGCGCAGCTACTTGGGGCCGTGCTCGGACTGGGGACCGTCGCCGTGGTCTACGGCCGCCCCGCTGCCGTCCCGGATGAGGTCGTCGTCCCGCACAGCGAGCCCGAGCCCGCCGTCTCCTGACCGATCCGTTCTCCCGAGAAAGCCCCTGCTCATGAGCCCTTCCGCTACGCCGCGTCCGTCGGTGCTGTTCGTCTGCGTCCACAACGCCGGCCGCTCTCAGATGGCCGCCGCCTTCCTCACCCACCTCGCGGGCGACCGCATCGAGGTCCGCTCCGCAGGCTCGGCTCCCGCAGACGCCATCAACCCGGCTGTCGTGGAGGCGATGAAGGAGGTCGGCATCGACATCTCCGCCGAGACCCCGAAGATCCTCACGGTGGAGGCCGTCCAGGCATCCGACGTTGTGATCACCATGGGGTGTGGCGACACCTGCCCCGTCTTCCCCGGCAAGCGGTACCTCGACTGGCAGCTCGACGACCCGGCCGGGCAGGGCGTTGAGGCTGTACGCCCCATCCGCGACGCGATCGAGACCCGCGTCCAGGCATTGGTCTCGGACGTGGTGCCCGGCTGACGTCCCGATCACTCGCGCTGGTTCAGGGCCCTCGTCAGCTGCCGGTTGGCTTCCCGGGCAGCCTCCAGTTCGGCCTCCTTCTCCTCCAGGGACGCCTTCAGCCCGACGGCCTGCTATTCCAGACGGGGGAGGACTCCTTGGGGGGCGGGGAAGGTCAGCGGGTTCGGCCAGCAACCGGGGCGGGAAGTGGCGGGGCGACAGGTGTGTCGCCGTGAGGCTGCTTCGGTGTCGTGGTGGCGATGCGGAGGGCGCTGCGGGTGTGGGCGGGGACGTCCGGGACGGTGCGGGGCAGTGGCTCGGTGGAGATGAGCGAGGCGGTGAAGGCCGCGACGAGCGTGGTGGGCGTGCCGAACGAGAAGTGCGCCGTCCAGTGCGGCTCTCTGGGGTGCCCGCCCCAGGCCCGCCAGGCCGGCCCGCTGGAGCCGCTGATGGCATAGCGGTGGCGTAGGCCGCCGAGTCCTTCCGGGGTGAGGAACGTCTGTGTGCCGTCGGTCTTGACGTCGTGGTTCCACCCGCGGGTGAGCAGCGGCACGTACGCCTCGTGCGGCGCCGTCTCGTCCTGGAACAGCCGATCGTGGTCGCTGTGCCGGTCTTTGAGGTAGAGGTTGAGCAGTTCGGTGTGGACGTCATGCAGCAGCTCGACGGGGGGGGCGGCGTCGAAGGTGATCCGCCAGGCCGGCGGGGTGAACGGGGCCCGGTGCGCGCCGATGGTCCACGTGCCCTGGCCGCGCTGGTCGGGCTGGCGTTCGTAGGTGGTCTGCAGTCGCAGGCACGGGCTGAACGCGGCGGCCGTGCCGTCGTCGGTCTGGGCGAACGGCCAGCCCTCGTCGTAGGGAAAGGCCCATGCGGTGCGCGGGTCGACGGCGCCGGGCCCGGCGAGGTGGCGGGGAAGGACCTGCACGATCTGGGCCGGCTCAAGGTTCTCAAAGGGGTGGGTCATCACGGGCAGGCTCCTGCTGGAAGGGTGCGGGACGCCGGGGCTGGCGGTGGGGGCGCGGCTCAGCGGGCGCGGGTGCCGCTGCGGGTGACCGGCGCGGCGGGAGCCGCGTGCGCGGTCCGGCCTGCGGCGCGGCTCGGCGCAGACGCGGTCCAGGCGCCGGGGAACCAGACGGCGGTGTACTGCTCGATGGCGTCACGCAGCCCGGTGGTGACGGCTCCCTCCCACGGGGGCCGGCCGGGGCGGTGGTACTTGTCGAAGGTGCCGTGCTGCTTGGTGTTCGGCCGGGTGTTGGTCGCTTCGTCGCGGCGGTGGAAGGTGCCGTGGTCGAGGAAGCTGAGGGCGACGGCATCGATCTCGCCGCGGTCCGGGTGGACGACCGCCAGGCGCAGGCCGCCGTAGGTGTCCGCGTGGATGGTGCCGGTGAAGTCGATCCGCAGCCGCAGCGGTACGCCGGGGACGGGGGCGGCGAAGTAGGTGTTGCCCACGACGGTGCTGTCGTGGAAGGGGAGGCACAGCTCGGCGAAGAACTCGGGGGCCTGTAGGGACAAGTGGGGTCTCCGGTAGGGGGCGGGCCGGGTCTATCGGCGTGGACCGGGCAGGGCCGGTCGGCTGGTGGTGCTCCAGCGCGGGACGCTGGCCGCGGGGAGCGCGGCCGGGCGGCGGGATGCGGCGGCCCGCGCCACTTCGAGCGGGGTGGGGGTCTGCGGTTCGGGCGGAAGGATCGGGGTGAGCTGGGCCATGCCCTTGATGTAGCTGAAGGTCGCCTTGCGCCACCGGGGCAGTGGAGCCGGATCGGCAACGCTCTGAGTGACGGCGGTGAGCAGTGCGACGGGAGTGTCAGTGCTGGCCGTCGCGTACCAGACGGGCCGGTCGATGGACTTGCCCGCCCACAGCTGCCAGCGGGCATCACGCGTCGTCAGCTCGGCCTCCGGATCGAGTTGGCCGGTGGTGAACTCCATGCCGGCGAGGCCGTCCGGGGACTGGACCGCGAACACGCCCCAGCGCGGGCGGTCGATCTCCCAGCCCTGTTTCAGGAGCGGGACGACAGCGAGGAAAGGGTCGTGGTCGTCGGTCCCGGAGACCGGCCGGGCGAGGTAGGCGTCCGGCCCCTGCTCGTACGCCGTGGCGAGGACTGTGGTGAACGCCTGGACGAACTCGGTGGGGACGCGGTCATTGAAACAGACGCCCCATGCCGGCGGGCCGAACGAGTCCTTGTAGGCGTTGATGCGCCAGAGCCCGTCGTCCTCGCCCTCGGGCAGGTAGCCCAGACGCACGCGCCGGTCGGGAGCGCTCACGTACACGTTGGAGTCCTCGTCGTACCGGAGGTCCCAGCCGAGGTCGAGCAGCGGGGTGAGGGCGGGGTCGCCGGTCCCGGTGGTGGAGGCGAGGTGGCGTGGGGAGACGTAGACGTCGCCGTCGAACTCGTTGGTGTCGGGCACGAAAGTCCAGGGGGTCGGGGCGGTGGTGGGTGACGCGGCACGAGTGTCAGACACGGTTGACCGGGGCGGGCAGCAACTGTTCTTCCAGGTCTGTGGGTTGGCCGGTGTAGTGCAGGGTGCGCAGGCCCAGCTCGGCGGCGGCCCGGCAGTTGTCTTCGCGGTCGTCGACGAACAGCACACGTGCTGGGTCGTCGACGCTGGTGGCGGCTAGGGCGTGTTCGTACGTGGCCGGATCGGGCTTGCAACGGCCCAGACGGGAGGAGTACAGGGCATCGTCCATCAGCTCGCGCCGCCAGACGGTGGCGTCCAGGACGTCGCTCAGGAAGTGCGGGGCGTTGGAGAGCAGCACCGTGGGCAGCCGCCTCGCGGCCCGGGCGCGGTACAGGATGTCAAGGACGCGCGGGTCCGTGCGGGTCCACATGGCGGTGTCGGCGGCCCGCAGGGTGCGCAGCCACCGCGGGCCGGGGTGGTGTCCGAGGACCTTGGCCCAGTAGGCCAGATCACTCAGCTCCCCGGCGTCGTAGGCGTTCCGGGGAGCCCAGAAAGCGTCCTGGAACGAGGGCAGGTGCCGGTCGGGCCACTCGGCGAGGTCGGCGAGACGGGTCCACATGGCAGGCGTGGGTTGCAGGCCCGGAACCCCGTTGTAGTCGAGGATCAGGGCGTCCACGCCGGTCGGGGAGGCGGAGGTGCGGGTCAAGAGGTCGTTTTCTCCAGGGCTTTGGGTGCGAGCACGGCGACGCTTGCGGCGAGGAGGGCGGGCAGCAGCAGCGCGTGCGGCAGCGCGGTGACGGTGGCGAGAGCGCCGATGAGGGCAGGGCCGACGAGCAGGCCGGCGTAGCCGGTGACCGCGACCGTGGCCACGGCCCGGGGGCCGCCAGTACCGGCGGCGGTGATCAGGCTGGGGATCGTGACGGACAGGCCCAGGCCAAAGGCAGCCCAGCCGAGGAGGGCAAAGACGATGGTGGAGCACGCCAGTCCGGTGGCGAGGCCGAGCGCGGCCAAAGCGGCTCCGACGCGCACGACGGCGTCCGCGCCGAAGCGGGCGGTGAGCCGGTCTCCGGCGAGACGGCCTGCGGCCATGGCGGCGCTGTAGCAGCCGTACGCCGCAGCGCTGGTCGCGGCCGTCGCGCCGAGGTCATGCAGGTGGACGGAGGCCCAGTCGGCAGCGGCTCCTTCACCCAGCAGCGTGGCAGCAGCAAGCGCACCCAGCAGCCACAATGGGCACCGGGACGATCCCCTCTGCTCGTCCAAGCCCGGTGCAGCACCGTGGTGGACGGGCTCGAGGGCAGGGCTGGCGACGGTGCGGGTGAGCCGCGTGGTCACGACTGCCGCCGCAGCGGCGCAAGCTGCCACCGCGGCAAACAGAACGACGTGTGATGTGTGAGCGGTGGCCATGGCAAGCGCGGCACCAAGGAGGGCACCGAGGCTGTAACTGGCATGCAGCCGACCCATGATGGGGCGGCCGTGTGCGTCCTGGCAGCGGACCGCCGCGGCATTGACTGCGACATCAAGAACGCCGTGCGCGACGCCGAAGACGAACGCCGCCGCCAAGAGGCTCTCCAGACTGTGGCAGCCCCCGAGGACGGCAAGACCAGCGGCAAGGGCAATGCCGCCGCCGGTCAGCAACACGGGCAGACGGGCCGGGCGAGCGAGGCGTCCACCCGCCTGAAGTCCGGCAACCATGCCGACGGCGGCGGCCAGCAGGACCAGGGCAAGCCCCGAGGTACTCGCCTCGGCGGCGTTCTGAACTGCGGGCATACACGCGCCCCAGATGGCCATCACCACACCCAGGCCCACGAAGTATCCGGTCAGCAGGCGGCGGCTGCGCACCAGATCGGGCGCCGCGGTCTGCCTCACGCGGCGTACTCCCCGGTGGTCGGGGCCACTGGACCAACCAGTCTGGGGACGCCGGCATCCAGTTCGACGCCTTCGCGGCCCAGACGCCGAACAGCCCTCTCGCCACCTGGACCCTCTGGGCCGGCCCCAGCATCGACTGCCCCACCTGGACCGTCACGGCTTCTCCCTACACCCCCAGCTCACTGCTGGCCGACCTCGCCGAGGACCTCGCCCACGGAACCGCCACCCACCAGCCCAACGCAGCAAGGCACCAGCGCTGCACACGACTTGGCACCACGCCACCGGCATTGCGGCCGGCAACGGCTGCCCACACGAGCAGCCGAACCCTTTGACGCTCGAGCGATGCCTCCAGGGTCCTTCAACGAATGTCCAGCGCGTCACATGAGGCCCGGCTACCACGCCAAGGGGCACGCCCCGGCGGGAAACCGGGGGCGCACGCCAACAGCGCGAGGGATCATGCCGGCGGATTGAGACCCGCTGGATTGACCTCCCTGACGCCGAGCCCACCAACCCGGAAGCGAACGACGAGCGTGGTCTCGGCTATGGCGTGCGGCGGGTCGGCAGAGGGCAGACCAACGTGAACAGGAGCTTGTGGTTGAGACTTCGAGATCTCCGCCAACGACAGGGGAGCTTTGTGCGTTGCAAGTATCGAGCTCGTCACTACATCAGTGGTCTCGGTGAAAGAGCTCAGTTTGCCTTGGGACTCCCGATCGCTGGTGCTGCAGAGGCAGACTTACGGGGATTACCTGGAGCAGGCCCAGCGACCTCAGAATGCGTCCGGTGTCAGCTCCGTCGATGATCATGTAAGAACGGGAGCGCCGGGCGTCGTGAGCGTAGGCGTCCATCATGCCAACCACGCTCGGCTTGATCTGATGACAGTGCTGCAGAACGAGTAGCTCCGCGGGCTCGGTGAACAGCCGGTCGATTTGGTCGCCGTTCTTGCCCAGGGCCCTGACGTCCATGGCGCGAGGGTAGCCGGGTCCCTTGAACAGCCAGGCAGCCGAAACCTGGCGCCCACGGACGAACACTCGTGATGTGTACAGATCGGAGCGCTCGCCACCCCAGTCTTTCGGAACGTACGACTCGCCAATCAGCTGGGCGAAGGCGCGTTTCACCACATCCTCCGGCACGCGCAGGACCGCCTCACCCTCGGCCTCGGTGATGGGGGATGCGAAGTCGATCCCGCTGAACTGGCTGATATCGCTGGGGTACACCCGCGCTCCCGGCACCGACCCCCCGGCGGCGGGGTCGTCATCGACGAACGACCTGATGCCGATGAAGACCGGCCTGACCTCAATTTGCCCTGCGCTGAGATTGGTGACCGTTCCGATCAGGTAGGCCCGCCTGTTCCCGGCGAGGCTGCCGGTCGCGGACGAGCTGGCGGCTCTTGCCGAGTTGAATGTGCCGGTGACGCGCACCGGCTCGCCCGCATCGAGCACCGCCGTAAAGCTGACCGGCTTGAAGCCTGGGGCATCGTGGTCCCGGCTCCGCTGGAACGCAAATTCCAGCTCAGCGCCGACGACCTGCCCTGTGCGCAGGTCCTGCTCCAGGACGCACCTCGCCAGCTCGCCAACTCCCAGCGAGGAGAGCGCTTCGGCAAGTTCCGTGGCAAGCACGTAGGGCAACGCTGCCTCGGGCTCGCTCCTGCGGGCAGCCCGCGCCCGCGCGGACTCCGTCCGCTGCTCACCAAGGAGTGACTGAACCTGGTCCTGGTGCAGGTAGTACGGCTCTAGCGCGATGCGCGTCATCGACAACGTGATCCTTTTAGCTGGGGCGAACCAGGCTCAATGCCTGGCAACGCTGGGACGGCGTGGAAACGCTCAAGGGATGTCCTTGAGCAGGCTAAGGAACTCGTCTACGTCCTGCGGTCGGTCGGTCGGCTTGTGGCGGGTCGCCTCCTCTACTACTGCTCGCCATGGTCCGCGTGCGGGTAGCAGCGGGAGATTCTGCTCTGGACGCTCCCCGGTCAGGATGGCTGCGATGAGCCGTCCGATGCTGTAGATGTCGGCAGCAGCCGCCACGTTATGGGGGTTTCCGGACGACAGCTCCGGCGCGGCGAATCCCTCGGACCCGAAACCGGTGCCGGTCCGAGTTCGGCGCGGAACGCTAGTCTCCCCTCGGGGGTGACGGCCAAGCCCCCAATCTGCCACGACCCACTTGCCGTTGAGGAGCAGAACGTTTGCTGGCTTGATGTCGCGGTGGATCCGGTCGTCGGCATGTGGACGGCGCAGTCCTTCACAGACCGCCGTGACGAGGTCCCGGAGGGCTCCGGCATCCCTCTGCAAACGTTCTGCGTGGCTGGCGGCGCTGCCGTTCGCAAGCGGCATGACGAACCACCGCCCGTCGGGGTCAGAGTCAAGCACAGGCATGACGTTCGGGTGCTCTCCGTAGAGGTGCCCGATGGAGATCTCGCGGCCCATGCGGTGCATAGAGTCCTCATCGCCGTAGCGGAGCTGTTTCATAGCGACGGGGATACGGGTGTGCCTGTGCACGCCGCCGTAGACCGCTCCCTGGCCGCCCTCAGCGAGCGGCTCCTGATCCCTGTCGTAGTCCGCCTTCGTTCCGCGCTTGAGCCACCGCACAGCGGCCCACGGCGCGGCCTCGCCCGTGCCGGTCATGGTCTCGTCGGGGAGAAGGGCACGGGCGGCCTCGATGACGTGGTCACGATAGGCCCCGTCCCGTTGCGCTCTGAGGATGGCCACCAGTGGGCCGGCAGCCGGAAAGGAAGCAAGCTCGACAGCGAGACGACGTGCCTCGTCGCCCTGAGCGGCCCTCCGGGCGGCGCGCTGGCTGGTGTGCTCTTGCCGGGCCGCATGCAGGTCAGGATGAGGCACCCAGCCGCGGGGTGGCAGGACCACGCGGGCGTCGCGGAAGTCGCATTCGAGGACGATGCACCCGTTGCGCGCGAGCTCTGTGGTTATGGCCTCGGCACGGACGCCGAACGTGGTCACGGCGGATTGCCATCGGCGGGGGCCGTTGGTGGCGAAGGCCCACTGGCTGTCGGTCAGGCCATGCGGGCGGTGCGGTGCCGGGAAGCCTTCCGGTTCCAGAGTGACGCGCGTGATCTTCGGATTGCCGTTGCGGTCGGTGCTGTAGTTGCCGTCGGGCAGGGGGACGGCGTACGTGGTGAGGCCGGGATAGACGCTGAGGTGGCGCATCGCAAAGCCGCGCGGGCGGGAGCGGGCGGTCATGCCAGCTCACGGTACTCGTTGCCGGTCAGCCAGGTACGGAGCAATTCGACACGCGGGGCGTGCTCGTCATAGCCGACGACGACGGGCTGCTCGTTGTACGGGCTAGAGTCTGAGCTGCGGCGCAGCTTGACGTACTCGCCACAGGCGTCGATGGCATAGGACTCCATATCGTCTTGCAGTGCCCCAACGACGGTGATGCCGCTCTCCCTGCCAATCTGCCCGAGCAGGGCGACTGCCTCGCGGCGGTGCTGCTTACCGAGGTTGCGGCCGAGCTCGTCCAGAACGAGGACTAGCGGACGGCCCGTGCCGCTTGCGGCTGCGGCAGCGCACACGAGCTTGATCGCCCGATCATCGATCTGTGCAGTGTTGGCCCGCCGGTCGTAGGGGATGTGCCGCCGTCCCTCGGCGCGTCGCCACGTCGGTGCAACATTCCAGCCCCAGTCCTCGGTGGGATCGACCGGCGGCGGAGGTTCGTCGTACTGCAGCGAGGCCCCGTACCCACCGTAGGTCTTGTCGAGCCGGTCGAACTGGGCTGCGACGTCGGCCAGCTTCTTCTTGATAGCGGAGCTGAGCGCCCCTCGGTACGCCCGGCTGGCCTGAACCGCCTCCTCGTGGCCGATCCGCGCGGCGCCAAGGCTCTCGTGGCGTTCCCTGCGCTGAATGGCGATTTGCTGGCGCTCGTACTGGTCGGTGCCTTCCAGGTGGCGCAAGTAGACGTGGAGTGCGTGACGCAGCGGAGCGAAGGCGGCCTGGGCCCGCTGGCTGCTGCCGGCTCCGCGCTGGTTGAACTCTTCCAACAGCCCAGTAATCTCCGTCGGCATGCTGTTAGAAGCGGTGGGAGGGAAGCACTCTGATATCGCGCTGCGGATCAGGTCTCTGGCTTCCTCCCACCAGTCGCCAGCCGTCCAGGACTGCTGGTTGTCCGGCAGAGCGAGCAGGTGCTCGCTGGCAGAGTCGAGGGTGCCATCCCATTGTGCGGTCAGTTCCGGAAGGCCGAGCTGCGATTGTTCCTTCTTGAGGTTCTCCCGCTTCTCTCGCCGTGCCTTATTTGTGTCATCGAGGGTGGACTTCTGATGTTGCAGAGATTCGATCTGCTTCTGACGGACACCTTCCAGTCGGAGCACCTCGTCCCGCTCGAAGACTGCAGCAGCGAGCGCCGGGACGAGTTTCGCTCGCTCGTTCCGGATGGCATGATCCCTCTTCCGCAGGCTGCCAATCTGGACATCCAGTTGGCTTGCCTCAACTGCGGCTCTTGCGCCCTTCTGGCGGCGCTCAGCGGCGGTGACTTGCTGACCGGCAGCTTTCCATCGCTCTTCGGCCTGCTGATGGCTTTCGGATTCTTGGCGAACCCGCTCCCGTGCGGCAGCGATGCGGGCGGCACGGCCGGTCACGGGCCTAGGGAACCCGCCAATGATCACAACACCCGCGTCGTCGTGGACCCGGTCAGGGTCGGCGCGGGTAGTGACTCGCGCGTCAAGGGCTGCGAGGAAGCCGCTCAAGTCGTATTGCGGGTCGGCGTTGCTCGGGAGGCCAACGCGCCCCGCACTTGTAGTGAGATTGGCGGCGATCAAGGTCGAGCCGGGTACACCCGCCAAAAGTACGCTGGCCCTGTCGAGATCGCCGGAGTCCACGACAGCCGCCTCACGATACGGCCAGAGGACTGGCTCCCACTTCGGCCTCTGCTGGGCGTTGAGGACAACTGCGTCGAGCAGGCAGATGCCGCCAATTCCCTCGGCTGCGAGGACGTCGATCTGCTGCCGGGCCAGATCCCTGCCGCTCTCCGCGTCCCGCAGGCTTGTTTCGGCGTCGGAGAGCGCCTTCTCCGCCACTCCAACTGCCTTGACCGCCTCTTCCAGTTTAGTGTCCGCATCGGCGCGTTCCCGGTTGGCGGTTGGCTCGTCACGGCCGTCAGCATCACGGGCTGATTCCCTGGCTGCGCGCAACCGACGGTCCGTCTCCTCGATCTGGTGTTCCAACGTTGCAATCTGGTTGCCCAGCTCACGGTCATCGCCGTCGAGCCTGTCGAACGTGCTCATCGCGGCCTGCTGCCGTCGTGTGAATGCCTTGTCATCGGCCAGCTCCGCCACCTGACCGATCAGCTCTTGTGCCGTGCGGCTGGTCTTCTCAATCTCGGTATCAATCCCAGCAACCTCGGCCTGGATTTCGACGTTGCGCTGGAGGGCATCGCACAGCAGCCGTGCCGTGCGCGACCGCCAGCGGTCGGCAGCTTCCGCGACTCGCCCACGCGCTTGGTCCCGGGCGTCGATACCGCCCTCGATGACCTGGGCACTTTCCTCCCAAGTGGCAAGGTCAGACTCAGCGTCGTTGGCCTTCTGGAGGAGGTCGTGCTCGTGGCGGCGTGCCTGGCGTTCCTTCTCTAGCTCGCGATCGATCCCGGTGAGTGCAGCGATCGCCTCGAAGATCCGCCGCTTGGAGATCTCGTTCAGCGGCTGGGCGAGCAGGTTCGGTGCGGCGCTGGCCCGCACTGACGTCGACAGGAACGACACACACCGCACGTGCTCCCCGTAGAGGGTGCGCGGGAGATCACGGGCCGCCACATCCTGCCGCCTAGCCCGCAGGGGCAGGGTCTGCCAAACCGAGTCAGCGGACTGCTCCCGTTCGGCCTCGCTGTCCCCAACGGGTAGATGCAGGCCGTCTTGCCAGCGTAGCTTCAGTCGGGGCCCTTTCTGGCTGCTGCGGTCGATTCGGATCCACACGGTCAGGGCGCTGGCCTGAAGCTGATCAAGGGTCCCGGCGGCGGGAGCGAACACACCGATGACGTACCCATGGTCGGCATTACCCCAACGGTCTTCACCGCCGGCGTCCTCGGAGTTGAACAACAGGTCGACCGCGGCGGGCGCGCCGGAGCCGAATCGCCACTGCTCATCGGCATGGAGCAAGCTGATCTGGGCCAGCAGCGACGACTTCCCCGCCCCATTGGAGTCCTTCGGCCCCTGCCCGGCCACGGCGATGAGGGTGCCAGCGGCAATCGGAACAGGATGCGTGGACAGCCTGGAGACTCGCACGCTCTGCAGGCCGACCAGGACACGGTCACCGACGATGTCCTCTTCTTGGGGCGTGCTGCCGCTCATGAACCGCTCCTCGGGGAGATTGTCACTTCTGGGGGCGGGCCAAGCTCCGGCGGACCATGATCGCCGTTGCGAGCGCGGTATCCGGGCCTACGGCCAGGATTAGGTTCTCCTGCAGACGCTGGCGCGCGGCGGGAGTGAGCCGACGTAACGCCGGCCCAGGGACGTAGGAGGCGCCAGCTGTCTCGGGATCGGAGCCGCGCACCGCACGGACCAACCCGGCCGCGCGCAGCCACTGCAGGGCATCGGACAGGCGCCGCTGCCCGTGAACCTGCGATAGCTTCCGCAGGCGGGTCGGTGTGGTCGGATGGGGTGATTGCCAGTCATCCCCGACCAGGCGCCCCTCTGCCCGAGGGATGGCGACCGAGTGGATCAGCACCAATATCAGCGCGGCCCGCTCCAGCCGCGGCAATATCCCCCAGCCCTTCGCCACGAGTTCCGCGGCGATGTCGTCCCGGTACCCCGATGTCCACAGGTAGGTGCCCGCGTGGACGAGCGTGCGGCCGGTCCTGTGCAGCATCTGGTCAAGCAGGTGGCGCAGCGCCGCGTCCCGAAGTGCGGGCAGCGCGGCCTCACTGGCGGGCTCGCTGCCGTACTCAAGCGCGGCCCAGGCCGAGACCAGCGCGTCGCGCTGCTTATCGCCGAGCGGCTGGAGCAGATCATCGAACAAGCCGCTCATCGGTCTGGCTCCTGGTCAGACCGCGGGAGCGGCAGCTCCCGGCGCAACTCCCGCAGCGCCGCAAGGTCCTGCTCCGGCCAGGTAGCCACCCGGGGGCCAAGGCAGACCCTCTGCACCTCATCATCGACGTCCAGCCACCGGCTAGCATGCAGCCGTCGGAGCGCTCCCATTCCGAGGCGGTGCAGCACCTCTTCCCCGCGTCCCGGAATGAGCTGGTCTACTACATCCAGCACCTCGCGCGTCGTCGACGGCTGTCCCGGCCACGGGCTTGTCTGGACGTCGGCCCAGCAGCAGCGCAGCGCCGCGGCTAGGACCCGGCTTGTCTCGTTTGGGAACTCCACTGGGAGCACCTGCATCCGCAGCTCGCGCAGCACGGCAGGCGTCACGTCGTCGGGCGGGCGGGGCAGCAGCCAGCAGCGCTCACCACCTCGCTCCACTAGTCGCAGCATGCCTGCGGGGGTTCTGGTCGCTGACGGCATGCGCAGCGGGCCTTCGGCTCGCGCCCTCGCCCACCAGAGCGCCGCCTCCGCACTAGTCACATGGGCCTCCGCTCTCGCTCGAACACGCCAGGAGTAAGCCAGGACGGCACGCTGCCCGCCCGTACCTGGACCGGGCCAGACCATGTCAGCCGGTAGCCGAGCCGGTCGTTGTTGCTCGCGGCAACTAGGTCGGCCAGCATGCGGCGCGCCGTCACCCAGTCCACGCCCGACAGCAACTGCTCGACCGCAACAGAGTCCCGGCCACTGAGTACCTCTTCGGCGACTCCCGCCAGTCGCTCGGCCTCCGCGTCTGACCGTTCCTGGGAGGGCTGCTCATCGCCATCGGGAACCCGGGAACGCGGCGGCGTCGAACGGCTGCCGCTCGGCTGCGACCTACCAGCAACGGCCTCCGCCAGGTCGGCGACATCGTGCCACGGGGAAGGCGCGTCGAAGACTTGATCAGCCAGGACCTCCGCGAGCTCATCCACAGTTGCCCGCCCCGCAAAGCGCTTCCACATCTCGGGCGATAGCAGGTTCAGCGCTCTCGTGGTCCCCGCTGCGGTCATCAGGCGTGCCGACGCGTTCGTCGAAGCATCTTCGTAGGCTGCGATCGCCGATCGCAGCTCCCCGCACATGCGGCTGAGCTCCGGCCAGAACTCCAGCAAGATCTCATGCACCGCAGACGCTTGGTCGATGAGCGACTTCGCGTTCCACAGCAGCGGCGCGCGCTCCCGCAGCGCCTCCACGGTGCCGCCGACGGTCAGCGCCACAAGCTCGGCGACGAGGAGCCGGAGCGCGGTGGTTATTCCGACGACAACCTCAAGGGCTTCCTCGGGTGTACCCTGCCCGCCCTCCAGCCTGATCTTCTCCATCGTCAGAAGCTGGTGCAATTCCGACTGCCCCCCACGGGCCAGCATCCGCTGAACGAACAGCATCGACACGTAGCTAGTGAACGAGGCCCGATACTCACGCTGGTAGGGCTTATCAAACGCGGGCTGAATCGCTCCAAGCTTCCGCAGCACGCCCAGCCGGTTGTCGATCACCTCGTCCGGGAAGGCGGAGCATGCCGCCCTGATCTGCTCAGCTGTCAGCCCGTCCTCACCTGCGCGGGCAAACGCAGCAAACAGCGTGTCCGCCAGTTGGAACAGAGCCGCGTCATCGATCGCCGCGTTCGCCTGGCGTGCAAGGACAGCGACAATCTGCTCGAACACAGAAACGACGGCCTGCTCGGCCGCCACTGTCTCCAGTCCAAACTGCTCGTCCACCACTGAACCGTTCCTGGTTGTGTCCTGACTCTAGGGTTGGGGTTCCAGCTGCGTTTTCGCCTGATTGAGGTAGAACTCAGATTCGTAGTTGACGGTGACGTACTTGTACAGGGGAAGCTGGCTCTCCAGGCTGATCTCGTCGCCCCCAGTCCCACCCATAGCACGTAGGGTAGCCGAGCTGATGGGAGGGGCGCGGGTAGATGGCGATCACGGTCATGCCCAGGGGCGTGGTCAACGTCGAGGCCGTGGTGCTCAATCCAGCCAGGGTCGGCGCACACACGTGATCGTCGTTGCAAGCTCCCACCACACCAGCACACTCTGGTCGGCCTGGCATACCTGCGCTGGCAAAACGTCCTCGGCCAGTTCGCCGCTGGATTTGGCATCTCCGTCAACACGGCCCACGCCGGCCGCGATCCGCGTAATCTCAGGATGAACCAACGTAGGTGGTCGCGCCCGGGCCGGCCTTCGAAGCAAACCGACGTCAGTGCGAGAGCCGGGCATCCACGAGTAAGCGCACGATGAGCACTGCGTCCCGAAGTCACTCGACGAGTTTGGCCGGGGCCTGACTCCGGGCGCTTGGCCCTGCCCCGGCACATCGGCTGGGCCCGCACAGCGAGTACGACCTAGTCGACGCACCGTCGACTGATCCGCATCGGCCGGCGCGGTCGGTACGGCTTCAGTCCTCTCCGGTCCCCCTGTTGCTCCACCGCCACTGCCTGCCCCCTACGTCAGAGGGCACGACCGCCACCACATCCACAGCAGCCTAGTCCCGCACCTCCGCACGTCACAGGCGCGATGGACAGTTACGCCGCCGCGTAGCTCGAGCGGAAGAGGTCCACAGCCCGCTCCACATCCCGCTCGGAGCGCAGCTGCACCTCCAAGTCGCCCATACCGGGGTGGCCGACCTCCGTCACATCCCGGGTGAAGCCGGGAATGTGGTCGACCTCCCTGGGGTCGGCCTTGAGATAGACGAGGAGCTTGGTCTTCTGCGGCGGGCAGACGCAGGCGAAGTTCCGCAGGGGCTGATATGCCCGGTACTGCTTGCGCCGCACCCGGCTGACGCCATCTCCGAGGCCGAGCAGCTCCTCATCGACTGCCTCGGCCAGCTCCGCGAGCGCCCCGCCCTGCCCGCGAACAGGCGGCAGACCCGCCGATCCCCGGCGAACCCGCCCGACTGCTGGCGTCAGGCCGGTGACGGAAGCCACGGTCTCAAGGCCGATCAGGTCCGTGCCCAAGAACCGGTAGCGGACCAGATCTATGCTGCGCCGGTGCTCGCGTACGGCGTGCGCGTCATAGCGGGTGAAGTCGCCGGCGACGCAGATCAGCCGGGGTGCGCTCCACAGGACCTGGGACGCGGCCGAAACCCCGAGCCGGTCCCGGACCAGGTGCTGGAAGGCGTCCTTGTGAGCCATGAGCCACGACATGTAATAGAGGCCCTGGTTGATCACGCCTTCTCTGAACTGGGCGGTACGGTCCAGTGCACCAACCTCATGCCCTTCGGGCCCCGTGCCGCGTGAGGGCCTGCCTCACTCGTTCATAGGCTCTGTGCGGTATAGGACCGGCCGGTCCTGCACCTTGACCAGTAGGCCGCTGCTCGCGAGATCGCGGAGGATCTGTCGCGTGTGCTTTTCCTCTGGCTCATGACCGGCGTCGCGCAGTGCGGTAAGCGCGCGCTGGGTGTCCCATAGGCCGCGAAGCGCGCGGATCGCTTCCTCCAGACTGACGCGCTGGCTCGGTCGGTGATCACTCACGGGTAACCCCTCAATGTCAGGCGCTGTGCGTCTCGTGGTCGCTGCGCAGGCAGGCGGCGTACGCGCCTGCCTGCGCCGTGTGTTACACGGCGACCATGGAAAGCCAGCCGACATGGCGGAAAACGGGCACCACGCGTAGGTAGGTGAAGGCGATCACGGGTGTCTCATCGTCCTCGGCTGGGAAGGACAAGGCGTGCTGGATGCGTATATCGTCCTGCGGATCATCCACGTCGCACCCTGGAACGTCGACACGGCCGCCCGCCGAGTGCAGAGCAACGCCCGGACGCGCGGTCAGGTCACGCAACTGCTGGAGACCGTACTTGGCTGCCAGCTGAGCTGTGGTAAGGGACTTCTTGATCCTAGGGCGTTCTCCGTCCACCCAGGCCGGGAAGGCCATGATGCGCAGGGTGGTTGTATTTCCCGGCGCGCGAGCTATGCCGACGCGGAGCCGGTTGTGCAGGTTAGATAGCGCCGCGGGGATCTCGGGGACGACCGTGGGCTGGTAGAGCACGAGATCTCGTTCGCCGTTGTCCCAGCGGGTGTCGTGCACTGTCAACAACGGGCGGCCGGGAAGGCGTAGTTCCCACTCAACGGCCGGGCCCTTCGCTGGGACCCCAGTGCAAGCCGTACCCGGCTTCTCCTGCAGGGAGGTGCCGCGCTCCAGAGTGAGATCGTCCACGAGTCTCATGATCTGTGATCCACCTCCGCGTATGACAAAATATGCCCGGTGATGTGCGTCGAGCGCATAGAACGTACCGCTTGCGGGGTTGATACGGCAGGAGAACGATCAAAGTCCACGTGCCGCGGATCTCCTGCTGTTGCAGCCGATTTGGCACTGCAAGTGACCTTGGACAGGTTCGTCGTGCGGAACTTCAGCACCCAGCGAAGTCGGGGGCCCATGTGAGTAGGATCCCGCTGGTCTCCGCGAGTGACGTCCACCTGGGGTCGGTCGGCTGTTTCTCCAGTACCAGGACGGGACGCACTCGACCGCATGTCCTCGCCAGTTGAAGTTGATGGGCATAGTCGAGGACCTGTCCGATCCCTAGTCGAATCTGCTGGTCTTCGCTTGCGCCAGTCAAACTCTTGACCTCGGCGATGAAGACATCGTCGCCGCGTGACCAGCCCGCGTCGAAGCGGGGAGCGTTGCGAGCGTGTCCGCGGAGTTCGACGTGCTGGCGTGCCAGGTGCTCGATGAGTGCCGCGATAGTCGACTCGTGTGCTTCCGTGCCCTTGTCAAGGTGGGCAAGGTCGAGCGCCAATGCACCAGGCTCGTGGCGACCGACTCTGTGTTGCTGAAGGGGGCCGCCCAAGATCCCGTCTCCAGTCTGAGGAAGGACAAGGACGTGGTCGTCGACGCCGTGCGCCCGTTGCAGCTCTCGGCAGCGCGCGGGATGTCCGTCGATCAGGTCAGCGAAGCCATCCCCGTCCACGACGCATACGTGGTATCCCCGGTCGCGTTCCCATGCGGCGCGCACGAGCTTCTTGCTGTACTCGCGGTGTGGGTCGGTCACGGCCTGGCTGGCGAGATCGCCATGTACGAAGACTGTGATCTTGCGGGAGAAGTCCGACTTCCAGCTTGCGCCGAGCTGTTGGGCTATCGCCTCACAGTCCTTTCGGACGGTCCATTCGCCATCGATGAGCACTTTGCCCGTGAAACAGAGTGTCTGACCACTGAGCGAGTGAACCCAGCCATCGCAGAGTTTGCCGTCCATGAGACCCCCCTCTATGTCCTCGCCGTATCTTGCCGCATGGCGGCACCAAGGTGTGCGGGCTTCGGACGGCCGTCATGAGGATGGTGTCCTGCTGACGGGAATGCCGAGGTCGACGGCGACGCGGGATGGACGCCGTTCGAGTTGGGTGAGCTTCTCCTCTGGTGTTGCGGATCTTCGCAAGGATGGGATCAAGCCGCCTCCCGAAGGCCGGCATCCAAAATGCGGGCCGCCTTGGTGATGCTTCCAGGCATCAGATGCCGGTAGGTGCGATACGTCTCCTCGATGGACTTGTGGCCCATCCATTCCGCCACATCGGTGATCGGTATCCCGTGGCCGAGCGCGTTCGAGGCAAAGTAGTGCCTGAAGCCGTACATCCCGACACCGTCCTCCGCGGGAAGGTCCTTGAAGAGCTTCTGCACCCGTCGGCGTTCCATCGGCTCCGTGTAGTACCCACTGGGGCCACGCAGCAAATAACCCTCCTTCGTGGTCCCATGCTTCTCCTCATATCGCTCCATCGTTTCCCGTACCGAGCGCGGCAGCGGAACCTCCCTGAACTCACCTGCTTTGCGGTGCTTCAGCTTCGCCGGCTTGTGCGTGTTGGAGTGGATCTGTTCGTGCACCCGGTAGACGTCGTCCGCTACAACATTGTTGACGTTCACCGCCCTGGCCTCGCCGTTTCGCAGCCCACAACCCGCCATCATGACGATCTCGAGCGCAAGATACTCATCGGCGACGGCCAGCGCCTTCTTCACATAGACGAGGGACGGGATGACCACCTTCTCCCGGACGTATTCCGGTTCCTGGATGCCCTTCACAGGGTCATCCGCCATGGCTCCCTTGCCATACGCGTCTCTCAGGACCGCCTTCAGGGTGCGGAATATGTTCACCTGGTTTCCGCGACCAACCCCGTCGCTCTCCAGTTCGTCCAAAAAGCGCTCGACCACGATCGGCGTGACAGAGTTCAGCTTCCGCGATCCGAGCCGGGGAACGATGTGTACATTGATCGAGCTGTCAACGTGCTCGCCGGTGGAATACTCAGTCATCTTGCGTTGCCGGGGACGCCACTGCTTCGCGTATTCCTCGACCGTCTGCTGACCGAGTTCTCGGCGAGCCTCGGCAACGGATGGCGCCGTCCGTTTTTTCTCCGCGTAGAGCTGCGTGAGGCGTTCGATCGCGTCGTCCTGTGTGGTGTAGCCGCCCTCCTCGCGCTGCGTGCCCAGGGCGTCCCTGAACCGAATCGTGTACGGGTGCGAGCAACGGGTCGGCTTGGCACAGTCGCAGTCCTTGAAGAAGGACCCCATGCCGCGGGCCAGCTGTCGGGGCACGAATCAAACCTTCCGGGTTGGAGCTAGGGGCGACCCTGGCCGGGTCACTCCCCGGCCCAGAGGTCAGCAACGCCAGGACGCAGCCGCGTCCGATGCTGACTGTTTGCTGACCCCAGCCCGGCAATCATGCCTCTGACCTGCGGAAATGACCAAGCGTTAGATCTTGTTAATCAAAGTTCGCAGCACTTTAGACTCCTTAAAAGACGGCTCCCCGCCAACTTTCTGCAGGTCAGGGGCGTCCCTCACTGTACATCGGCATGCCTTCAGCTCGATGACCTCCAGGAAAATCGTGCGTTGCTGTGACCAGGCTTGCCGCCTGCGTATTTCTGCGCCAGCAGGCTGCCGCGAAGCCACCGACCGGGCGCACGCGCGAGGAGCCGTACGGGACTGATGCTGAGTGGATGCTGACTTACCTGACGTTTCATCAGACATGTCGAGAGTCCGCGACATCGGGCCTGCTCGGGGGTTAATTCGATCCCGGCTCGCAGGCGAGTGCGAGAGCGGGAAGGGAGAGAGCCGACCAGCACGCTCCCCCACCACACGATCGAGCGCTTCCGCGTCATTTCCCCTCTTCGCCATGCCCAAGGCGCAGGGACAGTCGAGAGCTGGTCGCCACCGCCGTCCTGCACGGCCGCGTGCACGGCCCACCCTGCGGCAAGACCGTCCGGGCGGTGCTGACGACGCCGGTCGAAGCATGACGCACACGGCTTCGCCCTCGCCCCGTCGCGGGCGCCGGAAGGGCTACCCACTCACCGCCGGTAACGCCAGATCTGCCGCAACCGCAGAGCCTCCACGGCCCGATGAGTCTCGAGCTCCGCATCAGGGACGGGCTCCCGGCCGAGGCCGAGGCGCACCTGGCGATAGAGCCGGTGCGGGGCGGCTACGGAATTGTCGACCAGTGTGGACAGGAGCGGCTCGTCAGCCGGTGTGCCCCGATCCACCACGACAAGCAACGCGACCTGGTCGTCGGGGTGCAGGAACGGGAGCTGCCCACCCGCCCGAAGCCGGAGGTCGCCCCAGCTCAGAGGAGTGCCGTCGGCGCGGGCCAGTTCTTCGAGGATGTCGCGGACCGTGGGGGCCAGCTTCTCGATCCTCTCGGCCGGCAGGCGGTCGTCTTGCGGTGGCTCGGCGGTGCGTCCCGTCCGCGCCGATGTGTTCCGCGAGGCGGCGGCCGCCTGGGCGGAGCGCTCGGCGGACCTTCGGTCCTCCAGCCTGCTCTGCCACCGCTCGACGAGCTTGGTTTCCGCGGCGGGCAGTGGTCGGGCGAGCTGATCGCGATGTTTCCCGATCTCGTCGAGCAGCCGCAGCAGGTCCTGGGTGGGCCGGTGCCCATGGGTCCGGTCCAGTTCACCGAGCAGGCGTCGGATCTTCCTGAGGTTCGGATCCTTCTTCTCGACCGGCTTCGGTTCAAGAGCCTTGGCCGGTTTCAGGTCGGGAGCGACGGCCCGACGCTCCGCCCTGGCCGGGGTGACGGTAATGGGGCGGCCGATCAGACCGATGAGGAGGTCCAGGACGCGGTCGCCCTCTCCTAGCCAGTCACGGAGGGCCCTCCTCTGGGAGCGGACTTCTTCGTACCGGCGGAGATGCTCTTCTCCTTGCCGAATCGCCTGTGCCAGGCGCTGGGCTCGCGTCCCCTTCGTCCGGGCCTGGGTCCTCGACGCCTCCTCCAGCTTCTCCCTCATCTCCGCGCGTCTTCGGTGTGCCTGGTCCACGTCGCTTCCGAACGGTGCCCGCTCCCCGGCGGCCGGCCGCTTCGCAGCGGACGGCGGAGCGACCAACGCGCGTGCCCTCCGGTGTCCGTACGCCTCGTGCGTCTTCCTGGTCTCGGCCGCCGCCCACTGTTGCAGGGCGAACTCCGAGGCCGGTTCGGCGGCTCCGAGGCGGCTCAGCACCTGGCCCAGATACCAAAGGGGCCTGCCCATGTGGGTGACGACAAGGACGCTCAGCAGCGGGTGATCGGGCACCCGCGGCCTGTCCACCTCGACCAGCAGTTCCTGGCGCCCGGTGTTCGGCAGGTCGTGGACCCACCTGCCTAGCCTCTTGGCCAGATCGCTCCACGTGATCGTGGCACCCTTCGCCGCGACTTCCTCCAGCACCTTCCTGAGCTCGTCGGCCGCCTTCCCCTGTGCGGTCTCCGGCGCCTTGGGCCCGCCGGGCGCGCATTCGGTGAGGGGGGTCCGCTCACAAGCACTGGAGGCGCGGGCCGCCGGAACGTACTTCTCGTCGAGCGCGACGCTGGGACGCCACAACCCGGTGCGCTCCGCCTCCAGGCCGTTGAGCCGTACCAGGGCATCGGCGCGGACCGCCCACGAGGAGCCGCCTCCCTCGACGACGTCGGTGACCAGCAGCCGGACCGAACCCGCGAGCTGGTAGACGTACTGGTCCGTGGGAGGCGGCACGGTGTCGGGCAGGGACAGGTGGGCCCGGACGATGCGGCTTCCCGCCGGCTTGACGAAGCCAGGAATCAGGCGCCTGCCAGGCACATCCAACGGCGACGAGGCCAGGGGTGCCGCTTCCGTGTCCACCGCGAACACGACCTGTCCGCGGGGAAGGGCCACGCTGCCGGGAAACGGCTCGCGGCCGATGCCGTCGTCGCAGATCGCCCCCTCGGCACGCAGCTCCTCGAGCGCGGGCGTGACGAGGCCACTCTCGGTCATCCGGCAGTGCTCCAGCGGAACCCAGGGCGTCTTCTTCCCGTCGGTCGCGGTGCCGATGAACACGCGACGGTCATTGGCCTCGGTCTCGCACCGCACGAGGAGGGCGTATCCGCGACGCGCCATCATGTCGCGAGCGAGCGCGTCATCCCGGCCGAACACCCACTCGATACGGCCTTCCTTCGCGCCCAGACTGTCCGCCGCCTTGCGCCAGCTCCGGTAGTCCTCCGAGTGGAGCTCGAACCGGAGATGCGTTCTCGTGCGAGGCAGCCGAAAGTCCACGGCATCGCCGTGGCAGTGCCCGAAGCTGCGCAGTTCACCCTGGGCCGCGTACCCCTGTCCGGCCAACCAGCGAGTGACATGGGTTTTGACGAACAGGTGGTCGGCGCCGTCCGCGCTGTGGCTGGTTCGGTGGCACTCCCCGCGGGCGGGGTCGGCTTCGTGGGCGAAGTGACAGACCCTCGTCACATACCGTTTGGGACGCAGCGGTTCCCCGCAGCCGCCGAGCAGCGTGCCGCACCAGAAGTCGTCCCTCCCGAACTGACGGAGGAACTCATCTAAGTTATGCGGTTGTTCAGGAAGAATCACCGGCTGGTCCGAGTCACGGCCTCCGATGACCGCGGTCTGGATGAGGCGGGTGTCGATCTGCCCCAACTCGGGATCCTCCGATGAAGACGTGAGACGACCATCTCGAGAGACAAAGGGGTGAGACAAATTCTGACACGCGTCCAGCGACAGCACCACATGCCCTGCATGCGAAAAAACCTGGTCCGGGCAGAAGCTCAAGCACTCGGAAGTCCCCCGCCCCTGAACACCGCGCGCCCGCTCCGCGCGGAGCCGTTCACAGCTGGAGCGGTGGTGCCGATGATCATCCGATGAGGGTGCGCAGGGCCGGACGGCTGCCGCCGGCGCTGAACACACGCGCGATGGCAGCCGCCGCGACCGGGGTGAGCGGTCCACCGGAGACCTCGCCCACGGCAGCGCCTTCACCCCGATACGCCCTCGCCTACGCGCCGCCGGTGCACACGGGCCCGGTCGTGTCGGCGGCGTTCTCCCGGGCCCGGCCGGCTGCTGGCCACGGCCAGCCGGGACAGGACCGTGCGGCTGTGGGATCCCGCGACCGGGCTGCCGGTCGGCGAACCGCTCGACGGGCACACCGATCAGGTCTGGTCGGTCGCCTTCTCCCCCGACGGGGGCCTGCTCGCCACCGCCGGTCACGACAACACCATGCGCGTCAACGGCCATGGTGGGCCTCGCACACCGGCACCGCCACCGTGGCCAACTCCGCTCTACGGCAGTCGAGCACGCCCTCTCGCAGGGACACCACGTGCCGCTGCCCGCCCTCCGCCGCCAGCAAGCGAGCCTCTTTCTGGCGCCCGTCGTCAGCGACATGAAGGGGCCCCACGCTGACCACTGGAGCCGGGTGGAAAAACGTTGATTTCCGGGGATGGGCCACTCACTCGCTGTGCCAACAGCCCGGCGTGCGCGTCAGTAGTCGTCCTCCAGTGCCGCACGCACCCCGTCGAGCGTCGTGTGCAGATCGGGCATCGACAGTCCTCCCCGGGGCCCGTGGGATTCGGACGACGTGAACAGGTTCTGCCCCTCGATGAACCCGTTGGCCTCGTACCACTGCCGCTTCCGTTCCCAGCCGGCCCGGTAGTCGTCGCGGTCGAGCATCCCGAGGTGCTCCCACACGATGGTGTCCCCGTCATCAGTGGTGAAGGTGAAATCGGGAAGCCGGTAACCGCCGGTGAATTCACCCGGAAGTTTCCGCTCGTACGCGAAGGGGACCCCTTCGTGCTCCAGCAGGTTTGCGATGATCAGCTCGCTCTTGCTCCGCACGTACAGTCCGCCGCTCGTGCGGTGGATGAGGTGGTCGGCGAACGGCACGCCGAGGTCGGCTCGGCGGACCGCGTCGGAGAAGACGTTGGTGTTGCGCCGTGCGGTCTCCGAGCGGTCCGGAGCGGCGAGGGAGAGCAGACCTGCTGTGTCGGTCCCCTCGACGAGAAGCACGAGCCGGGTCTTGGCACGGGTCAGCGCCGTGTAGAGCAATTCCCGGCTCATCAAGCGGCCCGTGGCGGGGACCACGACAATCACTGTGTCGAACTCGCTGCCCTGTGCTTTGTGGACCGTCAGGGCATAGGCGAGTTCGAGAGCGCCGCCACCGGACCTCGGCACGTCCCTCGAGCTGAAGTCGAACCGCACCTGCTCACGGTCGGCGAACGCGACCGACAGGCTTCGCTGCCCTCTTCTCGGGCTGACCAGCCCAACCTCTCCGTTGGCCAGGTAAGTCGGTCGCGTGCGCTGGTTGCGGCCGTGGTCGTAGCCGGTGCGTTCGCCGTTCTGCAGCAGGATGACCTTGTCCCTGTCCACGATCTCTTCGGGGCCGAGCGTGCGACCCCATCGGCGGGCCCGGTCGAGTTCCGATCCTCTGAATGTCCGTTGCAGCAGCCGGTTGAGTTCGTGCACTCCGTGCGGCCCCATACGTACTGGCGACAACACCTGGAACTTGTGGGCGCCACTGTGGTCGTCGAAGGGCACCCAGCCCTCGGAGGTCAGGCCGAGTGCCTTGTTGAATCCTTCGATGTCCTGCGGCCCGCTGAGGTCGAGGGCGTCCACGAGGGTCTTCAAGACCGCCGCATCCAGCTCCTCGGCCGTGTTCCAGTACCGGATGACCAGATCGCTACCCGCCCCTGCGCCGCCGCCGACCGTTGTGTCCGCCGGTGCCGAGACGGTCCCGTACTCTGCTGGGCCGGTGCCCCCCGGCGCAAGCTCGGACAGGATGTCGTCGGCGTCCACCCGCTGCTGCTCGGCCGTGTACCAAGAGGCAAGCCGCAGTGCAGCGCTCGGCGCACCGGCCGCCGTGCGCAGCTCGACCGTCAGTCGGGCCAGCGCACCGGCCCGCGCGGCCACCGTCCGGTCAGGGTCGCTTCCGCGCTCTTCGCACGCGCGCACCGTCTCGTCGGCCGCCTCAAGGTAGGAAACCAAGTCGGCGAACGGGCGACCTGGACCAATGGGTGGCAGCTGGTTCGGGTCCCCCACCAGAATGAGCCGTTTGGTGCCACCCAGATCGAGTGCCTCCAGACACGCACGCAAGTCGTCCTCGCTCAGCATCGAGCACTCGTCGATGACGACTGTCCCGTACCCGGTGGCCACACCTGCCGTCGGCACTGCGGCTGTACCCTTCGGCGGGGAGAACAACGGCCGCTGTCGCAAGCCGTCGTACCGGTTGTGCTGGTGAAGGAACTGCGCCACTGTGTAGGCCCTGGTGCCGGTCTTCTGTGCCAGGCGGACCGTGGCCTTGCCGGTCGGAGCGAGGAAGAGCATGCCGCCGGATTGCAGGTACCGGCTCCGCTGGAGAGCACCGAGCACGGTGGTCTTACCCGTACCGGCGCGTCCGACCAGCACGGCGAGACGCCGCGTCGTGATCCTTTCGAGCGCGGCGGCCTGCTCCGCCAACGCCGTCCGAGCCCGCTCGTCGCCATCGGCGACGGTGACCTCTTGCTCCGCAAGCCGAGCCCGGAGCAGCGCAGTCCAGTCCTCTCCGGTGCTGGGCACAGGTTTGCCCGCCCGTTTTCCGAGGACCCTCGCCAAGTACTTCGCGGTCTCACCGCGGTTGGTCAGTTGCACTGCCGGCAACGATGCCCCGCCGTCTGGATCGGCGAGGAGGTCCAGGACCTGCACCTCCTCGGCGAGGACATCCCTGTTGCCCTCGAGCCAGTGGACGGGGACTACCGGCGGCCGCCCCACCCGCAGACCCGCGAGGCGGGTGACCGCTTCGTCGGCGGACAGAAGCGTGTCGCCGTCCTCCGCGGCCCGGCGCAGAACGTCGACCAGACCCGCGCGAACCCGCCGTGGGTCCAGAGTGTCACCGAAGGGCGGTGTGCACGTCGGCAACGGGTGCTTGACGCTGATGGTGTCGTCCGGGAAGACACCAAGATCGATGGTGCTGAGCGGCACCGGCGGATCGTTCTGATCTCCGAGGTCTGCCTCGCTGATCCGGTAGGGGTTGGCCAGGAGAGTGGGGTCATCGATAGGAGTGAGCGTCGCTCGGTTCCGCTCTTCTGCCCTGAACCAGCGAGCAGCGGCCTCCAGCGTAAGGTCGAATCGGGACAGAAGATGAAGGAGGTCCCGCTTGGCCGGGTTTGATGCCACATGGCGCCATGTGCCTCTGGCGTTGCGGAGTGGCGCGTCGTAGGCCGGGCTGGGGGGCTTTGCGCGGCCCTCGAGGAGCGCCCCGAGCAGTGGCCACGGGTTCTCGTCCGATGCCAGCGTCCCCGAGGCCCGAAGCTCCCGTACCAGGCTGCTTCCCAGCCGCAGACCCAACGCTTCCAGCGCCGCGCCGGCGCCCGGGAAAACGCCTCGATCGGTCCACGCCTCGGCGATGCGCTCGTTCAGCCAGTCCTCGCGTGCCTCCCATGGGCCCGGCGCGATGCCATGGGCGCGGATCGCCCGGACCGCTTCCTGGCAGCGAACAAGCGTGGCGAGCGCGACATCCGGACCTGCCAGCTCGGCGCCGTACGAGAAGGCGTTGACATGCGCGTTGTCGACCCCCACGGCGACTTCGGAGAGCAGAGCACGTCGCCGGGCGTCCTCGGCCGGATCACCCGTCGAAGCCAGGTAGGCATGGTAGGGCAGCAGCAGGCCCTCTTCGCCTTGGGGACGGATGGAGTGACTGACCAGCCTGTCCCAGGCCGGGTAAGGGCTGTCGACAAGCCGACCGTCAACTCCGCGTTGCGGGAACGGCAGCAGGCGACCGACGTCTGTCACCCTACCCACGCCAACTACCAGTCGAGGGATGTGGTCACCGAGGGGATGGCCGGACTTCGTATAGAACAACGCGAGTGACCTGCCACGCGTGACCTGACCGAAGACATGATCGAGCAGCGCCTGCTGACGCGGACCGGAGAAAACCCAGGGTGTGGGAAAGGGCGCGTGGCCCTCCGGCGGCAGCAAGCCTTCCGGCAGACGCTCATCGATGCGGCTCTGCCGCTCCTTCAACATCCACGAGAACGGCGTGGCGAACGTCGAGAACGGCGGCACAAGCACCTTGGCCGTCCGGAGCGCGCCGTGTGTGCCCTTGGCCTGCTCCACGGTGGTGTACGGATGGTCGATGTACCGGGTCCATGGCCGCGGGTTCATGAAGAGGCCGGACTCTGCCTGACACGGGGGCATCGCCTCCGCCGACAGAGTGGACACGTCCCTCCCGGCGTGCGCATCCTCAGCGGCGTCGTCTCGCTCGACCCGGATCCGCTGCAGGTCGGTGCAGTAGCCATTACGACTCGGCGCAGCGCAGACCCTCCCGTCCCACGCGGTGTCGTGCCAAGCCACACGAATGGTCAGATGCCTCAATGGCCCACCCCCTGAATCTGTTTGACGATACCTTCCGCAGCGGCTTGCTTGGCGGCCTTCTCCTGGGTGCGTGCTTTGACGGCGGTCTCCGCGGCGAGGGCCTCGACCGTCTCCCCGAGCTTGGCGCGGCTCCGTTCGACCTGCTCGCGCAGTGCCTCGGGGCTGGTGGCGGTGGGCTCGACGTGTACAAGTTCGACTTGATCCGCGGGGGTTAGTTGTCGGTCAGGCGTCACGCCGGCATTTCAACTACGCTCGACAACCGGCGTGACCCACCGTAGAGGTCGGGGGACAACGCAGATCTGGGGGCGGGAGACCAATGGCGACGATCAGCAGAGATGACTACAACCACTTCCAGGTGCTGTACCGCGATGCCTTGGGGCGTGCCATAGCGGCTCGTCAAGCAGGAGACGGCGAAGCCGAGCAGAAGGCCCTGAAGGAAGCCCGTTCGTGGCGTCGACGGTTCCGCAATCGCAGAGTTGAGGCCCCGGAGCAGCGAGCGAAGCGGCTGGCGCACGAGCAGGCTGAGCGCGATGCGTTGGAGGAACTGCGCGCCAGGCGAGCGATGCAGCATACCGAGCGTGCCGAGGAACTCGCGAACCAGCGGGCCGCGCAGGTCGAACGCTGGAAGAGTGAGCGAGACAAACTTGTCGTCCGCGCAGTGGTTTCGGGTGGCCTTCCAGAGCTAGGCAAACGCCGTTGATCCTATTCGACTGACGGACAGCGTTACCTGAGACGGGATCGGCAATCCCACATGGAACCAGATGGCAATCCACGAAGGTCAGGTGAGGCAGCGGCAACATTAGATCACCTGCCTGCCACTGTCGCTGCAATTTGCGACTCAGGGGTTCGGGCCGCCTGCCGGAGGGACGCGGACCGCACCGCGGCCAACAGCAAGGTCGTCTCGCCCTCCACGCGCACCAGCATCCCCGGTGCCTTCGCCGCCGGCCGATGTCGTCGACCACACCTACCGCCAGAGCATCACGGCCGCTGGCGGTGGCTGCCAGGCCGCACTCGACGCAGAGCGGTACCTCGCCGAGCTTGCCGACAGCAGGACCAAGAAGGCGCTGACCGTCGCACCGTCCTGACGGACTCGGGCCCCCAGGGCGGCCTCGCTCGTACATCTAGCCGCCCCGGTCATCCCGACTTGACGGTTAGGTGAGATACGTAAATCCCGCGCACTAGTACGACTTTCACCCATACCCTCAAGTCGTGACAACCACCACTGAGGAAGATCAATACCTCAGACGGATCCTTGCACTGCTGGACAGCGCCAGGCCGTACGAGAGCCTCACCCAGTCCGACTCCAGGCAGTGGCAGGTGCAGCCCGGCAGCGCCCTGGCCGGGGACGACGCCAAGACTGACCCCTACCAGGTGTCGCACAACGCCTGGAACGCTCTGGGCGTGGCCGTCGACCACCTCCACTGCTTCCGCTCCACGTTTGCGGACGACCCGCGGGACAACTCGGTGTCGATCACGCTCCACACCCACGGGCAGTACTCATTGCTGCGAGGCGCTTTCGAGAACAGCGCCCGCGCCGTATGGATGCTCGGGCCCAACCAGCGCCTCGTCCGCGTGCAGCGGCGACTGTGCATGCAGGCCGGCGAGAACAAGAATTCCGACCGCATGAACGCGCTGCTCCATCAACAGCCCAGGCGGCCCCTGGCCGTACGGATGCAGCAGCTGACCGACCTCGTCATCAAGGCGGGAACGGACCCGGCCGACGCCAAGAGGGTCCTCAAGCCCACGACGTACTCGGAAATCGTGCGGGAAGCGGGAGCTCTGACTCCCATGGGCTCTGCAGAGGCCGAAGTCGTATGGAGCAGCTGCAGTTCCCTGGCACACGGCGACATCTACGGCACCCTCAGCATCCTGGAGCGCAACATCGTGGACACCCAGGGGCGCGTGAACCTCGCACAAATCACCAGCTCCCCCAAGGTACTGTTCTGGGCCACAGACCGCACCGTCGCGATGATGCAACGCGGCTTCGACCTCTTCAAGGAACGCATCACCTGTCACCGCTGACCAGCGGCGCACGCACAGAACCCACTGTCAGCACCGAGGGGAACAATCAGCTCATGCGTGACCACCGCAGATTCAGAATGGCCGATGGTGCGGAACTCGTCGGCCATCAGGGCGACTCGTTCGAGATGCGGGTCAGCGTTCCTTCCGATGACAACGGGTTCTTCGGCCGCCAGTGCCCGGAGTGTTCGCTGGTCTTCCGCATGGACGTTCAGCAGTACGAGGCGCTACCCGACAGCCTCGCCCTCTGGTGCGTCTACTGCGGACACCACGCGGAGCACTCGGAGTTCATGACCGAGCAGCAGCGCGATCGCATCATGCGCGCCGCAGGTGACTTCGCCATGCAGATGGTCAGTCAGGAGTTGGACAAAATGTTCGGTGGCCTGGCACGCACATCGCGCGGCGGCAGCATCTCCTTCTCCTACAGGTCGCAGCCCTTCTACCCCCGCCCGCTGCCGGGCATCGACGAGGAGCAACTCGTCCGTGTCCGCACCTGCGCGGGATGCCAGAACAACTACGCGGTCTTCGGGGAACACCGATACTGCCCCGTGTGCGGTCAGCTGCCGGCCGCATCGGTCGCCTTCGACGCCCTCCAGGCCGATACCGCCCGCCTGGACGCGTTGGAAGCCCTGCCCACGGACGCGAAGGCACTGCTCAGGGAACAGGGAGTGTTCACGCGCAACTGGGTCGACACCGTAGAGAACGTGGTCGGAGTAGTGGAAGCCTTGGCTTCCTCCCTCTTCCGCGCGGCCGTGCCGAACGCGGCCAGCCTCCTCAACGGCAAGGGGGCCATCTTCCAGCGTCTCGACCACATGGCCGACCTGATCGTCACCGCCGGCTTCCCCGACCTGCGGACCACCCTTGGCTCGCAAACGTGGCAACGCCTCCTCGAAACCTGGGCCGCGCGGCACGTCTTCACCCATAACGACGGCATCGTGGACGAGAAGTACCTGATCAAGGTGCCTGGTTCATCCGCGCAGATCGGGCAGCGTCTCGTACTGACTGAAACCATGTGCCGCAGCGCGCTGGACGATGCCAAGGCCCTGTGCGAAACCCTCGTGGACGTGCTGCGCTAGAGGCGCGCGAGGGCACATCTCAGTCACATGAGCCTGGGAAACGGCCCCACGTACCCTCATGCATGCGCGATGCCTGAGCGGACGGTCCGGCACGAGCTATCAGCTCCGCTTGCTTGTGCGTGTTGGAGTGGATCTGCTCGTGTACCCGGTAGACGTCGTCCGCCACGACGTTGTTGACGTTCAACGCGCGGGCTTCCCCGTTTCGCAGGCCGCAGCTCATCATCATGACGATCTCAAGCGCGAGGATGTGATCCGCGACAGTCAGCGCCTTCTTCACATAGTCGAGGGACGGGATCAGACGAGCCTCCGGGCGCACTGAGACGAGAGCCCGCGCGGCAATCATCGACCGCTGCTTGGCCTCGCGTCCCGCGTGGGCCACTCCCGCCAGTGCCGCGGCCGAAGGCACCGCCCAGATCGCCGTGCGCCGCCGTGCCAGTGTCCCGGTCGGGGGCGTGGTAAGGGTCGTCGCTGTCGTGGACCCGAGGCGCCCGACTCTCGATGACCGCAGCCGCTTCGTCCCACAGCGCGAACCTCAAATGGAGTGAGCTGTGCCCTGGCAGGCCGACGGCATGGCGGGCGAATGCGTAGATCAGCCCCTGTGTGACACCTTGGGTGCCGTACCGGCCAGGGCTTACGATTGCTTCTGCCTCGTTTGTGACGACATGGAAGGTAAAAACCGGATCGTTCTGCGCGGCTCTGCTCAGGGCGTCGAGGGAGGTCTCCCCGCTAGGTTCAGCCAAGCGCCCGGGCCGCAACAGCTCAGGCCACGAGCCGGTCGGGTTAGATTCACTCCAGGTCCTCGTCCGTCGCCACGGAGTCAACAGCTTCACATGTTCGTAGAGTTCGATGCCGTCCCGTTCAGCCCCGTGGGTGAGCAACATGTGGTGTGCGGTGCCACCCCCGCCGGGTTCGGCGCGCCGGTATACGTCCATAACCCGGACGCACAGCCGGATGACGTCTTGAGGAAGCTGCTCCAGCGCTACCCGCGGTTGCCGAAAGGGTTGAAGTCCGCCGGCCAACTCAAGGCCGCAGGGCTGCGCGCGTCGAACTTGTTCCGTCCCGACGCCTACGTACTCGGGCCTCCGCAGCTGGTTGCCGTCCCCGGGGCACCCACGAGCACCGGGCGCACGACGCCGGAATGGGAAGAGACCGTATATCCGGCGTCGCCTGTCTACCGCGCGGATCAAGCTGTCCCCTTCTCGGCGCCACCCGATGCCGACGAGGCCCAAGCCGTCCGCCATGCTGTGATCCGTTGGGCACAGGACGTCCTGGACGACCCGGACACGGTCATTCTGACCGTCAGCGCCATCGGGTCCCCTGCTCCGTCCACCCCGCCCCTGGAACGGGCCGTGCCCTTCGAGATTGCACTCACCTCGGCCGATGGCCACAAGAGATGGCATCAATTCATCAACCCCGAATGGGAAACGACATACCTGCAGCAGCTTCGACTCGGGGACGCCGACCCTGCGGAACTCGAAGCCGCCCCCCGTTTCCGCGAGGTAGCTGACGCCCTGCTGCGCAGACTTCAGGGCAAGCGCGTCGTCACCTACGGACGCAATCTCCAGTACGCCGCGATCTACGCGGGGCTGGAGTACGCCTGGCTGCGCGACGGCCTCCCCTACGGTGCCCTGTGGCCGGACACGGCGACCACGCTCAAGAAGTTGAACCGCAGCCGCTGGGAGTGCGCGCGTCTGCGCCAGGGCGAGTTCGACGGCGACTGGGATGCGGCCGCCGGTCACTTCGCACTGCCGGCCGAGGAACCGGCCGCCGATGCACTCGACCGCTGCCGGATGACCGTTGCCCTGCTGCGCCGCATGGCAGATCCGGCTCAGCGCTACGCGGAGCTGAATGCCCGCGCGGAGCGCGCCGTGCAGGACGGCAAGAGCCACCGTCCCCGCCCCCAAGGTGGTCAGCGGCTGAGCCGCATCGCCGCATCCCGCCATGCGGTGCTCGAGCGCAGCCAAGGGGCCTGCGAGAACCCCCGCTGCCCTGATCCCCGCTACACCTCGGCACTCAGCCGCAATGGCTCCTACCTGTTGGAAGTGGATCACATAGACGATCACGCCAAGGGAGGCGCGGACCTTCCCAACGCCATGATCGCTCTGTGCCCGAACTGCCATGCCCTGAAGACCCGTGGGACGGTAACCGACGAGTTCCGTGCTCTCCTTCGCGCTACGGCCCTCGCCAGGCACCAGGAACTGCTCGCCGCAGCCCGATGAAACCGTCCGAACCGGCGCTCAATCTGGCCTGGACGGGCTGACACTGCGTTGACTCTTCGTCCAATCGCGACCGGCATTGACGGCCAGCTTTGTGGTCAGGCTTACCGGCAGTTCTTCATCGACCACGGCACGAACGGCCTCGGACGCGGCTGGGCCACGCCTTTTGCGAGTCGCGTCGGTGATCATCATCGCCACCGCCGCCGCGATCGGCGGCACCGGCCCGCTGGACTCAGCCGCCCAGGCCGCCGAGGCTCTCAAACCGGTTGCCGGTCAGAACGCCGAACTCCTCTTCGCCGTGGGCCTGATCGGTGCCTCGGCGCTCGCCGGTGCCGTCGTCCCGCTCTCCGCCAGCTACGCCGTCGGCGAGGCCGCCGGCGTGGAACGCTCCGCGTCCCGCAGCTTCCGCGACGCACCGCTGTTCCTGGGCCTGTTCACCGCCCAGATCGTGCTCGGCGCGGTGGTCGCCATGACTCCGGTGAACGTCATCCAGCTGCTCATCGGCACCCAGGTCCTCCAGGGCCTGATCAGCCCCATCGTGCTGGTCTACCTCCTGGTCCTCACCAACCGCCGCTCCGTGCTCGGCGCGGCGGCCAACGGCCCCCGCTACCGGATCGGCGCGACCGTCGTGGTCGTCGGCGTCGCGGGCATGTCCACCATCCTGCTCGTCCAGACCATCCTCGGTTGGTTCGGCCTCGGCTGACCCCTGTCCCCGTCTGAGAAGAAGGCCCGGTCGTGTAGAAGTACGGCCCCTGCCTGGTAGGTGCTGCCCTGAACTCCTGGACGGCCACTCTCGTCGCACTGATCCCCCTCGATCCCCAGCCGGTCCCCTGACAACGAGGGCCCGCGATCTGAATGGCTGACGGCATGGCTTCGCTGTCGCCGACTGGCGGGGTCCCCGAGCGCATGAGCGTCGGCCCTGCACGGCGTGAGGAAACCAGCGACGGACAGAGCACAAGGGACAGAGCGCGGCACCCCGTACGGCCAAGTCCTGCGTGCGTCACAAATTCAAAACCAACGCTGACCACGTCATCACACATGCACGGGCAGTCGGAATACCACTGGGCCCGCCGGAGCAGGGCGCAGCGCATCAACCACCACACGACAGAACCCGCCCGGTCTCGCCGCAGGGCCGTGTCGTCTGCCGCGAAGCCACCGACCAGGCGCATGCACGAGGAACCGCAGGGACCGATGCTGAGTGGATGCTGACTTACCTGACGTCTCATCAGGCATCTCGAGAGTCGGCGGCGTTGGTCCTGCTCGGGGGTAGCAGAGGGTCAACCTCTTCCTCACTGCTATGGGGGGAGCAAGTTCCGAACCGCTCGCGGACCGGCGCGGCAATTCCCTCGCGGCACCACATAAAGCCCGTAACACGATCTTGCGGTGCACTTCAGGGCCCAGGAACGCAGCGGCTGTCCACCAAGCGGGAACGAGACGGTCTACGCTCACGCCATGCCAGAAGGACGACCCGCCATACCGGCCGAGCTGCGGCGAGCAGTGCTCATCGAAGCCGGCCACCGCTGCGCCGTACCCACCTGCCGAGCGCACCCTGTCGACATCGAGCACATTGACGACTGGGCCAAAGTGCAGGAGCACAAGTTTGAGAACTTGATCGCGCTCTGCCCGAACTGCCACCGCCGCAAGGGTAACGGTCCCGACCAGATCGACCGCAAGTCACTCCGCCAGTACAAGGTCAACCTGGCCGTACTGAACAGCCGCTACGGCGAACTCGAGCGACGCCTGATCGAGGCTTTCGCGGAACCCCTCCGAGCCAGCGGTATCCGCCAAGGACGGGTCAAGTTCCCCAACATCATGCTGGCCCACGGGTCCGGGCTGTCCATCTGGTACCTGATCCGGGACGGCTACTTGGTAAAGGTCCCCTGGAACGGCACGGGCACGCCTCCCATGGTGGAGGTCTACCAGTTCACTCAAGCCGGCGCGGAGTTCGTGATGCGCTGGGCAGACGCGCAGCCGCTTGACCCGCCGACGAGCGACGAATGATTTCCGCCTTGAACGTTCCCGCCCGCCGACGACGCCTACTTCGACGTCATGGCCGTAGCGGACCTCCCTGAGAAGCTGACCTTGCTCCAGCTCACGCCAGGGTGGACGGTTACTGCTAGGAGCTCGTAACGCGGCCATCTGGTGGCTTTCCTGAGGCGTCGCCAGCAGATGAGTGCGGCCCAGCGAGATGAAGGCGTCGTGGAGGTCGAGGCGTCGTTCCCAGCGGACGGCGAGTCGTTTGACCAAGGCGGGCGTTTTCATGGACCGAGGCGCTCTAACAGGACGGTCTGACAATCGAGGGGCGGCCGGGATCAGTTTTCGCCGCGTTCCCGATGCTGTCGGAGCCACTTGTCATCCGCCCCACTTCCTGTACCCGCAGTGCCGACAGCGGACAGCCAAACCACAGCCCTCGCTGTAACTATGCGCGCATATGGCTGGATTATGCCCACCCAGTCATCGGGAAACCGTTCCCAGCCTCAGCCTTGTCGGTGTCACTAGGCACCAACGGGGAGGGATATCGACGTGGACGCTCTCACGACGGCTGTGCGCACGCTTCTGGAGAATCCGGACGCATCTGTGGAAGTGGAGGTGTCGACGCCGGAGGAAGCGGCGCGTGCCGTCCGGCTCTTCGACCAGGGACTGCGTAGCGGTCGTGGGGTCCACCGCAGGATGGCCGAGGGCGCGTTGCACGGCGCCGAGACACTCTCGACGGACCGCCTGCAGGTCCTCTCCGAGCTCGTCCAGAACTCCGATGACGCGGGAGCCGGACAGTTGCGCATCCTGCTTCGGCCCGACGACATGCTGGTCGCCCACGACGGAGCCGGCCTGTGTCTGGCCGATGTGCTCCCGCTCGGCATGCCCTGGCTCACCGGCAAGACCGCTGACGCCGCGGCCACCGGCCGGTTCGGCATCGGACTGTCCACACTGAGGGCCCTCTCCACTGTGTGGGAGGTGCACTGCCACCCATTCCACGTGCGCTTCTCCGGGACCGAACTCGAGCCCACGCCACCGCCCAAACTCCCCGACGAGATCTCCGGACCTGAGTGGACCGCCTTCCGTATCCCGCTGGCCCCCGGAAAACTGACCGCGTCCCAGCTCCTCGCATGGTTCGACGACTGGAACGACGCTTCCCTGCTCTTCCTGCGCCATCTCCGCGCTCTGGAGGTGACGGCCGGCGGGCACAGCGCCGGACTGTCCTTGGCCTGGGCTGACGTGGCACGGCATCGGCTGGTGGTCCAGGGCATCGAGCATGACGTGAGAGTGCGGCACGCCCGGACGACCGACGGGGCGGTGTGGCGTGTGTACACGGCGCAAGTGGAACCGCACCCGGAATGGAAACGGAGCCACAAGGCACTGGGCCCGGTCGTGCCCGTGGGCATCGCGCTCCCCCTGGAGGGCGAGGTGACCGGCAGCGTCCATGCCAGCCTGCCCGTCGCCCCGTTGGACGTGGCGGCCCGCGTCCACACCCAGTTCGACCCCGTCGCCAGCCGCGAGGGGTTTGCCGACAGCCGCCTCAACGCACAGCTCGTCCCCGTGATCGCCGACCTCTGGGAAGCCGCCGTACGCGACGTCCTGGAGAAGGTGGATCCCACAGCGTGGCACCTCGTTCCGCTTCCCCGCCCGGCGGGCCCCGCACCCGCGCACCAGCTCCAGGACCGGATCCGCACCGAGCTGCTCGCGCACGCCCGGCGGTCACTCGCTGCCGAGCTGGCCCTGCCGGTCGCGAAGGGTGGTCCCGCAGTCCCGCTGTCCGATTTCGCGGTTGAGGAGGCCGCACTGTCGGGCGTCCTCGACGACCCCGACATCGCACGGCTGGGCGAAGCCCGGTACGCCTTGCCCACCGCCGTCCGTGACAGCGGCGGCCGCTGGCGGAGCATCCTCGCGGACTGGCGTGTGGCGGGTGCCGCGTCCCTGCGCGCGGAGGTGCGGGTCATGGACGCCCTCGCGTTGTTCTCCGACAACGCGTGGCAGAACGTCACGCGGTTCGTGCGGCTTGCCGCGGTCGCCCTCGAGGCGGGGCACGAGTACGCGCTGGCCGGCCGGACGTGCCTGGTCACCGCCGACGGGCGCCGCCTTCGGCCACAGCTCGCGGAGAACGCGTTCGCGGACGCGTCCGGCGGGGCCAGCGGCCCCTTGGACGTGCTGGGCGTGGTTCTGGACCTGCATCCCGCCTACGCGGAGGACAACGTCTGGGCGAAGACCGTCACCACCTGGCTGCGTCGGCGGGACTGTCTGGTGCGCCGCGATGACACGGCAGCCGCACTGCGGATCGTCTCCCGGCTCGGACAAGCAGGGAGACGACTTGCCGACGGCGACGAGGCGACGGAGGCCGCCCGGCTCGTCGCCCTGCAGCAGGCGCTCGGCGAGCTGCCCAAGAAGCAGCGCGACCGGCTCGGTCCAGGCATTGGACGGGCCGTTGTGCTGAATGGCTTCGCCTACGACAAGGACGGGACCGAACACGCCCGCCGTGTGCAACCCGGCGCCGCCTATCTCCCCCAGGCGCTGGAAAGCGCCGACGGGGATCGGTTCGAGGTCGCGGCACGCAGGACGCCCGGTCTCATCTGGGTACGCCGCTCCTACGCGCGATCACTGCTCCCCGCCGCCCGGGCAGGCGGTCTGAGCGGAACGGCCTTCCTCCGGCTCCTGGGCGTGGCGAGCGTTCCACAGCTCACTCCGGTGCGCGAGCTGTACAACCCGTGGGACACCAAGACGTACCCGGGAGATTCCCGTCTCGGCCTCGCGCGGAACTGCAGGTGGTCCGTCACGGGCCGGCGGTCGGAGATGGTGGGCAAGGGAGCCGACCACACTCTGGACGACCTGACCAGTGACGACCTCTTCGCCGTGGTCGAGAACATCGTCGTCGAGAAGGACGTGGACGAGCGACGCCGCCGCACAGCCGCACTGCTGCGCACCCTCACCGCACCGCTGACCGGTACGGACCAGGCCGTCGTCCCCATGGCCCGGGGCCACTACAAGTGGAACCTCAGGGGTGAGACGGCGGCCCTCTGGGTGTGGCGGCTCCGGGAGCCGTCGTCCCCATGGCCCGGGGCCACTACAAGTGGAACCTCAGGGGTGAGACGGCGGCCCTCTGGGTGTGGCGGCTCCGGGAGACCGCCTGGCTGGAGGACAGCAACGGCCGGCTCAAGCCGCCGGCCCGCCTCACCTTGCGGACACGGGACACGCAAGCCCTGTACGGGTCGGAGGATCCCGGCTACCTGCACCCGGCGATCCACCAGGCGCTGGCCACCCGCACGGAGGTCCTCACCGCACTCGGTGTCTCTGGCGATCCCGACGTCCCACGCCTGATGGAACGGCTGCGGGAACTCCGCGACCGCTGCGACGACGCCGACACTGAGGCCGAGGCCGATGTGCCAGACAGCTTGAGAGCTGAGGCGCTGCTGGTCTACCAATCCCTGGCCCGGCATTTGACGCACCGCTCGGCGGACGCCTCCCAGACCGCGGTCGAGAAGGAGATCCGCAACGCGTTCTTGTACGAGGATCTCGTCCTGACCGACCGGGGCTGGTCGAGGTCCGGTGAGTGCTTCCGGGGACCTGCGATCCTGCGCGGCTTCCGTCCCTTCACCCTAACCGGGGCGGACATCGACCCTCTGTGGCAGGCGCTGGGTATCCCCGTACCCGGGCTCGACGACCTCATCGACGTGCTGAAGGAGATGCCCGCGACCGGTGCCGCCCCCGACACCGAGCGTGAACAGGTCATGCTCGAGGCTCTGCGCCGCCTGCGAGACATGATCTCCACCGACGACAAGCCCATGCCGCCGGGGCTGCAGAGCAGGTTGCGCAACCTGCCGCTGTGGACCACGGCCGGCTGGGTCAAAGGCACGGGCCGACCGGTGTTCGCCGTGGCCGATGCCCGGGTCGAGCGAGCCCTGACGGGCCGCCTGCCGCTGTGGAGGCCCGCAGGAAACGTGCAACAGTTCACGGCACTGTTCGGACGCCTGCGCGTCATGCCCCTGGACGTCGCGGGTGCCCAGGTCACGTATGAGACCGGAGATGTGAACGCGGCCGAGGGCGCACTCCTGGACCAGCCGGTCGAGGCGAGCCTCACTGAGGACTTCCGGCGGGGAGTCGCCGCGCTCCAGGACCTTCTGGTGCGCGACGAGCCCGAAACGGCAGAGGCTTTCACCAGCTGGGCCTGGCTAGCGGGCTTGGAAGTGCGGCTGCTCCCTGGTCTGCGGATCCGCATCGATCCGGGCCCTGCCCACGAGCCCATCACGCTCCCCGTCGACGCCCAGATCGACCGCGGCCGCAACACGCTGTTCCTGGACTCGCACGCGGCACTGACCACCAAGTCGGGAGGGGGAGCGGCGATCGCCGCGCACTTCGATGAAGCACGGTCGCGCGTGGGCCACACATGGCGGGACGTTTGGGAAGAACACCTGGTGCAGGCGGAGGCCGGGACGGCGCTCACATCAGCAGCGCAGCGAGACCGCGAGGAACGGCAACGGCTCGCCGAAGAGCTACGCCAGCGTGCACAGCTGGCCCCCGTAGCTCCCACCACGCCGACGCCGAACGTAAAGACCACCCCCCAGCGGGGCACCAGCACCAGCCCTGCTGTCCCCGCTGGCCCGATCGGCTTCATCCCGCCGCCACGCACCGGTTCAGCGCCCGCGCCCGGAAACCCCGAGCCTGGCAACCAGTCCGGCCCGCAGCGCACACCGGTCGCGCGCCCCCTAGTGGACGTGGTCATCTTCGACGTGCTGCCCGGCAAGGTCACCCGCACTGGAGTGCCGTCCACACCGGGCAGTAGCCCTGCCCGGACACCGGGGGCGGGGAGACCTGCACACCGCCAACACGGCACCCCACTCCCCCAGCCCAGGCCCGGAGGCGCCCCGCCCAACAGCAAAGCTTCACCCCTCGGCTACGAAGACCACGACAAAGAGGAGCTCGTCATCCAGGCGCTCCGTAGGATCCTGCAAGAGCGGGGTGTCGAGCTGGAGGACCAGCGGGGTGCGCCAGGCGTGGGCGCCGACGCATATGACTCGACCGGACGCTACTACGAGATCAAGGCCCACGGACGTGCCGTCCCGGGTGAGCTGTCCCTTACGCGTTCGGAGTTCGTACGGGCCTGGACCGAGCGTGAAAACTACACGCTCGTGATCGCTTCACATTTGGAGAAGGGCGCCGGCAAGCCGACCCTCCGCCTGGTGAACGACCCCGTGCACCGCTTCGAAGTCGAACCACCAACGGACGTCCGCCTCAAGGGCGTACGGGAACTATCAGTGGAATCAACCATGTACGAGTGGCCCGGCAAGGACTGACACCGCTGACTTGTCAGTAAATATGTCAATGTGCGGCCTAACTGCCAACTGCACTGTGTTTGGGGAGGGGTGCGCGTGAAGCGCACGTTCGTGGAGTTGTTCCGTGCTGCGATGAACGATGTGGATGCGAGGCCGTATCCCTACCAGGAGCGGCTTGCGGCAGAGGGCTTGCCGGAGTTGCTGCGGGTTCCCACGGGGGCGGGTAAGACAGCGGCTGGGGTATTGCCGTGGTTGTGCCGCCGCCTGGAGCATCCCGAGGCCGCAGTGCGCGCCAGCGAGGCTCGGTGGTTGGTGTTGGTTCTGCCGCTGCGGTCGTTGGTCGAGCAGACGGCGGCCGTGGTATGGGAGTGGATTGCCAACCCCGGCCTAAGGGGGGTCCCGTAACTGCTGGTCACAGGTGAGATGATCTTGCCGTGTCTGGTGTGATCGCGGCGCCGGAGCCCTCCTGGATAGCCCCGTTCACCGGGCTGAGCCCGCGCCAGTTCGGCAAGCTAATCACTGCACTCCGGCCTGAGGGAGCGGATCCGGTCCGCAAGGGCCGGCCTTGGAGCCTGCCGCTGGATGAAATTTCCCCGTGCTCTTGGACACTCGTTGGTTATGCCGCGAGAGTGTACTTGTTTCCCACCTGGTGCTACTTCTTCTGGAACCTCGGTCCCAGTCTCCAGGTGTCCACGATCAAGGGGAAGCTTCAGTTTGCCGATGTCCCTATCATGAGGAACCTCTGACCTTCTGTCACCATCCTCCGCGTCTCGGGGGAAGCTCAGTCTCTTCAGGTCGGGCCCCGAGGCCCGACCTGAAGCGATAGATTTGGGGTGATTGTTCGACGCCGTGCCACGGTCGCCGGTGACGCTGACGAGGAGTGAAGGGAACGTGGGCCGAGTGCACCAGGTGGCTGTCGAGGAAGCCCTGGCGGAGCTGGCCGCCGCTTCCGCGAACTTCGGCTTTCTGCTGCCGTTGGAGCCCCTCCTGCTGGTGTACGGCGCGGGTGCTGAGGCCGACGCGCACAACCGCCCGAAACGGTCCCTCGCCCAGGCCCGGCAGTTCGCGGAGGTCCTGACCGCGGAGTCCGTCCGGCTGCTCGGTCCGGATTTCACCGACGGCCCGGTGCACCGCGCGTTGGCCGAACTGCGCCGCTCCGGCGACCCCACACCAGACGGCGAGGCCGGATCGGACGACCGGTCCCGTGCCCGGCGTTTCGTGCGTCACTGCTTCGAGCTGGGCGTCTGGTACTTCCGACTACGGACCGGAGTGCGTGACGCGCTCTCCTTCGTGCCGCCGGCCGAATGGGACGCCCCGGTAGGCTCACCGCACCGGCAGATCCCCGTGCGGGAGCAAGTGACAGGCTTGGCCACCTGGGTTGCCTTGCTCGACGAGTACGCCCCCGTTCTGCGGCGGTCCTTCGACCGGCGTGCGCCCGCTGAGACGGCCACCCACGCGCACCTGAAGGCACGTTCGGCCCTCCTGGAGGCGGAGTGGCGCGTCGCGGATCTGCTGACCGAGGCGGGATGGGCCGTACGAGATGATTCGGAGACGCCGCACGAGCTACCGGTACGGGGGGTCGCCGTGCGGAGCACGGCGCACCCGGACCGGGCGGCGGGACCGCACTACGTCCTCCGCGTCGACGACCAGCCGGTGGGCACCGTCGAGGTGCGTCACCGCAGCGAGGACCTGCGCGCGGCGATGGCTCGGACCCGTGAAGCCGGCACCCCGTCGACGGCGTCCGCGGAGCGGCGGATGCCCTACACATACGCCACCGACGGCGTCCGGGTGCTGTTCCGGAACGGGGACGACCCCGAGCCGCGCCACCGGGAGCTCTTCACCTTCCACCGGCCGGATACCGTGGCCCGCTGGCTGCGCGAAGCCGCGACCGACCCCCAGGCACCGACATTCCAGGGCCGCCTCCTCCGCCGTCTTCCGGACCTCGGTGATGACGGCTACGCCCGGGACTCCCTCGGGTCGGTGCAGTACAACGCGGTGCGGGCGTTCGAGAGCTCGCTGCGCCGGGGCGAGCGCCGGGCCATGGTCCAGATCGCTGTTGGGGGCGGCCAGACGGTCACGGCCGTCATCGCGGCCCACCGTCTGCTGCGGCACGCCCGGGCCCGCCGAATCCTCTTCCTGGTCGACCGGGTAGAGCTCGAAACGCAGGCGCTGGCGACCTTCGCCGCATACGCCGGACCCGGCGACGATGGCCGGAAGTTCACCGAGTCGTACCGGGTGGAGCGGCTGGGCTCGGACGCCATGCCGCCCCACGGGGTCGTCGTGAGCACCGTGCCGCGGCTCCACAATGCGCTGTCCAGGGGCAATCCAGCGTCCGGACTCCGCTACCGGCCCGATCTGCCCCCCGAGTCCTTCGACCTCATTATCGCCGACGACTGTCACCGGTCAGTCTCCTCCCGATGGCGTGCGCTGTTCGACTACTTCGATGCCCCGGTGCTCGGCCTGACAGCCACCCCGACGGACCGGGCGCTGGAGGTCTTCCAGGGCAATCTGGTCAGCTCCTACACCTTCGAGGACGCCGTCGCCGACGGCCGAGCCGTGCAGGTCACCATTTACCGTATTGGCGACCTCCCCACGCGACCGGAGCGGGCGGCCGACACGCTGGAGGAGGAGTTCAACCTCGACGTGGAGGAACCCCTCGGGCACCGTCGTTCCGTGGTGAGCGGCAAGGCGCTTCACGCCGCGCTGACGGCGTTCAAGGAGGGGCTGCCGTCGATGTTCCCCGAGCGGGCGAGGCTCGGTTCCGGGGACGTGTCGCTGCCCAAGACCGTCGTCTATGCGGCCGACGACCAGCATGCGGACGAGGTGGTCGACGCGGTGCGCGCGGTCTTCGGGCAGGGGCCTGGTTTTTGCCAGAAGGTGACATTCAAAGGCGGATCACCGTACCGGCTGCTCTCGCAGTTCCGTAACACCGTCGAACTGCGAATCATCGTCGTGGTGGACCTGCTTACCGGGACGGACATCGCCCCCGTCGAATGCCTGCTGTTCCTGCGGGACGTCAAGTCCTCATCTCGCTTCTTCCAGATGCTCGCGGTTGGGACGCGCCCCATCGCGCCGGCGGAGCTGAGGGCGGTCACCCCCGGCGCGTCGGCCAAGACCCAGTGCGTGGTCGTGGATCCGGTCGACGTCGCACGACACCATGCCGGTCAACCTTCCACGACGCGAAAACGGGGGCGAGGGAAGGACGCGGACGAGGCCCCGGCCCCGACCGCCGCTGCAACAGTCGACGACGCCGAGGTCATGGAGCGTTGGCGGTCCTTCCTCCGGGCGGGCAACGACCCGGCGCAGGAGCTGATTACCGGCACAGGGGGCCTGGCTGAGGGTGACGTCCGGAGGCTTCGCTCGTGGGTCGAGTCTCTGGCGCGGCCGCCCCACGGCCTGACGGCGGAGCGGATCTGGAGCGCGTACGAACGCGCCGGTGTCACTGTGTCGGATCCCCGTCGGCCGCGGGTACCGAAGGGGCCCGTGGACCTCCTTACCCTCGTCCGGTACGAAGCGGGCTTGGAGCCGCGCCCGCGCCCCTACCGCGACCAGGTCTTCGACCGGCTCGACGCGTGGATCGACCACCAGGAGCGCCGGGGGCGGTCCTTCGACTCCGACCAGGTCTGGTGGATGGAGCACATCGCGGACGGCACGGCGGCCGGCGGACACTTCGCCGCCGCGTCTCTCGACGCGGTTCCCTTCACCCTCAGGGGCGGCACGTCGGGCTTCCTGCGCGCCTTCGGGGAGCAGGGTGCGGTCCGCCTGCTGGACGAGCTGCGGAGCGTGCTGGCGTGAGGACGGGACTGCCGCCCCGCTGGACCGAGGTTCCGCTGGGCGAGCTGTTGCGCGAGCCGCTGGCGGCGGGCCGGTCCGGTCAGGCCGTCCCGGGAGGGGTGCCCGTCCTCCGCCTGCCCGCGCTGCGGTCGGCGACGGTCGACCTCGCCGCGTCCCGGGAAGGCCCGTGGGCCTCGGCAGCGGAAGCGGCCGACCATCTGGTCCGGCCGGGCGACATTCTGATGAGCCGCAACGGCAGGCTCGGAACGCGGATCGGGCGGGCCGCCCTGGTCCGCGAGACCACCGGGCCCATGACGTACCCCGGCACCATGGTGCGGGTGAGGGTCGACGAGCGGCTGATCGACCCCGAGTACCTGGTGTTGGCATGGGAGTCCCGCGCCGTACGGCGCCAGATCGAGTCGTCCGTACGTCAGGGCGCTGGCATGCATCACATCGCGGCACGGGACCTGGAACGAGTTCGGCTGCCGCTGCCCCCACGATCCGAGCAGGAGCGGATCAAGACCTCTCTCGCCTTCTGGCTCGCCCGGGTCGACGAGGAGGAAGCCGCCGTCCGCGACACGCTACGGCGGGTGGAAGACCTCCGCACCCTCGTGATCGACCAGGGCGTCCTCGGCCGCACCATGACCGGGCCGCACGCGGACCCGGAGCACTCCACGGCCGCGCACCGCGCCCCCCTGCCCGCCGTCCCCGTGGGATGGCGCTGGGTCGCCCTCGGCGAGCTGGCCGACATCGTACGCGGGCCCATAGCGGACAGCCGGCGAGCCGACGATCCGCACGAGGTCGAGGTGGGGTCCCTGCGCCCGGCCGAGTTCCGGGGCGAGCAATGGGCACACGAGCGGATGCCGACGGTGCGGCTGGACGCCCGTAAGGCGGAGGCGAACCGGCTGAGCCCGGGGGACGTCCTTTTTGTGCTGAGCGGAAAGCCCGACAGCCTCGGCTTCGCCCGGTTATGGGAGCAGGACTCCTCCCATCGCACGTACGTACCGAACCACCACGTGGCACGAGTCCGCATGGCCGGGGACGCCTTGCACCCCCGGCTGCTCGCCCTGTACGCGAATGGGCCCGGCCGACGCCGACTGCAGGGCGCCGCACGGAGCACAGCCGGCCTAGCCTCCCTGGGCCTCGACCAGCTGCGGCAGACCCCCGTCCCCGTGCCTCCACTCGCCGAACAGGGCACGCTTCTCGCCTCCTTGGAGGCATGGAACAGCGGCCTCACCTCCGTCACGGCGTCGGCTGAGGAAGCCTTGACGATGGCGGACCGGCTGCGCAACGGCTGTCGGGAGCAGGCCCTCGCGGGGAGGCTGCCCCACGGCGCTGCGCCGAGCAGCGAGAACGACGCACGACTCAAGGGAGCAGTGACCGTGCCGCCGACGACGCCCGCCCGACGGCCTGTCAACCGACCTTCCGAGGTGGAGCGCCGGGCCGAGCGCCTCTGGTCCTCCTTCCCGCTACTGAGCGACGACGGCCTAACAGCCTTGGAGTACGGCGAGCAGGTGACATACCTGCTCTTCCTCAAGGCGACGCAGGAGTTGCGGCACCGGCCCCTCAACCGCGTCGACGTCCTGGGGCGCGACGCCTGGGACGAGCTCGCGCTGCACGAGGGCACGGAACTGGTCCAGTACTACGGCGCCCTCCTGGCGGAGCTTGGCGAGCGCGGCGGCGTGGTCGGCCGCATCTTCCACAAGGCCCAGAACCGCCTGCGGCGCCCGCTGCACCTCCAGAACCTGATCCAACAGGTCGGGGAGGGGCTCTCGTGGTGGGACGAACGGCCGGAGTGGCGCGCCCCGGTCTTCGACGCATTTCTCGCCCGGTGCGCTCAAGACCACCGGACCGCCGCAGGCCAGTACTTCACCCACCGGGAGCTGATCGACGCCATCGTCGCGTGCTGCCGTCCGACCGTCGAGGACGCGATCGTGGACCCAGTCGCAGGCACCGGGGGGTTTCTGGTGCGGTCCTTCGAGCACATTGCCCGACATCTCCCGCCAGGCGTCCCGCCCGCCCAGCGGGAACAGCTGTCCCACGGCGCGATCCGCGGGACGGAACTGGTGGAGGCGACGGCGCGCCTCGCCACCATGAACCTGTTCTTGCACGGCGTCGAGCGCCTCGACGGCAACCGGGCGGCCATCGAGGTGCGGGACTCCCTCACCGTGAGCCCCCGCCGCCAGGCCACCCTCGTCCTCGCCGATCCGCCACTGGGGCAGCGACGCTGGGTGCCCCCGTCCACCGGCGCGCCCGACCTCCATGGGGCTGAGGAGCTCGCCCTCGCCCGGCCGGACTTCTGGGCGGCCACCAGCCACCAGCAGCTCAACTTCATCCAGCACGTCTACACCCTGCTGGAGATCGGCGGCCGGGCCGCCGTCGTCGTACCGGACGGCGTCCTCTTCATGAAGGGCGCCGGGGAACGGGTACGGAGACAGTTGCTGAAACAGTGCGACGTACACACTCTGCTCCGCCTTCCCATCGGGTTCTCCGGAGGCTCCTTGGGGGTGAAGCTCAACGTCCTGTTCTTCGAGAAGGCCGCGGCCCGCCCCGACGGATCGCCGGCGACCCGCCACCTCTGGGTCTACGACGCGCGGACCGGACACACGGCCGTCGCCGATTCCCCGGAAGGCTCCGTTCTCGACGCGTTCATCGCTGCCTATCGGCCCGGGCACCCGCCCGAGTCCCGGGTCGCGTCGCGGTTCTTCAAGCCCTACTCCGTCGACGCGCTCCTCGCCAGGCCCGACGTCAACCTCGACCTCGGCGCCGACCTGGGCGAGGAGGAGCCGCGAGACGCTCCAGAGCCGCATCTGATCGCCCAGCAGATCTCCACGCGGCTGGAGGACGCGTGGCGACGGTTCGCCAGGCTTGCGGAGGAGTTCACGCCGCCGCGCGATGCCAGTACGTTCCGGTCCGGCTGAGGGGGATCCGATGCAGCTGCTGCAGCTGAGGCTGCCCGACTACCGCGGCCTGCGGGACTTTACCCTCGACCTGGAGAGCGCCGTCGACAAGGGACAGGCCATTGCCGTACTGATCGGTCCCAACGGAGGTGGGAAGTCCCGGATCCTGCATGCGCTCGCGGAGCTCTTCGGGGCTCTCTACCGCTGCGCCCTCGACCATTCGGGCCGTACGGACTTCGGATACGAGGTGCGCTACCGGCTCCGCGACACGACCGTCGAGATCGTGCAGCCGTCCGCCGAGGCAGATCCGGTCATGTGGGTTACGGACGCCGCCGGGTCGCGCGACGAGACACCGCGTCACGACTGGCTCCGCCACCTTCCCGACCACGTCTTCGGGTATCAGGTGCACGACCAAGTCCCACGGGGCTCCGAGTTCGAGCGCCACGTGCACTTCGCCGAGGCGGAGCTGGCGACGTGGCGCAAGCAGTGGACCGAGTCCTGGTTCGCCTGGCAGGACCGGCCGGAGAATGAGGAGGGGATGTGGTCGGAGCAGCTGGAGCTGCCGATCACGTGCCCGCTCTACGCCCCGGGATTCCTGTGCACGCCCGACTGGCTCCCCTTGGTACTGCTCTCCCTGGCCGCCCAGTGGGCGGACGTTTTCGGCGACTACCTCAGAGAACAGGCCAGGATGGACGGGGTGGTGTCCGCCACGCTGCACCTGCGCGCCCCCGCGTCGGTAGAGGGGGACTTGTGGGCCCTACCGTACTGGGGGCTTGGCGGGCCGCCGCGCGCTCTGTTTACCGAGGCAGCGGCATCCGGCCGCTTCGGACCGGTGCCGGAATCAGACCCCTTGTACAGCGCGGGCACTCCCGATGATGGGTTCGCCCTCACCATGAGCAGCCCCGAGGACGTGCTCGCCTTCCGTAACCTCTTCGACAGCGACCTATCGATGTTCGGTCTCCTATCCACCCTCCAGATGGCCGGCTACCTGACCGTCGATGTGAGCGTCCGCAAGGTGGATGGCGCCGTCGTCCGGGCGGACCAACTGAGTTCCGGCGAACAGCAGATACTCACCGTCCTCGGTCTGCTGCGGCTACAGCGAGGCCAGGAGTCACTTTTCCTGCTCGACGAACCCAACGCGCACTTCCACCCGGAGTGGAGTCGACGCTGGTATTCGTCCGTGCAGAGCATGCTCGGCGATGGACAGCGCTCGCAGTTCATCGCTGCCACCCACGAGCCCCTCCTCGTCTCGAACATGCTGCGGCAGCAGATCCGGGTGCTCGAGACCGACGCCCACGGGCGGACCACTGCGCTCGTCCCAGGCACTGACCCACGAGGCCAAGGAGCCGGCGGGCTGCTCACCTCGGATTTATTCCGCCTCCGGAGCCAGCTCGACGAATACACCCAGGACCTAATCGACACCCAGTACCGCCTCATACCGATGGCGGAGGACGACCCTGAGGCCCGCCGGGAACTGCAGGAGGTAACCGATCGGCTCGACGGTCTGGGCTTCGCCACAGTGCGCCGAGATAGGGTTCTCTCTTCCTTCCTGGCGGAACTACACCGGCGGCGCACGGAACTCATCGAACGGGCTCGAAACGGGACTGTGTCAGGCGAGGAACTTAAAGCGACCGCACGGATACTTTTCGACGAGCACTTCTCCCGGGGGGTTTGATCCCGGTGCGCCATGTGGATATCACCGGACTCACCGCTCCGCAGAGGTGGGCAGACCGAGCCGCCAAGGAACTTGAGAAGCTCCAAGAAGATGCGGAGGACGCGGACAAGGAACTTTCCTTCCGTGAGATGTGGCGGGAGGACGCGATCCGCGATCAACTGATCGCCCTTATGGATAAATGCTGGTACTGCGAGACATTGTTTGATCGCTCGCCTTACATCGTCGACCATTACCGGCCGAAGTCCGCCATCGTCGGCGAGGCCAAGCATCGAGGGTACTGGTGGCTCGCCTATGACCCCACCAACTACCGCCTCACCTGCCATTACTGCAACAGTGGCGGTGCCCGCTACGGCAATAGAAGCGCCGGACCGGGCAAGGGAGCCCGCTTCCCTCTGCTCGGACAGCGCGCGTCAGCGGGCGAAAGCTTGGAGCGCGAACTGCCGGTGCTCCTTGATCCCGTGGTGGCCGAGGACGTCGATCTCGTTGGATTCGACGGGCAGGGCTACGTCCGGCGGAGGCCCGAACGGCTCCACTCCGACGAGGAGGTGGCTCACGATCTCTGCCGGGTGGACGAGACCATACGCATACTAGCGCTCAACGCCGACCGGCTCACTGAGAGAAGGTCCGCCTTGATCGATAAGGTAAAGGGCCTCGTCGAGCTATACCTCATCCGCAGAGACGACGTCGTTGTGGCACCGTACGCCCGCAAGGAGATTGATGACCTGACACGGACGACCGCCGAATGGAGTGCAGCGGCAGCGGCAGCCGAACGCTTGGCGCTCCTCGCATACGGCCGCTCGGGAGACGAGGTGCCCCCTCATGGAGAGGCAATGCATGATGTTACCGAACGCGTGAGTGGCGAAACCGAGCCCCCGGCGGCCACGACAGCGGCCCATCGTGTCAACCTGCGAACCCTGGTGGCTGCCTTGCCCTCCGAGGCGTTCTCCGCAGGCGGCATCGAGCTGACAGGCCGAGGGAAGCGGGGCCCGGTCAAGGCAACGCTGCGGGCGGACGGCATCATCATGTGTTTCCAGCAGCCCTTGGCCACACCCACATCCGCAGCGCGGATGGCGACCGGAGACGACCAGGTCGATGGGTGGACCTTCTGGTCATTAACGATGAACGGCACGACACGGACGCTTTCCGACCTGCGCGACTTCCTGATCGCCCAGGACGGCTGACAGGCACCGCCCCACCACGCTCCTCCACACGGCTTGTCCAGCCCGCCACCGTCGGAACGTCACTCAACGAAAACAGATCGGTTCATCGACCACCATGGCGTCCCCCTTCCCTCAAACCTTCCCTCAAACTGACTCAACGGCCCCAAGCCGTTGTCTGGCAGCGTCCGCGTCGATCGCACCGCCTCGCCCCTCGGCCGTTGTCAGAGGTACGGGCCAGGATCAGCTCATTAGCCTCGTCTTCATCGCCGTATCGGCAATTCTGACAACCCCTACGCGCACATGTCCTCTTATCGTTCCGGTTACTGCTCTGTGGCTCATCGCCGTAACTATCCACTTCATCAGTGACCAGCCGAAAACAGATAGTGGCCTCCCGATTGTGGCCATCGGTGTCACTGCTGGCACCATACGTGATGGCAAAAAGCTGATTGTGCAGATCAAGGGTTAGCCTCTGGATGTTAGCGCCCCATGGAATCACTGGAAAAGTTGTTGCTGACATGGGGAATTTACCTTACAATGCCGAAATGGACTTGAAGCAAGAGGATGTCATGCGGCGCTTCACTTCGCTTGAACGTGGCGCGTGGACGGTCGTTTGCGACAGTTGGCACGATGACGACGCCAACGGTGGTATCTATTGTGCCTTTGCGCTACCCTCGAAGCGAGAGCGCATCTTGAGTGATCCTGGATGGGACATCTCGAAAGGTGACTTCGGCCCCGGTTTCTCACAGCACTATGAGAACGGTAATCCGGTAGCAACCTATTTTCAAGACGGGACCCCTGACGGCATCGAGCCGTTGGTTCTTCTCCGCGAATATCACGGGGTAGTGCCATCGACGCTTGAGCTGACCCAGCATTTTCGGCTGTACCACAACCTCTACTGGGACGATTTGACGTCTCAGTTCATACAGCCGCATGACGACGGTACCTCGTCGATTGCCGTCAAAATCACTGGCAACAAGGTTGAGGTACGCACAAAACTTCTGCGGCAGTTCCAGGCTGCACGGCAACTCGACCTCATTCTCTATATCGACTCAGTTAGATACGGGGCAGGGCAGGGCGTTGCTGTGCCCGATGACGTTGAGTGGACAACTGATGACCTGCGTGCCGGCCTGTATTCAAGTGACGGCATCATGGGGCGTGACTTCACTCGCTACCTAGGCACTCGAGTAGTGTCGCCACCGCCTGTCGAGAAAAGTGGCGTCTGGCCATACGAGGAAGAGGACACCTACTTTCCCGAGTTCATCATCGGGACCGATGATGATGGTTACGAGGTCCGCTATACATGCAACCCGGAAGCCCTGGCGAACTACTTCGGGGCTAACGCAGACGCGCCTCACTACCTGACGCCGGTCTTCTTCCGTCGAGAAGTCTTGCAGAAGTACTACGACAAGCCCGAGCTCTACGAAGTTTCTGATGGTCGTCTTTGTTGTGCTTCCCTTTGGGGCATCCAGATCGACAACAGCGCCAAAGACCATGTTGTTGTTTTCCTTGGTGACCTCGGTCGTGACCTGCCTCGCCAGGAGCGTGACTATTGGAGGAGCTTCAACGTTCCGGCAGATGGTCGCCCCAGTGAAACGCTTATCCGTCGAGCCTTCTTCGCTCAGTTTACTGAGCCAACGGCAGAAGACCTGCTCGTGAGATCTAACTACGTGACGTTTGGGCGTGCATGGAACGAGCGTTACGGGTGGGATTTCTTCCGCAAGCCCGAGGAGGCGGACGCTGGACTTCTGCAGCGTCTTCGTCTTCCCCTGAACGACTCTCAAGCCGAGTTCGAGTCAAGCATTCGCATCATGACCCAGCTCTTTGTTGACGCGATCAATGAAAAGCAAGTACAGGCGCAGCTGCCGGACAAGATCGAGAACGAGAAGGGAATCTCAAAGCTCGAACGTTGGCTGAAGCTGGCCGGGTACCCGCACGCTGAGCGAGACATCCAGTTTCTCCGTAACCTGCAAGAGGTTAGGTCCAAGGCGACGGCACACCGAAAGAGTAGGGAATATGAAAAGATGCTCACGAAGGTGTTCGGCGATCTCCGAGGACCAGCAGCCGTTGAGACGCTCTTCGTGTCCGCACTGGCAATGCTGACTGGTCTTAATGAGTGGCTTGCTGCGGAGGAAGCAGAGCAGACGGAATAACCGACGCAGGGCCTCACGCCAAAGAAGAGCCTGGCCACCACGAAGGCGACCAGGCTCCAGCAGAATGATGCCCTCGGCCATGACTCGGGCCGAGGCTTCCCACATCTGCTGCTCTTGGAGGTTCGCTCACCGGCCGCAGTCACGAGTGGCTGTGATCAGCACCTTCACACGTCATCGGAGATCACCCAGCCTTGAGGAGCCGGTCGAGTCGGTGTTGCGAATCTTCGCAAATCTGGGATCAAGCCGCCTCCCAAAGGCCGGCATCCAAAATGCGAGCCGCCTTCGCAATGCTCCCAGGCATCAGGTGCCGGTAGGTCCGATACGTCTCCTCGATGGACTTGTGCCCCATCCATTCGGCCACGTCGGTGATCGGTATCCCGTTCCCGAGCGCGTTCGAGGCGAAATAGTGCCGGAAGCTGTACATGCCCGCACCGTCCTGCGCAGGGAGTGCCTTGAAGAGCTTCTGCACACGTCGGCGTTCCATCGGCTCGGTGTAGTAGCCGCTGGGACCGCGCAGGAGGTAGCCGTCCTTCGTGGTGCCGTGCTTCTCCTCGTAGCGCTCCATCGCTTCTCGCACCGAGCGCGGCAGAGGAACCTCTCGGAACTCCCCCGCCTTGCGGTGCTTCAGCTTCGCCGGCTTGTGCGTGTTCGAGTGGATCTGCTCGTGAACCCGGTAGACGTCGTCCGCCACGACATTGTTGATGTTCACCGCGCGGGCTTCCCCGTTTCGCAGGCCGCAACCCACCATCATCACGATCTCAAGCGCGAGGATGTGATCCGCGACAGTCAGCGCTCTCTTCACATAGTCGAGGGAGGGAATGACCACCTTCTCCCGAACGTACTCCGGCTCCTGGACCCCCTTCAGAGGGTTGTCCGCCATGGCACCCTTGCCATAGGCATCCCGCAGGATGGCCTTGAGGACACGGAATATGTTCACCTGGTTTCCGCGCCCGACCCTGTCGGTCTCCAACTCATCCAGGAAACGCTCGACCACGATCGGCGTGACCGAGTTCAGCTTCCTTGATCCGAGACGGGGGATGATGTGCACGTTGATGGAGCTGTCGACGTGCCAGCCCGTGGAGTACTCGGTCATCCTCCGCTGCCGGGGCCGCCACTGCTTCGCGTATTCCGCGACCGTCTGCTGACCGAGTTCCCGGCGGGCCTCAGCAACGGATGGCGCTGTCTTCTTCTTCTCCGCGTAGATCTGCGTCAGGCGCTCGATCGCGTCGTCCTGCGTGCCGAAACCAGCCTCTTCACGCTGTTTACCGAGAGCGTCCCTGAACCGAATCGTGTACGGGTGCGGGCAACGAGTCGGCCTGGAACAACCGCACTCCTTGAAGAAGGACCCCATCCCACGAGCAAGCTGTCGAGCCACGCATCAAGCCTTCCGAGCAGGGCGATGGGCGGCGCAGAAGGCCCCTGCCGTAGACGCAGGTCAGCAAGCCGGACACCGTCCGGCTTGCTGCTGACCTTTTGCTGACCTGGAGGCCGCGATCAGGGCTCTGACCTGCGGAAACACCCAAACGCTAGATCTTGGACTTGAACAGAGTACGCAGCACTTTGGACTCCTGTTTGACGGCTCCCTGCCTGCTTTGTGCAGGTCAAGGGCGGTGTCGACTGTACACCGGGACACGCCGGTCGAGAATTGTGAGGAACATCGCTCCGCTCGGGCGAGACGGCTTCACGCCTGGGCTTTCGCGCCGCACCGGCGCCTGTTCAGGCAATCCTCCGGGAAAGCCCGGCGACTCATGCTGACCGGATGCTGACTTACCTGATGAGCCATCAAGGATGCGGGAGACCCTGCCCACGGACGACGTGCCTCCACGCACCGACCTGTCGGGCACCGACATCGCTCTGGTTCGTGGAACACGGTCCCTTTGGCCGTCGGCCGGTCGGCGCTCGACCGTCCCGGAAGCCGGCTCGCTGCCTGCCGCCCGCCCGAGGCCCCTCGGCAGCGTGGAACTCGCGGGCGAGGCGCGTCCAAGGCGCCGACACCCGCCCGCCCGGGCCAAAGTCCAAGTCACGCGTCCCTGCGCACTTGCGTGCGCCGCTCCGCCCTTCCGTACGGTCCAGCCGATGGCGAACCGCGCTCGCACACCGTGAAGGAGAGCTGTTGAAGCCGACCGAGGAAGTGCTCCAGGATCTGACCCAGCCCTCGAACGTCTCCGTCCACTCCGACGACGCGCTCGTAGGGAAGGTGGAGGTCGCCATCGCGGCGGACGACGAGAAGCGCAAGGAGAACGAGGACGAGCCGCTCCGCCGGAAGCCCGCCCTCGTCCCGATCCTGCCGACGGAGCTGCCCCGGCACTTCGAAGTGACCCTCTGGGACGTGCTCCACACCCTCGCCCGGGCCACTGCCCTGTCGTGGCGTGGTGCGGGCCGGGGGCTGGCGGAACACTGGGGCGCACCCAAGTACACCGACGGACGGCGGCACGATGACCGTCCACGCCCTCCAGGCACCGGGCAGTGGTGGTCGGCTGTCCCCGGCAGAGGGTCGGGAAGCGAACCGGAACGCCCCGCCGTTCCAGGCGAACGTGATGCCGGACATCCACCCGTCGGCCGAGGGCCTGGTGGCACCGGAGCCCGTACGGGGCTGCCACGTGCAGCCGAAGGACTACGCCTGGTTCCAGGAGTCCCTGGCCCACACCACCGCGGCGGGCCTCATGGCCTTCACCGGCTCCGGCCATACCACCGCCCGCCACCTGACCGACCGGCAGGGCCGCAAACGCTTCACCGGCCTCGAACACGCGGCCAGCATGAGCATCCAGGACGCCGCCCACACCCTCTTCGGTAACGAGTACGTCGGCACCGACCACGTCTTCCGCCTCAACGGCCCCCGCGTCGAGGCGTTCTCCGGCGTGGACAAGGAAGTCTTCCGACTTCTCGCCAGAGGCGACGTCGAGGAGTACCGCGCCCTCGTCCACGCGAGCCGCGGCGTCCGCCCCCGCCTCACCTTCGACAAGAACTGGGGTGGCCCCGTCTCCGTCCACGCCGACGGCTCCGTCTTCGCCCTGCGACTGCTGCCGGGGCAGAACGAGGAACCCTGCGCGTGCTCGTCTCGCTGACGCGCCTCTGAGACGACAGGTCCGTCCGGACGGCCTCTGGGCGGACGACCAAGCCACCTGACGGCCAGGAGTTTCGCCGTGAGTCCACTGCTGGGTATCACTCGGCTGCCCTGCACATCCGCCGTGCAGGGCAGCCACCCACCGTGGACGGCTCCGGGGTGGAATCTGGTTGCTACACCGCATCCTCTCGTTGCAACGGCGGTAGCGGGGATGGACACGATGACCGCCTCTCAGGCGTTCTCGTCAAGGATCCGCGCCCCCAGATCCTCCGCCCACTCCAACGCCCACGCCTTGAGTTCTTCGATCTGCCGGGAGGTGAGCCCATACGCGGTGTAGTCCTCATCCTCGTACCAGTCCGCGCCGATGAGCCGGTCCCGGAGGTCTTCGAGGCTGAACTCGTCGTGGGCGCGACGGCGGCCCAAGGATTCGAGGTCGGACGTCGATGAGGGCGCGGACGGTGCCGCGGTCGGCGAGGGCACGGACCTTGGTGCCGATCACGCATCGAGGGAAAGAACGGGGCCGTAGGGGGCCTGAGCGGGAGGGGCCCAGAACGCCTCCTTGAGGACGTCGACCTCGCACTCCTCGCCGGTGTCCGGATCGGTGACGAGGAAACGGCCGCTGAGCAGATCAGTCTGGACGTGCGTGGTCCGCCATCCGCGCGCGCTGAGACCTGCTGTGAGCGAGGCAACGATCTCCTGCATCGGAGCGGGGTTCTCGGTGGCGGCGTCGAGGTCGCGGCTGAAGCGTTCGACCAGGCGGTGGGCCTGCATATCCGCCGCCCATGACACCGGCACGGTGGACGAGAAGGGCACCCGGCGGGCGAGGTCGAACGCAGCCCACTGGAACTGTCAGACGATCATCACGCTCAGCAACCACCGCGCCTCACGGGCTCAGTCCGCGAGGTCGGCCTTGCCGAACAGGACCGCGTAACTGGAGGGGAGCTGGCTGATGATCTGATTCAGCTCTCCGCCGGTGACAGCGTCGGCGACGGTGGTCAGGACCGCGCTGGCGTCCCACTGCGCCGTACGAGGTCGGGCATGGGTGCGCTCGGCGACCCGGCGGTAGAACTCTTCGATCCCGAAGCTTCGCGCCTGCTGCGGCGTGGCATGGTCCAGGACTTGTCCCAGCGGGCCGGGCATCTGGGATGCGAGGTCCTTGACCTCTCCCGGGCTGATCCGTTGGGCCAGCACTTCCAGCACGGCGTTGGTGACGTCCGCGGCTTCGTCCTGGTCGTTGTATTCGCCTCGCTCGCGCACACGGGCGAGGAATCCGTCGTATTTCATCGCTGACTTCCTTCTGCCTTGGTCACCGCTGGTCAAGGGGGTCGCTCGGTGCGCCGTCGAGCCGGCCGGGTCCGTCCGGCGGCGCGTAGCTGCCGTTCGCAAGGCCCTTGGCCCGAGACCCACGCGGGGCACGGCGCAGGCGCCCGGAGCCCCAGGAACCGCCGCCACCGCCTGTTCGAGTCGGTCGCGGCTCGTCGGGCCGGCTACTTGGAGCGGGGGAATCTGTTCGATCTCGTCGTCGAGGCGTTGTCCGGCCGTGGCGGATGTACGACTTGCCGTGCCCGCGGTACAGGCCATCCTCGGCGAGTACAGGGTGCTGCCGGGTCCGGTGCCCGGGCGGTAACGGCGGGCTCCTGCTCCCGGCGGCGGGCGGTGCGGTCGGCGACATTCAGGACCTCGCTCACCGTCAGATAGGACCTCGCTCACCGTCAGACAGACCAAGTGCTCCCGCGTACGCCACGAAGAACGTCAGCGAGATCGGCAGGAAGAACCGCCAACGGTGGGGAGACGCGTAGCGCGTCTCAGCCGCCGTAAGGGGTGTCGAGTCTCGCCGGCCCGGCCGCGGCCGGATAGGTGCCCGAACCGCGGCGCTCGCGTCTCAGCCGCTGCTCTCGGCGCTTCCACTCGTCTCGCTGATCTCGACGTGTCGCGGCTTTGCGACGTCGGCCTTGGGGACGGTGATGCTGAGCACTCCGTCCTGCATCTCAGCCTTGATCTTGTGGGTGTCCAGTTCTCCGGGCAGCCGCAAACGGTACTCGAAGACTCCGACGCGGCGGGTGCTGCGGCGCAGGACACCCTTGCGCTCCCGCTCCTTGATCTCCCCGGTGACCACGAGTTCGGGACCGTTGGCCTCTACGTCAATATCCTTGCTCTTCACACCGGGGAGTTCGATCTCTACGTGGAACGCGTCCTCGGACTCCGACACGTCCGCGAGAGGCGTCCACGCGACTGCGGGTGCCGCACCTACCGTCGACTCCAGCAGCCCGCTCATCTGGTTGAGCAGTTCGTCGAACTCGACCAGGGGGTTGAGAGGGGTCGGTGCCCAGACGGGCCTTTCCTGCAGACCGCCACCGCGGTGGCGCCGGACGGGCATGGCCATCGCCATCGCCTCCTTCTTCCTTCTCGTGATCTCATCGCCCGCCATGTGTCATGCGAGCCATGCGGACTCCTTGTGACGTATGCGTGGGGAGACGTCCGAGTGGCCCGCGACAGCTGACGTGCCCGTGGTGCCGGGTGCGGCCGAGTGCCCCAGGTGCCGGTGCACGAAGTGGATGGCCATCGCGCCCTCACCGGCCGCGGAGGCCACCCGCTTCACCGAGCCGCTACGGACGTCCCCTACCGCGAAGACCCCGGGCAGGCTGGCCTCCAGGGTCATGCACGAGCGCCCACGGCCGTGCCACACCTCGGGGGAGGCGCAGGCTTCCTGGGCCTCCGGCCCGGTGAGGACGAAGCCGCGGGAGTCGAGGGCGATGGTGCCGGCGAGCCACTCGGTGTGAGGTTCGGCGCCGGTGAAGACGAACAGGCTCCGTACCGCGAGCCGACGGTGCCCGCCCGTGCGGTTGTCGACCACGTCGAGCTCCTCCAGCACCTCCTGGCCGATGACCTCGGTGACCTCGGTGTGCAGCATGACCCCCACCCGCGGATGGCGCTCGACCTGGTCGACCAGGTAGCGGGACATGTTGGCCTCGAGGCTGGCTCCTCGGACCAGCAGTTGCACCTTCGGCGCGTACCCGGCGAGGAACAGCACTGCCTGCCCGGCCGAATTGCCTCCGCCGACGACGGCCACGGGGTCGGTGTGGCACTGCTGGGCCTCGTAGACGGTCGCCGAGTAGTGCACGCTCGTGCCCTCCAGGCGTTCGATGCCGGGCACCTGGAGCCTGCGGTAGCGGGCACCCATGGCCAGGACGACGGCGCGGGCGGCGATCTCGCTGCCGTCGGCGAACGCCACCACGTAGTGGTCCTCGTCCTTGGCATGAAGGCCGGTCGCCTCCAGCGGAAGGCTGATCCTGGCGCCGAACTTGTCGGCCTGGAACACGGCGCGTTCGGTGAGTTCGGCGCCGGAGATGCCGGATGGGAAGCCGAGCAGATTCTCGATGCGGGACGACGTGCCGGCCTGGCCGCCGGTGGCCATCGCCTCCACCACCGTGGTGCTCAGGCCCTCGGAGGCGGCGTACACCGCGGCAGCGAGGCCGGCGGGTCCGGAGCCCACGATGAGGACGTCGCCGTGACGGTTTCCGGCGGGCAGTGACGGCAGGCCGATGAGCCGGGCCAGTTCCGCGTTGCTGGGGTTGCGCAAAAGGGTGGTGTCCCGCCAGATGACAAGTGGTGTATCCGCCGGGCCGACGCCGAAGCGGCGCAGCAACTCCTCGGCCTCCTCGTCGGTCTCCAGGTCGATCCACCGGTGCGGCAGCCGGTTGCGGACGGCGAACTCGCGCAGCCGTCTGGTGTCGGGCGAGTAGCGCGAGCCGACGATGCGGAAGCCGGCGCCCTGTCCGACGAGCAGCGCGCGACGGCCCAGACAGGCGCGCAGCACGACGTCCCCGATGGTGGAGTCCTGGGACACCAGGTGGCGCAACTGGTCCAAGGAGACGACGAGGACCTCGCCCGGCTCCCTGGCGACAGCGCTGTAGAAGGCCAACTGTCCGTACAGCAGGCCGAGTTCGCCGATGAACCGACCGGGGCCGTGCACGCGCAGCACGTGCTCCTCGGGAGTGCCGTAGTCCTCGACGACGGCGACGGAACCGCTGAGGACGACGAAGAACGTCTCGCAGCGCTCCCCCTCCCGGATCAGCACGTCGTCCGGAGCCATGCTCCGGCGTTGCCCGTACTCCGCCAGACGTGCTGTCTGGTCCTCCGTAAGGCGCGGGTACGCGCCGTAGATGTCCGGGGTCTCCCAGAAGGCGGCCTCGCCCGCTTTCTCCGGCACCGGTTCTTCGCCCGGCAGCGACTGGTCGCCGGACATCAGACGAACGCCTCGTGAACGTAGCACCAGCGCCAGTCCTCGCCGGGCTGGAACGACTGCACGATCGGATGGGCGACGGCGGCTGCGTGCCTGCGCGCGTGCTTGTTCGGCGAGGAGTCGCAGCAGCCGACGTGCCCGCAGGTCAGGCAGAGCCTCAGGTGGACCCACGGGGAGCCGAGCATCAGACACTCCTGACACCCTTCTGGGGTCAGCGGCTGGACCGGCCGGACAAGCGCGAGGTGGGGGTCTGCGTGCAGGGTCATCCGGATCACCCTTTCCGGGCGGTGATCGACTGTTCCACCCACTGGCGCAGAGCGGGGGCGGGCGCCGCTCCCGCCTGCCGGGCGACCGTCTCGCCCCGGTCGAGGATCAGCAGTGTCGGTACGGCCTGAACCTCGAAACGCCGCGACAGTCGCGGGTTCTTGTCGATGTCGACCTTGACGAGTTTGATTCGGCCGGCGAGATCGGTGGCGACCTTCTCCAGTGCGGGGCTGACCATGCGGCAGGGGCCGCACCAGGTGGCCCACAGGTCGACCACGACGGGGACGTCGGCCCGCTCGGCGACCTCGGTGAAGTCGTCGTCGCCCGCGTCCACCATCCACGGCAGGGGCTGCTTGCAGTGGCCGCACTTGGGGCGGCCCTCCGCGGCCACGGGCACCCGGTTGGTGCGCCCGCAGTGGGGACATCTGACGGTCGTCGCCTGCATCGTGCTCATGCCGCCCGCGCTCCCTTCACGTCCTCGGGCTGGTCGTAGGTGACCACCAGCTCTCCATGGTCGGCGTCGACGCGGACCGTCGCGCCGTCCTGGACGTCACCGCGCAGCAGGGCGCGCCCGACCATCGTCTCTACCTCGTGGGAGATGTAGCGGCGCAGCGGCCGGGCACCGTACACCGGGTCGTAGCCCTGGTGGGCGATCAACTCCCGGGCAGCTTCGGTGAGTTCGACGGTGATACGGCGTTCGGCGAGGCGGCGGCGCAGTTCGTCGAACTGCAGCTCCACGATCCGCTCGATCTGCCGCTCACCGAGCGGCTTGAACAGCACGATGTCGTCGACGCGGTTGAGGAACTCCGGGCGGAAGTGCCCGCGCAGCTCGCCCATCACCAGGGCGCGGGCGTCCGGCTTGATCTCGCCCTCGGCGGTGGCGCCGTCGAGGAGGTGCTCGGAGCCGATGTTGGACGTCATGATGATCACGGTGTTGCGGAAGTCGACGGTGCGGCCCTGGGAGTCGGTGATGCGGCCGTCGTCGAGGACCTGCAGCAGGGTGTTGAAGACATCGGTGTGCGCCTTCTCGATCTCGTCGAACAGCACGACCGAGTAGGGCTTGCGGCGTACGGCCTCGGTGAGCTGGCCGCCTTCCTCGTAGCCGACGTATCCGGGTGGTGCGCCCATGAGCCGGCTGACGGTGTGCCGCTCCTGGTACTCACTCATGTCGAGGCGGACCATGTTCTCCTCGGAGTCGAACAGGGCCGCCGCGAGGGTCTTGGCCAGCTCGGTCTTTCCGACGCCGGTGGGGCCGAGGAAGATGAACGAGCCGATGGGGCGGCGCGGGTCGCGGATGCCGGAGCGGGCACGGATGATGGCGTCGGCGACGAGTTTGACGGCCTCGTCCTGGCCGATGACGCGCTCGCGCAGGATCTCGTCCAGGCGCAGCAGCTTCTCGCGTTCGCCCTCCTGGAGACGGGCGACGGGGATGCCGGTCCAGGCGGCGACGATCTCGGCGATCTCCTCCTCGGTGACGACCTCGCGCAGCAACCGGTTCTGCCCTTGTTTGGCGGCAAGTTGCTCCTCCTCTGCCTTCAGCCGGCGCTCCAGGTCCTGGAGGCGGCCGTAGCGGAGTTCGGCGGCGCGGTTGAGGTCGTAGGCGCGTTCGGCCTCCTCCGCCTCGTGGCGGACCTGCTCCAGTTCCTGGCGCAGCTCCTGCACGCGGCGGATGGCCTGCCGTTCGGCCTCCCACTGGGCGTGTTTGGCGTCGGCCTCGCCGCGCAGGTCGGCCAGTTCCTTGCGCAGTTCCCCCAAGCGAGTTTTGCTGGCGGCGTCGGTCTCCTTGGACAGGGCCGCCTCCTCGATCTCCAGACGGGTGACGCGGCGGGTGATCTCGTCCAGTTCGGCGGGCATCGAGTCGATCTCGGTGCGCAGCCGGGCGCACGCCTCGTCGACGAGGTCGATGGCCTTGTCGGGCAGGAACCGGTCGGTGATGTAGCGGTGGCTGAGGGTGGCCGCGGAGACCAGTGCGGTGTCCTGGATCTTCACGCCGTGGAAGACCTCGAGGCGTTCGCGCAGTCCGCGCAGGATGGAGATGGTGTCCTCCACGCTCGGCTCGTCGACCAGGACCTGCTGGAAGCGGCGTTCGAGGGCGGCGTCCTTCTCGATGTGCTTGCGGTACTCGTCGAGGGTGGTGGCGCCGATCATGTGGAGTTCACCGCGGGCGAGCATCGGCTTGAGCATGTTGCCCGCGTCCATGGCCCCTTCGGCGGCGCCCGCGCCGACGACGGTGTGGAGTTCGTCGACGAAGAGCAGGATGCGCCCCTGGGCGGCCTTCACCTCGGACAGCACGGCCTTGAGTCGTTCCTCGAACTCGCCGCGGTACTTGGCGCCGGCGACCAGGGAGCCCATGTCGAGAGCGAACACCGTCTTGTCGCGCAGGCCCTCGGGGACGTCGCCGCGAACGATGCGCTGGGCCAGGCCCTCGACGATGGCGGTCTTGCCGACGCCGGGATCGCCGATGAGGACGGGGTTGTTCTTGGTCTTGCGGCTGAGGATCTGGGTGACGCGGCGGATCTCCGCGTCACGGCCGATGACCGGGTCCAGCCGCCCGGACCGAGCCTCGAGGACGAGGTCGCGGCCGTACTTCTCCAGAGCCTCATAGGCCACTTCAGGGTTGGCGGAGGTGACGCGCTGGTTGCCGCGGACCTGGGTGAGCGCGCTCAGGAACGAATCCCGGGTCACGCCGTGCTCCTTGAGCAGGCGTCCGGCGGCGGTCGCCGAGCCCTCCTCGGCCACGGCGAGCAGGAGGTGCTCCACGGACACGTATTCGTCCTTGAGGCGTTTGGCCTCCCGCTCGGCGGCGTCGAGCAGGCGGGACAGGCGCTGGGTGACGAAGACCTGGCCGGGTGCCGCGCCGGGACCGGTGACCTTCGGGCGGCGGGAGAGTTCCTCGCGCACGGCCGCGCGCAGCTCCTTCGGCTCGGTGCCGGCCTGTTGCAGCAACCGTGGGATCAGACCGTCCTCCTGATCGAGAAGCGCGAGCAGCAGGTGTTCCCCGTCGACCTCGGTGTGCCCCATGCCGACGGCCGCGCTCTGGGCCTCCTGGAGGGCTTCCTGGGACTTCTGGGTAAGACGGTTCATGTCCATGGGGGTGTGTCACTCCTCGTGCCGCGGCCGCGCAGGGCGGCTTCGAGCAGGCTGATGCGGTCGAGCAGGTCGAGCACCAGACCGATGGATGCGTAGTTGAGGCAGAGTCCGGTGCGCAGCCGCTGGACGCGGGCGAGGGTGGCCGGTGCCGTGGGTTCGAACACCAGCCCTCCGGAGGCGTCGCGCTCGGCCTCGACCAGGCCCAGAGCGACGAACCGGCGGACGAGGTCGGGATGGACGCCGGAGCGGCGGGCCACGGTCTGCAGAGAGAGCCTGGGCACCGGCACGATCGCGTACCGGACGTGTGCCGGCGCGGGAGCTGTCAGCCGAGACGTCTGGCGCGCCCCGGCGCGTGGGTCACTCATCGTGTACTCCTGGGGTCGAACGAGGAGACGGCGGCGAGCTCCTCGAAGAGTGCGCGCTCCCGGTCGCTGAGCGTGGACGGCACCATGATCCGGAGCTCGGCGTAGAGGTCGCCGTTCGTGCCGCGCGGGTTCGGCATGCCCTCACCGCGCAGCCGCAGCCGCCGGCCGCTGGACGAGCCCGCGGGCACGCTCACCTTCGCCGCAGCCCCGCTCGGCGTGGGCACCGCAACCGTCGCACCGAGCGCGGCCTCCCAGGGTGTGACCGGAAGCTGCACATACACGTCCCGGCCGTCGAGGCGGAACCGGGGGTGCGGCTGGATCCGCACCCGCAGGTACAGGTCCCCCGCGGGGGCGTCACCGTTGCCCCGGCCGCCCTCGCCCGCCAGCCGGATACGCTGCCCGTCGGTGACACCCGGTGGCACGTCGACCTCGTACCGCCGCGGCTGCCCCGTGGGACCGGCGAGCGTGACGGTGCGACGGCCTCCCCGGTAGGCCTCCTCGACGGTGAGCGGCAGTTCGGCCTCCTGGTCGGCTCCGGGGACACGCACCCGTCCGGCGCCCCCGAAGAACGAGCCGAACAGGTCCTCGACGTCGACGTCCTCCGCGCCGAAGCCGCTGGTGGCGTACCGGACCCGGGGGCCGCCCCCGGTGGACCAGCGGAAGCCGCCGCCGGGTCCCGCGCCGGCACCGACCCGCTCCTCCCAGTCCTCGGGAACCTTCCGGAAGTCCTCGCCGAAGCGGTCGTAACGGGCCCGCTGGTCGGGGTCGGACAGGACACTGAAGGCCTCGTTGATCTCCTTGAACCGCTCCTCCGCCTCGGGGTCCTTGTTGACGTCCGGGTGGTACCTGCGGGCCAGCTTGCGAAACGCCCGCTGGATCTCGTCCTTGTCGGCGTCTCGCGGGACCCCGAGAACCTCGTAGAAGTCGCGTGCCATGGCCGCTCACTCCCGCTTGGCGACGGTCACGGCGGCCGGCCTCAGCTGCCGCTCGGCCTCGCCGTAGCCGGGGCGCAGCACCTGCGCCACGGTGTTCGGTTCGGCGTCGGGGTCCTGGACCACGCCGACGACCTCGTGCCGGGAGGGGTCGAACGGGACGCCGGTCTCGGCGTGACGCTCGTAACCAAGGCGTTCAAGTATGGACACGGCCTGTTCGCGCACGGCGCGAACCCCCTCGACGATCGCACCGGGGTCGGAGCCCGCGTGGTTCAGGGCCAGTTCGAGGTTGTCGATGACGGGAAGGAAGGCCGCCGCCGTGCGGGCGCGTTCGACCGCGCGCTCCCGGTCCAGTTCCCTGGCGTGTCGCTTGCGCAGGTTGTCCAGATCGGCGAGAGCACGCCGCCAGCGGTCCTCGACCTCTTTCAGCGCGGCCGCGTACTCGTCCTCGACCCCGGCCGGACCGGTGGCCGCGTCGGGCCCCGGTCCGGCCTCCGTGGTCGGCGGCGCGGGCTCGGGCAGGTGGCCCTGCGGCGGTTGTGCGGCGCCTTCGGGCGGTAGGTCGGACGATCGGTCCTGGGGAGGGATCGGCATGGCGGGTACCTCAGCCCTTGTCGAACTCGGCATCGATCACGTCTTCGTCGGCGCCGGCACCGCCCTGCCCGGCACCACCCTGCCCGGAGGCGTCCGGCCCGGTGGTGTCCGACGGACCACTCGCCGCCGCGGCTTCGGCCTGGTGGGCGGCGAGCCCGGCGTGGACCTGCTGGAGTTCGGAGATCAGCGGCCTGACCTTGTCCACTCCGGCCTCGTTCTTGACCGCGTCGCGGGCCTCTGCCACCAGCATCTCGGCTCGCGCCTTCTCGTGCGCGGGCGCGGCGTCGGCCAGTTCGTTCAGACGCTTTTCGATCTGGTAGGCGATCGCGTCGAGTTCGTTGCGGGCGTCGACGGCCTCGCGGAGTGCCTGGTCCTGGCCCCGGTTGCTTTCGGCCTCCTGGACCATGCGTTCGACCTCGCTCCGGTCCAGGTTGGAGCTCTCGCTGATGGTGATGCCCTGTTCCTTGCCGGTGTCCTTGTCGCGCGCGCTGACGTTGAGGATGCCGTTGGCGTCGATGTCGAAGGTGACCTCGATCTGCGGTTCGCCCCGCGGCGCCGGCCGGATGTCGGTGAGCTGGAACCGGCCGAGGACCCGGTTGTCGGCGGCCCGCTCGCGCTCGCCCTGGAGGACGACGATGTCGACGGCCGGCTGGTTGTCCTCGGCGGTGGAGAAGGTCTCGCTGCGGCGCACCGGGATGGTGGTGTTCCGCTCGATGATCTTCGTCATCACTCCGCCGCGCGTCTCCACGCCCAGCGACAGGGGGGTGACGTCGAGCAGCAGGACGTCCTTGACCTCACCCTTGAGCACCCCGGCCTGGATAGCGGCGCCCAGGGCCACGACCTCATCGGGGTTCACGCTCATGTTGGGTTCCTTGCCGCCGGTCAGCCGGCGCACCAGCGCCTGGACGGCGGGGATGCGGGTGGAACCGCCGACGAGGATGACCTCGTCGATGTCGCTCTCGCCGACCTTGGCGTCGGCCATGGCCTGCTGGACCGGACCGAGGCAGCGCTCCACCAGGTCGCCGGTGATCTGCTCGAACGTGGACCGCATGATCGAGTCGGTGAGATGCTTGGGCCCGGAGGCGTCGGCGGTGATGAACGGCAGGCTGACCTGGGTCTGGGAGACGGAGCTGAGCTCGGTCTTGGCCTTCTCCGCCGCCTCGAACAGGCGTTGCAGCGCCTGCGGGTCCTTGCGCAGGTCGATGCCGTTCTCCTTCTGGAAGTCGTCCGCGAGGTAGTCGACCAGACGCCGGTCGAAGTCGTCGCCGCCCAGATGGCTGTCACCCGCCGTGGAACGCACCTCGACCACGCCGTCGCCGACATCGAGGATGCTCACGTCGAAGGTGCCGCCGCCCAGGTCGAAGACGAGAACGGTCTCGTGCTGCTTCTTGTCCATGCCGTACGCGAGGGCGGCCGCCGTCGGCTCGTTGATGATCCGCAGCACTTCCAGTCCCGCGATCCGTCCGGCATCACGGGTCGCGGTGCGCTGGGCGTCGTTGAAGTAGGCGGGCACCGTGATGACCGCCTCCGTGACCCGTTCCCCCAGCTGCTTGGAGGCGTCGTCGGCGAGTTTGCGCAGCACCAGGGCGCTGATCTCCTCAGGCGCGTACAGCTTGTCACGCACCTTGAAGCGGGCCTCGCCGTTGTCTCCCGGGACGACGTCATAGGCGACGGCCTTGGCCTCGTCGGGGATCTCGTCGAAGTGCCGGCCGATGAACCGCTTGGCCGAGTAGATGGTGCCCTTGGGGTTGAGGATCGCCTGGCGGCGGGCCAGCTGGCCCACCAGGCGCTCGCCGGTGTCGGTGAAGGCCACCACGGACGGTGTCGTGCGGTTGCCCTCGCTGTTGGGCACGACGGTCGGCTCGCCACCCTCCCACACGGCGATCACCGAGTTGGTGGTGCCCAGGTCGATGCCCACTGCCTTGGCCATGAGGAACTCCTTCCGCGGCGGTCGACGTCCGTCGGCGACCGTTCATCCTCCGGGCCCTGTCCGCCCGGCTTCGAAACTCGTTCAGCTGGGGGCGGCGTCGCTGCGCGGGCGGCGGCCCCTGGAGGAGGCGCTCTCCGTGTTCGCGGCGGCCCCGCTGTCCAGCCCGGCGACCAGCCGGACGGCCTCATCGGCGACGTCCTCGTCCACCACGACGTCGTACCGGCTGGGCTCCATCGAGCGGACCGAGGCGAAGTTCCGGCGGCCGCCCTGGGCCGCGTGCAACAGCACGCCGAGCAGCGCACCGACCACCGCTCCGAAGATCAGCCCGTACAGCGCGAGGAGCAGACCGGAGACGACCGGATTCAGCCAGTTCAGCAGCCCGAAGATCCAGCCGACGAGTACGCCGGGCAGCGCTCCGGTGGCTGCGCCGTGGAGGGCGGCCCCGCCGTACCCCATTCGACCGATCACCTGTTCGACCAGGCGCATGTCCCGACCGATGATCGCCACCTTCTGAACGGGAAAGCCCTGGTCGGCGAGGTGATCGACGGCACGTTCGGCTTCCTGGTACGTCGAGTACGAGGCAACGGCCCTGCGGGCCTGCTCGGTCATGGCCACTCCTTCCGCCGACGGACCGCCGAGCGGTCCCGACAGGCCCCAGAGTGGCTGTTCGCCCGGTCACCCCGCCTGCGCCCAGCGGGTCGAAAAGTGGCACCGGCGGTCGGTCTGCGAGGACAGGAGGCGGGACGACGACTCGGGCACGCGGCTCGCGGCGGGGTACCTCAGGGTTCGGCCCGGCACGAGGGAGAGGGGCTCGCGGATGTACTTCCTTGAAGCCCAGAGGAAATCGGAGTGATTCCATGGTCGACCGTCCAACGCAAGGGCTTCCCCCCGCTTCGACACTCAGGAGGCGGGCGGCACCCGGGACATCACCGTGCCTGCGGACGAGCAGCGGCACAGCACTTTTGACGGCGCGGACGAGCGCGAGATCCTCGGGCTTGCCCTGCGCGGGCCGCTGCCCTCCGGCCGTACCGCGACGGCTGTCCTCCCGGGGCCATCTGCGCCTGGCGAAGCTGGTACGGCGCACCGCGGCGACCCTGTCCCTGGGCGTGGCGACGTTCGACGCGGCCGCGCGACGCTACGGACCGGGGACCGTACGGAGGCGACCGCCACGGATGACCAGCCCGTGGGATGGAGAGCGAGCCCACGGTCACCGTGTACCGCCTGCTCTCTCCGCGGCGACCTGGCCGTCGGCTCAGCCGGGCATGGGGTGGTGCGCCCGGGCGAACTGCTCCACGACGGCGGCGCAGAAGGCAGGCAGGTCGGACGGGCCGCGGCTGGTGACCAGTTGCCCGTCGACGACCACCTCCTGGTCGGCGACGACCTCCGCGCCGGCGTTGCGCAGATCGGTGCGGATGCTTGGCCAGGACGTCAGGCGGCGGCCGCGCACGGCGTCGGCTTCCGCCAGCGTCCACGGGCCGTGGCAGATCGATGCGACCGGTTTCCCGCTGGCCATGAAGTCCCTGACGAACTGCACCGCGTCGCGGTCCATGCGCAGTTGGTCGGGGTTCATGGTGCCGCCGGGCAGGAGCAGGGCGTGGTAGTCGTCGACGGAGGCGTCGGCGACCAGGCGGTCCACGGGGAAGGTTCCTGCCGCGTTGAGGTCGAACTGGCGGGCCTGGATCTCGCCGGGATGGAGCGAGACGATCTCGGTCTTCGCCCCTGCGCCCTGCAGCGCACCGCGCGGCTGGTCGAGTTCCACGCGCTCGACGCCGTCGGTGGCCAGAATCGCCACCCGCATCCCCTGCAGTTCCTGTGTCATGGTGCGGCTCCCTTCACGAGTCGCCGGTTGTACGACGCGAGCGGCAGGGACACCCGGCAGGGCCCGTCCGGATCCCTTTTCCGGACCGGGGACTGCAAGGCGCGGCCGAGGGTGCCCCGAGCGTGTACGTGCCGCGATCAGCCGGAGCTGCCCGGAACCAGGACGGCTTGGCCTCCCGGCCCGAACACCCGCCCCTCTGCGCAGTCGGAACGGCCTTCATACACTGAGCCGCAGATGTTCGTTGGGGTGAAAGGGCATCCGTGTGCCTTTCGACACGCGCGTCGAGGACTTCCTTCACCCTCTCGGCGCGCAGTCCCTCCTCTGCCTCCCCGAAACGGCATTCCGGGTCACAGGCTGTTGCGTGGCCTCGGTGAAGGCTCCCGTCCCCACCTTCCGGCCCCCGCCCGGCATGTCCGTTCAGATCGGCGACATGCACCGGGGCGCGACTGCTACAGCAGCCGGTCGAACACCGCGGTCACACCGTCCCAGTGGCTGGTCTGCGGGTTCTTGACATCCGGATACATGATTTTGAACGTCTCGGAGAGGGCGACGCTGAGACCGCCGATGATCTCGGGGTAGCGCTCTTCGGTCTCCTGGGTGGGTGTCCTGTCGAGGGGAGGGTGCGCGGCGAGCTGTTCCAGGATCGGCTTCAGCTCGACCTCCTCGTCGAGCCGCCGGAACCGGTGGATGCTCTCCTGGAGGCCCTTGGTGATCGGTAGGTCCCACGGTTCGACGGTATCCCGGCCGTTGGCCTTGGCCGACGCCTGGCCGACGACCAGGAGGTCGTAGAGCTTGGCGTCGACGAAGTCGCCGTACCGCTTCAGGTCGTTCTTGTCCACGTCGAGGCCTGCGGCGGCGCGGAAGAACCTCTCGAACTTCGACACACCCATCACGGTCATGCCTCTCGCCTCCTCACCGGGAACCGGACGGCGTCGTTCGCTCCCGCCAGCGCCGCCATCGGCTGTTACCGGTCGAGATTCGCAGAGCCCGCCCGCTGAGCGCCTCCGCATCCCAGGCCGAAAAAGAACACCCCCTCCTACCCTGGCAGAGCAGCATGGAATGCGCGGGCATCCCCCGGTCAGCCGTATGGCCGTCCCTCCGCAGGAAACTGCGCGGCGTTGCAGCGCCTCGAACGAGAGCCGCTGACCGGACGACATGGCCAACTCGGGGAAGCGGGACTGTGTCAGGGCACCCCGACGAGCGGCATCACCCCGCCCCTCAACAAGCCGGCAACACACCAGATCAGCCACCACCCCGACCATCCCCCCAAGCGCCGCACCCCGGCTGCGAGAGCCCTGGAGGAAGCGGGGCGGGCAAGCACCGTGTCTGACCAGGTCATGCTCATCTCTTGGGTGCGAGTGAGAGCCGCGCCGGCCGCGCCCCACGGTCCAACGACCTGGCAGTGTGGCTGATGGACATCGCCCGACAGCTCGCCGCCGTCGAACGCTCTCGACGCCGAACGGGCCGGCCGGAAACGCGACGGCGGGAACGACGGCGGGAAAGCCGACCGCGCCGCACCACAGGAACGGCGCCCTGACGCACATCCGGCAGACCGGTGCCGGTGTCCCCTTTGCCGTGGCGGAGGCCGCCTGCACTTGTGCTCGGAGGTCTATGGAGCCCGCCGCATTTCCGCCCGCCGGGAGCAGGCAGGGTGTGGCCCACATCCGGAGCATGGAAATGGCCTCTGCTGAGGCGCATGCACCATGACGCGCATCAGCCCGCCACCCCCACACGCACGACGCACCCTTCGGTGGCTGTCTCAGGTCCCAAGCCAGGCAGTTGCAAAGGTTCAGAAAAAGGACGACTCATGGACTACAACACCTTCCTCGACACCATCACCCGGCGCGCCCCTGTCCCCCCGGAGAAGGCGGAATCCCTCACCCGTGCCACCCTCGAAACCCTGGCCGAGCGGCTCACCAGGGGTGAGGCGGAGGACCTCGCGTCCGAACTGCCCAAGCCGCTGAAGGAACCGCTGGTCTCTCCTACTCCGGAGGCCGAGCCCTTCGGACTCGACGAGTTCATCAATCGGGTGAGCAGGCGAGCAGGGGTGAGCCCGGACGAGGCCCGCGAGGGCGTACGGGCGGAGCTGACCACCCTGAGGGACGCGGTCAGTGATGGCGAGTTCCGCCACGTGATATCCCAGCTGCCCCGGGACTTCGAGGCTCTCGTCGGGGCCCCGGGCTAGAAGGAGCCATGACCGACGAGGTCAGCGCCGTCACCGAGGAGACGGAACCGCCCGTACTCACGGCGGCCACCGTCACACTGGTCGAGGGGCGGACGTTCTGCGTCTCGGGCACCTCGGGCGGCATGGAGGCCGAGGTGCCGCAGGGGACGTTCTTCCGCGACGTGCGGGTCATCCCCGACTGGCAGATCCGGGTGGACGGCCACCGGCCGCACCACCTCACCGTGCTTTCCCAGGACGCCTGCAGCACCACGCTCGTCTCCCTCGTCCCGACACACGGCGCGCAGAGCGAACTCCTGCCGGAACGTCGGCGCTACGTCGGCGAGGGGATGCGCGAGGACCTCCGGTTGCGCGACCTCAGCACGCGTCTGATGCGCCCGGACCCGGCATGAAATCGCCGGAGGATCGCATGACACCATCGACAGTTCCTTCAGCCGGCGGACCCGTGGACGTCGAAGGCGGGGCGCAGCGGCCGTTCTCCGAGCACGCGGCCATGGCCAGGGCGTATCCGGGCGGCAGGATGACCGTTGGCGCCATCACGCCCCTGGAGGGCTTCGAAGGGCCCGTGCCGTCCCTGGCCGGGCACATCGAGCGGATCCAGCAGGCGGAGCGGGCCGGCTTCGCCTCGGTGTGGGTCCGTGACGTGCCGCTGCTGGACCCGGGCTTCGGGGACGCCGGGCAGGTCTTCGACCCGTGGGTGTACCTGGGGCAGCTCAGTGCCCGCACCACCTCGATCACACTGGGGACCGCCAGCATCGTCATGCCGCTGCGGCATCCATTGCACACCGCCAAGGCGGCCGCCTCGGTGGACCAGCTCTCAGGCGGCCGGCTCCTGCTCGGGGTGGCCACCGGTGACCGCCCCGTGGAGTTCCCGGCCGTCGGTCAGGACCTGGGCGGCCGGGCCGAGAGGTTCCGGCAGTCGCTGGAGTACTTCCGTGTCGTCCTCGAGCACCGTTTCCCGCACGTGGAGTCGCCGCTCGGCCGGATGCACGGCACCGATCTGCTGCCCAAGCCGGTGTACCGGCGGATCCCCGTACTGATGACGGGACGCGGCAGGCAGGACGTCCGGTGGATCGCCGACAACACGGACGGCTGGCTGTACTACACCCCGCCGCTCCAGCAGCAGGCCGAGAACATCCAGCGGTGGCGGGAGCTGACCGAAGGCGAAGGCGGTGGGTTCAAGCCGTACGCACAGGCCACCTATCTGGACCTGACCGAGGACCCGCTAACCCTGCCCCGGCGCATCCACCAGGGCTTCTCGGTGGGCCGGGTGTCGTTCCTGGCGATGATGCGGGCCTGGCAGGACATCGGCATCGACCAGCTGCTGATCAACTTCAAGCACAGCCGACGTCCGGTCGCCGAAGTAATCGACGAACTGGCCGAACACGTGCTGCCGCACTTCCCGCCCGGGCGTTTGGGGGTGCGCGGCGAGCACCGGCGGCCCGTGGAGCGGACCGGACCCTGAGGAAGCACGACCCCGGCGCCCCCTGCGTGACAGGGCCGGGCTCAGTCCCGGACGGCCCCGAACGGCCGCTCCTGCGCGTAGTCGCACGTGCCCTCCGCCCGGAACTGCAGGGCCGCCCTGGTCACCTCCGCGCCGAGGCCGCGCAACTGGTCCGCTACTGCCTGGTCGGTGAGGCGTCCGTCGCCGTCGAAGACCCGGGAGGACCGCGGGACCGCGAACACCAGCGGCACGGCCCAGCCGCGCAGCGACCGCACGATGAACTCCATCGCGTTGATCGCCTGCAGGCCCTGCACTCCGCCGGCGGTCGTCAGCATCCCCACGGGTTTGTTGCTGAGGTAGGGCGGGTCGTGGTCGGCCAGGAGGGCGAGCCAGTCCACCGCGTTCTTGAACGCGCCGCTGACCGACCCGTGGTATGTCGGGCTGCTCCACAGCAGGGCGTCGGCGGCCTGAACGGTGTCCGCAAGCCGGCGGGCGGACGCAGGGATCCCGTGCTCGGACGTGTAGAACGGAAGAGCCAGCCGTCTGAGGTCGATCACCAGGGTGCCGGCGCCCGCATCGGCCGCCCCCTCGACCGCGACACACAGTGCGGTGAGGCTGGTCGACGGGGTGCGCAGCGAACCTCCCATTCCGACGACGAGCGGGCGCGACATCCTGTCAACTCCTTCAGAGCATCTCCAGGGGCGTGGGCCCGCTGGGCGGCGGGAACGCCTCGTCGAGGGCGTCGAGTGCCTCGGTGGGAAGGTGGAGGTCCGCTGCGCCGCGGTTCTCCCGAACGTGGTCGGGTGATCCGGAACGCGGGATCGCGGCCACCCCCTGTTCCAGCACCCAGGCGAGTGCCACCTGGGCCGGCGTGGCTCCGAGGGCCCGGGCCACGGCATCCAGTGCCTCGACCTTCAGGAGCCGCCCCTGCTCGATCGGGGAGTAGGCCATGACTGTCACCCCGGCCTCACGGCACCAGGGGAGAAGATCCCACTCGATGCCGCGCCGGGACAGGTTGTACAGCACCTGGTCGACGGCCGCGGCGTCGCCACCGGAGAGGGTGGTCAGCTCGATCATGTCGGCGACGTCGAGATTGCTCACGCCCCAGTAACGGATCTTCTCCGCCTCCATCAGGTCGGTGAATCCCGCAAGGGTCTCCTCGAGTCGCCACCGTCCCCGCCAGTGCAGCAGGTACAGGTCCAGCCGTTCCGTACGAAGCCGCCGCAGGCTGTCCTCGCAGGCGGCGACGGTGCCTTTCCGGTCGGCGTGGCCGGGCAGCACCTTGCTGACGAGGAAGACCTCTTCCCGGCGTCCCCGGAGGGCCTCCCCGACGAGTTCCTCGGCTGCGCCGTCACCGTACATCTCCGCCGTGTCGACGACGGTCATGCCCAGGTCCACGCCCAGCCGCAGCGCGGCGATCTCCTGTTCACGCCGGGCCGGGTCCTCGCCCAGGTACCAGGTGCCCTGCCCGAGCGCCGCGATCTCCTCACCGGCGGGGAGCGCAATCGTTCTGGCCGGTTCCGCAGACATCTCGGGCCTCCCGTCTGCCGCGGATCCCTGTCACGCGCACCCGCACCGGGTGCCCAGGTCGGCGCCTCCCAGACAGCCGTGTCGCATGCGCCGCAGGGAGGTCAGGAGGGGCGGGCGGACTGCGCCCGGAGCTCGCCGGGACCGGGTGCGCGGTCGCGCAACGCGACGGCGACCGACACGACGGCGCCGCAGGAGAGGGCTGCCGCGAAGCCGATCATCGCGGTCTGCACGGCGAAGTGCCGCAGGGCGATGCTGAACAGGACGGAGGGCAGGCCCATTCCGAGGTACGCGACGACGAAGAACACGGCGAGGACCCCCGCGCGTGAGGCGGGCTCGGCCACTGAACCGGCACGTTCGACGCCTCCCTTGAACAGCAGCCCGGAGCCGGCTCCCGACAGGGACACGGCGACCAGGTAGAGCCAGAGCGCCGGGTGGTACAGGGCGACGGCGCACAGGACCAGGCCGACCGGGAAGACCACTGCCCCCACGGTCAGGACCCGGGGCAGTGGGAGGCGTCCCAGCACCAGCTGGGCGGCCGCCGCGGAACCGAACATGAGGAAGGCCGCCAGGCCGACCACGAGGTGCGAGTCGGTGTGCAGGGTGCCGTGGAGCACGCTCGCCCCGAGGGAGGAGATCAGGCCGAGGATCGCGAAGGCGAAGGCGCCCAGCGCGCCGGCCGCGCCGAACGTCCGCCGGCCGCCGGGGCGCAGGACGAACCTGCTGGGCGGTTCGGCCGCGGGCAGCTCCAGGTCCACGGTCTCCGGGGTGCACAGCACCAGCGCCAGGCACACCGCCATGACGAGCGTGAAGATGGCCTGGGCGGTGATCAGGGGCGCGGGAAGCCACTCGGCGGCGGCTCCGGCGATCAGGGGCCCTGAGGCCAGGCCGCCGAGGTTGGCGGCGGTCGCCACGATGCCGGGCAGCACCGAACCCGTCCGTTCCGGACGGGCCTCGTGGTGGAGGTCGTGCAGGTACGTCGTCGCGGTCGAGGCCATCAGCCCCAGTCCGACACCGTTCAGGATTCTGCCCGCGATCAGCCCCGGCAGGTCCCGCCACACGATCAGTACGACCGACGCGACGATGCCGACCAGCAGCGCCGGGACGATGATGCGCCGCCGGCCGAGCCGGTCCGACAGGTGTCCCAGTCCGAGGAAGGCGCCCGCCGCGCCCACGACCATCGAGGCGTACGCCGCCGTGACCGTGGTCGCGCCGAAGTGGTCCCGGGCCTCGTACAGCGGCCACAGCGGGGTCGGCGCGGTGCCGAAGGCCATCAGCACGGTGAAGGCCACCGCCACGAACCAGAAGCCGGTCGTGTGCGAGGCACGGCGCCGGGCGGGGGCGCGGGGCGGCAGGTCGGCGGGGGTACGGGGCGGTAGGCCGGCGGGAGCGGGTGCTGGGATCCGGTGGGTCGGGTCGTCGGGAGCGTCGGCTGTGGGACGGCTCAGCGGCGTCGGAACGGCAGGCAGGGGTACCCCTCCTCGGGCGGAAACGGATGACGCTTTCCATCCTCCTCACCAGCCACAATCAGTGCCAACGAATGTTTTTGCTGGGCTCCAGCAATGTGAGTGATACTTCTCGTGTGGAGCTACGCCAGCTGGAGCACTTCATCGCTGTCGCCGAGGAGCTGAGTTTCACGCGTGCCGCCCGTCGGCTGCACGTGGTGCAGTCAGGGGTGTCCGCCGCGATCCGCTCACTGGAGCGCGAGCTCGGCTGCGCGCTGTTCGAGCGCACGTCGCAGCAGGTCCGGCTCACCGGGGCGGGCGCCGCACTGCTGCCGGAGGCTCGGGCCACCCTGAACGCCGCCCAGGCCGCCCAGGACGCCGTGCGCGCCGCACAGGACACGCTGAGCGGCACGGTGAACGTGGGGGCCATGGCCTCGGTCGAAGTGGTGGACCTGCCGGCGCTCCTCGGACAGCTGCACGCGGGGCACCCGGCGATCGACGTCCGGCTGCGGCTGGCGACGGCCGGCTCGGCGGGACTGGCGCACGCGCTGCTCAGCGGGGACCTGGACGTGGCCTTCCTGTCGCTGCCCGAACGCAAGCCCGCCGGGATCGACGCACGGGAGCTGGCCACCGTGCCGCTCGTCCTGGTGGTGAGCGCCGCCCATCCCCTCGCGCAGCGGGGAAAGGTGGCACTTGCGGACCTCGCGGGGGAGCCCTTCGTGGACTTCCCGCCGGGCTACGGCAACCGCGAGGTGGTCGACCGGGCGTTCGCGGCGGCGGGCGTCGTACGCCGGGTGGCACTGGAAGTGCCCGACATCGACATGGGGGCGGCACTGGTCCGGCACGGTCTGGGCATCGCCTTCCTGCCCGCGTTCGCCGTTGCCCGCACCCCCGGCCTGCACGTCCTGGACGTCCTGGACGTGCACGACACCATGCTCCGCTGGAGCATGCATCTCGGCACGTCGTCGACCCGGCGGCCCAGCTCGGCTCTGCGGGCGCTGCTCGACCTGGTCGACCTCCACGTCATCGCCCTGTGACACCTGGACCGCGGCCCGGACGTCACCCGCCGGTGGTGTCCGGCCCCCTGCGTCCGCCTCGCTCCGGCCGCGACATCTGCCGCACCATCCGCTGACGCTCACGCTGCCGTCGTCCATAGGCGGCGTCGGACACCTTCTCGTCCCCTTCGAGGCCGGTGCCGAAGGATCCGCCGATCATCGTGATGGCGGTGACGAACCAGGCCAGGAAGAGGTAGTCGCCGACGCGACCTGCCGTCCGACGAACTTGCGCAGGACGGACGCGTCCATCAACAGGAAGGAGACGGCGACCAGAGTCGCGAACAGGGCCGTGGCCAGCACCACCACCGTGAGCGCGATGGTGAGCAGGGTGAACAGGTTGTAGGGGTACAGGGGCTGGGGCTGTGCAGGGAGGTGGGTGCCGCGCTCCCGGAGCTGGTGGTCGACGATGATCCACAGGGTGAGAGCGACGGCGGACACAGCGGTGATGACGGCATGCTGCACGCCGAGCGCGGTGGCGAGGTTCCAGGTGGCGCTGGTGATGAACAGGACCGTAGCCGTGGCGAACACGCCCGCAAGGGCCCGGGAGAGCGAGCCGGACAGCCGGGAGCCGGACAGCCGCCAGGGGCGGTTGGCGTACTCCATGCCGGCGACGAGTCGAGCGTGGCCGCGCAGGCCGGGCACGACGTAGCGCCGGGGCTGGCCGGGACGGGTGTCCGGTACCGGTTCGCGCGGCGGGCGGCCGATCGCCTCCGGGGGCCTGGACGTCTCCTCGTGCGCGACCAGCTCTCGGACGACATCCGCGACGGCCTGCCGCACCCCGGCGCCGAAGGCGGCGGACCCCAAGGGCGGCAAGGGAGACGAGCGCGGCACGGAGTGCGGTGTCGCCTCGACGCTGATCGGGTAAGGCCGGGCCCGCCGCGGAAGGTCGGTGAGAAAGATCGCCACGTCCCACGTCCAGGTGGTTTCTGACGGCCTCGGCGATGTCGGAGACGCGGCCTGCTCGCTCACGCTGAGCGGGGCGGTCATCGTGTCGACCTGCCATTCGACCCGAGCACGGACTGCCCGGCGGAGATGGTCGGGCAACCGGGGGGGGCGAGAGCCCGGGCGATCTCCGACGGCAGACCGGGATCGGCCACCGGTACGACACGCACGGATCTGCCGGAGGAGGTCTCGGGCACGTCAGCCGTCATGACCATACCTTCGTGTGCGCCCGCGCCATGGCGGCCGCGAAGGACCAGCGGTCCGCGGGTATCACCCACCGTGCCCCGGCACACACGCGGCGTCCAAGCCGCTGGCGCCGTGACGCGGGCGCCGTGCCGAAGGCCCAGGGGTCACCCGGCGGATTCGAGGGCCTGGGAGAAGTCCGTTCCGAGCTGCGACATCAGGTCGCTGAACTCCTTCTCGCTGATCGCCTCCCGGAGCACGGCCAGTACGGTTCGCACACCCCGGTCGGCTTCCTCCTCCTTGAGCATGGTGCGTTCGGCAACGCGCCGCACGCTGTCGTAGTGGCCGAAGCGCTCGATGCGCTCCGTGGTTCCCCGGCGCACCGCCTCCGCGAGGCCCTCGGGGAGCTCGGTGGTCAGGTCCCTGGCCTCCCCCGGGCTCAGCCTGTGGGCCAGCGTCTCGAGCGTGGCCCAGGTCAGGTCCGCCGCCTCCTGCCGGCTCAGTCCGGTGCGCTCGGCGACGGTACGGACGAATTCCTGCTCATCCATGCGTCGTCCTCCTTCGCTGCTGTGTTGCGACGAACGGCACGGATCCCCTGCAAGCCTGCCACGCCGACCCGGCCCGCGCCCGCCCACGGACGGCGGTGACCACGACCACCCACGGCTTGACGCCTCCGCGCACCGTGGTGTGCAGGGCCTCGCCGGCCAGGTTGAGCTCGTCGTATTGCGCACAGGCGAAGAGCCACACCATGAGAGCGCCGACGTAGCGGAACTCGGGGGCGGCGACTCCGCGCATTCGACGTGAACCACAGAGGACCCGGGTGCCTCAGTTTGCCGTGGTATGGGACGAATCAGCACGTGTGAGCGGGTCCGGGCGTGGAAACCCGAGGTGCCCCGACTCCAGGGAGGCGTCATGGACGCCCATGTCACTGCCCAGGGAAGCTCCATCGCCACGGTCAACCCGTACACCGGTGAAAGGGTTCGTGAGTTCCCGCCGCTGAGCGCGGAGGACGTAGGGCGCGCGATCGACGCGGCGCACTGTAGCTTTCCAAACTGGCGTGCCCGTTCGACGGCCGACCGGGGGGCCCTCGTGCAACGCGCCGGCTGGCTCATGAGGGAGCGCAAGGAGGAACTGGCGCACCTCCTGACCCTTGAGGTCGGCAAGCTGATCAACTCGAGCCGTGCAGAGGTCGACCTCGCGTCCGACATCCTCACCTACTACGGCGGGCACGGCCCCGAACTGCTGGAAGAACGACCCCTGCCGGTGCCCGAGGGCACGGCCGTGCTGGTGAACGAGCCGCTCGGCGTCCTTCTCGGTGTGATGCCGTGGAACTTCCCGTTGTACCAGGTCGTCCGATTCGCGGGTCCGAACCTCGTCCTCGGCAACACGATCCTGCTCAAGCACGCGAGTAGCTGCCCCCAGTCCGCACTGGCACTCGAGCAGCTGTTCACGGATGCGGGTGTGCCGACCGGGGTCTACGCCAATCTTTTCGTGCGGGGCAGAGACGTCGGGAAGATCATCGATGACTCCCGAGTGCAGGGAGCGTCACTGACCGGAAGCGAGCGGGCGGGCGTGAGCTTGGGCGAGATCGCCGGCCGCAATGTCAAGAAGTCCGTCCTCGAGCTGGGTGGCAGTGATCCCTTCGTCGTGCTGGACGGTCACAACCTCGAGCGCACCGTGTACGCCGCGTTCCTCGGCCGGATGGGCAACACCGGGCAGTGCTGCGTGGCGGCCAAGCGCTTCATCGCCCTTGCCGACGTCTACGACGCCTTCGTCACCGGGCTGCGTGACCGGATGAGCGAGGTGCAACCGGGAGATCCGGTCGACCCCGCCACCACGCTCGGCCCGCTGTCCTCCGAGGCCGCGGCCGAACTCCTGATGGAGCAGGTTCGTGACGCGGTGGACAAGGGAGCCACGGTGGTGCTGGGCGGCGGGCGGCCCGACCTGCCGGGCGCCTTCGTCGAGCCGACCCTTCTCACCGACGTCACACCGGACATGCGGGCCTACCGGGAAGAGCTCTTCGGCCCCGTCGCCACGGTCTACCGGGTCGCCGACGAGGACGAGGCCGTGGCACTGGCCAACACCTCCCCCTACGGCCTGGGAGGCGCGGTCTTCGCCGCCGACCCGGAACGTGCTCGCAGAGTCGCGGACCGGCTGGAGACGGGCATGGTATGGATCAACCACCCGACCGCGTCCCGACCGGAGCTGCCCTTCGGCGGCATCAAGCGCTCCGGCTACGGGCGCGAACTCGGCGACGTGGGCATCGTTGAATTCGCGAACCGCAAGCTCGTGCGCTACGTGGACGCCGACGCCCCGATCGAAGAAGTGCTGGGCTGACTGCGTTCGATCACCCAGCGGCGGCGGCCCAATCGCTCGCTGGACTCGATGCCTTTGCGTGCGATCTGCACCCCGATGCGCTTGCCACGTAACCATTTCCGTAGGTCGGCGCGGTCGTAAGTCCTGCGGCTTGCCGCGGTCCACGGGGGCTCGGACCTGTGTGGTCGCCCCCCCTTTATCGCCCTGAACATGGGCGGTTTCCAGGACGACGCGGGTGACGTCGACGAGACCGGCGTCGTCGAGCCGGTGAAGGACGGTGTCCTGTGTCCCGCCGCCCTGAGGCCGCACTTTCGACGGCGGGATCAGCGGCTTCGCCATCTCCCACAACCCGTCCGGCACAATCCAACTCCGTGTATCCCGCTCCCACGGCCGGGACCCGCGGTGCGCCGGGTAGGCATCAGCGGTGACGGTGTGCGCCGTCTCGAGGGGTGGCGGTGACCGCGCAGGTGGAGACGGATCCCGTCGCACCGCCTCACCGCGCCTCCGACGGACCGTGACTCCGGGACGACGCCGCGCGCGGCGTTCCGGTGGCGGCAGTTCCTCGTCAGCCGAGCTTGCGTCGCAGTTGCAGGCTGTACAGCAGAAGGAGCGAGGGTGCGATCAGGACAACCGCGACGCAGGACACCAAGATCAGCACCCACAAGGTGGCCGTCGGAGCCGCCGCCTGCTGGATCGTCAGGTGGGTGCCCAGGAGGTACGGGTACTGAGCCACTCCCCATCCCCCGACGACGGTGGTGATGGCGATGGCCGCCAGGGTGCGTACGACAGGAGGGCTGCCCCTGCGCAACAGGAGCAGCGCGGCCAGGCCGCACAGGCCCGAGACGACCAGGAGCGGTGCACCCACCATGCTGAGCTGGTGGAACAGGCGCGGGGAGTCCGCACGCAGTACGAACACGCCCACGAGCGCCACCAGTCCCGCAACGATGCCCGCCCCGAAGGCCCGGTGGCTGAACGCCTTTTCCAGGGAGGTGTCCGCTCGGTGCTGGGCCTGTCCGGTGAGGAACACGGCGGCGAGGTAGGCGCAGACGGTGACCGCGAGGACGCCGCCGAGAACGGAGGTCGGATTGAGCCAGCTGGACAGCGCGTCGCCGTGCCCGGCCGAAGGGACGCGGCCGGAGGCGATCCCGCCCGCGACGGTGCCGAAGAAGAACGGGGTCAGCACCGACGAACAGGCGAAGGCGACACCGCTGATCAGCTCTCCCCGCCCTTGGGGCAGCGCATGCCGGAAGGCGAAGCCCGAGCCCCTGGCCACGATCCCCAGCGCCGCCAGGCCCAGGGGGATGTACAGAGTGGTGGTCATGGCGGTGAATGCTTGGGGGAAGGCCGTCCAGATCGTGACGAAGCAGAAGATCAGCCATGTGTGGTTGGCCTCCCACACCGGGCTGATGGAGACGTTGATCAGCTCCCGTGCGGGACGTCCCCGCGCGCCGCCGCCGGCTGTCAGATCCCAGAAGCCGGCCCCGTAGTCGGCGCCACCGAAGAGGGCGTAGGCGATGACCCCGGTGAACAGGACCACGGCGATGAAATCGCTCATGCCTCATCTCCTCCGAGGGGGTGCCCGTTCGTCGCCGGCGCCGCCCGGGGGCCGTACGGGACCACGACGGCCTCCGTGCCCTGCTCCGACCAGCGGCGGCGCAAGGTTCGCAGGACGTACAACGCGCCGACGGCGACGCACGCGTAGATCACGAGGACCGTGGCGAACAGGGGCCACAGGTTCCCCTGCGTGGCGACAGCGTTCTCCGTCAGCAGGAGTCCCACAACCGTCCAGGGCTGGCGGCCGACCTCGGTCACCACCCAGCCGCTCTCCAGCGAGACGAGCGCGACCAGCCCGGAGACCGCGGAGCTTCGCAGGAACCAGCGGTTGGTCGGCACCTCGCGCCGCCGCCACCACAGCCAGGCGAACCAGAACGCCAGCAGGAGCAGGAGCGATGCGGTTGCGACCATGACGTCGAAGGCGAGATGCACGATGCTGACGACCGAGTCCGTGGGGCGTACCGCTGCGGGGATCGCGTCGAAGCCCTTGATCATGGTGGACGGGGTGAAACCGGCGAGGATCGAGGCCACGTCGGGAAGCTGGATGCCGTAGCGCACCTTGCCGTCGGCGAAGATGCCGCCGAGGGTCTCCGGGACGTGATCACCGGTGGTCGGTAGGAGTTCGATGGCGGAGAACTTCGCCGGCTCCCTGTCGTACACCTGGCGGGCGATCGTGTCCCCGACGAGGAACTGCACCGGCATGGCGATCGCGGCGACCGTGAACGGCACGGCGAACCCCAGCCGGTGGTAGTGGTCCCGGCGCCCCTTGAGCAGGCCCCACGCGTACACGCCCGCGACCATGAACCCCGCGACAATGTACGCCGCGAGGAGCATGTGCACCATCTCCCACCAGAACGCGCCGTTGAAGAAGACCTGGGCCGGGATCACGCCCACCACACGCCCGTTCCGCACCGCGATTCCGGCGGGCTGGTTCATCCAGCTGTTGGCCGCAATGACGGAGGCCGTTCCGCCGACGCCCGCCAGGGTGACCACGACGCCGGTGAAGAAGTGCGGCCACGGGGGCAGCCTCTTCCAGCCGTAGATGTAGATGGCCACGAAGATCGCTTCGAGGAAGAAGAAGAGACCCTCGACGGCGAAGGGAAACCCGAAGGCCGGCCCGTACTCGCCCATGAGCCCGGGCCAGAGCAGCCCCAGCTCGAACGTCAGCACGGTGCCGGACACGGCCCCCACCGCGAACAGCACGGCGGCCACCTTGGACCACCGCTGCGCCAGGACCAGCGCCTGCTGATCGCCGCGGCGCAGCGCCCGGTAGTGGCAGACCAACATCATGAAGGTGAAGGCGAGGCCGAAAGGCACCAGGATGATGTGGAAGCCCAGTGTGAACGCCATCTGCTCACGCGCGGGGAGGAGTTGTGGCGGGTCGGCGGCTGTTAGCAGTGCAGACAGCACCATGAATTCTCTTTCTGGCTCCGACGGCGGCGGACGATACTCATGCCGTGGGGTGGGGACAGGCGGCTGGTGCCGGTACCCGCGCGTGCCGGAGACTCACGCCGGGCGGCGCATGTCCGAGGGCGCGGCCGCCGACGAGGTCAGAGACGGCCGGTACGGTGTATCCGCCGGGTGCGGAGCACGGAGGTGGACCCGGCGCGGCGGGCGGGAGTGCGCAGGCGAGCGCGCGGACGGGCCCCCGGGACGCGGAAGCCCGGCGGGACGCGGCGCTGCCGGATCGTGGTTGTTGCGGTGCGCCTGGAAGGTGCACACGGTGCCGAGGGCGGCGAAGAGGTGCCGCGGGCGGCCTCCCACCCGGCCGCGGCATGCCGCGAGGCGCTTCGAGTCGGCTGCGGGCCGCGTTTGTCCGCGTTCTCCGCCACCTTTTCAAGGGTCCTGTCCGTGTCATTCGAATCGTTCACGGCCTCTATCTTTCGGCAGTTCTAACCGGCCTGAAGAAAGATCCTCGTGAGCGGCCAGGTCGATCGACGACAGGGGAATGATGACGGGGGAATTCCGGGGATGCCTTGCCTTCCGCGCTCGATGGTAAACGGCCATTCCGCGGCACGCCCGCCCCAGCGGGCGGCGGTTTCGCCGGTTCCTTCTCCAGGGCCATCTCGTCGGCGCCAGTCAGCGGACAGGGCGAGCACTTCCCGGCATGCCGTGTGCGCGCCCGCCTGGCTGCGGCTGGTCCAGTCCGTGCGGGCCGTGCTGCCACCACTGGTGCCGCGGCGTGGCTCGCCGGCAGGCTGCCCCGCCTGGAGGTCGAGGAGGAGCTCGCTCCGGCCGGGCCGCTGAGGGGCGCGACCGGCACCGAGCGGCCCGGCCGTCAGCTGTCCAGCTCCTCCTCGACTGGCGGTTTCGGCACCTCGCGCAGATGCTGGGACTGTCCCGGCCTGCCGCCCTCCCGGGCCTGCTCGGCTCGCTGTGCCGGGCTCAGCCCGAGGTCGGAGGCGGGGTCCACGCGGACCGACCGGGCCACCTCCTCGCGGTTGGCGTACTGCTCGGCCGGGATGCCGCGCAGCGCCTTGACGACATCCGGCGCGGCGCCCGACCGGCTCGCCGCTTCGATCAGCCTGTCCTTGCCGGCGGGGAAGTCGACATCCTTGATGGCCTCCACCACGTCCCGGGCACTCGTACTGTGAGTCATGGCCCCTTCTCCCTCATCTGAATCCGGAATCCTGGGCCCCCCGGTAACCGGCAGGGGCGGCTCACTCACCTCCTTCACCCGCCGGATTTCCCCCGGTTTGCCGGTCTGGGCCGGGAGGACCCTGCCCGGCAGGAGGTGATCGCCGTGCCCGAACCCGGGAGCAACAAGTACGACACCGAGCGCGCGAGGGCCCGCCAGGAGGCGGAGCGGTCGGGGCTCTCCGGCCAGGACGCCCACCGGGGGCCGCCAACGAGAGCTCGCGCCCTGGTCGTCCCGCTGTCCGCTGGGAGCGGCGCACCGAAGGCCACGACGCCTTCATCACCGTCGCCTGCAGCTTGTCTGCTGGAGACGCATCAAGCAGGCCAACACGTGAGCCCGGTTCTTGCGGTCTGAGGCTTCGAGCGCCGCGGTCGCGCCTGGGCCTCCGCCTGCCGCCCGAGCACGGACTTGAAGACCTCCACCGGCGCTCCCTCCGCCAGCCAGAGCACGGAAGCGGGTAAGAAGATCGTGGGCCGCAAGCGACGCGTCGTGACCGACCTGTCGGTCTCCTCCCGGCGGTGCTGGTCACCCCGGCCGGTATCCAGGACTCCGCAGCCGGCACCCGGCTGCTCGACCAGGTCGCCGGCCGTCCCGGCATCCGCAGGGCGGCCCAGATGTTCCTCCGCCGCCCGGCCCACCCACCGCAGCGCTGCTGACACCACTCCCACCGGAGTTCCAGCGAGGCGTCAGCCGAGGCCGCCCAGCACGATCTTCCACACTCGGGTCGCCACCTGGAGGTTCAGCCGGTCCTCGACGTTCGCGAGGTCGTTGCCGCTGATGTCGCGGATGCGCTGGAGCCGGTAGCGCAGCGTGCTGCGGTGGATCGCGAGGGATTCGGCGGTCTCGTCGTAGTTGCCGCCGCAGTCGAAGTACCGGGACAGGGTCTCCACCAAGGTCGCGTGGTGCCGGGAGTCGTAGTCGATGAGCTGCCCGAGCCACTCCTGTACGAACGTCTCCAGTTCGTGGTAATCGTTGCCGGGTCCCAGGATGCGGTAGAGGCCGAGCTCGTCGAAGAACGTCGTGCCGTAGCGCTCGCGGGAGTGGCGGCGCACGTCCAGGGCGCGCTGCGCCTCCTGGTAGTGGTGGGGGATGTCGTTCAGGGAGTCGGAAGGGGCGCTCACCCCGATCGTCCCGGACCGTGTTCCGGTCTCCCGGGCGAGCGCCTCGTACAGCGCGCGGGGGTGCGGCCTGTCGTCGGCGACCAGGACGACGTGGTCGGAGCGTCGGGTCAGCAGCGAGCGCATGCCCACGGCAGAGGCCGCCCGCCTCACGGTCTGTGCGAAGGAATCGTCGGCGGTCCGGTTCGACCACTGCACCACGACGACGTAGTGGCTGCGGCGCAGGTCGTGTCCGGCTGCCTCGGACCGGGCGTAGGCGCTCGCCTCGTCCGTCCCTGCCAGGAGGTCGTCCACCAGCTCGCGGTTCAGCCTCAGCTCCACTTCGGCCAGATTACGCAGATGCGTCAGCTCCGGCGCGAGTGACGCGGCAGCGTGTTCCAGCGCGAGCACGGTGTGCTCGTCGGCCTCGTCCCGGGCATCGACCAGGGCCAGCACGCCCAGGATCTCGCCGTGCGGGCGGATCAGGGTGATCAGCCGGTCCCTTATCCGCACCGGCCCGGCCTGACGGGCGACGGCGTGCAGCATTTCGTCCTGACGCACTGGGTCCGGCTCGGGATAGGGGACGGGGCGGCTGGGGCCGGTCCAGGACCTCAGCCGACCGAAGCGGTCCTCGACCAGCGCAGGAAGTCCAGTGAGCCCGTGCAGTGCGCGGGTGACAGCCTCCTCGCCGCCATCCGAGGCAGCGACGCCGGCCATGAGCGCGTGAACGGCTCGCTCGTAGCCCAGCTCAGCCACCACAGAGATCAGCTGCCGCTGGAGGGCTGTGCGCTCGTCCCTCAGTCGGTGCAGCTCCAGCGCGTCCTCGCGTCGGCGGCGGTGTGCGAAGGCGACTGACAGTGCGGCAGCGGTGTGCCGGACGAGCGTGGCGAGCAGGGATCGCTCGGCCTCGGTGGGCCGGGAGCGGGACGTGACCACGAGGTAGCCGTGGAGTCCCTCAAGTCCGCGTAGCCCCAGGGCCCGGCCCCAGGGCCTGCCGGGTACGGTCACGTTGCCGTCCTGCCCGGCCAGCTCCCGCACCCTCCGGCTCACGGCCAAGGCAGGCATCTGCCCGTCCCTCGGACTGGGGACCAGGTCGCCGCCCACCTTGAGGTATCCGGCCTCGGCGCTGTATGGCCCCGCGGCGGCTACGTGGTCCATGGCCAGGCGCAGGATCTCGCCTTCGTCCGGAGTGCCGAACAGGGCGTGGGAGAGCCCGACCAGTTCGTGGAGGGCATGGTCGGCCGGGGTGCGAGCGGGCGGGCGGGGCCCTCCCCGCGCGGCCGTGGGGTGCCGCCCGGCGCTGCCCCTCGGAAGGCTGCCCTTCCGGTGGGAGTAGCGGTGGTACAGGCTGTGCGACCGACTGCCGGCCATGGGACCACTCCGTCCCTCGAAGCCTTCAGAGAAGCGAGCGGCATGTCGCGTACCCGCTCACGGGCCGACTTACCCGAGTTGTGTGGATCCCTTCTCTCGTACTCGTGGGGCGACCGGACCTGTGCATTCCTGACTTGCCAGACGCAGGCGTGGAGCCACCCGGTTCGTCACCCTGGGGAGTGCTCGAGACTCTCCGTGTGCACCGGTAGGAATCCGGCGTGGTCCACCTGGTGCGGCCCCTGCCGCATGGTTGGCCCCGCGCCCTCGGACACCGCAGAAGAAGGCGGCCTGCGGCTGACCCACGAGAAGCGAGAAGACGGAGACGAAGAACGATGATCATGCCCCTGCGGAGCCACCGCACGACTCGTTCGATGCCGCCGTCGACCGCGTGGGGAAAGTGGTCCCGGACGCGCTGGAGGAGTTCCTCGCCGCTCAGCCTCACTGGTGTCTCGGACGGCTTCCATCCGTCGTAGTAGACGCCGCGGTTCCGGTGGGTGCCGGATGCTCCGCCCGGCTTGCCGGGCCGGTCCGGCGGCGCGTAACGGTCGTCCGGCAGGTGGCGGGCGCGGGACTCCCCGACGGCCTCCCGCAAGGCTCCTGCGAAGCGCCCGGGTCCCCACGACCGGCCATGGACGGCGTCGAGGCGCTGCTCGGCCATGGCGGAGGTGCGGCTCGCGGCGCCTGTCGTTCCGGCCATCCCCGGCGAGGAGAAGGCACTGCCCGCGCCGACGCCCGGACGGTACGCGCCGCGCGCGGGAACTCACTCCTGAGGTCGGCGACTTGAACGAGCTGATGGAGCAGGCTCGACAGGATATCCGGGCGGCAGCAGCCGACATCTGAACACGACAGTCGATACGGCGGTGAACGGCATGACGGTGAAACTGAACGCGATGGCGTTCGGCCACGCAAAGAAACTGACCGAAGAGGGCCGGATCGTCCTGGACGACCGGGACGAGTGGAGCGAGCACCGGCCTTCGGCAGCGGACGAGAATGCCTACCTCGAGGAGCACGGATTCGGCGAGTACGCCAGGTGGTACCTGGGCATCGATGACGAGATGGGAGAGGAGACCAAGGGCCGGTACAAGTTTCCCTACGGCGATTTCGAGCGCGTCCACCGCTGCGGTGTGCTCTCTGCCGGGGTACGCGCCGCGCAGCAGAAATACGCGGACATCGAGAACGCCGCCGCGCACCTGCACGGACTGCTGGACGGCAGGCGGGCCGGGAACCGGTGACAGGGCCGGAAAAAGACGGGACGTCCAGTGGCGCCAGGCGTCGTCGCCCCGCTCGCCCTCCGCCTGGGATGGCTCGCTCCGGGGGACGTCCGGGTGCTGTTCCGTTGCGGTACGCTCGCCCGGCTCGTCGGGCGTCGTGATCAGGGGCTCCGGATTTCATGACGTAACCGAAGGCGTCCCTCGGCTTGCGGAACACCGTGTCGGCCTCGCTGCGCAGCGCCTCTGAAAGCGCCCGGGAGTCAGTCATTACCCCGCACCCGGGCGAGGGCGGAGTGCTGCGTCAGCCGCCGGCGACGGCGCGCACCGCCTCCTCGACCGGAGTGGACCCGCTGATCAGCTCGAAGATGCGCCCGGCGGTCCTGGGCTCGTGGAGCAGGGCGGCGAGCACCGCAGCCACGTCATCGCGCGGCACTTGGCCGCGGTCGGTGTGCTCGGCGAGCGTGACGCGGCCCCTACCGGGGTCGTCGGTCAGCATCCCCGGGCGCAGAATCGTCCAGTCCAGTCCCGGACGGGAGGCGATGTCGGCGTCCGCCTCGCCCTTGGCCTTCAGGTAGGCGGCGAACACCGGGTCGGTGCCGGGCGGCGGCGGGCTGTCCACGCCCATCGCGGAGATCACCAGGAATCGGCGCATCCCGGCGCGCTCGGCCGCGTCGGCGAGGAGGATGGCCGCGTTCCGGTCCACCGTCTGCTTGCGGGCCGCGCCGCTGCCCGGTCCGGCGCCCGCGGCGAACAGTGCCGCGTCGGCGCCGCCAAGGTGGCCGGCCACCTCGTCTGCCGAGGCGTGCTCCAGATCGCACACCACTGGCTCCGCACCGTCCGCGCGCAGGTCGTCGGCGTGGTCCGGGTTGCGGATCAGCCCTGTGACGTTGTCGCCGCGCGCCGAGAGCAGCCGGGTCAGCCGGCGCGCGATCTTTCCGTGTCCACCCGCGATCACCAAGTGCATAGGGTCATTCTTGCCACAGGCAACCGCTCACAGCCGGGCTGCTGGACTGCCGCGGCAGGTCGGGTCCCCCGGTTGCCGCAAAGTCGGCGTACTCGCGCACCGGGCTGATGCGCGAGACCATCCGGCCACCGGGTGTCGCCGCAGGTGCCCGGGGATTCGCGATCGCGATTCCGTCGTCAGGGGCGCGCGAGCCGGGCCGCGAGATAGGGCGCGGTGGCGCTGCGGCGGGCCCTCGCCACCTTGGCCGGCGGGCCCGCCGCGACCACCCGCCCGCCCGCGTCGCCGCCGCCCGGACCGAGGTCGATGACCCAGTCGGCAGTGGCGACCGTGGCCAGGTCGTGCTCGACGAGGACGACCGTGTTGCCGGCGTCGACGAGCCGGTGCAGCTGGCGCAGCAGCAGCGCGATGTCCGAGGGGTGCAGCCCCGCCGTCGGCTCGTCGAGCAGGTAGAGCGCGTGCCCGCGGCGGGCTCGCTGCAGTTCGGTGGCCAGTTTGATGCGTTGCGCCTCACCACCGCTGAGTTCCGTCGCGGGCTGGCCCAGCCGCAGGTACCCCAGTCCCACCTCGCGCAACGTCTCCAGACTGCGGGAGGCGGCCGGGACGGCGGACAGGAACTCGGCGGCGGCGTCGACGGACAGCGCCAGTACTTCCGCGATGTTCTTGCCGCGGTAGGTGACTTCCAGCGTTTCGGCGTTGTACCGGGCGCCTTCACAGGTCGGGCACGGCGCGTAGGTGCCGGGCAGGAACAGCAGTTCCACCGCGACGAATCCTTCGCCCTGGCAGGTCTCGCACCGTCCTTCGGGCACGTTGAAGGAGAACCGCCCGGCCGAGTAGCCGCGCGCCCTGGCTTCGTCCGTCACCGCGTACAGCTTGCGCACCGCGTCGAACATCCCGGTGTACGTGGCCAGGTTGGACCGGGGAGTTCGGCCGATGGGCCGTTGGTCGACGAGCACCAGCCGGTCGAACGACTCGACCCCCGACGCGTCCTGGACATCGACCTCCAGCTGCGCCTCGTCGGGCTCCTCGGGTACGAGACCGAGGTGACCGCGGACGACCTCGGCGAGCACCTGCGTCACCAGCGTCGACTTTCCGGAACCGGACACGCCCGTCACCGCCGTCAGTACGCAGAGCGGTACGTCGACGGACACGTCGTGCAGGTTGTGGCGGGAGACTCCGCGCAGGTGCAGCCAGCCGTGCGGTGTGCGCGGGCGGTGATCGAGCGGCTGGGCGCGCCCGAACAGGTACTGGCTCGTGGCCGACTCACCCACCCGCTCAAGACCGGCGGCCGGGCCGCTGTACAGCACGCGTCCGCCGCCCTCGCCCGCACCGGGGCCGATGTCGACCACCCAGTCCGCCCGCCGTACGACGTCCATGTCGTGCTCCACGACGAACAGCGAGTTGCCCGCCGCCTTGAGGCGGTCCAGCACGTCCAGCAGCGGTTCCGCGTCAGCCGGGTGCAGGCCCGCGGAGGGTTCGTCGAGGACGTAGACGACGCCGAACAGCCCCGAGCGCAGTTGGGTGGCGATCCGCAGGCGCTGCGCCTCGCCGGGCGACAGGGTCGTCGAGCGGCGCCCGAGGCTGAGATATCCGAGGCCCAGGTCGAGCAGTACGTCGATCCGCGCGACCAGATCGCCGCAGATCCGGACCGCGACCTCGGTCGTCTCCCCGGAGCGGGCGGTCGACGTGGTGGCGTCGGCCTCGGACCGCCCCGCGACGGGCCGCAGCAGCGCCACGACCTCGGTGAGCGGCATCGCGTTGATCTCGGCGATGGAACGTCCGGCGAAGGTCACGGCGAGCGCCTCGGGCCGCAGTCCGCTGCCGTGACAGGCGGGGCAGGGCACACTCCTGACGAACCGGAGCGCCCGTTCGCGCATCTTCTCGCTCTTGGAGTCGGCGAGGACGTGCATGACGTGCTTGCGGGCGCTCCAGAACCTGCCCTGGTAGCCGTAGTCGACGCGGTCCTCCTCCGGCTCGATGTACACGGAGGGCTGTTCGTCCGTGTACAGCAGCCAGTCCCGGTCCTTCTTCCTGAGCCTGCGCCACGGCCGGTCGATGTCGATCCCCAGGCCGTTCACGACACTGCGCAGGTTGGCGCCCTGCCAGGCGCCCGGCCAGGCGGCGATCGCCCCCTCGCGGATGCTCAGCGAGGGATCCGGGACGAACAGGTCCTCGGCGACGTCGTGCACGACGCCCAGTCCGTGGCACTCCGGGCAGGCGCCGGCCGCGGTGTTGGGTGAGAACGACTCGGCTTCCAGCCGTGTGGCCCGGGGCGGATAGGTGCCGGCGCGGGAGTACAGGATGCGCAGCAGATTGGACAGCGTGGTGAGGGTGCCGACCGTCGAGCGCGAGCTGGGCGACCCGCGTCGCTGCTGCAGGGCCACGGCCGGTGGCAGTCCGGTGATTTCCTGCACGTGCGGTGCGCCGACCTGTTGCAACAGCCTTCGGGCGTACGGTGCCACGGACTCGAAGTAGCGGCGCTGGGCCTCCGCGTAGAGCGTGCCGAACGCGAGCGAGGACTTGCCCGAACCGGAGACGCCGGTGAAGGCGACCATCGCGTCCCGCGGAACGTCGACATCGATGTTCCGCAGGTTGTTCTCACTGGCGCCCCGGACATGTACGAAGGGGTCGGTCGCGTCCTTGTTCACCGTTCCTGACTACCTGATCGCGCCGCGAACCGCGCGACAGGCGCCGTCACCGGGCCCCGCTCCCGGGGAACATCCGAGAGTGCTTCGCCGTTGGTCCGTATGTGGGCGTGAAGGGAACTGTGTCCCCGGGCCTCACGCCTTGCCCATGAGGACGAGCGTTCGGCTGAAGCCTTATGGGGCCCCCGCCGCGAGGCGACCGCCCTTCGCGCCCACTCTCGATCGGCCCCGGCTGGGGATCCCCCGAACCAGTCGGGGCCTTCGCCTGTCCCCGGGAGGACGAAGAGATCTGACCGTACCGCCCGCACCAGCCGACAGGGGCCGGCGTGTCACGCGGCGGCGGTGTTACCTCGGGGGCAGCTGTGGGCACTCGCGATCACGGGGACAGCCGACGAGAGGGAGTCATGCGGGTGTCGTCTCAGGGCGTTACGGTCGTGGCTCTTCTGGCGGATCCGGATGCGCCGACGGAGATCGCGCAGCGCATGGCCCGGGTGCTTCCTGATCGGCTCGCCGACAGGTCAGGCCAGGGGCGGCGGTTCGACGTCGAGGTGGTCAGTGAGCCCTTCACCGCGGGGACCGAGGACCTGTCCACGTTGACGCGCAGGATCATGGACCGCGGAAGTGCGGAAAACTGGGACATCGTCGTGGCCCTCACCGACCTTCCGCTGCACTCGCACGGGCGCAAGCTCGTGGTGGATCTGAGTCACGAACACGGCTTGGCGCTGCTGTCTCTTCCCACGCTGGGGGGCTTCCGGCTGCAGACCAGGGCCCGGCAGGCCGTGGAAGAAGCCGTGCTCAGCTTGGCGGGCCCGCAGGCCACTGGGTCTGAAGGGCCTCCGGGGAGTCAGCCGCTGCGGGGGCCCTTCATCCGTCGTCTCGCGCCCATCCATCCGGGCCAGGTCGGTGAGGAGGAGATCGCCGATCTGCGGTACGTCGTCAGTGGGCCGCGCGGTTACCTGAGGGTGCTCGGCGGTATGGTCCGCGCCAACCGGCCGTGGCGCCTGGTGCCGGGCTTGTCGAAAGCCCTGGCGGCCGCCCTCGCCACGGCAGCGGTCGCCACCGTGAACTCCACCGTCTGGACCCTGGCCACCTCCCTGAGCACGCCACGCCTGGTGATCGCCATGGTCGGGTCTGTCGCGCTCATGATCGGCTGGCTGATCGTGGACGCGAACCTGTGGCATCGAACGGATGAGGTCTCGACGGAGGCGAGCAAGAGGGCGGCTCTCTACAACGCGTCCACGATCATGACCGTCGGCATCGGGGTGGTCGTCTGCTACGCGGGTTTGTTGGTCATTGACCTGGTGTGGGCGCTGTTCATCCTCAACGACCGGCTGTTCGCTTCCACGACACGAACGCAGCTGCACGCCACGGAGTACTGGACGCTGGCCTGGTTCGTCGCTTCGGTCGCCACGGTGGGTGGCGCGCTGGGATCGGGCCTGGAGAGCGACGAGGCGATCCGGGCAGCCGCCTACTCCAAGCGCGAACAGGAGCGTCGCAGCGTGCTGCAGGACGACCCACGGTGACTAGCGGGTGACCTCAGTCGGAGATGTGCCGTCGGTTGGTGGTCGTCCGGGTCCGGAGATTTCCGCTGATCGGTCGGTTCGTGGTTGTTTCGTCTCGGGGGTCGACGGGGACCCGCACGGCACGCCGCCGGAGCGCCGAAGCTCCGCCTGGCGGGGCCGGCGGCAAAACGACCGTTCCACCTGATCCAGGAACGGCCCGCAGAGGCGTGCCGGAGCCCCGGACCCCGTCGCAGCAATTCCGAGAGTCAGGCTCTTTGCGCCCTCTCCATCACCGCCATGCCGCGACATCGAGGGAAGTCATCATGAAGGCAGCGGTATACGAAGGACCGCGAACGGTCACAGTGAAGGACGTACCGGACGCGAAGATCGAACACCCCTGCGACATCATCGTCAAGATCACCACCACGAACATCTGTGGTTCGGACCTGCACATGTACGAGGGCCGCACCTCGTTCGAGTCCGGCCGCACCCTGGGGCACGAGAACATGGGCCAGGTGGTGGAGGTCGGCTCGGCCGTCCGCAAGGTCCAGGTGGGCGAGTACGTGGTCCTGCCCTTCAACATCGCCTGCGGCTTCTGCAAGCAGTGCGAGCGGGGTCTGACCAACTACTGCCTGACCATGCAGCCGGAGCCGGCCCTCGCCGGAGCCGCCTACGGATTCGCCGACATGGGCCCCTATCAGGGTGGCCAGGCGGAGCTGCTGCGCGTGCCCTACGGCGACTTCAACGCGCTGCGTCTGGGCGAGGACGCCGCCGAGCGGCAGACCGACTACGTGATGCTCGCCGACATCTTCCCCACCGGCTACCACGCCACCGAGATGGCCCACGTCAAGCCGGGCGACCAGACGATCGTCTTCGGGGCCGGTCCCGTCGGGCTGATGGCGACCTACTCCGCCCTCCTCAAGGGTGCCGGCCGCGTCTGGACGGCCGACCACCAGCCCGACCGGCTGCGCAAGGCGGAGGAGATCGGGGCCATCCCGATCAACACCGCCGAGCAGAACCCGGCGGAGGTCGTCAAGGAGGCCACCCTCGGTCTGGGCGCCGACAACGGCTGCGAATGCGTCGGCTACCAGGCCCACGACCCCCAGGGACACGAGGACGCCAGCCTCACGCTCAACGGCCTGATCGACTCGGTCAGGTTCACGGGCGACATCGGCGTGGTGGGCGTGTTCCTGCCCCAGGACCCCGGCGGCGCGGAGGCCCAGAACGAGCTGGAGGCCCAGGGCAAGGTCCCGATCGACTTCGGCATGATGTGGTTCAAGGGCCAGCACATGGGAACCGGGCAGGCGCCGGTGAAGAGGTACAACCGGGCCCTGCGGGACCTGATCGCCGGCGGGAAGGCGAAGCCGAGCTTCGTCGTCTCCCACGAACTCAGCCTGGACGAGGCCCCCACCGCCTACGAGCACTTCGACGCCCGTGACGAGGGCTGGACCAAGGTGGTCCTGCATCCGAACGGACACGGGAACGGCCATAAGCGGTAAGAGAATCGGGGCCGCCGTGCCCCCTGTTTCCCCTGGGCCGGTCCGGGGGACGGGTGGCGATCTGCCCGTCCGCCGGACGGGCTTGGGGCAATCGCCGCGCTCCGGCCGGACCTGAACCAACAACGATTGCCCGCGCTCCGGCCTGGCGGACGGACGGCGGACGCTCAGCAGTGTCCGCAGGGGCAGCACCCCCTCCGGCGGCTGCGGCCGCCGGCCGGCCAGCGGGTCGTGTGGGAGGCTTCCTTGCCCGACGGTTGCCGCACCTCAACCAGGCCGACGCGACGCGCCAGGGCGTTCCGGCCAGGCGGACACCCGTGACGTGGCTGCGGGCCTTCGGGGAGGTCGTGCGATCCGGGCTCACGATCGAGGAGACGCGGCTGGAGCCCCTGCTCGCGCTGCGTGCGGCCGCTGGGGTGGCGATCGTCATCGGGCCGACGCTGTGGCTGGTCTCCCCCGCGTATGCGGCGTCCGCCGCCCTCGGCGCCTACTCCGCGGGTGGGGCCACCTTCCAGCGCAGCTGGCGTCCGCGCAAGGTGGTCGCGCTCGGCACGGGCGCGGGTCTGGCGCTCAGCACCTTCGTGGGCTACCTGGCGGCGGGGCGACTCGTGACGTTCCTGCCGCTGCTGGCCGTATGGGCCTTTGCCGCGGGTATGGCGTGGGCCGTCGGATCGACCGCTGGGATCGTCGCCGCGACGACCGTGGGCAGCATGCTCGTGACCATCACCTTGCCCACGAGCATCGGGCGCGCCCTGGAGCACGCCGGGGTCATCGCACTCGGGGGCGTGACGCAGGCCGTGCTGATCCTGCTGTTCCCGATCCGGCGTTGGGGAGCGCATCGTGACGCGCTCGCCGACGCCCTGGCCGCCGTGGCGGACTACGCCCGCCGGTTGCGGCACGACCCGACCGCCCCGTTCGACCCGGAGCCGTTGATGACGGCCCGGGACGCGGCTGCCGTGACGCCGTCACAGGCCCGCACCCGTCCCCCCGTCCTGCACGGCCCCCGGGGACTCGCCGAGCGCATCAGACCGGTGGTCGCGGCGCTCGCCGACCCGGACGTGGGCGCCCCCGCGGAGGGACCAGGGCGGGACCGCGCGCGGGAGTTGCTCGACGCGGCCGCCGACGTCCTGGATGCGGCCGCCCGGTCGATCCGCCGCGGCACTCCCGCCGAGGTGCGGCCCGAGAGCACGGACGTCCTGCGCGTCGACGAGGAGCACGAGGTGCTGGAGGGCCCAGCGCGGCAAGCCGCCGAGCGGCTCGTGGAACTGCTCGGCGAGGCGTTGGAGATCGCCGGTTGCGGCTGCGCGCCCGGGAGGACGCCCACGCCGCCCGGCCCCGCCGGCGCCGAGTTCCTGGTGCGCCCGACAATGCTCCGGCTGGTCCCGGTCGTCGTCCGGGCGGTGCGCCGTGAGCTCCGCCAGGACTCGCCCGTGTTCCGGCACGCCGTCCGCCTGGCGGCGGTGGCCACGCTCGGCTATCTGATCGCCGCTCGGCTACCCCTGGGCCACGGCTACTGGGCGCCCATCGCCTCGGTGATGGTGATGCGGCCGGACTTCCACCGGACGTACGCGCGTGCGGTGGCCCGTCTCGCCGGGACCCTGGCGGGGGTCGCGCTCGCCACCGGGATGGTGCGGGCCCTGGGCCCGGACGCCCACGTGTTCGGCGCGCTGGCGGTGGTCTCGGTGGGCCTGTCGTACACGCTGAACCGTACCGGCTACGCCTACTCCCAGTGCTTCACCGCCGCGTACGTCGTCTTCCTGCTCGGCATGGGCGGCCAGGCATGGGAGCAGACGGTCCCGGAGCGGGTGGTGCTCACCCTGCTCGGCGGGACCCTGGCGATGCTGGCGTACGTGGTGTTCCCCGCATGGGAGACACCCCGGCTGCCGGGCCGGCTCGCGGACTGGCTCGCCGCCAACGGCCGCTACGCGGCCGCGGTGCTGCGCGACTACGCCGAACCGACCCGGGAGCATCACGCCGACATGCGCAGGGCACTGCTGGAGAGCAGGGAGGCACGTGCCGCCTGGCAGGAGGCATACGACCGGGCACGGCAGGAACCGGTCCGCCCCAGGGGTCTGACGTCGCGGGAGGCGCAGGAGGCGCAGGAGGCGCTCAAGGGGTTCGGCCGCGCGGCGATGCTCATGGAGAGCCACGTCCCGCGGGCCGACAGCCGTTTCGTCCCCGAGGCGGAGCGATTCGCCGAGGCCCTGGAGACGGACACCGCGAAGGCAGCAGTCGCCGTGCGCGAGCACAGGAATCCGGACTGGGGACGCGTGGAGGAGGCGCTCCACGCGTGGGAGGACGCCGCCGCCGGCAACGGGAGCCCGGTCGTGCGGCGCGAAGCGGAACTGCAAAAAAGGGCCTTGGAGGACCTCGCGACAGCCGTGAGCCGCACGCCCCTGGAACGGGATGTCGGCTCTGCTCGCGAGGAGCAGCGGGTGCGGGCGACCCTGGCTGCGGAAGGTAACGGATCAGGGCCCGCGCACCGGGGTGGGTGACGGCGCGGCGACAGAGAGCGCCGCGCCTCCTGGAAAGGGGCACCTCCCGGAGGCCACAACCCCCCTTCATGACGATCGTCATAGGCATCCCGCAAGATGGCCTTGAGAACGTGGAATACGTTCATCTGGTTCCCGCTCTCGCCCCCGTCCGTCTCCAGCTCGTCCAGGAAGCGTTCGCTGACCGCCTTGTAGGCGGCGTAGCCGTCGGCGGCGAAGGTGCCGACCGTGACCGTCCACTGACCGGCGACATACGACTTCGACCCGGTGTCGACGCCGGACAGGTCGGCCAGCGGGTGGTCGTCGACATAGCCCGTGCAGCCGAGCTGGAACGGGGTCTCGTTCGAGTAGCCCGTCCAGCCGTTGGACCACGTGTTGTCGCCGTTGGCCATGCCGGAGAACGCGTTCCAGCCGTCGGAGAGCTTGTTGACGCTCCACTGCCACGGGTCGCCGACGAAGCTGTCGCCCACGCCGCAGAAGAAGCTGCCGATCGAGCTGCCCCAGCCCGAGTACCAGGACAGGCCATTGGGGTCGCTTCCCGAAGAAGCGGCCGGTGACCGGGTCGTAGTTGCGAACTCCGAGAAGGTTCAGACCGGAGGTGGCGTCGGCGGGCTTGCCCAGGTAGCCGTGGTTGCCGACCCAGCCGGTCGGTGAGGCGGACCGCGTCCCCCGTGGCTGGCAGAGCGCGGGCCGGCGGTGACCCCCGGCCCGCGCTGCGCGGTGTGACGTCGAGAGCGAAGCTCAGGGCAGGTGCCACACCTGGGTGGACAGCCCGTTGCAGGCGTAGATCTGAAGCTGGGTTCCGTTCGCCGTGTTGCCCTGGGGGTCGTCCAGGCAACGTCCGGACTGGGGGTTGTACAGGCTGCCGTCGGCTCGGGGGACCCACTGCTGGCCGCCCGCGCCGTTGCAGTCGTAGAGCTGGACCTTGCTGAAGTCGGCCGTGGCGTTCTTGTCGATGTCGAGGCACTTGCCGAAGGCGCGCAGGGTGCCGTCGGCGGCGGCCGTCCACTGTTGCCCGGGGACCTGGTTGCAGTCCCAGAGCTGGGCCGCGTTCTGGTTGGTGTTCGTGTTGGTGTCGACGTCGAGGCACTTGCCGGTGGCGCCCGGACCGGTGACGGCGCCCGCCGTGCGGACGCTGATGCCGCGCCAGGAGGCGGTGGTGTCGTAGTCGCGGACCCCGACCGAGCCGTGTGAGAAGGCACAGTCGTTCAGGCTCAGGTAGGCGGGATTGGTCCAGGAGCCGGACGGCGTGCCCTGGACGGAGAGGACGCAGCCGGTGACCTGGACGCTCAGGTGGTACCAGGTGCCAGCGGACAGGCCGCCGGAGATCGGCGTGCTGCCCAGCTGGGTCCAGCCGTGGCTCTCGCGTCCGATCACGAGGCTGGAGCCGGTGACACCGACGTAGTAGCCGTTGACGTCGTCGGCGCCGGTGGTCGGGTCGGTGGCGCGTACCAGGAAGCCGGCGTTGCCGTTGCCGCTCGTGCCGCCGAGGCGGACATCTCCCTGGAGGGTGTAGTCGGTCCAGCCGGTGGAGCCGGTGACGGCCTTGTTGCCGCCGGTGCCCGCGGCGGACTCGGTGTAGGTGCCGCCGGCAGCCGACCAGGTGCCGCCGTACCGCGTCCAACCACCGTCGTCGGAGGAGAAGTCGGCGGTGTACGGCAGGACGCCGGCGTTGCCCGTGCCGGTGAGCTCCTGACAGTCGTAGGGACCGGCGACGCCCGCCGCGCTGTAGCGCACGCTCCTGCCGTCGGCCGAGGGCAGCAGCTCAGGGCTGTAGTTGATGCCGCAGTTGGACGAGGCTCCACTGGTGGGCACCGCGATGGGCGAGGGCATCCAGGACCAGGAGCCGCTGCCGCCGGCGGTGTTGAGGAGGACCACCTGCTGGTTCTCGGGGGCCCCGCCGGCCAGGCGTGACTCGGTGTGGCCGGAGAGCATGAGCTCGCCCTTCGAACCGCCGGCCGGGCTCCAGGCGATGACGGGGGTGCCGTACAGCTCCCGGCCGTCGTCGGTCCGCGGGACGGTGCCCAGGTCGGAGGGGCCGCTGCCCCAGGTGTCGCCGTCGGAGGACGTCTTGGTGTGCACGAGGCAGTTCTGCGGACCGCACACCTCGTAACTGGCCACGTAGGTTCCCGTGGACGGGATACGGGCCACGGTGATCATGCCGGGCCGGTCCGCCCGAGTGGCGCTGGCGACGTCCTTGACCTCGCCGGGCGCCACCCGCGTGCTGCCGTCGGGGTTGGCGCTCCAGGTGTCACCGCCGTCCGTGGAGACGATGTGCCCGAGGAACTGGCTGTAGGCGGTGTTCTGGCGCTCGTCGGAGAAGTACATGAGCATCTTGCCGGCGGAGTCCAGGGCGACGAAGGGTTCCCAGATTCCGCTGCCGTCGGCTCCGTGCGCGGTCTGCGGGGCACCCACATAGGTCCATGTGGCGCCGTGGTCGGTGCTGCGCCATTCCCGGAACGTCACTCCGGACCGGTCGGCGGGCAGTGTGGCGCCCACCAGCAGCAGGGTTCCGGCCGGGTAGGACCCGAGGGTCCGCGGATACTCGAAGAGGAAGGGCTGGTAGGAGAAGGTGTCGCCGGGGACCGTCGACAGGGTGGACCACGAGGCGCCGTCGTCGGTGCTGCGGCGGATCACATACGAGCTGGAGCCGCCGTCGGTGCTCCAGTGCTCGAAGCTCGCGAGCAGTGTTCCGTCGGCCGAGCCGCTGTAGTGCAGGCGGATCATGCGGGTGTAGGCCATGCCCTCCGTGCCGGACGAGGGGCTGTACAGGACGTTGCCCGGGGTGTTGGCGAAGGCGCTGGTCGGCAGGGCGAACAGGCAGAGAAGGACCGAGGCGAGCAGGCTGAGCAGGAGGCGCGCACGCCGTCTGCGACGGTCGTGCGGTGGCGAAGCGGCCATGGCGGCTCCTTGCGCGGTGACGGGTGGGAGCGCGGCCCGTCCGTGCGGGGACGGCGGGCGCGGCGGGTACGGCGCGGGTACGGCGGGTGCGGCGGGCGCGGCGGGCGCCCTTTGCAACGATGGCAATGCCCGCAGTCGGGGAGTATGGAGCCGCACGACGGCCTGGCGCAATGCTTTGGCGGCAAGTTTTGCATCGATGCAATCACCTAGACTGTCCGCACCAGGTGTCCGCACCGCCGCGCACCGCCCGGCCAGAGAGGTCAACACGTCATGACGGCCCCCACGCTCCGAGACGTCGCCGAGCGTGCCGGCGTCTCGATCCGCACGGTGTCCAATGTGGTCAACGGCTACGCCCGGGTGACCGATGCCACCAAGGTGCGGGTCCAGGCGGCGATCGACGCGCTCGGATACCGCCCCAACCTGATGGCCCGCAATCTGAAACAGGGACGTACGCGCATCATCGCGCTGGTGGTGCCAGCGCTCGACGTGCCCTACTTCGCCGAACTCGTACGTCTGATCATCGGCGAGGCACGCGCCCGCGGATACGCCGTCCTCATCGACCAGACCGACGGCGACGTCGAACGGGAGCGGGAACTGATCATGGAGGCGTCGCGGGCGGTCAGTTTCGACGGCGTGATCGTCAGCCCGCTCGCCCTGACCGCCGCCGACCTCGAGTCGCGGCACGGCCCGGCGCCCATCCTCCTGCTCGGCGAGAAGATCTTCGACTCCGGCGCCGACCACGTCGCCATCGACAACGTCACCGCCGCACGGGAGATGACGGCCCATCTCATCGGCCTGGGGCGCCGGCGCATCGCCGCCATCGGCGTCCAGCAGGACCCCACGGACGGTACCGCGGTCCTGCGCACCCGCGGCTACCTGGAGGCGTTCGAGCAGGCCGGCCTCACCGTGGACGAGTCGCTCATGGTGCCCATCCCGCACTACGAACGCCGGCACGGAGCCGCGGCGATGACGCGGCTCCTGGACCACCCCGACCCGCCGGACGCCGTGTTCTGCTTCAGCGATCTGCTGGCCCTGGGCGCCATGCGCGTGGCCTTCTCCCGGGGCCTGCGCATCCCCGAGGACCTGGCGCTGGCCGGCTTCGACGACATCGAGGACGGCCGCTACAGCAGCCCCACCCTGACCACCATCGCCCCCGACAAGCACCAGTTGGCGCGTGCCGCGGTGGAGCGGATCCTGGCCAGGATCGAGTCCGACACGTACGACGCGCCCGTGGAGATCACGGCTTCCCATCGACTGGTGGTCAGGGAGAGCACAGTCGGTCCAGGGGCCGCCCGACCCGTGTGAGCTCGATGCCGTTTCGTTATGAACGGCGGATTGCATCGTTGCAAAGAATCGTCTGATACTCCGTGGCGTGAACGATTTTGCATCGATGCAAAGCGGCGCCTCCCCGGCGGGACACGGTCCCGGTCCCCGGGACGGCGGCGGTCCCACCGTGGCCGCCCCCGCGGCCCCGCCCCGGCCGGAGTACCCCCGGCCCCAGTTCGTGCGCCGGGACTGGCTCAGCCTCAACGGCACCTGGCAGTTCGAGATCGACCAGGCCGACACCGGTCTGGAGCGCGGCCTGCTGCACCGGGAACTCGCCTCCGAGATCACCGTCCCCTTCGCCCCCGAGGCCCCGCTGTCGGGCATCGGCTGCCAGGACTTCCTGGAGGCCGTCTGGTACCGGCGCACGCTCCGGATCCCGCACGAATGGGCCGGGCAGCGCGTCCTGCTGCACTTCCAGGCCGTCGACCACGACACGACGGTGTGGGTCGACGGGCACGAGGTGGGCCGCCACCGGGGCGGCTTCAGCGGCTTCACCCTCGACATCACCGAGTTCGCCGCCCCGGGCACCGCGCCGGACCTCGTGGTGCGGGCGCGGGACAGCCGGGCCGGCGTCCAGGCCCGCGGCAAGCAGTCCACCCGGTACGACACCTACGAGGCGTTCTACCCGCGGACCACGGGCATCTGGCAGACCGTCTGGCTGGAGCCCGTCCCCCGGGTCCACCTGCTCCGGCCGCGCATCACCCCGGACACGGCCGGCGGCCGGTTCCTGCTCGACCTCCCGGTCTCCGCCACGGCCCCGGGCCACCACTGCCGCGCCGTCCTCGCCGACAACGACGGAACGATCACCGAGGCGACGGCTCCGCTCGACGCGGACCCCACGGCACACCTCGTCCTGGACATCCCCGCCGAGCGGCGCCGGCTGTGGCAGCCGGGCGACCCGCACCTGTACACGCTCACCCTCGACATACACACCGCCGAGGGCGAACTGGTCGACTCGGTCGCGAGCTACGCGGGCCTGCGGTCCGTGACGATCGACGGCCACGCCGTCCTGCTCAACGGGCGGCGTGTCTTCCAGCGTCTCGTCCTGGACCAGGGCTGGTACCCGGGCGGCCTGATGACGGCGCCGGACGACGAGTCCCTCGTGCGCGACATCGAACTGTCGATGGCCGCCGGCTTCAACGGCGCACGCCTGCACCAGAAGGTCTTCGAGGAGCGGTTCCTCCACCACGCCGACCGTCTCGGCTACCTGGTGTGGGGGGAGTTCGGCGACTGGGGCGCCAGGGCGGGAGCACGGCCCGAACACCAGGCTCCGACCGCCTCGTTCATCACCCAGTGGCTCGAAGTCCTCCAGCGGGACTACTCGCACCCATCGATCATCGGCTGGTGCCCCCTCAACGAGACCTTCCAGAAGATCACCGACCGCATCACCGTCCTCGACGACGTCACCCGGGGCATGTTCCTCGCCACCAAGGCCGCCGACCGGACCCGGCCGGTGATCGACAGCTCGGGATACTCCCACCGCGTGCCCGAGACCGACGTCTACGACTCCCACAACTACGAGCAGGACCCCGAACGCTTCGCGCGTGACATGGCGGGCCTCGCCGACGGCAAGCCGTACGTGAACGCGGCACCGGACGGCAGCGCCTGGTCCCTGCCGTACGCCCAACAGCCCTACTTCTGCAGCGAGTTCGGCGGTATCCACTGGCCGACCGACCAGGCGGGGCTGCCCGACACCGGTTCCTGGGGCTACGGCACCACGCCCCGGAGCGAAGAGGCCTGGTACGAGCGTTTCGCCGGCCTGGTGGGCGTCCTGATCGACGACCCCCTGATGTTCGGTTACTGCTTCACGCAGCTCACCGACGTCTTCCAGGAACAGAACGGCGTCTACCGGTTCGACCGGACCGAGAAGCTCGACGTCGCACGCATCCGGAAGATCCAGTCCCGGACCGCGGCCTACGAACTCGACCAGCCCTGACGGGCGCCGGCGCATGCGTCCCCCCGCGCCGAAGCAACCATCCCGTCCGCCCCACCCACCCTCCAAGGAGCCCGCAGTGAGAACTCGCCTTCGCCGGCTGACCGCAGTCGCAGCCGCCTCGGCCTTCGCCCTCGTCCTGGCCGCCTGTTCGTCCTCCTCCTCCGGCACCACCGCCGACGGAAAGACCCTCCTCACCGTGGTCGGCTTCGAGGGCGGCGGCAACGAGATCGCCGACATCCCGGCCATCAACGCCGCCTTCGAGAAGGCCCACCCCGACATCAAGGTCGACTACAAGTACGTGGCCAACACCGAGTACGACGCCTACAACAACACCCGGCTCGCCGCGGGAACCGCCGCGGACGTCCTCATGGTCAACAAGAGCCGCCTGACCACCTGGCAGCAGCAGGGCTTCCTCGCCGACCTCAGCGACCAGCCCTGGGTCAAGCGGATGATGCCCAACCTGGCCCCGTACACGCAGGTCGACGGCAAGACGTACGACTTCGTCCAGCAGAACATCCCGATCGGCCTGTACGCCAACCTGAACCTGCTGAAGAAGGCGGGCATCAAGCAGGTTCCGCAGACCTGGCCGGAACTGATCAGCGACCTCAAGAAGCTGAAGGCGAAGAAGATCGGCGGCCTGGAGATCCCCAACCTCAAGGGCTGGGACGCCGAACAGGTCTCCCTCGCCCTGGCCGCCAACCTCGTCGACCCGAACTGGGGCAGCGGCTACGACAAGGGCGGCTCCACCTGGGCCGCAAGCTGGAGCCCGGTGATCGACCACCTCAAGCAGCTGCTGACCAGCGGCCTCGTCGACGGCAAGACCATGAACGGTCTGGACCCGTTCAGCCAGGGTGTCTCGCAGTTCGCCGCGGGCAAGTGGGCCTTCTACGTCGACGGCGCCTGGGACCTGAAGCACTACCAGGAGAGCGCCAAGTTCGACTTCACGCTCAACCCCTTCCCCGGCGGCCCGGCGGGCAGCAAGCCGAAGACCTTCACCTTCATCGGCTCGGGCTGGTCGGTCAACGGCGCCACCTCGCACCAGGACGCGGCCGAACAGTACGTGGACTTCATGTCGCAGCCGAAGCAGGACAGCGCCTACCTCAAGGCCGAGAGCTGCTTCAGCACGCTGACCGACGTGCCGAGCCCGAAGGTCGCCCAGTCCGCCCCGGTCGCCGCCGCCTTCGCCGCCGGCAACACCAGCCCCTCCCAGGTCGAGGTGCCCAACTACCCGAACTCCGAGGACAAGTTCACCGCTCAGCTCAACGCGCTCTTCAACAACCCGTCCATGGACACCGGCGCGCTGCTGAAGCAGCTCGACAAGGACATCCCGAAGACCCCCTCGAAGAAGTAGCACCCCAGCCGTTCCCCGAACCAGTGCGGGGCCTGCCACACGACAGGCCCCGCGGTCCGCGCCCCCGATGAGGTCGCCGTGAGACTCACCACCCGATCCGCCGCGCTGCTCATGCTTCCGGCCACCGCCCTGTACGCCCTCTTCGTCATCTACCCCACCATCAGGTCCGTTCTGCTCAGCCTCACCGACGCCCACGGCGTCATCGGCGGATCGTTCGTCGGCCTGGACAACTACCGCGAGGCCCTCCAGGACCCGCAGGTGCTCGCCGCGCTGGAGAACACCCTCGTCTACACGGTCGTGGTGGTCGTCGTACAGAACGCGCTCGGCCTGGGCATCGCCTACTGGCTCTTCAACTCACCCGCGGTCCGCACCATCGCCCGCACCGGACTGCTGCTGCCCGCGATGATGGCCCTGGTCGCCGTCTCCTACCTGTGGTCGTTCCTCTACTCGCCGGTCGGCGGCCCGCTCGACGCCGTCATGGACGCCCTCGGCCTGCACGGTCTGGAGACCTCCTGGCTCGGCGACACCCACACCGCCCTGATGGCGATCGCCGTGTCCTACATCTGGATGTACCTCGGCTACACCGCCACCATCTTCCTCTCCAACTACCTCTCCATCCCCGCCGAACTGATGGAGGCGGCATCCCTGGACGGTGCCCGCGGCTGGACCCGGTTCCGCCGCATCGACTGGCCGCTGCTCGCGCCGTCCCTCACCGTGAACATGACCCTGTCGACGATCGGCTCACTGCGCGTGTTCGACCTGCCCTTCATCATGACCGACGGCGGTCCCGCCAACTCGACCCAGACCCTGAGCTACGTCGTCTTCGTGGACAGCTTCAAGGACTTCCGCTTCGCCTACGGCACCGCGGTGGCCGTCCTCCTGCTCGTCATCACGATCATCGTCGGCGTGCTCCTCACCACCGTCCTGCGCCGCCGGGAGGTCGCGGCATGACCCTCACCGCCACCGGCACCACCCGAGCCGTCAGCCCCGCCCCGGCCGACACCGCGCCCCTGCGCCGGCGCAGGCTGCGCAGTACCGTCTCGCACATCGGCCTGCTCCTGGTCACCCTGGTCGTCGTCGCCCCGATCCTGCTCATGGTGAAGGTCTCGCTCCAGTCCGACGCCGACGTCGCCGCCCACCCGCTGTCCTGGCCCAGCCACTGGAACCTGCACAACTACGTGACCGCGGTGCAGGCCATGAACTACGGGCGCAGCCTCTACAACACCGTCCTGATCACCGGCGGCGCCGCCGTCCTGGTCATCCTGACCGGATCACTCGCCGCCTGGCCGATGTCCCGCGTCTCCCGCCGCTGGACCAAGACGGTCTACCAGCTCTTCGTGGCCGGCCTCACGGTCCCCGTCTTCGTCATGATCACTCCGCTCTACATGTTCATGCGGGACCTCGGACTGCTGGACTCCTACGCCTCGGTGATCCTCGCGGAGGCCGCGATCAGCCTCCCCTTCGCCGTGCTCTTCTTCACCAGCTTCCTGAGGTCCGTACCCGTCGAACTCGAGGAGGCCGCCGCCATCGACGGGGCGGGGCCGCTGCGCACGTACTGGCACGTCATCCTGCCCGTACTGCGCCCGGCCACCGCGACCCTCGTCATCACCCTCACCCTGGCCATCTGGAACGACCTGGTCATCCCCCTGGTGCTGCTGACCTCCGACAGCAAACAGACGATGACGCTGGACGTGTACTCCACGATCGGCACCCACGCCTACAGCACGTCCCAGCTCCTGCCCACGGTCGTCCTGGGCACCGTCCCGCTGCTCGTCGTCTTCCTCGTGCTGCAACGGCACATCGTCGCCGGTATCACCGCCGGGGTCAGCAAGGGGTGAGGCCACGACCGTCCGTGCGGTCGTAGCCTCGCGAGGGGTGAGGCTACGACCTCACGGGCGGTCGCCGGTCAGGGCAGCGTCCACCACCGGACCGTGACGAGGTAGAAGACCACGGCCCAGAAGGCCATCGCCCCGGCGACGACACCGAGGCCGCGGAGATTGGCCCTTGCCGCCGGTTCGTCCGGGGACGGCCTGAGCCATCGTCCGAGCAGCGGGTTCACGTAGTAGGGCATGGTCAGGAAGCTCATGATGAAACTCGACAGCAGGTTGCCCACGAGCAGGCCGATCCAGAGCGGCAGGTGCAGCGGGGACAGCGCGAGGGTCAGCAGCACGACGGTCGGGTACAGGCCGACCCAGATGGCGAGGGAGGTCCTGGTCTCGGAGGGCGGCGGCGGTGCCTCCTTGCCGTTGCCCTCGAAGGCGAACCAGCTGCCGAACGAGTTGTCGATCGTGTGCAGCTTGAAGTCGCTGAACCGCTCGCCCTCGGCCAGGATCTCCTGCCGCTCGGGCGACGTCAGCCAGGCGTCGAGGTGCTCGGCGCTGTCGTAGCGGTACAGCGTGGTCCATTCCTCCTGAAGCCCCTCGATGGGGCGGAAGAGCTCGGTCCCGCGAAACCCCTCGAACCTGCTCTCCTCCTGGACCATGCGGTGCTGCCAGGCGAGGAAGTCGTCGACCTGGTTCGAGGGGACGCGGTGGGTGACCACCACGGTGACCAGCGGATCCAGCGACTGGGTGCCGCTGCTGACCACCTGCTGGGTCGCCGGACCGTCGAAGTACCTGGCGCCGACGTCGAGATAGGTCTGCCTGGTCCCGCTGTTGATCCACGCCTGTAGGTGCGCCACCGAGTCGAACCGGTACACGACGACCCAGTCGGGTTGCAGCGGTGTCGGCGGGGAGATCTCGGCGCCGAGGAAACCGGGGTAGTAGGCGGCCGCGGCGTTGAGGTCCTCCTGCCACGACGCGAACTCCCGTTCCATCCCGGGCAGGACCTTCTGACCGATGATCGCCGTCGCCGCGGCGGCTACGTTCTTTTCGGTGTTCATGCGGCTCAACCTGTCGACACCGACTGCTCCGCGGGGAGTCGGCCGTAAATGCGTTCCGGAGTCAGCGGCAGCGCCCGGTAGCGGACGCCCGTGGCGTCGTGCACCGCGTTCGCGAGCGCGGGGGCCACCGGGTTGATGCAGCACTCCGCCATCCCCTTCGCCCGCATGGGCCCCACCGAATCCGCCGAGCCCACCAGGAGGACCTCGGTGCGGGGGATGTCGGCATAGGTCGGGATGCGGTAGTTGCGGAGGTTCGGGTTGACCATGACACCGCCGTCGTCGACGTGATGGTTCTCGGTCAGCGCGAAGCCGATCCCCTGGGCGACTCCGCCCTCCACCTGCCCCCGGACCTGCGCCGGGTTGATGATCACCCCGACGTCCGCCGCATGCACGCTGTACAAGATCCGTGTCTCTCCCGTCACGCGGTGCACGGCGACCCGGAAGCCGTGGGTGTTGGAGGTGACACTCCGGGGCGAGCCGTACGCCTTGCGCGCGGCGGTGAAGCGGATTCCACGTGTCCGGGCCAGCGCGACGAGTTCGGCCAGCGACACCCGCCGCTCCCCGCAGCGGACACCGTCGTCGTCCATCGTGCACATCACGACATGGACGCCCGTGTGCGCCGCGGCGAATTCCAGGATGCGGTCGCGCACGGCGCCCGCCGCCCGCAGGACCGCGTTGCCCGCCACGAAGAGGCCGGCGCTCGCGAAGGCACCGGTGTCGAATCCCGTGCGGTCGGTGTCGGACTGCACCAGACGGATCCGCGAGGGCGTCGTGCCCAGCTGGTCGGCCGCGATCTGGACATGGGCCGTGGAGGTTCCCTCCCCGAACTCGGGGGTTCCGACGGCCAGTTCGTAGATGAGGTCGTCGCCCAGGGTGACCCAGGCCTCGGAGAGGTGTTCCGTCGGGGGCGCGGTCTCGTGCAGGGAGCTCGCCACACCGGCTCCGACGAGCCACTCGGGGCCGGGAGGCGGCCGGCCAGCCGTACGGACCAGGGCGTCGCCCACCAGGTCGATGCACTTGGCGAGTCCGTCCTCGGTGAAGATCACGTCGTCGGGGCCGTCGTGCAGGGCGACCAGGGGCCCACCCGGCCGGACGATGTTGCGCCGGCGCAGTTCCAGCGGGTCGAGGTGCAGGGCGCGGGCCAGTTCGTCCATCGCCGACTCCACGGCGAACGCCGGCTGCGTCATCCCGTAGCCGCGCAGCGCCCCGCTCGGCACGGTGTTCGTGTAGACGGAGTACGCGTCGTACTTCTTGTTCGGGCAGCGGTAGATCATGACGGCGGCGCCGCCCGCGTACAGCGTCTCGCCGCCGTGGTTGCCGTAGGCGCCGGTGTTCGAGACGTTGCGCACCTGGAGGGCGGTGAGCGTTCCGTCGGCCTTCGCGCCGAGCCTGACCGTCAGGGTCATCGGATGCCGGGGCGAGGCCGTGGTGAACTCCTCCTCACGGGTGTACTCGAGGCAGGCCGGCCGTCCGGTGTCCAGGGTGGCGAGTGCGACCAGGTCCTCGGCGATCACTTCCTGCTTGCCGCCGAATCCGCCGCCGACGCGCTTGCAGAACACCCTCACCTGGTCCGGGCGCAGCGCGAACAGGTACTCCAGTTTGACCTTGGCGATCGACGGTGACTGGGAACTGGTGCGGACGTTCAGCCGGTCCTCCGCCATCCAGGCGATCGAGCCGTGGGTCTCCAGGTGCGCGTGCTGGACCCGCGGTGAGAAGTAGGTGCCTTCGTGGATCACGTCGGCCGCGGCGAATCCCGCGTCGACGTCGCCGATGTGCGAGTGGAGTTCGAGCAGGATGTTGTGGGCGGGGTCGCGGACGAACGGATCGTGCGAGCCGTGCAGTTGGGGTGCGCCGTCGGCCATCGCCGCCTCGGGGTCGAACACCGCCGGCAGCACGTCGTACTCGACCGTGAGATTCCGGCAGCCCTCCTCGGCCGCCCCGACCGTGTCGGCCAGGACCGCGGCGACGCGCTGGCCGGCGAAGCGGACCGTGTCGTCGAGGATGTACGTGTCGTCCGGGTCGACGAGGTGGTCGGTGTGGATCGCCGTGGTGAAGCGTCTGCGGGGCACGTCTTCCCAGGTGTAGACCCGGTGCACACCGGGCACCGCGAGGGCGGCGCTCTTGTCGATGGAGAGGATCCGGGCGTGCGCGTGGGGTGAGTGCAGCACCTTGAGGTGCAGCATGCCGTCGATCCGCGTGTCCATGGTGAACTCGGCGTGGCCCGTCACCACGTCGTGCCCCGCGGGTGCGCCGACGCTCGTCCCGACGGCCTTGCCCGGTGCCGCCGGCTCCACCGCGCTGACGCCCGTCACGGCGTCCTCGATCGCCCGGTATCCGGTGCAGCGGCAGAGGTTTCCCTTCAACGCCCGTGGCAGGTCCGCCTTCTGCTCCTCGGTGAAGGTCGCCGACGTCATGATCATCCCTGCGGTGCAGAAGCCGCACTGGAACCCCGGGGCGTCCTCGAACTGCCGCTGCATGGGATGCGGGGCGCCGGGCCGGCCGAGGCCCTCGATCGTGGTCACCTCGCGGCCGTCCGCGCGGAAGGCGGGGGTGATGCAGCTGTGTACCGGGGTGCCGTCCAGCCACACCGTGCAGGCGCCGCAGTCGCCGGCGTCGCACCCTTTCTTGACGCCGAAGTGGCCGAGGTCGCGCAGGAAGGTGCGCAGGCACTGGCCGGGGGCCGGCTCCCGGTCGAATTCCCTGCCGTTCACGGTGTAGTTCATGTCAGGTCCCCAGCCGTGAGTTCGCGGCGGATCTCTTCGGCGAAGTGCCGGGTCAGATGCCGGCGGTGGTCAGGGGTTCCGTTGGGATCGGCGAACCAGACGTCGGCCGGGACGTCGTCGATGCTCTGCCGCAGGGTCCGGGCATCGGGCAGGCCGTCGAAGGCGATGCGGACCGGCCGCGTGGTGCCGGCGGTGACGGTGAGCAACAGGTCGTTCGCTCCCAGCCGTTGGGTGCCGGCCAGGAACACCGTCGAACGGCCGAGCCGGGTCAGCGTGAAGCGACGGTGTGCGGTGCGTCCGCGCAGCGCGTGCTCCGGAACGGTGATGCGCCGGAGGACCTCCCCGGGCGCGAGGATGTTGCGGCGGTCGCCCGTGACGAAATCGAGGGCGTCGACGAAGCGGACGGAGCCATCGGGCGCCCACAGTTCGTACTGCGCCTCCAACGCGACCGTCAGCGTGATCATCGGGCCGGCGGGCAAGGACATGCAGATGTTTCCGCCGACGGTCGCCGCGTTCCAGACCTTGAACGAGGACAGGAATGCCTCACAGCTCGTCCGGAAGAGAATTCCGGCGGTCCACCGCTGCGGCCACGGGAAGGCGTACAGGTCGCGAACGGTGCAGGTGGCGCTGATCTCCAGGCCCTCGTCCGTCGGAACAAGGGGCTCCCAACGCAAGGCCGTCAGGTCGATCAGCCGTCGCAGGTCCGGCTGCTCCGTGGAATAGAGCCATGTTCCGCCTGCGAGCCAGGCGTCACCCTCGTGCCAGTCCGTGCCTGGCCGCTCGGACGGTCGCCGGACTACTTCGGTGATGGTGTTGAGGTCCATGAGAACCGACCTACGGCGGGCCGGGGATACTTTTGTCACAGCTTATCGCAGTATGACGGGTGAGAACCCGTCCGAGGACAGCCGAGAGTGGCCGGTCCGCCCCGGACAGTCACACCGATACTCGTCCGGGAGAACGCACATCGGCACTCCCCTGCAACCGCAGGAGTAGCCACGATGGCTCCCCCCGCAGGATGACCGAGGGTGTGCCATGGGCGATGCTGTGGGCTGTGACAGTTGATCTCCGCCGATCCGGAGCCGAGCCCGAGGGCGGCGAAGGAAACGGGGGCGCTCTTCCGGCGTCCCCCGCGCCCTCCCGGCTGCGGCGGTGGCTGCGGCGCGCCGCGCTGGGCTGTGCCGTCGTACTGGTGGTCGTCACGGCGGCCTCGTTCGTCTACAACGGCGTCACGGCCGGCCGCGCCGCGCCGCCGCGGGGGCTCAGGTACGTGCAGGCCGCCGATATCCGCACGCGCTACCAGACCTGGGGTACGGCAGGGCCACCGGTCGTCCTGGTGCACGGCGCCTTCGAATCCGTGGACACCTGGTCGCGTCTTGCCCCGCTGCTCGCCCGCGATCACCGGGTGTACGCGCTCGACCTGACGGGCGACGGCTACAGCGAGCGCCACGGCCCGTACACCGTCGACCATTTCGCCCGGCAGCTCCTGGGTTTCCTGGGCGCCATGCACCTAGGCGGTCCGGGCGAGCGCCCGCTGCTGGTGGGGCACTCCGCCGGAGCCGCCGTGGTCACCGAGGCGGCGCTCAGGGCCCCTGGCCGGCTGGCAGGCGTGATGCTCCTCGACGGCGACGCCCTCGACACGGGTGCCGGGCCGCCGCCGGCGCTCAAGTACCTGCTGATCGACCCGTACCGCACCAGCCTGCTGCGACTCGGCCTCGGCATCGACGCGGTGATCCGCAGCGTGTACGACGCGCAGTGTGGGCCCGCCTGTCCGCGCCTGGACGCCGCCGGTCTGGATCAGTGGCGGCGCCCGCTCCGGGTGCCGGGCGCGGAGAACGCGCTCTGGAGCATGCTGGCCGCGGGGGTGCCGGGGCTGCCGGCGGACCGGGTGGCCCGGCTCGCCGGGGTGCGCCTGCCCAAGTCGGTGGTGTTCGGTGCCCAGGACGACGTGTTCAGCCGGCAGACGCCGCAGGAGACCGCCCGGCGTATCGGCGCACCGCCCGCGACGCTCATCCCGGGCGCCCGGCACCTGACGATGATCTCCAGCCCTGAGGCGGTCGCGACGGCCGTGGACAGCCTTACCGCGGCATCGATCGCGGCATCTCGGTGACCGCGCCGCCGCCCCGTTTCCCTCCCCGACGCCAACAGTCGGCATCTGCACCACGAGCCGGGGAAGACCTCGTGCTCGTCGCGGTACTAGGGCGCCGCGGTGCTGCCGGTGGTGTCCGCCGGGGTGGCTGCCGCAGCGTCCGCAGTCCCGCTCGCCCGCTCGTCGGCTGCTTCCAGCAGGTGGAGGGCGGGCGGGTTGACGGGTTGTGGTGTTCCCTGGAGGTCGTACTGGAACAGCGCGATGCCCTGCTGAGACGCCCACGCGATGGCCGGCGGGGTGTAGCCGGCCATGGAGAAGAACAGCGCGGAACGCTGCTTGGCGGCCGCTACGCCGTGAAGCTGCTGGACGGTGGGACGGCTGGTGGGGCTTCCTTCCTTCTTCACCTGAGCCACGGCGTGCTCGGCAAGGACGTCGATGCCTTCGTCCGCGCCGACGGGGGTGGCCACGGCATCGGTGAAGCCCAGGTAGCGCATCCAGTCGACGGCGGCGAGTTCCGCGTCCCGGGCGTCGCGGATCAGCCGCTGGACGGGGCGAACGGCTGCGGCTGCGGCAGTGGACGGGGCGGCCGCGGCGGCCTCTTCACGGGCCGCCAGAGCGACCCGCAGGCGCGGATTCCGGGAGAACGAGAACACCAACTCCCCGGCCCTCAGCTCACCCCAGCTCGCTTCAGGCGCGTCGATCACGTCCTCGGGCCCGGGGTCGAACCGGTAGGAGACCCCCTTGTCCGATACGGCCGCTCCCCGGTCGGTGAGGATCAGCAGGGCGGGGCGTTCCTTGAGTCCCTCGGTCGCGGACCGCGCGACACACAGGATGCGTTCGTCCACGGCGACGTGCCGGCGGGCCAGTCGCTCCGCCTCGGCCTGAAGGCGTGGATTGCGCGCCTCGACCGTCGTTGCCAGGCAGTGGGCTATCGCCTCGTCCTGCGGCGTGCCCCGCGCCGGAAGAGCGTCCAGCAGTTCCCGCACCGCGCGTCGCAGCGCCTGCTCCGCTTCGCGTGCGCGGCGCTCCGCGACATCGGCGGCAGCGGCCTGCTGTTCCTGTTCGGCGCGTGCGGCAGCGCGGGCCCTCATCCGGGCGTACCGGGCCGCATCACGTTCGTCGCGGGCGGTGTTGCGCCGGCCGGCCGGGGTCCTGCGGAGCAGCCAGTGAATCGATCCGCTGACGATGAACACGGCAGCTCCGACCGCCCACACGGCGGTCGACACGAAGATACCCACGAGCAGGACGAGCACCCCGATGACCTCGCCGAAGGCGAGCAGCGCCGAGATCAGACCGACGCGGGCATCGCCCGGTGAACGCGGCACCTCCCTGCCCGGGGTGTCGTCGTCACCGGCCGCCGGTGTCCCGGTCACCTCCACGGACCGCTGGTCCGCGGGCGTCCGGCCGAGCCCACGGCAGCCTCCGGCACCCTGCCCGTGGTAGCCGATGACCCCGTCGCTCACCGGTGCCTTGCGCCCGCACACCGGACATCTACCGCGATCCACCGAACCCCCTCAATGTGCCCCCCTTGTACGCAGAGGAACGAACAGTAATCGCCGGCGCGTTCGCCGAGGAACTCATGGGCCGGGTGGTGGCGCTGCCGCCTTGTCGGCGAGGCCGGCGCGTCACCAGGAGCCTCCGCCGCCTCCACCGGCTCCGTCGCCGACCGAGTAGCCGCTGTCGGAGCCGGAGTTCGAGCCCGACCCCGAGGTGGAGCCGGAGGAACCGCTGGGGGCCGGCTGCCTGGTGGTGGAGGAGACGGAGTTGAGAATCGCGAGGGCCACGAGCGGGCGGACCAGTGGCATCCGTGCGGGGCGGCGCGCGGACGGGGCGGACGGGCGCGCGGTCGATTCGGACACCGCCTGGCTCCAGCGGTCGGCCACGCCGAGAGCCACCGCCCAGGCGGTGTAGTGGTCCATCACGCCGGCGTCGGCCGCCGCCTCCACGTGCTGGGCGCCGGCCCCGGCCAGGTAGCGGCGGAAGCCCTCGACCCGGAGCCACAGCGCCGTGCCCCGGGGGGTGAGGACCGGCACTTCGTCCGTGTGGGCGAACATTCCGGCGCCCGCCCCCGCGACGGTGGCGGCGACGGGAAGCAGCACCGCCCAGAAGCCGGCCGGACGACCTGCGGCGATCGCGGCGACGATCACCGCGACCAGGCCGGCCAGGGTCGTGAGCAGTCCGGCCAGCCCGACCCGGTCCCATCGCGTGTGGGCTTTCGCGTCCCACAGATCGCTGCTGTTGCGCCACACGATCAGCTGGTCGCCGATCTTGCTCCAGGCCGCGGCGAACCGCCTGTCGTAGGAGCCGCCGAGTACCAGCGAGTCACGGCCGGCGAACATCTGGTCCAGCGCCTCCCGGACCGCGCGGTCGGAGCGCGGGACCTCCTCCCGCGAAGGGCGGGTGAGGGTGGGGAACGACTCGTTGTCGTCCATGACCAGGCAGCCGTCGTTCACGGCGCTCAGCAGCCAGGCCACCCTGTGGCGGGTCCGGGCCTCCCCGGTGAGCAGGACGCCGCCCAGGGCCGGAGTCAGCTCCTCGGGCGGTGAGGAGGTCTCGGTGGCCAGGGCGGGGAGCCGGGTGATGTCGATACGGCGTACCACGCCGGCCGGGCCCGCGTCGGAGCCCGGCAGCGCTTCGGCGTGGATCATCTCGCGCCCGGCCCGTCGTACCAGCTGTCCCGTCACCAGGGCGGCGGCGAGGGCGATGCCGGCCGTGAGCAGCGCCACCCGCAGCGGACCGGGCCGGTGGACGGAGACGACCGGCCCGGACGGCTCGGCCGGGAGCGGCGGCGCGGTCGCGAGCCGGCCCTGGGAGGTGGCGTACAGGGTCGCGCCGTGGCCCGCCTTGAGGTTGTCGACGGCGAGCGTGAGGTGTCCCGGCCCGGGCCGGCCGGCCCGGCAGGGGTCCTGGGAGCCGCGCGCGCCGCCGGCGCAGTGGATGTCACCGAAGACGAAGGGGCCGGTCACGTGGATCTCGACGCGGTCGAGCGGGACCTGCCACCCGGTGCCGACCGCGTTCCACGCGAGCTTCCCGCCGGGTGCGACGCCGTCCAGCTCGTACTGGATGCGGTAGCGGTGCCGGCCGGTGACGGTGCGGTCGGCGTCGCCGATCCGGATACGGGTCTCGCCGTGGTCGCCCATGTCCGGCTCGACCTCGTACGGGACCCGTTTCCCGCCCGTCGTGACGCTCACCTCGGCCTCGGCGGAAAGGCCGGGGACGTCCCGGAAGATGCCGTGCCGGCTCTTGTCCCCGAAGTCGTAGTCGACCACCTCGGTGATCCGGGCGCGGCCGTCCGCGGCGAGTTCCGCCCCGGTCCACAGTCGGGCCACGTGCTCGGGGCTCGCCGCCGACGCGCTCAACGCCGCGCTCAACGCCGCGACGCCGCCCAGCACCAGCACCGCGACGAGCACGACCACCAGGGTCAGTCCTCTTCGCCGCCGCCGCGCCACGTCCGCCGCCGTGTCACCTCTGCCTCCGCTCACGCCGCCCCCCGCTTTCCCCCGACCGGACCGAAGGCCTGATCATCTACGCGTCGCGAGACCGTAACCCGCCCTCGGCTGTCAGGGAAGCCCGAGGCAGCGGGGCAGTTCCGGTCGGTCCGCCACGCGTTCCCGGAAGAACGGGCCGCGGTGTCGGCGCCCGGCCGGCAGGGCGGGCGCCGACACCGGTCATGTCAGGCCGGTGACGTCACGGCGCGGCCCAAGTGGCGGGCGAAGAAGCGGACCGCGCTGTCGGCCTCGAACCTGGGCAGTTCCTTGTGCCTGCCGGCGTTGGCGTGGAGTGTCTTCTCCTTCGAGGCGAAGGCGTCGAACAGCGCCAGACCCGACTCGCGCGGGATGTGCTCGTCGTCCCACTGGAGCATGAAGGCGATCGGGACGGTGATCCGCTTCGCCGGCTCGGCCAGCGCGTCGGGCCAGTGGAGGCCGAAGACCGCGGCGGTGATCCTGGGATCGGCCGCCACGAACGGCACCCCTGTCGCGGTGCCCATGTTCAGGCCGAAGTAGCCGACCGGCCCGTCGGCGCCGATCTCCGGAAGTTGCTGGAGGGCGTCCAGGGTCGCCTGCCACTCGGGTACGGCGCGCTCCGCCAGGTGGGCGTTGTAGCGGACGACGATCGGGCCTTCCGGCTCGCCCGCCTCCCTCGCCTCGAACAGTGCGGCGATCTCCTGCTCGTCGTGCTCGGTGCGCGGCCGGTCGCCGTGACCGGGCGCGTCGATGCAGGCGACATGGAAGCCGCAGCCGGTCACGAGGAGGTGCGCACGGCCGGTCATCGCCGGCCACCTCTTGTGCGTGCCGCCGCCGTGGCCCATCAGTACCAGGGGCGCGCGGTCGGCGCCGGACGCGGGCGACCAGAGCAGGCCGGGGATGTCGCCCACGGTGAAGTCGCGCTCGATGACGCCGTTCGACGTCGTCTCCGCGGTGAACTGCAAAGAATGCATGGGGTGTTGCCTTTCGGGAGTGCCCTGTTGTCGGGGCGCTCCCGGCGACAGCTACGTCGATCGCCCGACCGTGACGACGAGGGGGAGCACCCATACGGATACCGCGTTCATGGGTCTCACCTCCTCGGACGGGATCACGGTCGACCGGAAGCTACCAGCCCGGTCATCGGCCCGCCCACTCGTTTTCCCGCGTCGCGGCGCCGGAGGGACCGGGTCCGTCTTTCGGCCACCGTCCAACGAGAATCAGCCGATGATCACACACAAGTGGTCTACACCCTTCTCGCCGGAACGCGGCTGCCCGTACCTTCCTCCGTGTTGATCACAGGGCCCACACAATCTCCCGCCGTCCAGCCCTGCCGCCGACGGGCGGTCAGCGGTGTCCGGGCAACCCTGAAGAGAAGGAACTCCCATTGGACGCCATGGTGCTTGAGGCCCAGAAATGGGTCAACGCGACGTACAGCGGCGTAGCCGGATACACCCAGGCTCCCGAGGACGGGAAGACCGGCTGGCTGACCATGTACTCGCTGACCCGGGCGCTGCAACACGAACTGGGGATCACGACGCTGTCGAACAGCTTCGGCCCCGGGACCCTGTCCGCGCTGGCCGCGCGCGGCGGCGTACCCGCCAACGAGACCAACAAGAACATCATCAAGATCGCCCAGTCCGCCTGCTACTGCAAGGGCTACGACGGTGGCGGCATCGACGGTGACTTCGACTCCACGCTGGGCGTCTCGATCGCCGGGCTGATGAACGACGCCGGCCTCAGCGGGTACAACGGGTCGATCCAGCCCAAGGTGTTCAAGGCCCTGCTGACCATGGACGCCTACATCCTGCTCGCCGGCGGCACCGAGGAGGTCCGGTCGATCCAGCGGTGGCTGAACGGCCGCTACATCAACAAGTCGACGTTCTTCGTCATGCCGGCCGACGGCCACTACACCCGCGATGTGCAGACGGGTCTGATGAAGGCCCTCCAGTACGAGTTCGGCATCCCGGAGGACTCGGCCACCGGCAACTTCGGCCCCTCCACCCAGCAGGGCCTGCGCGACCACCCCGTCTCCCAGGGGTCCAGCGGCGTCTTCGTGCAGCTCTTCAGCGCGGCCTGCGTCTTCAACGGTGCGGTCGGCAGTGCCACCGCGTCCTTCACGAGCACCTTCGACTCCGGGCTGACGAGTTACGTGCACGCCTTCCAGGCGTTCTCCGCGCTGCCCCAGAGCGACATGGGTGACTACCAGACCTGGGCGCAGCTGCTGGTGTCGACCGGCGACCCGGACCGCAAGGCCACCGCCTGCGACACCAGCAGGCGCATCACGGCGGCCCGGTCGAAGAGCCTCTACGACGCCGGATACCGCTACATCGGCCGTTACCTGGCCGAGGAGCCGCAGTACAACACGGAGAAGCCCATCGCGCCCGGCGAACTGGACGCCATATTCTCCGGCGGCCTCAGGGTCTTCCCGATCTGGCAGTACGGCGCCAGGGCGCTCGCCGACTTCGACTACACGCCGGGCTTCCAGCACGCCCTTCTCGCCCACGAGAAGGCCGCCGCGCTCGGCTTCAACAAGGGCACGGTGATCTACTTCGCCGTCGACTACGACGCCACCGACCCCGAGATAACCAGCAACATCATCCGCTATTTCAACGGCGTGCAGTCCGGCCTGGCCAGCAAGGGCAAACGCTACATCGCCGGCGTGTACGGATCGCGCAACGTGTGCTCCCGGGTCACCGACGAGGCGTACGCCCGCTTCTCCTTCGTCTCGGGCATGTCCTGGGGATTCTCCGGAAACCTCGGTTTCCCCATGCCGAGCAACTGGTCCTTCACCCAGATCAAGGAGTTCACGTTCGCGGCGGGCGGCGACAGTTTCCCGCTCGACAACGACGTGTACCGCCCGAAGAGCGACCCGGCGGTGGGCGCCGACGGCGTCGGGAGCTCCGAATCCCCCACGGACGCCTACCTCCAGTACATCGACGACCTGTACGCCTGCGCGGTCCGGTACAACAAGGGCAATCCGAGCCTGCGGGTCATGGAGTACCTGCGCTATCCCACCTACGTCGATTTCTACTCGGGCTGGCAGACCCTCATCGGCGATGTCGACCGGGACTGGATCGACTACGCGGCGGCGAACGGCCCGAAGCGGGTGACCACCTTCAAGGACCCCTCGTACGGCACCAGTTACGGGGTGGACCACTTCGGGGCGACCGCCAACGGCTTCTACCTCAAGGGTTCGGGATCGGGTACCGGCGCCAACCGCGGGGACTTCGCGGGCTGGGGCGGCGACCTGACCACGTTCTACGCGGAGTGGCGCAACAACGCCGACGAGTACGCGTCCGGCTACCAGTTCTGCACCGACCGTCTCGCGAAGATCAACGTGGAATCGACCTTCTCCTTCAACGACCTGATCGAGGACGTCGACGGCTACCTCGTCGGCATGGCGGTGCGGGACGGCGGGCAGATCAACACGGTGATCCGCGATCTCATCGGCGGGACAGGCCATCTCAGGCGCTTCAAGGACTACTTCGCCAAGCGGCACGGCGGCAGCGTGGCGAACGCGACGGACACCGCGCGCACCATGCTCATCGACGTCGGCGACGACGACGTCCTGGACGCCATCCGCACGGCGGCCATCCGCAAGCTCGCGGGCGTGGCCACCATGCTTCCCGGCTACATGCCCGACGACAAACTCAACCCGTTCCTCAGCGGATACGCCGACATGCTCCAGCGTATCGTGGGCAACGAGAACGCCATCATGCGCGCCTACTTGGCCAAGAACGGACTGAAGAGCCTGTAGCGGGCCAGTGCGGAGAACGGTATGAAGCCCCGGAACTGGGCCGTCGCAGCAGGCATTTCGTTCCTCTCCATGGTGCTGATGTACGGATACGGCGCGTCGCGGATGTTCTCGCTGGACAAGCAGGAGGAATGCACCGTGGTCCTCCACCAGCGATACGACTCGAAGTACGCCCTTGCGAAAGAGCAGTTCTTTCCGCTGACGCAGAAATGCAACGCGTCGTACGACATGGTGCCTTTCTTCGTCAATCCGTCCGTCGTTCTCCTCCTGGGTGTGACGTTGCTCTGCGCGGGCGCGGCCGTGGCCGCGTCCGTCCGGCGCCGGCGTGCCGTGCCGCTCCGCGCGAACCCTCGGCGACCATCACACCCCCAGGAGAACCGATCATGACCGAACCCACCGTCAGCCCCACCCGCCGTACCGTCCTGGGCACCGGCCTCGGCCTCGCGGGCGGACTCGCCCTGTGGGGCGCCGACATCCCGGCCGCGAGCGCCGCGCCCGCGTCCGGCGCCCGGCACTGGACCGGACGGAAGAGCGCCAACGGCTGGCCGGTCGTCTCCTCCGCCGGCGAGCACCGCATCGAGGGCAGCCCCGCGACACTGACCGCACTCGACGGCGATGTCGCCACGGTGCTGCTGTACGTGGTCCGGCGCTTCCACTACGAGATCGACTCGCTCGGCAAGGGCGAGGTCCACGGCCACACCACGCGGACCGCGATCGCCGCGGACTACGAGTCGAACTACCTGTCCGCCACCGCGATCTCGATCCGGCCCGAGATGTACCCGGCGGGAGCCACCGGCTGCCTCTTCCCCCAGGAGGTCGCGGTGATCCGCGACATCCTGACCGAGTGCGAGGGCACGGTGCGCTGGGGCGGCGACGACAGGAAGACGCCCAAGCAGGGGCACTTCCAGATCGATGTCGGGCCCGGCAGCGGCGCCCTGAAGAAGGTGGCCCGGAAGATCAACGGCTGGGACGACAAGCCGGGGCAGGGCGCGGGCACCCCCCAGGACATCTTCGGGAAGGGCCGGCACACCGCGGCCAAGCGGCTCGCCGACCGCCAGCGGGCCACCGCCTGACGCGGCCGGCTCGGGCGATCGGATCAGGAACCCGGGCGAAACGCCCGGCGCGTGTACGACTTCGGCGCGTTCCGTGATCGGCACGGCGCGCCCGTTTCGAAGGGGAGAGTCATGAAGACCGCTATACGTCTGGGTGTCGCCGCCACCGCTCTGCTCGGCGTGATCACGGCCTCGCCGGCCGCGACCGCCGCGGACAACGCCGCCGCGACGGGCAACCGGATGCGGACGGTCACCATCAGCGGCATCGCCGTGGACCAGAGGGCCTCGGCGGAGACGAAGGCGAACATCGAGGCCGATCCGCAGGCCGCCGTCGCCGCGTCCAACGCCTGCGGATCCGGCTACACCATCTCCACCGGCGCCTGGCAGCTCCCGGGTGCCAGCCCCCGGTACGGCACCCTGTACACCTGGACCAACGGCAAGACGACCGGCTCCGGCTACTACGACAAGCCGATCTGTTCCCTGTTCTTCAACGACTCCGGCTACACCCGGTACATGGGCGTGCGGCTGAAGTCCAACTACACGGCGGACGCGCCCAAGGAGGACTTCGGCGCCTACGGCGAGTACGCCGGCCCGGTCTACCAGAACCGCGGGTACTGCGGCACCGCGTACGCCTACATGGAGGACAGCAACGGCAAGGTCCTCGTCGACGCCCTCCGTACGGTGGGCAGCTGCGACTGAGGCACACGCGGGCGGCTGGGCGACGCCGAAGGCGCCCAGCCGCCCGCTTCTTTTCCGCCCACTGAATCCGATTGCAGGACAGCTATTGACATGACATTTGGACAGGGGTCATCGTACTCGAACTAGAGCGCACTAGTAGAGCGCGGCAGAAGTCCTGACCCACTCCCCCTCAAGGAATCGACCATGACCGTACGTGTAGGTGTCATCGGCGCCGGAATGATCGGCCAGGACCACATCCGGCGCCTCACCGAGGTCGTCACCGGCGCCACCGTCACCGCCGTGACCGACATCGACACCACCCGCGCCACCGAGGTCGCCACCCGCATCGGCGCCACCGCCCCACCCACCGGAGCCGACCTCGTCGCCTCCCCCGACGTCGACGCCGTCCTCGTCACCTCCTGGGGTCCCACCCACGCCGAACACGTCCTGAACGCCATCGCGGCCGGCAAGCCGGTGTTCTGCGAGAAACCCCTCGCCACCACCGCCGAGGACTGCCTGCGCATCGTCGAGGCCGAACGCGCCCACGGCCGCCGCCTCGTCCAGGTCGGCTTCATGCGCCGCTTCGACCCCGGCTACCGCCAGATGAAGGAGGTCATCACCACCGGCGGCATCGGCACCCCGCTGATCGTGCACTGCGCCCACCGCAACCCCACCGTCCCCGACGCCTACACCTCCGCCATGGCCGCCCAGGACACCGCCGTCCACGAGATCGACGTCCTGCGCTGGCTCCTCGACGACGAGATCACCTCCGCGCAGGTCATCACCCCCCGCGCCACCGGCAAGCGGTTCGCGCACCTCAAGGACCCGCAGATCATGTACTTCGACACCGCCCGCGGCGTCCGCATCGACCTCGAGGTCTTCGTCAACTGCCAGTACGGCTACGACATCCAGTGCGAGGCCGTAGGCGAGGACGGCCTCGTCCGCCTCCCCGACCCCGCCGCCGTCGGCGTCCGCACCGCCGGCCGGCACGGTACCGCCGTCCTCCAGGACTGGAAGGCCCGCTTCGCCGAGGCCTTCGACACCGAGTTCCGCGAGTGGATCCACACGATCGCGGCAGGCGCCGAGCCCACCGGCCCCTCCGCCTGGGACGGTTACGCCGCCACCGTCATCACCGACGCCGCCGTCCGCTCCCTGGAAACCGACGGAACCGTCGTCACCGTCGACATGAAGCCCCGCCCCGCCTTCTACAGGGGCACCGAAGGCACCACCGCCACCACCGCCTGAGGGCCTTTCCCGTCCCAGCGCCCCGGCCGTACCCATCCACGCGTGGACATCGGCCTGGACATCGGCCTGGACATCGGCCGGGGCATCGGCCGGGGCATCGCCCATGTCGCGCTTTGTTGAGACGTCCTGACAAACCTATTGACATCACTGGTGGGCCGTTTCATAGTACGTGCACCTAGCGCGCGCTAGTGATGCGCTCTAGTGATCTGCACGCGGCACCCACCCTCGACCGCCGCAGCCAACTTCTCCGGCCGCACGACGGCACTCCCGAACCGTTCGCCCCGCCTCGCCAGGCCGGGCGAGGAACCCTCGTCAAGGCCCCTCTCCCCATTCCCTATTCCCACCCTGACCAGCACAGTGAGGTGCAAGGGACATGCGCAGACACCACCGAGCCGCCGCTCTGACCGCCACGGTTCTCGCCAGCGCCCTGTTCGCCGCGGGCTGTTCCAGCAGTTCCGGCGGGAAGAAGGCCGAGGAAGGCGGCGGGGCGGCCTCCGCGGGCAAGGCCTCCACGCCCCGGATGACGGTGGCGATGGTCACGCACGCCGCACCCGGCGACACCTTCTGGGACCTGATCCGCAAGGGCGCCCAGGCCGCCGCCGCCAAGGACAACATCAAACTCGTCTACTCCGCCGACCCCAACGCCGGCAACCAGGCCAGCCTGGTCCAGAACGCCATCGACCAGAAGGTCGACGGCATCGCCCTGACCGCCGCCAAGCCCGACGCCATGAAGGCCGTGACCGCCAAGGCCAAGGCGGCCGGCATCCCCGTCGTCGGCTTCAACTCCGGTCTGGACAACTGGAAGCAGCTCGGCATGCTCGAATACTTCGGCCAGGACGAGAACATCGCCGGCCAGGCCTTCGGCAAGCGCCTCAGCCAGCTCGGCGCCAAGCACGCCCTGTGCGTCATCCAGGAACAGGGCCAGGTCGCCCTCGAAGCCCGCTGCGCCGGCCTGAAGAAGGGCTTCAAGGGACAGACCGAGAACCTCTACGTCAACGGCACCGACATGCCGTCCGTGAAGTCCACCATCACCGCCAAACTCCAAAAGGACCACTCCATCGACCAGGTCGTCACCCTCGGCGCCCCCTTCGCCCTGACCGCCGTACAGTCCCTCGGCGACGCCGGCAGCAAGGCCAAGGTCGCCACCTTCGACCTCAACAAGGACCTCGTCAACGCCGTCCAGGCCGGCAAGGTCGAGTTCGCCGTCGACCAGCAGCCCTACCTCCAGGGCTACCTCGCCGTCGACTCCCTCTGGCTCTACAAGAACAACGGCAACTTCAGCGGCGGCAGCACCGCCCCCGTCCTCACCGGCCCCGCCTTCATCGACAAGACCAACGTCGACCAGATCGCCAAGTTCGCCGCGAACGGAACCCGGTGATGAGCATGACCCAACAGGCCCAGCCGGCGGTGGCCACACCGCCGGTCCCCGGCCCGCGGCACGCCGACGGCCGTACCCAGGAGCGCCCCCTGGTGCTCCGGCTGCTGGCCCGCCCGGAGGTCGGTGTCCTCCTCGGCGCCGTCGCCGTGTTCGTCTTCTTCTTCGTCATGGCGCCGACCGTCCGCCAGGGCAGCTCGATGGCGACCATCCTCTACCAGTCGTCGACCATCGGGATCATGGCGCTGCCGGTGGCCCTGCTGATGATCGGCGGCGAGTTCGACCTGTCGGCCGGTGTCGCCGTGATCACCTCGGCGCTGACCGCGAGCATGGTCAGCTTCCAGCTGACGATGAACGTCTGGGTCGGCGTGGCCGTCGCGCTCCTGGTGTCGCTCGGGATCGGTGCGTTCAACGGCTGGATGCTGGTCAGAACCGGGCTGCCCAGCTTCCTGATCACCCTCGGGTCCTTCCTCGGTCTCCAGGGCATCAACCTCGCGGTCACCAAGCTGATCACCGGCAACGTCGCCACCGACGACATCAGCGACATGGACGGCTTCAACCAGGCCAGGGCGGTCTTCTCGTCGAGCTTCGACGTGGGCGGCGTCCAGGTGAAGATCACCGTGGTGTGGTGGCTGGTCTTCGCGGCGCTGGCCACCTGGGTGCTGCTGCGCACCAAGTACGGCAACTGGATCTTCGCGGTCGGCGGCAACAAGGACAGCGCGCGAGCCGTCGGCGTCCCGGTGACGTTCACGAAGATCTCGCTGTTCATGCTGGTCGGCTTCGGCGCCTGGTTCGTGGGCATGCACCAGTTGTTCTCCTTCAACACGGTGCAGTCCGGTGAGGGCGTGGGCCAGGAGCTGCTCTACATCGCGGCGGCGGTGATCGGCGGCTGCCTGCTCACCGGTGGCTACGGCTCGGCGATCGGGCCGGTCTTCGGTGCCTTCATGTTCGGCATGGTCAGCCAGGGCATCGTCTACGCCGGCTGGAACCCCGACTGGTTCAAGGCGTTCCTCGGCGTGATGCTGCTCGGCGCC
>NZ_JBEYXB010000009.1:0-446120 GCF_040644935.1 Streptomyces sp. NPDC046915 | reverse complement strand
TTCTTCGGGGGGTTCTCGGCGTAGGCGATGGTGCCGTCGGGGCGGTGGTGGAACCACTCGGGGTGTTTGTGGACCCAGGGGTGGTCGGGGGAGCACTGGAGGGCGAAGTCGAGGGCGATCTCCAGGCCGAGTTTGGTGGCGTGGGCGACGAAGTGGTCGAAGTCGTCGAGGGTGCCGAGGTCGGGGTGGACGGTGTCGTGGCCGCCTTCGGGGGAGCCGATGGCCCAGGGGACGCCGACGTCCTGGGGGCCGGCGGTGAGGGTGTTGTTGCGGCCTTTGCGGAAGGTGTGGCCGATGGGGTGGATCGGGGGGAGGTAGACGACGTCGAAGCCCATGGCGGCGATGGCGTCCAGGCGGCGGGTGGCGGTGCGGAAGGTGCCGTGGGGGTGTTCGGTGGTGCCTTCGGAGCGGGGGAAGAACTCGTACCAGGAGCCGTACAGGGCCCGTTCGCGTTCCACCAGCAGGGGCAGGGTCTCGGAGGCGGTGACCAGTTCCCGCAGCGGATGCCGGGCGAGGACCTCCGCCACCTCCGGCGCCAACGCCGCCGCCAACCGGGAGTCCGGGGACAGGGAGTCGTCGCCCAGGGCCCGCGCGGCCGCCCGTACCACCCCGCGCTCCCGGCCCGCGGGCACCCCCGCGGCGGCCCGGGCATGCAGTTCGGCGCCCTCCTCGAGCACCAGGCCGGTGTCGATTCCCGCCGGGACCTTGACCCGCGCGTGGTGCCGCCAGGTGGCTACCGGATCGCTCCAGGCCTCCACCGTGTACGTCCAGCGGCCCGTGGTCTGAGGGGTGACCTCGGCGCCCCATCGGTCGGTGCCCGGGGCGAGTTCACGCATCGGCGCCCAGGGGCCCGGACGGCCCTCGGGATCGCACAGCACCACATTCGCGCCGACGGCGTCGTGCCCCTCGCGGAACACGGTCGCGGTGACCTGGAAGGTCTCGCCGGCGACCGCCTTCGCCGGGCGCCTGCCGCACTCCACGGCAGGCTGGACGTCCCGGACCGGGATGCGGCCGATGGTCTCGGTCGAGCTCATGGGTGTCACCTCCGCCGTGCGCGAAGCCGGGCCCGGGGCCCGGCTGTGAATCCGATGGGTGCTGGAAGATCAGGTCAGTACGTTCCCGCCGTCGGTCGCCGGTCCGGCGGGGGCGCCCGTCTGGCCCGGCCCTGCACAAGCGGCCGCCCGGCCTGCTCCTGGAGGTAGACGGCGAGGGTGGTGCGCAGATAGCGCTCGGCGGCGTCCGCGGCCTCCCGGGCGCACCGCTTCCCCATCAGTACGCACAGGGTGTAGCCCGAGTCCTCGAAGGCGGCCCGTACGGCTCGGTCGGAGGGCGAGGCGAGCATCAGCCGTTCCCACGCCCGGTACCGGCGCAACAGCCGGGCCACTTCGGCCTTCGCGGGTAGCAGCATGGCCCCTTCACCTTCCGACGCTCTCGACTGGGCACGCTTCCCGACGGTCGGGTGGCATCCGGGCACGGAGAGGCACGGATCCGTTACGGCGCTCGAGGCTTTCACTTATGGTGCACGCACAGCCACGAAGCGTCTTGTTGGTTTCTCAACTACCTCACTGGTCTCTCGTGTTGCACGAATGGCGTAGCGCGCGCACTGTGGATCTGACTCAGAAGCGATCAGCGCTCACACTCCGTGTCCGGCACTGGGCCGGGCAGGGCGAGGACGGGCGAGAGCTTCGCCGGTGAGGAGCAAGCGACGATGAAGACCGCAGTGCCCTGCTACTACCACCTCGACGTGGAAGTCAGCCCCGAACGGGTCGGACAGGTCAGCCGCATCCTGGCCGCCCACCTCCGCTACTGGGACCTCGAGAACCTCGTGGATCCCGTCCGCAGCGGCACCGAACTGCTGCTGCGGGCGATCGACGAGCACGCGACCGACAAGCACATCTCGATCGAGATGTGGTGGAACGGCCAGCACCTCATCACCGCCGTCGGCGGGGACGACCGCGACCTCCGGCCCGACCAGGACCTGCGCACCTGCCTGGTCCGCATCGCCGCGATGAGCGACGGCTGGGGCTGCTGCGCCACGGCCACCGGTAGCAAGATCATCTGGTTCTCCCGGCGCGCCCGCGCCGGCCAGCGCGTCCCGCTGGTCCCGACGGCCCCGGCGCCCAACCTCATCGAGGGCCTCGACGTACCCCGCGAACCGCCGGTGACGGCCCTCGCCGCCGCCGTGGACGGCGCCCTGGAAGGGGCTCGGTGACCGCGCGGCGATCCCGGAAAGGGGGGCCCGTGTGGAGCGGGCACCCCTACCCGCTGGGCGCGTCCTTCGACGGGCAGGGCACCAACTTCGCCCTGTTCAGCGAGGTGGCCGAGCGGGTCGACCTGATCCTTGTCGACGACTTTGGAGCCGAGACCCCCGTTCCGCTCAACGAGGTCGACGGCTTCGTCTGGCACGGCTACCTGCCCGGGATCGGGCCGGGGCAGCGCTACGGCTACCGGGTCCACGGACCGTGGGACCCCGACCTCGGCCACCGGTGCAACCCGGCCAAGCTGCTCCTCGACCCGTACGCGCGGGCCGTCGACGGGCAGATCGACAACCACGCCTCGCTGTACGAACGTGCGCCGAGCGGTCCCTCCCCGGCCGACAGCGCCGGGCACTCCATGCTCGGCGTGGTCATCGACCCGTACTTCGACTGGGGCGACGACCGCCCGCCCCGGCGGCCCTACGCCGACTCCGTGATCTACGAGGCGCACGTACGGGGACTGACCCGCCGCCACCCCGGGGTCCCGGCGCGGCTGCGCGGCACCTACGCCGGCCTCGCCCACCCCGCGGTCGTCGAGCACCTGACCGGACTGGGCGTGACCGCCATCGAGTTGATGCCGGTGCACCAGTTCGTGCACGACGGCGTGCTCCAGGACCGCGGCCTGTCCAACTACTGGGGCTACAACACCATCGGCTTCTTCGCGCCGCACAACGCCTACGCCGCCTTCGGTACCCGCGGCCGGCAGGTCGACGAGTTCAAGGCGATGGTGAAGGCGCTGCACGAGGCCGGGCTCGAGGTGATCCTCGACGTGGTCTACAACCACACCGCCGAGGGCAGCGAGCTGGGCCCCACCCTCTCCCTCCGGGGCATCGACAACGCCTCGTACTACCGGCTCGTCGACGGCGACTGGGCGCACTACTACGACACCACCGGCACCGGCAACAGCCTGCTGATGCGGCACCCCTATGTGCTCCAGCTGATCATGGACTCGCTGCGGTACTGGGTCACCGAGATGCACGTCGACGGCTTCCGCTTCGACCTCGCGGCCACCCTGGCCCGGCAGTTCCACGAGGTCGACCGGCTGTCGGCGTTCTTCGACCTCATCCAGCAGGACCCGGTGATCAGCCGCGTCAAGCTGATCGCCGAACCGTGGGACGTCGGCGAGGGCGGCTACCAGGTGGGCAACTTCCCGCCGCTGTGGTCGGAGTGGAACGGCCCCTACCGGGACGCCGTACGGGACTTCTGGCGGGCCGAGCCCGGCTCCCTCGGCGAGTTCGCCTCCCGGCTGACAGGCTCCGCCGACCTGTACGGGCACAGCCGGCGCCGGCCGCGCGCCAGCGTCAACTTCGTCACCGCGCACGACGGTTTCACCCTGCGCGACCTCGTGTCGTACAACGACAAGCACAACGAGGCCAACGGCGAGGACAACCAGGACGGCGAGAGCGTCAACCGGTCCTGGAACTGCGGGGCGGAGGGCGAGACGGACGACCCCGCCGTACGGGAGCTGCGCGCCCGCCAGCAGCGCAATCTGCTGGCCACGCTGCTGCTGTCGCAGGGCATCCCGATGCTCTGCCACGGCGACGAACTGGGCCGCACCCAGCGCGGCAACAACAACGCCTACTGCCAGGACGGCGAAGTCTCCTGGACCGACTGGCGGCTGACGAAGGAGCAGCGCGCGCTCGCGGACTTCACCCGGCACGTCATCGCGCTGCGCGCCGCGCATCCCGTACTGCGCCGCCGCCGCTTCTTCCGCGGCGAGACGGCCACCAACTCCGAGCAGCCGCTGCCCGATCTGGTCTGGCTGCGTTCCGACGCGCGCGAGATGACCGACCGGGACTGGCAGCGCGCCGACGCGCACTCGGTCGGCATGTTCCTGAACGGCGACGCCATCGCCGAACGGGACGCGCACGGTCGCCCGGTGGTCGACGACTCGTTCCTGCTGCTCCTCAACGGCTACTGGGAGCCCGTGGACTTCCGCCTGCCCGACCGGACCTACGGGGAGCGCTGGGGCACGCTGATCGACACCGCCGACCCCGAGGGCGTCCTCGACGAACGGGAACGCAAGGCGGGCACCCGTCTGCGGCTGGAGCCCCGCAGCCTCGTACTGCTGTCCCGCCCGTCCCGCGGCACACCGGCGTAGCCGCGCGGCCCGGGGAGGTCAGGTCACCGGGCGGACCGGGCCGTGACCGTGAACTGCGCGCCGTCGGGGTCGCGCAGGATCGCCTCGTCCACGTCCTCCCGCAGCACGCTCCCGCCGTGCTTCTCCGCCGCCCGGGCGCAGGCCGCCACGTCGTCCACGGCGAAGTGGACCTGCCAGTGCGGCCGGACCGTGGGGTCGGGTGCCGCCTCCGCCGCACCGGAGTCGATGCGCGCCACCACGTCGCCCCGGCTGCGCAGCACGACCTCGCCCCCTTCGTACTCGACCTGGCAGCAGCCGGGACGGTCCGAGGAGGCCCAGTCGAGGATCTCGCCGTAGAAGATGGCCGAGTCGAAGGCGTTGCGGGTGTGCAACCGGATGAAGGTCGGTGCCGCCTGGCGCCAGGCCTCCCAGTTGGAGACGAGCTTGCCCTCCCAGATCCCGAAGGTGGCACCGTCCCGGTCGGCGAGGAGCGCCGCCCGGCCGGGCGGGAAGGACAGCGGGCCGACGGCCACCGTACCGCCGCGTTCCCGGGCCCGCGCCGCGGCCTCGTCCGCGTCCGGGACCGCGAAGTACGGCGTCCACGCCACCGCCATCTGCCACATGGTGGCGACCGCCGCGATCCCCGCGACCGGTACCCCGCCCGCCAGCGCGATGCGGAAGTGGTCGCCCATCCGGACCTCGCGCCATCGCCAGCCCAGGACGGCTTCGTAGAACTCCTGCGTGGCGCGCAGATCGCGACTGGTCAGACTCACCCAGCACGGTGTACCGAACACGGAGTGCGTGGAGACGACGTGGGTGAGGTTCCGCGGGTCTCTCGTACCGCCGGGAAGGGTGGTGTCGTGATTCATGGCAGTCGCGTCCTGGTCTCGGCGACCGGCAGCCACCGGTCTCCCACCAGTGTCCATCCGGAAGCGGTACGGGCGCCTGCGGAGTACCCCGTACGCGCGCTCCGAAACGGCCCGGTGACGCATGGCGGGGCCCGGCACGACGGTGTATTGATGGGCTGAGAGCGGCGAGGTGAAGCCCTGCGCCGACAGGGAGGCGACCATGACCACGAACGGCCGCCAGGACGAGGCCGACCCGGACCGCGTCTTCGCGTTGCAGGAAGAGGTCCACCAGCTGAAGGAGGCCGTCACCTCGCACGCCGTGGTGGACCAGGCGATCGGGGTGATGGTCGGGCTGGGGCGGGTCACGCCGGACCAGGGGTGGGCCGTGCTGAAGGAGGTCTCCCAGCACACCAACATCAAGCTGCGCAACGTCGCCGAGCTCGTCCTCGTCTGGGGCCGGACGGGCGACATGCCCGCCGACGTCCGGGCCGCGCTGGAGGACGCCCTCGACCGGCACGGCCCGACCCAGATCCCCGGCGCGCCGCCCGAGTGACGGATCAGACCATGTCGGTTTCGGCCAGCAACTCTTCCCGCAGGTGCGCGAAGCAGCTGCTGAGCAGCCGGGAGACGTGCATCTGCGAGATGCCGAGCTGCTGTGCGATCCGGCTCTGCGTCATGCCGCGGAAGAACCGCAGGTAGAGGATCATGCGCTCGCGCTCGGGCAGCGCCCGCAGACAGGGTCTGACCGCGGCTCGGTCGACGACCAGGTCGTAGCCGGGCTCGGGCCCGCCCAGGGCGTCCCCCAGCGCGTAACCGTCCGTGCCGGGCATCTCGGCGTCCAGTGACAGCGCCGTGAAGCACTCCAGGGCCTCCAGGCCGGTCAGCACCTCGTCCTCGGTCAGGTGCGCGCGCTCGGCGATCTCGGCGACGGTGGGCGCGCGGCCCGGGGTCGTCTGCGCCAGGTCCTTCACGGTGCTGCGCACGCGGTTGCGCAGGTCCTGCACCCGGCGCGGCACGTGCAGGGTCCACATGTGGTCACGGAAGTGGCGCTTGATCTCGCCGGTGACGGTCGGCACGGCGTACGCCTCGAAGGCGCGGCCGCGTGCCGGGTCGAAGTGGTCGACCGCCTTCACCAGGCCCAGTGCCGCCACCTGGTACAGATCCTCCAGCGACTCGCCGCGGCCCCGGAAGCGCACGGCGATCCGCTCGGCCATGGGCAGCCAGAGCCGGACCAGTTCGTCCCGCAGCGCCTGCCGCTCCGGGCCGTCGGGCAGCACCGCGAGTCGCTCGAACGCCTCGGCGGTGTCCGGGGCGTCGTCGTGCGGGTGGGGTTTCGTCCTGTGGGTGCCACGCATCGCGCGCACCTCCCTCAGCGGGTGCCGGGTGGGAAGACCGGGTGGGAAGACACTCCCGCAGTCGGATGTCTCAAAACGAATCACCTTATAGGGTGACATACACCGATTATCTCCCTTCTTCTTGTTCTTGACCTCCGCTTGGGCGCGATTACCTCTGTGACAGAGGTAATCTCCCCGTGTGGCATCAGGGACCTTTCCGGAGGAACTGGTCGACGCCCTGGTCGGGGTGCAGCGGCTCATCCGCCGACGGTTGCGCGGCGGACTCACCGGACCGCGGCTGCGCGGCGCCGAAGTGGAACTGCTGCGTCTGGTCGAGGCCCGTCCGGGCATCGGTGTCTCCGACGCCGCCAAGGAGCTGTATCTGGCCGGCAACTCGGTGTCGACCCTGGTCAATCAGCTGGTGCGGGACGGATACCTGCTCCGGGAGACCGATCCGGCCGACCGGCGCGCCGCCCGCCTGCAACTGACCGAGGCGGCCCGTGACCGGCTGAGCGACTGGCAGCGGCGGCGGGCGGCCCTGGTCGGCCGGCACGTGGCCCGGCTCGGCGAGGCCGACCGGGAAGCGCTGCGCGCCGCGCTTCCGGTACTGCGCAAGCTGGCCGTCACCCTGCACGAGGAGGCCGAGGAATCATGACGCCGGACACCGTCGCGGACGCCGTCACCTGTACCCGGCTCGCCTACGCCTTCGGGGACACCAACGCGGTCGACGGGCTCGACCTGGCGGTGCGCGAGGGCGAGGTCTTCGGGCTGCTCGGGCCCAACGGCGCCGGCAAGACCACCGCCATCCGCTGCATCACCACCCTCCTGCCGGTCCCGCCCGGCATGGTCCGGGTCTTCGGCCACGACGCCGCCGGGGACCGCATGGCCGTACGCCGGCTGCTCGGCTACGTCCCCCAGCAGCTGTCCGCCGACAGCGGGCTCACCGGACGCGAGAACGTCGCCCTGTTCGCGCGGGTCTTCGACGTCCCCCGCCGCGAGCGCGCCGCCCGGGTCGGCCAGGCGCTGGCCGCCGTCGGCCTCGCCGACGCCGCCGACCGGCTCGCGGGCACCTACTCCGGCGGCATGGTCCGCCGCCTGGAACTCGCCCAGGCCCTGGTCAGCGCCCCCCGGCTGCTGATCCTGGACGAGCCCACCATCGGCCTGGACCCGATCGCCCGCACCGGCGTCTGGGAGCACATCAACGCCGTCCGCGCCGCCACCGGCATGACGGTCCTGGTCACCACCCACTACATGGACGAGGCCGACCAGTACTGCGACCGGGTGGGCCTGATGCACCACGGCCGCGTCCGGGCCCTGGGCACCCCGGCCGAACTGCGCCGCGGCCTCGCCGAACGCCGGGGGACGACCACCCTGCCCACCCTGGAGGACGTCTTCCGGGACATCGCCGGCAGCGGTCTCGACGAGCAGTCGCAAGGAGGTTTCCGCGATGTCCGAAGCACCCGCCGCACCGCGAACCGCGTCGGCTGAGGGTACGGCTCTGCTGCTCAGTCCACCGGTGCCCCGGGCGGGGTGGCGGCTGCTGCCTGCCCGGGTCGTCGCGCTGTGTGCCGTGGAGCTTCAGAAGCTGCGCCACGACCGCACCGAGCTGTACACCCGGGCGGTGCAGCCCGCCCTGTGGCTGCTGATCTTCGGTCAGACCTTCACCCGGATCCGGGCGATACCCACCGGCGGCATCCCCTACATCGACTATCTGGCGCCCGGCATCATCGCCCAGTCCGCGATGTTCATCGCCATCTTCTACGGCATCCAGATCATCTGGGAGCGGGACGCCGGGATCCTCAACAAGCTCCTGGTCACCCCGACCCCGCGGTCGGCGCTGATCACCGGCAAGGCCTTCGCGGCGGGTGTGAAGTCGCTGATCCAGGCCGTCGTCGTCATCGTCATCGCCGCGGTCCTCGGCGTGGCCCTGACCTGGAACCCGCTGAAGCTGCTCGGCGTCGCGGCGGCCGTCGTCCTCGCCTCCGTCTTCTTCTCCTGCCTGTCGATGACCATCGCGGGCATCGTGCTCAGCCGCGACCGGCTGATGGGCTTCGGGCAGGCGATCACGATGCCGCTGTTCTTCGGCTCCAACGCCCTGTACCCGGTCTCCGTGATGCCCGGCTGGCTCCAGGCGGTCAGCAAGGTCAACCCGCTCAGCTACCAGGTCGACGCCCTGCGCGGCCTCCTGCTCGGCACACCCGCGCATCTCGCCGCCGATTTCGGCGTCCTCGTGGTGGCCGCCGCGCTCGGCATCACCGCGGCCTCCTCACTGCTCGGCCGGCTGGCCCGCTGATCTTGCCGAGGACGTGATGTGCGGCACGCGCCCTCACCCGCCGGCGGGCCCGGTGACGGGATTTCTGCTGCGCAACGCTTGATCGTCGATCAAAGCGGGCGAATCCCCTGGCCACAGCTCATTCCGCTCATTTGACAGTGCGCTGAGCCCACAGATAGGAAGCAGGCCTTGAGGTCGAGAGGGGCACTGTGTACGAGCCGAACGTGGTCGGGGACTGGCAGGAGTACGAGGAGCATGCCGGTCTGCGGGTCCGCGTCCACCGTCTGGAGGCGGCGGAGCCACCACGCGGACGGGACGACGCCGCCGCCGGGCTGACGTACTTCCGTCTCCGGGTGACCATCGAGAACCGCGGTGACCAGCACTACCTCGTGCACCTGGAGGACGGTCAGATCGACGTCCGCCTCGGCCCCGACGGCGAGGGCGCCTTCATCGACTGGCGCAACACCCAGTTCATCGAGGGCTTCGACGTCTACCCGCTGCGCCGCGCCACCGCCGTGCTGTACGCGGCCGGTCCCGAGGCCGCCCTGGCCCAGGTGGACGTCCAGATCCAGCTGCGGGTCGACGAGGAGTGGACCGAGCGCCGGCTGTGGGCGGGCGGCATCGGCGTGCACGAGAGCCAGGTCGGCGCCGGCGCCGCCGCGGGGGCCGGACCGAGCAGCCTGGCCCACCAGGTCAGCGCCTTCCTGCGGGACCAGGGAGAGCCGGGTACCGCCACCGCCTGACGGCCGCGGTCCCGGCCCGGATCGTCAGTGCGGGATGCCGTCGATGATCTCCCGGGCGCCCTGCCGCAGCAGGGACACCGCGACCGAAGTGCCGAGGGTGGCCGGGTCGAGGCGGCCCGCCCACTCGTGGGCGTTCAGCCGGGTCTTGCCGTCCGGGGTGAACACACACGCCCGCAGGGCCAGTTCGCCGCCGTGATCGACGCGCGCGTACCCGGCGATCGGGCTGTTGCAGTGTCCCTGGAGCACATGCAGGAACATGCGCTCCGCGGCGGCCTCCCGGTGGGTGTCCGGGTCGCCCAGTCCGCTGACCGCGTCGATCAGTTCGGTGTCGCCCTCGCGGCACTGGAGGGCGAGGATGCCCGCGCCGATCGGCGGCATCATCGTCTCCTCGGACAGCACCTCGCTGATCACGTCCCGCCGGCCGATCCGCTCCAGACCGGCGACCGCCAGCAGCAGCGCGTCGGCCTCACCGGCCGCGAGCTTCTCCAGGCGGCGGTTGTCGTTGCCGCGCATCGGCACGCACTGAAGGTGCGGATGGGAGGCGGCCAGCTGGGCGATCCGGCGCACGGAGGAGGTGCCGATGCGGGTGCCCGGCGGAAGTTCGCCGAGGGTGAGCCCGTCCGGGTGGACGAGCGCGTCACGGACGTCGTCCCGCTTGAGGAACGCGGCGAACACCGTCCCGGCGGGCAGCGGCCGGTCGGCGGGCACGTCCTTGACGCAGTGCACCGCGAGGTCCGCCGCACCGGCCAGCAGGGCGGCGTCCACCTCCTTGGTGAACGCCCCCTTGCCCTCGACCATCGACAGGTCGCCGAGCCACTTGTCCCCGGTCGTCTTGACCGGTACGACCTCGGTGCGCACCCCCGGATGCAGGGCGGCCAGCTCGGCGCGGACCCGCTCCACCTGGGCAAGCGCCATCGGCGAGTCGCGGGAGACGATACGGATGAGTTCCGGGACAGCCATGGGGACACGATAGTGGCTGCGCGGACCTCATCGGTGCCGTCCGTCAGCGTATGACGGTCAGGCTGTAGCGGAACTTTTCCTTCGCCTCAGCGCCGAGCCGGTCGTAGAACCGTACGGCGCCCTCGTTCCACACCGGCGTCTGCCACTGCACCTCGGCGATGTCCAGCCGTCGGGCCTCGGCGACGACCGCGTCCATCAGCAGCGGGCCGAGCCCGTGGCCCCGGTGGCCGGGTGCCAGGAACAGGCAGTCCAGGTGGAGGTACTCGCGCCCCTCCCAGGTGGACAGTTCGGGCGCACAGGTCGCGTACCCGACGAGCTGCCCGTCCGGTGCCTCGGCGACCAGGCAGCTCAGGCGCGGCGGGGCGGTGTCGAAGAGGAGCGCGGCGAGCCGTGCCGCGAGATCGGGGGCCGGCGGCGCGGCACGCTCGTACTCCGCGTGCCGGGCGGCCAGTTCGGCGACGCGCGGCAGATCGGCACGCACGGCGTGCCGCACCCGGGCGGCGCCGGTCAACAGACCTCTCCCGCCAGCGTGTCCCGGCTCCACGCGGTGAGGCGTTCCGGCAGCGGGCCGGTACCGTCGAGGACGTGCCGGGAGAACGCCTCCCGTTCGTGCGCGAGCACGGCCGCCTCCCACACGCAGGGCGCGAGCCCCGTCCGCCCGGGCCTGAGCTCGCCGGGCCGCCCGGCGGGCCCGGTGAAGACGGCCAGGTCGGACATGTACCCCTCGATCCAGCTGTGCACCAGGACGTAGTCCCCGTCGCCGCCCGCGTGCATGATCAGTACGGCGAGCCCGAGTGATCCCCGCAGCCGGCCGAGCGCCAGATGGGCCGCGGCGACCTCCAGTGCCGCCTCCGCGTCCTGCTCGGTGACCTTGCGGCCCCGCGCCTGGAGCGCGTACACCTTCACCAGATGACCGGCGGCCTCCCGGGAACCCATGGACCAGGCGGTGCGGGCGTGGTGGTCCTCGGCGAGGGCGAGCAGGGCGTCGGCGTCCACTCCCGGGGGCAGTTCGGTGGAAAGATCCATCGAGACATCATGGAGCTCCGGCCGGAGGGCGTCCACACCGGAGCTCCCCGACGATCTCAGGCGGCCGGATCGAACGTGATGCCGGACGGCTTGGCCTTGGCCAGGTGCGCGGCGAAGCTGTCGTCCTTCAGCCCGAAGTGGGCACTGCCGAAGTCGTACGCGCTCAACTTGTCGCGCAGACCCGCCGGGTAGCCGTTCCAGCCGACCAGCGGCGGGTACTGCCAGGTGTGCTTGTGGTTCTCCGGCGGCTCGTCGTTGCCGCCCGCCAGCCGGAAGCAGTGGGTGCTGATGCCGTCCTTGTGGTAGACGACCTTCGGGTGCGTGCCCTCGAAGCGGACCTCGGAGGCCGCGTGCACGGTGAACGAGCCGTGGTTCGAGGTCGACACGTACTGCACCTGGCCGTCCCGCACCCACACCACGACGTGCTCCCAGTCGTGCCGGTGACCGCCGATGCTGCTGCCCGGCACCGCCTGGTCCTTCTCGAAGTACAGGCCGTACATGTAGGCGCACCAGCCGTTGTCGCACTTGTGGCGCGAGTAGCTGTTGGTGTTGTCCAGGTCGGAGGCGTCGTGACAGTTGCCGTTGAGCGCGCCCGTCGGCTTCAGGCCGCCGTTGACCGTGCCGTCCGGGCCGATGGCGGGAGTCGGGTAGCAGCCGTCGGTGTCGTAGTCGAAGGCGGGCTGGTAGGTCAGTTCCGCGGCCTCGGCGTCGGCGGGCAGTGCCTGGGGCGGGGCGGCGAAGGCGGCGGCGGGGAAGGCGACGACGAGGGCGGCGGCACCGGCCAGGCCCGCGAGCCATCTCTGGCGCCCGATGCGGAACGTGCGGGACGACACTGGTCCTCCAACAGGGGTGGGGGGCAAGGCAGTTCAGCATCCATGTCCGTCCCTGCGTTGCCAAGGGGGCACGGGCGTACCGGTGATGAAGTCGTGCCCAACAGTGACCTGGCGTCAGGCGCTGTCAGACCGTGTCGTCGGGCAGGTCCGCCGCCGACTCCTCCGGCGCGAGGTCCGGGCGCAGCCGCAGCCAGGACGGCTGGCGCAGCATGCCCGCCCGGGTACGGGTGCTGTAGCTGACCTCGCCGACCAGCCGGGGCAGCACCCAGTGCGCGCCGGAGACCGGCGGCACGGGGTCGAAGGGGCACACGCCGGTCTCGGCGGCCCGCAGCAGCAGGGCCAGTTCGGCCTGCTCCGCCTCGCTCCAGCCGGTGCCGACCCCGCCGACGTACCGCAGGCGGCCGGCGGCGCGCTGGCCGACCAGCACCGCCCCGGGCAGCCCGGTCAGCCGCCCCTTCCCGGGCAGCCAGCCGCCGACGACGACGTCCTCGCTGCGCATGTTGCGGATCTTGATCCAGGCGCGGGAGCGCACCCCGGGCTCGTACACCGAGTCCAGCCGCTTGCACACCAGGCCCTCGAGACCGTGCTCCCGGGTCGCCCGCAGCGCGTCGGCACCGTGGCCGACGACGGCGGCCGGGGTCGACCAGGACGGCCCCTCGGCGCCGAGGTCCTCCAGCCGTACCCGGCGCCGGACGTAGGGGAGAGGGAGAAGCGGGGTTCCCTGAAGGTGCATCACGTCGAACAGCACCAGATGGGCGGGCACCAGTGCCGCGCGGCGGGCCGCCCGGGCCGGTGCGTGGGCGAGGCCCATGCGGCTCTGGAGCAACTGGAAGTCGGCGCGCCCGCGTTCGTCGAGGACGAGGACCTCGCCGTCCAGGACGGCGGAGGTGGCGCCGAGGGCGCTGCCGAGCGGCTGGAGTTCGGGGTAGGCGGCGGTGATGTCCTCGCCGGAGCGGTTGCGCAGCAGCAGGCTGCCGTCGCCGGGCAGGTAGACCACCACGCGCTGGCCGTCCTGCTTGGTCTCGTAGGCCCACCGGGCGTCCTGCGCGACGGGCGGCAGCGTGCCGGGCGTGGCGAGCATCGGCGGGATCAGCGGCAGCGTCACGGCAGTCACGGCTGAAGATGTCGACCGCGCCCGGCCGGCTCACGCGCCTTTCCCGGCCGGTTCCCCTGAACGGCCGGTGCCGCCGGGGGGAGCGGGATCCTCCCCGTCGGCCACGACGCGGATACCGGCCGTGCCGCCCCGGGACATGACGGCCGGACCGCGCCCCCGCGGGGCTCCGCCGTACGGGGTGCGGCCCGGCCCGGGGCGACACGGCCGGGCCCGTGTCGTTCCTCAGGCCACCTCGGCCGTTTCGGCCGGAGGCGCGGCGGACGCCGGGGCGGGTTCCGTGTCCGCCGGGCGGTGCCGGGGCAGGAAGGAGGCGAGGACGAAGGCGAGGACGGCGGCTGAGGCGCCCAGGGCCATGACGACCTTGAAGCCGTTCTCCGAGGGGAGCGCGTGGCCGCCGAGGCTGATGGTCATCTGGGCGAGGATCACGCCCGCGACCGCGCTGGCCACCGACGTGCCGATGGACCGCATCAGCGTGTTGAGGCTGTTGGCCGCGGCCGTCTCGGCCGCCGGCACCGCGCCCATGATCAGGGCCGGCATGGCGCCGTAGGCGAAACCGACGCCCGCGCCGATGACGCAGGACACCAGGACGAGGTGCCAGACCTCGCTCATCAGCAGGACGTTCAGGCCGTAGCCGACGGCCACGATCACGGCACCGCACATCAGCGTCACCTTCGGGCCCTTGGCCTTGGTGATGGCCGCCGAGACGGGCGCGAAGCCCATCATCACCAGACCCTGCGGGGCGAGCACCAGGCCGACCGTGAGCATGGACCTACCCAGGCCGTAGCCGGTCTGCGTGGGCAGCTGGAGCAGCTGCGGGAGCACCAGGGACATCGCGAACATCGAGAAGCCGAACGCGATCGAGGCGAGGTTGGTGAACAGCACCTGGCGGCGGACCGTGGTGCGCAGGTCGACCAGCGGCTGCGCGGTCCGCAGCTCGTACCAGCCCCATGCCGCCAGGACCACGACGGCGGCGCCGAACAGCCCCAGGGTGGTCCCGCTGCCCCAGCCCCAGTCGGCGCCCTTGGAGACGGCCAGCAGCAGGGACACCAGTCCGGCCGCCAGCCCGAGCGCGCCCACGGCGTCGAAGCGCCCGCCGGTGCGCACCTGGGACTCCGGTACGAGCGCCCGCACCAGCGCGAGGGAGACGACACCCAGGGTGGCGGAGGTCCAGAACAGCACGTGCCAGTCGTAGTGATCGGCGATGAAGGCCGCGGCGGGCAGGCCCAGCGCGCCGCCGACGCCCAGCGAGGCGCTCATCAGGGCGGTGGAGCCGGCGAGCCGCTCGGCCGGGAGCTCGTCGCGCATGATGCTGATGCCGAGCGGCACCACGGCCGCGGCCAGGCCCTGCAACGCACGGCCCGCGATCATCGGGACCAGCGAGTCGCTCAGCGCGCAGACCACCGAGCCGGACACCAGCAGCACCAGGCTGGCCAGCAGCATGAGGCGCTTGCCGAACATGTCACCGAGCCGGCCGGCGACCGGCGTGGCCACGGCGGCGGCCAGCAGCGTGGCGGTCACCGCCCAGGCGGCGTTCGACGCCGAGGCGTGGAGGTAGACGGGCAGCTCCGGGACGATCGGGATCACCAGCGTCTGCATCAGCGACACGGTGATGCCCGCGAGGGCCAGTACGGTCACCACGGCGTTGGGCCGGGGCGGGGCGGATCCGCCGGCCGCGGCGGACCGGACGGCGGGGGCGTCGGACATGACAAGGGCCTCCGAATGACTTCGCATGTTTAAGTCAGTTGCTTGACTTACGATAGGGCAGACAACTCTTGGGTGGTCCGCGGGTCGCCCGAAGCGGGCACGTAGGCTTCCGTAGCTGGACCTCGCCGCCCCGGTCGAGGACCCGGGACGGCTCGCGGGACTGGCCACCCGGGGCGGTGCGCAGTCCCGGAGCGGTGGTGAGCATGGCGGGCAGGACGGCACGGGCGGATCAGGTCGGCGCGACGCGGGAGGCCATCCTCGGCGCGGCGGAACGGCTGTTCGCCGAACGCGGTGTGTACGCCGTGTCCAACCGCCAGGTCAGCGAGGCCGCCGGCCAGGGCAACAACGCCGCGGTCGGCTACCACTTCGGTACCAAGACCGACCTGGTCCGTGCCGTCGCCCGCCGGCACGCACAGCGGATCGAGGAGATCCGGGCCCGCGCGTTGGCCGCCACCGGCGACTCCACCGACGTACGGGACTGGGTGGACTGCCTGGTCCGTCCGGTGACCGAGCACCTGGCCGGGCTCGGCAGCCCCACCTGGTACGCCCGGTTCTGCGCCCAGGTGATGACCGACCCCGCGCTGCACGACATCCTCGTCGAGGAGTCCCTCGAGTCGCCCTCGCTGCGCCAGGTCGTCGACGGCCTCCACCGGACCCTGCCCGAGCTGCCCGCCGAGGTCCACGCCGAACGCGGCCTGATGGCCCGCACCCTGATCCTGCACACCTGCGCCGAGCGCGAACGGGCCCTCGCCGACGGCACCCCGACCCCGCGGACCACCTGGAGCGAGGCCACCACCGGCCTCACCGACGCGATCGTGGGGATGTGGCTGGCACCCGTCAGCCCCGGCCCGTGACCCGGGACCGTCACTCGTCGAAGGTCACGACGACCTTCTCCGCGGCCCCCGGGGTCAGCGCCAGCTCGAAGGCCCGGTCGGCCTCGGTGGACGGGACACGGTGGCTGATGAGCTTCTCGAAGAGCTCGTGGTGCTCGACGAGTTCGGGCGTGACCTCGAAGATCTCGGTGGGATAGCCCTGTGAGGCGACGAGGGTCAGCTCGCTGCGCAGCATCCCGCCGAGATCGAACTCGGACCCCTTCTTCTGCACGGCGACCATGACCAGCTTGGCGCCCCATTTCGCCGACGCCACCACGGTGTTGAAGACGGCCGCGGCGCCGGCCGCGTCGATGTAGATGTCGGTGCCGGGCCGTGGCTGCCCGAGCGCGTTGACGCTCTGTCCGTGCAGTTCGGTCAGGCGGGCGGTCACGTCCTCCCGCGCGGAGTCGACGACCGCGTCCGCCCCGACGGCCAGCGCCTTCTCGAGCCGTGCGGGGATCACGTCGGCCACCACCACGTGCTCCACCCCGCGCAGCTTCAGCCAGATGGCGGCGCCGAGCCCGATCGGCCCGGCGCCGAAGACCACCACCTTGTCGGCGGGCCCCGCCGCGGAGCGGTTGACGCAGTGCCGGGCCACCGCCATCGGCTCGTTCAGGGAGGCGACGTCGAAGGGCACGGTGTCCGGGAAGACCGCCACGCTTCTGCCGGCGACGGCGTTCTCCACGAGCAGGTACTCGCTCATGCCGCCGTACTTCCCGCCGCAGCCGATGATCCCGGTGGGCGCGTCCTGCGGATCGACCACCACCCGGTCGCCGGCCTTCAGGCCCGTGACCTCGGCCCCCACCTCGACGACCTCACCGGCCGGCTCGTGGCCCAGCGCCACGGGCACCGTCTCGCCGCCCAGGTGCGCACGGGCCGGTATGCCGCCCATGCGCAGGAAGGTGACGTCGGTGCCGCAGATGCCGCAGGCGCGGATCCTGACCAGCGCGTCCTTGGGGCCGGGCACGGGGCGCTCGACGTCCACCATCTCGACCTTGCCGACGCCGGCGGTCCTGAGGGACTTCATCGTGGTCATGGGGCGACTCCCTTTCCGAGGGGCCTGAGGGGTCCTGAGGGGTGTCCTCGGGCCGGCGCCGACGGGGGGAGTGAACGGCGGGCCGGCCCGAGGACCGCGCCTGGCCCCGTCCCCACGGGTCCGGCGCGGCGGGGGCCGCCACCGCTCGAAGGCGGCCCCGGTTCCGGGGCTAGTTTGCTTGAGTTAGGCAAACATATTCAACTTACTTGAGTCAAGCAAATTGTTTTGGTCGTGCCCGGACCGGGTGCTTCGACGCGTGCGCGTCATTCCCGTGTCATCAGGATGCTCACCGTGTTGGCGGCGACGACCGCTCCGATACCTGTCCACTCCAAGGCGCCGAGCCCCTGCCCGAGGACGACCCACCCGACCACGGCGGCGAGTACGGGGTTGACGCTCATGAACAGCCCGAACGTCTGCGCGGGTACATGCCGCAGGGTGAGCAGGTCGCAGAGGTAGGGCACGGCCGAGGAGAGCACCCCGGCGGCGACGGCGCACAGTACGGCGCCGGGCGTCGGCGGGTGCCGTACGGCCACCGCGATCCCGATGGGCAGAAAGGCGAGCGCGGACAGCCCCGCGGCGGCCGCGGCCCCCTGGGCCCCGGGGATGCGCCGGCCGACGACCCGGTTGAGCAGGATGTACGACGCCCAGCAGCAGGCGGCCACCAGGCCGAGCCCCATGCCGAGGTAGTCGGCGGAGGGCCGCGGGCGCATCAGTACGACCACCCCTGCCGCGGCCAGCGCCGCGCACCCCGCGTCCAGCCGGCGCCGGGACCCGGCCAGCGCGACGGCCAGCGGGCCGAGGAACTCCAGGGTCACCGCGAGCCCCAGGCCCACTCGGTCGACGGCGCTGTACAGAGTGAGGTTCATGGTGCCGAAGACCCCGGCCAGCAGCAGGACCGGCCACCACTGATGCCAGGTGAAGCTCCGCACGCGGGGCCGGCCGACGGCCAGCAGGACCACCGCCGCGACGTACTGACGCACCGCCACCACGCCGATCGGACCGAGGACGGGAAAGGCGAGCGCGCCGATCGCCGCACCCGTCTGGTTGGACAGGCCGCTGCCGAACATGGCGGCCACGGCCCTCGGCCGCCGCCCGTCGCGTGCGGGGATCGCCTGGATCGTGGGGGCCGCAGGGACCGAGGGGGTCTGCGTCGCCGGAACTCCGGCCGGTTCGAGGGCTTGGCTCATGCTCGCATCGTGCGCGGCACCGTCATTTGCGCAAAATGCATGCGCTCCGCGATCTATACGCTTGACGCATGGATGAACTGGAGCTCCGGCAGTTGCGCTGCCTCGTGGCCATCGTCGACGAGGGCAGCTTCACCGACGCGGCGATCGCCCTCGGCGTCTCCCAGGCGGCGGTGTCCCGGACCCTGGCCTCGCTGGAACGGGCCCTGGGCGTGCGGCTGCTGCGGCGCACCTCCCGCGAGGTGACGCCGACGGCCACCGGGCTGCGGGTCGTCGCGCAGGCCCGGCGCGTGCTGTCCGACGTGGCCGACCTGGTCCGTGAGGCCGCCTCGGGTCACACCCGGCTGCGGATCGGCTACGCCTGGTCGGCGCTGGGCCGCCACACGGTCGCCTTCCAGCGCCGATGGAACGAGGCCCACCCGGGCACCGACCTCCACCTGGTCCGGGTCAACTCGGCGTCCGCGGGCCTCGCCGAGGGTGCCTGCGACCTCGCGGTGGTCCGCAGGCCGCTGGAGGACCGGCGGTTCGACTCCGTCATCGTCGGCCTCGAACGCCGTCTGTGCGCCCTGGCCGCCGACGACCCCCTGGCCCGGCGCCGCTCCGTCCGGCTCGCCGACCTCACCGGGCGCAGGCTGCTGGTCGACCGCCGGACCGGTACCACCACCTTGGACCTGTGGCCCCCGGACTCCCGCCCGGCCACCGAGGAGACGCACGACGTCGACGACTGGCTCATCACCATCGCCGCCGGGCGCGCGATCGGCGTGACGGCCGAGTCGACCGCCCACCAGTATCCGCGGCCCGGCGTCGTCTACCGGCCGGTGCGCGACGCCGAGCCCGTCGCCGTCCGCCTGGCCTGGTGGCGGGACGACCCGCACCCCGCCCAGCAGGCGGTGATCGAGTTGCTCACCGGGCTGTACCGGGCGGAGTGAGGGGGAGGGGCGCGGCCGGCTCCGGCCATCGCCCGCAATGCAGCAGACAAAATTGTTGACAATCTTGTTTGGCTAGATTTAGGTTCGACAGGCACTCATTCAGGGAGGGCACATGCCGAAGGAAGCCGGTCCCACCACCGGAGAGCAGGCCAAACAGCATGCGCTCGCGCAGCTGCGGCAGGCGATCCTGCACGGCGAGATGGCACCGGCGCAGCGGCTGGTGGAGAACGAGCTCGCCGAGCAGTTCGGTGTGACGCGGGCCAGCATCCGGGCGGCGCTGATCGATCTGGAGGCCCAGGGGCTGGTCGAGCGGATCCGCAACCGCGGCTCGCGGGTGCGGGTGGTGACCGTGGAGGAAGCGGTCGCCATCACGGAGTGCCGCATGGTCCTCGAAGGGCTGTGCGCGGCCAAGGCGGCCGTGGCGGCCGGCGACGAGCAGCTCGCCGAGCTGACGGAGCTCGGTACGGCCATGACCAAGGCCGTGGCCGCCGGTGAGCCGATGACCTACTCCGAGCTCAACCAGGAACTGCACGCCAAGGTCCGGGAGTTCTCCGGCCAGCGGACGGCCCTGGACCTGCTGGAGCGACTGAACGCCCAACTGGTGCGCCACCGCTTCCAGTTGGCGCTCCGGCCGGGGCGTCCCCAGCAATCCCTGAACGAGCATCTGGCGATGATCGAAGCGATCACGGCCAGGGACCCGCAGGCGGCCGAAGCGGCCGTCCGTGCCCACCTCACCAGCGTGATCGAGGCGCTGCGCGACTGACGCACCAAGCGCCGGGCGCGGGGGCGGGCGTCCACCTGTCCAGTCAAGGAGAACCGAGCATGACCCAGGCCAACGCGCCCTCCCCCACTCTCGGCTCCGCTCGAGCGGGGGGACCCCCATCTCCACCGCGGTCCACTCTTGTCGTCACCGCCCACGCGGGGGACTTCGTGTGGCGGGCGGGCGGAGCGATCGCCCTGGCCGCCTCCCGGGGCGAGAAGGTCACCATCGCGTGCCTCACCTTCGGTGAGCGCGGCGAGTCCGCCAAGGCGTGGCGCGAGGGCAGGAAGCTGGAGGAGATCAAGGCGATACGCCGGGAGGAGGCGGAGCGGGCCGCCGCCACGCTCGGTGCCGAGGTCCGCTTCTTCGACGCCGGTGACTACCCCCTTGCCGCCACCCCGGAACTCACCGACCGGCTCGTCGCCGCCTACCGCGAGACGCAGCCCGACGTCGTCCTCACCCACCCCGTCGAGGACCCGTACAACGGCGACCATCCGGCCGCCAACCGCATGGCACTCCAGGCCCGCGTCCTCGCCCAGGCCATCGGCTACCCGGGCGAGGGCGAGATCATCGGCGCCCCGCCGGTCTTCTACTTCGAGCCGCACCAGCCCGAGATGAGCGGCTTCAAGCCCGAGGTGCTGCTCGACATCACGCAGGTGTGGGACACCAAGCGCAAGGCGATGGAGTGCCTCGGCGCCCAGCGGCACCTGTGGGACTACTACACCGATCTCGCCGTCCGCCGCGGCGTCCAGCTCAAGCGCAACGCCGGCCCGAACCTGGGCCTGGCCCACCGGACGATGGCCGAGGCGTACATGCGCCCCTACCCGCAGATCGCGAAGGAGCTGGCGTGAGCGGCGTGATCGTCACCGACCCGCCGAAGGCGGACCCGAAGGACGTCGAGGCGCTCGCCGGGTTCGGCGTGGCCACCGTCAGCGAGGCCATGGGCCGTACCGGTCTGCTCGGGCCCGAGATCCGTCCCGTCCAGCAGGGCGTACGCGTCGCGGGCACCGCGGTCACGGTGCTCAGCCCGCCCGGCGACAACCTCATGATCCACGCCGCCGTGGAGCAGTGCGGCGAGGGCGACATCCTGGTGGTCACCACCACCTCGCCGTCCACCGACGGCATGTTCGGGGAGCTGTTCGCCACCGCGCTGCACCAGCGGGGCGTGCGCGGCATCGTCATCAACGCGGGCATCCGTGACACGCGGGAGCTGCGGGGCATGGGCTTCGCCGCCTGGTCCCGCGCCGTGTCCGCGCAGGGCACCGTGAAGGCCACCGGCGGTTCGGTCAACGTGCCGGTCGCCATCGACGGCCAGGTGATCCGCCCCGGCGACGTGATCCTCGCCGACGACGACGGCGTGGTGGTCGTGCCCCGCGGGAGGGCCCGCCGGACCGTGGCGGCCTCCGAGGCCCGCGAGAACAAGGAAGCCGCGTCCCGCGCCGCCTTCCTCGACGGCCAACTCGGCCTGGACCGCTACGGGTTGCGGGAGAAGCTGGTGGAGCTGGGCGTCACGTACCAGTCCTACGAGGAGTACGCGCGGGACGGAGCCGGGGCATGACGGGACCCTCGGAGGTGCGCTGCATGCTGATGCGCGGCGGCACCTCCAAGGGCGCCTACTTCCTGGCCGCGGACCTCCCCGTGGACCCCGCCGCCCGCGACGACCTGCTGCTGCGCGTCATGGGCAGCCCCGATCCGCGCCAGATCGACGGTCTGGGCGGGGCCCACCCGCTGACCAGCAAGGTGGCCGTGGTCTCCGCGTCGGACGACCCCGAGACGGATGTCGACTACCTGTTCCTCCAAGTGGCCGTAGAACGGCCAGAGGTGACTGACCGTCAGAACTGCGGCAACATCCTCGCCGGGGTCGGCCCGTTCGCCGTCGAGCGGGGGCTCGTGGCCCCCGGGGACTGTGAGACGTCCGTACGGATCCGGATGCTCAACACCGGGGAACGGGCGCTCGCCACCTTCCCCACCCCGGACGGGCGCGTCGACTACACCGGCGACACCGGGATGTCCGGGGTGCCGGGGACGGCCGCGCCCGTCGTGATCGAGTTCCCGGCCGGGGGCAGCCCGCTGCTGCCCACCGGCAACGTCCGCGACACCGTGGCGGGGACGGAGGTGACCTGCGTGGACAACGGGATGCCGACCGTGCTGATCCCCGCCTCCGCGCTCGGGGTCACCGGGTACGAGGAGCCCGGGGACCTGGAGGAGGACCTCGCCCTCGCCGACCGCCTGCACGAGATCCGGCTGACGGCCGGCAAACTGATGGGTCTCGGCGACGTCGAGGGCGCCACCGTCCCCAAGCTCACCCTGCTCGCCCCGCCCCGGCAGGGCGGCGCGGTCACCACCCGCACCTTCATCCCCGTGCGCTGCCACACCTCCATCGGCGTCCTGGGTGCCGCGAGCGTGGCCGCGGGCCTGCGGCTGCCCGGGGGAGTGGGGGAGGGCGTCGCGGAACTCCCCGAGCGGGGCGACCGCGTCCGTATCGAGCACCCCACCGGCTTCCTGGACATCGACACCACCGTCGGCCCCGGCTCCGACGGCTCCCCTCCGACGGCCCGCCGCACCGCCGTCGTCCGTACCGCACGAAAGATCTTCGACGGCACGGTCTTCCCCCGGCCCGCCGCGACCACCCCACCCCCACCCCCGCACGCCCCCTAGGAGGCAACGATGGCTCCGCCTCTGGGTGACATCGCCCATGTCGGCCACGCCCAGCTGTTCACCCCCGACCTCGACGCCAGTGTCGCCTTCTTCACCGACTTCCTCGGCCTGACGGTGAACGGGCAGGACGGCGACACGGTCTACCTGCGCACCTTCGACGACTACGAGCACCACAGCCTGGTGCTCACCGCCCGCGAGCGGCCCGGCCTCGGCCGGCTCGCCCTGCGCACCTCCAGTGAGGAAGCCCTCCGCCGCCGGGTCGAGGCGGTCGAGGAGGCGGGCGGCTCCGGCCACTGGGCCGAGGACGAACCGGGCCTCGGCAAGCTGTACGTGACCACCGACCCGGACGGCCACGAACACGCCCTCTACTGGGAGAGCGAGCACTACCGGGCCCCCGAGGAGCTGAGACCCGCGCTGAAGAACCAGCCGCAGGCCAAGCCCAACCGGGGCGTGGGCGTGCGCCGCCTGGACCACGTCAACTTCCTGGCCGCGGATGTGCTCGCCAACGCCGAGTTCCAGGAACACGTGCTGGGCGCCCGGCCCACCGAGCAGATCCGGCTCGACTCCGGGAAGATCGCGGCACGCTGGCTGACCTTCACGAACAAGTCGTACGACGTCGTCTACACCTCCGACTGGACCGGTTCCACCGGCCGGCTGCACCACATCGCGTTCGCCACCGACACCCGCGAGGACGTGCTGCGCGCCGCCGATCTGGCCATCGACAGCGGGGTGTTCATCGAGACCGGGCCGCACAAGCACGCCATCCAGCAGACGTTCTTCCTGTACGTCTACGAGCCGGGCGGCAACCGCATCGAACTGTGCAACCCGCTCACCCGGCTGGTGCTGGCGCCGGACTGGCCGCTGATCACCTGGACCGAGGCCGAACGGGCCAAGGGGCAGGCGTGGGGGCTGAAGACCATCGAGTCCTTCCACACCCACGGCACGCCACCGGCCGGCTGAGCTCCGGCCCCGACACGTTTCGGGAGCCCGGCTGGATTGTCGCTGAGATTGTTGACAAAAACGTTGACGTCAAGAGAGGTGGTCCTTAGCGTCTTCCGCACCACCGCTGATCCCCTCCAGGGAACGCCCCTGGACGAGAGGAAAAAAGATGTCCCCCTTCCCCGCCCCGTCCGCTCGCGGCAGCAGACTGGCCGCGCTGGTCGTCGGTCTGTGCTGGCTGGCCGTTCTCTTCGACGGCCTCGACATGTTCGTCTACGGCTCGGTGCTGCCCCACATGCTGGAGAGCAAGGCCCTCGGGATCACCCCGGACCAGGCCGGCGACCTCGGCAGCTACGCCACGTTCGGCATGCTGGTGGGCGCCCTGACGGCGGGCACGGTCGCCGACCGCATCGGCCGCAAGAGGCTGATGATCGCCTGTGTCACGCTCTTCTCGCTGGCTTCCGGCATCTGCGCCCTCGCCGGCTCGGTCGCGGTCTTCGGCCTCGGCCGGACCCTGGCCGGCGTGGGCCTCGGCGGCCTGCTGCCGACGGCGATCAGCATGGTCTCCGACTACGCCAGGGGTGGCCGCGGTGCCCTCACCGTCGGCGCGCTGATGACCGCCCACCACGCCGGCGGCATCCTCTCCGCCTACGTGGCCAAGTGGCTGGTGGAGCCGGCCGGCTGGCGTGCCGCCTTCTGGGTCTGCGTCCTGCCGCTGCTCTTCGCCCCCGTGCTCGCCAAGGCGCTGCCGGAGTCGCTGAGCTTCCTGGTCGCCAAGGGGCGGACCGAGGAGGCCCGCGCGCTGGCCGAGCGCTACGAGGTCGAACTGCCCGGCGCCGCCGGGAAGAAGCCGGCCGCCGACCGGTGGGACGCGCTCCGCACACTGTTCCGGGGCGGCGAGTGGCGCCAGACCCTGCTGTACTGGCTGGCCTCCTTCGGCGGACTGCTCCTCGTCTACGGCGTCGCCACCTGGCTGCCCACCCTGATGCGCGGCGAGGGCTACAACCTCGGCTCGGCACTCACCTTCGTGGTCCTGTTCAACCTCGGCGGCATCGTGGGCATGCTGCTCGCGGGCCGCGCCTCGGACAGCTTCGGCGCGCCGCGCGTCTCCGCGATCTGGTTCGCGCTCACCGCGGCCGGCGTCTTCCTGCTCAGCGTCCACATGCCCCTGGGCGTGACCTTCCTGGTCGTCTTCCTCACCGGTGTCTTCCTCAACAGCGCCCAGGCGATGATCTACGCGACGGTCTCCATCCGCTCCACCCCGGACAACCGGGCCACCGCCGTCGGCTGGACCTCCGGCATGGGCCGCTTCGGCGCCGTCTTCGGCCCGTGGCTGGGCGGCCAGTTGCTCGCCGCGAACAAGGGCGACTGGGGCTTCACCGCCTTCGCCCTGGCCGGCGTCTCCTCGATGGTGTTCATAGGCGTCGCCGCCCTGCGCTCGGCCCGGCAGCCGGAGCGCACCGGCACTCCGCAGGAACTGCTCACCACCGGCTGACCCCGGAGCATGTGCTCGGCGCCGCGCCCGCCACCGGGGTGCGGCGCCGCGCGTTCACCCCCGGCCGTCCGGCTCCACGTCCAGTCCGGTGCAGGCCAGCTCCTCGTCCACCTCCGCGCAGGCCTCCACGCCCCGGGGCGACGGCACGGGGATCATGGGGCTGGTGTACCCGGCGGTGTCCTCGGCCGGGTAGGCCGCCGAGAGTACGTCCTGGCCCGCGCGCACGGAGACCTCCCGGGCGTGCGGGGAGCGCACCCGTACCTCCGACCAGGCCGTGCCACAGGCCGGTGAGTAGCGCAGCCGGACGTCGTAGGCGTCACCGGTGACCCGGCTGCTGGTCCGCGCGTCCCGCGCGCAGGCCGACGCGTCGGGCAACTCGCCCTGGCAGGAACGCCCGTGACAGCGGGGCGCCGCCATCACCGCCTCCGTACGCGTACCGGACGCACCGTCCCCGCCGGAGAGGACGAGGGCGGCCGCGACCGCGGCGGTCACGCCCAGCAGGGCCAGCGCCGGCAGGGGCCGCCGCCACCGGGGGCGTGCCCGGCCGCGTCCCGTGGGCGGCGGCGCGGTGGATAGCTCGTCGGCGTCCTCCCACAGGGCCAGGACGGGGCCGGGGTCGACGCCCGCGAGACGGGTGAGCGCCTCCACGGCCGAGCGGGGCGGCCGTTTGCCGCCGGTCAGATAGCGGTGCCAGGCGGACTTGCTGTACGGCGTGCGGGCGGCCAGCGCGGCCAGGCTCAGCCCCGTACGGTCCTTCAGTTCGCGCAGTCTGACCACCAGTGGCTCGTCCGGTGTGGTCGGTCCTTGGGGGTGCCGCATGGTGCGTCCCTCGACTTCATTTCCGCTATGGGCGTTTCACCCTTGATGTCGGGATGGCTTCCCGAGGACACGGTGACGCAAAGCCCCGCAAGGTATGAGGAAGGTGAGGCAAGGGGGGCATGCCAAAGGCCTGTTCGAGAAGGGACGGTTCCCGAACAGGCCTCGGCGGTCAGGGCGTACGGCGGCCCGGAGCCGTCAGCACCACGGCACGGCCGCGCCGGCCCGCACGTAGTGGGCGGAGACATAGCCCTTGTGGTGGGCGAGCAGGTACCAGAGGTGGTTGCCGAACACCCCGGAGCCGAAGCGCTTGCAGGCCAGGGACAGGAGCCGGTGGTGGTGCCGCCGGCCCACCACGCGGTAGCCGGTGCCCGGGCCGGAGCGGACGTTCAGCGCGAAGCGGCGTGTGGCCACGCGGCCCGCCACGTGGTGCCGGGTGCGGTGGACACGGTGGGTGGTGTGGTGCCGCACCGGGAGCTGCCGGGCGGGGAGCGGGGAGGGGAGGGCGTGCTGCGCGCTGGCGGCGGGCACGGGCTGCGGGGCGGTCGCGCCCGCCGGGGCGGCACCGGCCGCCGTGGGCAGGAACGCGAGCACCGCGACCGCGGCCAGCAGGCCGCTCCGCACGGTCCGTCGGATCATGGAAACCTCCGGCTGTCGTTCTCGTGACCACGAAGCGTGATCACGACAGCCAGCGTTTCCGTGACGACCCGTCACAATGCCGTCCCCGCTTCCCGCGGGACACCGGGGACGTCCCCGGGATGCGGCCCGGTAACTTACTTGAGTTACGCAACGATATGGTAAACTCGGACCCATGTCCACAGAACCGCTGCCGCCCGCGTCCCCGGAAGTCACCGAGATCGAGCGCGCCCTGACGCGCGTCACCTATCTGAGTACGCGGGCCCGGCAGCACGACCGGCTCATGGCGCTCGCCGGTGTGCCACTGGACCGCGCCGCGGTGGCCCTGCTGCGACAGGTCGCTGACTCCGAGCCGCTGCGGCCGGGGGAGCTCGCCCAGCGCCTGGGCGTCGAGGCGTCCCATGTGACCCGGACCGTCCAGCAGCTCCAGAAGGCGGGGTACGTCACCCGGGTCCCCGACCCCCACGACCGACGCGCCCAGCGCATCGAGCTCACCGACGCCGGCCGGCAGGCGGTCGAGCGCGTCCGGGAGGCCGGCGCGCGCGGCATGCAACTGGCGCTCGCGGACTGGTCCCCCGAGGAACTGCGGCAACTGGCCGCCCTCTTCCACCGCATGGTCGACGACTTCCTTTCCTATGCCGTCGAGGACGAGTCCGGGCAGGAGGCGGACGCCCCGGTGGCCTCGGCCTGAGCGGACGCCCTGAACTCGCCACGTCCGGCCGGCGGTCATCCAGCACGGCGGCAAGGTCTTCCTGACCTACTCGGCCGGCGCGACCGAAGCCAACCACTGCCTGGGCATGCTCACCGCGTCCGCCTCCGACCCGCTGAACGCCGCGTCCTGGACGAAGAGCCCACAGCCGGTCTTCAGGGCCGGCGCCGCCACCTCCCAGTACGGGCCCGGCCACAACTCCTTCACCGTGTCCGAGGACGGTAAGTCCGACATCCTTGTCCACCACGACCGCAGCTACAAGGACATCACCGGCGACCCGCTCAACGACCCCAACTGCCGCACCCGCCTCCAGAAGGTCCACTGGAACGCCGACGGAACCCCGAACTTCGGCATCCCGGTCGCCGACGGCGTCTCCCTGGAGTCGTACAACTACCCGCGACGCTACGTCCGCCACTACGACAACCTGCTCTACGTCAAGCCGGTCGGCACCGCCCTCGACCGGGCGGACGCCGCCTACTACCTGGAGTAGCGGACGACCCCGTCTCTACCGGGGAGTAATATCCGGGGCCTGGCCATCACGAGGAGGAACCGTGCCCCGGTCCGAACGCTCGCCCCTGCTGCTCGCCGGTCTGCTGGCCGCCGCGGGCGTCGCCCACTTCGCCTCACCACGCCAGTTCGACGCGACGATCCCGCGCGCCCTGCCGGGATCGCCCAGGACGTGGACGTACGCGAGCGGAGCCGTGGAACTGGCGCTCGCGGCGGGCGTGGCCCTGCCTCGCACGCGGTCCGCGGCGGCGAAGGCCGCCGCGGCCTTCTTCGTCGGCGTGTTCCCCGCCAACGTGCAGATGGCCGTCGACTGGCGGCACCGGCCCGCGCCGCTCAGGACCGCCGCCCTCGCCCGGCTGCCGCTCCAGGTACCCCTGGTGCTGTGGGCCCGCGGGATCGCGCGCGGAGCGGAGGGCCAGGCATGAGCGAGGGCGTCGACGTCGGCGACAAGGCCGAGGACTTCGAACTGCCGGACGAGACGGGTACACCGCGACGGCTGTCGGAGCTGCTCGCCGACGGTCCCGTGGTGCTGTTCTTCTACCCCGCCGCCCTGACCAAGGGCTGCACCGCCGAGGCCTGCCACTTCCGTGACCTCGCCGCCGAGTTCGCCGAGGTCGGCGCGCGGGCCGTCGGCGTCAGCGGCGACCCGGTCGAACGCCAGCAGGAGTTCGCCGGACGGCACACCCTCGGCATGCCCCTGCTGTCCGACACCGACGGCGCGGTCCGCGAGCGATTCGGCGTCAGGCGCGGTTTCTCGATGGCACCCACCAAACGGGTCACCTTCGTGATAGCCGAAGACCGCACGGTCCTGGAGGTCGTGCGCAGCGAACTGCGCATGAACACCCACGCCGACCGGGCCCTGGCCGCCCTGCGGGCCCACCGGGGGTGAGGCACGGCCCATGCGCGCTTGATGCGGTGGGACAAAGGGATCATCCTGGGGCGTATGGAGCATGTCGCGGCTGCGGCGACCCTTGACACCCTGGGTGTGGTGACCGGGTGGAGCGAAGGCGCCCGGCTGCTCACGGGGCACACGGCCGAGGAGGTCGTGGGACGCCCGGCGGCCGGGCTGCTCGCCGAGGACCTGCCGCCCGCCACCGTCGCCGCCCGCACCGGCACCGTCGCGCTGCGCCACCGCGACGGCCACCGCGTCGAGCTCACCCTGACGGCGTGCCCGGTGCTCGGCCCCGACGCCCGGCCGGCCGGATTCGTCGTCACCGCCCGGCCGCCGGGCGGCGGCGAGCCCACCCTCGCGGGCCGGGCCTTCCAGCAGTCGTCGGTGTCGATGTCGGTCTTCGACACCCGGCAGCACTACCTCCGCCTGAACGACGCCGCCTGCCAGGTGATGGGCGTGCCCGAGGAGACACTGGCCGGCCGGCACTTCTCCGACACCGTGGAGGACGCCGAACACAGCCGGGGCTTCCTGCGCCATCTGCGCCAGGTCGCCGAGACGGGCCGCCCGGTCCGCTACGAGAGCTTCACCGGCGCGCCCGCCCTGAACCGGGAGCACGCCTGGAGCATCGAGATGTGGCCGGTGCGCGACCCCTCCGGCGAGCTGACCGGGGTGGCCCTGGCGGCCCTCGACAGCACCGAGCAGTACTGGGCCCGACGACGGCTGGCGCTGCTGAACGAGGCGGCGACCGCGATCGGCACCACCCTGGACGTCGTGCGCACCGCCGAGGAAGTGGTGGAACTCCTCGTGCCGCAGTACGCGGACTTCGCCAGCGTCGACCTGCTCGACTGGGTCCTCGGGTCGGACGAGCCGCCCATGGTCCCGGCGGGCGACGTCGTGCTGCGCCGGGTCGCGCACGGCTCGGTCAACGAGGGCACCCCGGAAGCCGTCCTGCACCTGGGCCAGACGGACGTCTACGGGGAGGTCACCCCGCCCGCGCAGGCGCTGCGCGAGGGGCGGGCCGTGCTCGGCCAGGCGGGTGAGCCGGACTTCCTGCGCTGGGTCGCCGAGCGCAACGCCCGGCGTCCCGCGAGCCGCCGGTACCGGGTGGGTGTCCACTCGGTGATCGCCGTACCGCTGCGGGCCCGGGGCACGACGCTGGGCGTGGCGGTGGGCGTCCGCATCGCCCACCCCGACGACTACGGTGCCGACGACGCGATCTTCGCCGAGGAACTCGCCAGCCGGGTCGCCGTCTGCATCGACAACGCCCGCCGCTTCGCCCGCGAACGCACCACGGCCCTCGCCCTCCAGCACAGCCTCCTGCCCCGGGGACTGCCCGGGCAGGCGGCGGTCGACATCGCCCACCGCTATCTGCCTTGCGGTTCGCTGGCGGGCATCGGCGGCGACTGGTTCGACGTGATCCCGCTGTCCGGCAGCCGGGTGGGTCTGGTCGTCGGTGACGTGGTCGGGCACGGTATCCAGTCGTCCGCGACCATGGGCCGCCTGCGCACCGCCGTACGGACCCTGGCGGACGTGGACCTGCACCCGGACGAGCTGCTCACCCACCTGGACGACCTGGTGACCCACCTGGCGGCCGACGGCAGCGCCGAGGAGATCGCCGAGCTGGGTGCCACCTGCCTGTACGCCGTCTACGACCCCGTCTCGCGCCGGCTCGCCCTGGCCGCCGCCGGCCACCCGGCCCCGGCACTCGTCCGGCCCGGCTCCGCAGCCGAACTCGTCCCGATGACCGCCGGACCGCCGCTCGGCGTCGGAGGCCTGCCGTTCGAGGCGACGGAACTGGAGCTGCCCGAGGGCTCGGTGCTCGCCCTGTACACCGACGGCCTCGTGGAGGACCGCGACCGCGACGTCGACCGGGCGACCGAGGAGCTGTGCCGCGCGCTGACCGTCCCCGCCGACTCGCTCGAGGCGCTCGGCGACAACGTGCTCAAGGCCGTCCTGCCCGAGGAGCCCGGCGACGACGTGGCCCTGCTCCTGGCCCGCACCCGCGCGCTCGGCGCCGACCGGGTCGCCACCTGGAACGTCCCCCCGGACCCGGCCGAGGTGGCAGTCGCCCGGCAGGCGGCCACCGAACAGCTGGCCGCCTGGGGACTGGACGAGGCGGCCTTCGTCACCGAACTCGTCGTCAGCGAACTGGTCACCAACGCGATCCGCTACGGCGTACCGCCCATCCGGCTGCGCCTGATCCGCGACCGCGCCCTCATCTGCGAGGTGTCCGACGGCAGTTCGACCTCACCGCACCTGCGCCGCGCGCACACCTACGACGAGGGCGGCCGCGGACTGCTGCTGGTCGCCCAGCTCACCCAGCGCTGGGGCAGCCGCCAGACGACCGGCGGCAAGACGATCTGGGCCGAACAGCCGCTGCCGGAACGGTCACCGGAAGCGGACTGATCACTGGAACGGGCAGCCCGGGTTCGCCGCGTCCTCGGAGAAGGGGGCGCCGTGCGGCAGGACGTAGAGCACGTCGAGCACGAGCGCCGTGTCACCCAGGTTGCGGCCGATGTGCACATGGTCCGGGCCGGCCGGCTCCTGGATCGTGCCGCCCGTGCGGTACACGCCGTCCGAGGCGCAGGCCGAGTCGAAGTGACTCAGGGTGCCCTGCTTGACGAAGCCGTACAGCGGGCCGTCGTGGTAGTGCCAGCCGGTGCTCTGGCCGGGCGGGATCGTTATCTCCCGCAGGGTGTAGTCGGTGCCGTCCACGGTGGTCTGGTTGATGATCCGGGCGGTCACCCCCGGTCCCGCCGGGGTGGCCCCGGCGGGGCCGCAGACGAGAAGGGCGGCGGCGGTCACCGCGCCGGTGACGGCGGTGCGGAGTGCGAAGCGCATGCGGGAGCCTCCGGGAACGCGAGCGGATACCGCCGCGAACATAGAGGCACAGCAGGGCTGTTGGAGGCGGAACCCGGTGATCCGGATTCAGCCGGCCGCACGCTCCCGCGCACGGTGACGTGACCAGCGGGCCGGACGACGCGGGTCAGCCCTCGCCGTCGTCCGCCGCGACCTGGGCGAGCGTTCGGCCGGTGCGTACCGAGCGGGCCCGGCGGGGATCCGGGGCGCCGTGCCCCGCGGCGCGTGCCGGGCCCTTCCTGACGAGCAGCCAGGACTGCTCCTCGCCGTCGCCCGGGCGGAACCGGGTCAGGGCGTATTCGCCGTGCAGCTTGGCGCCGTGCAGCCGGAAGGTCGCGTGCCCGCGCTCCAGGGACTCCGCGAAATCGACGGGCCGTCCTGCGCGGTCGTGGCTGAGCGGCTCGTACGTCCCGTGGTCCCAGACGATCACGGTGCCGCCGCCGTACTCGCCCTTCGGGATCACGCCCTCGAAGTCCTCGTACTCCAGCGGGTGGTCCTCGGTGGGCACCGCCAGCCGCCTGTCGTGCGGGTCGGTGGACGGTCCCTTGGGGATCGACCAGGACTTCAGCACGTCACCGACCTGCAACCGGAAGTCGAAGTGCATCCGGCGCGCGTCGTGTATCTGGACGACGAACCGGGGCTCCTCCCCGGCGGACGCCGTCCTCCCCGACGGCTCGCGGGTCCGCTCGAAGTCCCGCTTGCCGTGGTACTCCCGCAGCCGGTCGTCCGCACCCACGCCGCGACTCCCTTCCACGAGCCCGTACGACATCCCGAGGGCCCGGGTACCCCGGCGCGGGCGCGCTCAACGACGTCGATGCCGGCAACGCCCCCGGCGGGTTCCTGCGCGTCCGCCGGGCGCTGGTGCCGCCGGCCCGCGGCTGCTGGACCTGGTGGGGGAGCGGTAGGGGGCCGGCTCAGAACTCCTCGTGCTGTTCGGGATCGCCGCCCAGACGCCGGCGGACCTGGTCGGCGATGGCCGTCATCTGGGCGGGACCCAGTTCGAAGCCGAAGACGTCGAGGTTCTCCCGCTGCCGGGCGGGATCGCCCGACTTCGGGATCGGCACGGCACCGAGCTGGACGTGCCAGCGCAGGACCACCTGGGCGGGCGTCACGCCGAGCGCCTCGGCGACCGTGATGACGGTCGGGTCCTGAAGGATGCGACTGCCCCGGCCCAGCGGGCTCCAGCTCTCGGTGACGATGCCCTTGTCCGTGTGGAAGGCGCGCAGCTCCTCCTGCGGGAAGAGCGGGTGCAGCTCGATCTGGTTGACGGCGGGCAGGACCCCGGTCTCCTTCTCGATCCGCCCGATGTGCTCCGCCGTGAAGTTGGAGACGCCGATCGACCGGACGAGACCGTCCTCCCGCAGCTTGATCATCGCCTTCCAGGAGTCGGCGTACTTGCCGACGCGGGGCAGCGGCCAGTGGATCAGGTAGAGGTCCACGTAGTCCAGGCCCAGGCGGCGCCGGGACTCCTCGAAGGAGGCGAGGGTCTCCTCGTACCCGTGGTGGCGGCCGGGCAGCTTCGTCGTCACGACGATCTCCTCCCGTGGGACACCGCTGCTCGCGATGCCCCGGCCGACACCCGTCTCGTTGCGGTAGTTCGTCGCGGTGTCGACAAGTCGGTAATCTGCCCGGAGGGCGTCGCGTACGGCCTGCTCGGCCTGCGTGTCGTTCATCGGCCAGGTGCCCAGGCCGATCCCGGGGAGTGCCGTGCCGTCGTTGAGGGTGTGTGCCGGAATACTGGTCACGGTGGGGCCTTCCGTCGACTGTGCCGTCCCTCCAGCGTCACGGACGGGGAGGTGGTGATCAACCGGGGGCCCGGGACGACTTCAGGGACGACCATCGGAGCGCGCATGACGACGGACAGGGGCACGGCGGACCGGGCGGAGACGCCTCGGGCCGCGGATGTCGAGGTCAGGCCGGTCGCGGGGCACATCGGCGCCGAGGTCACCGGCGTGGACCTGGCCGGTGACCTCGACGGCGATGTGGTCGCCCTGATCAGGCAGGCCGTGCTGCGCTGGAAGGTGGTGTTCTTCCGCGGGCAGCGGCTGGACCACGCCGGCCATGTCGCCTTCGCCCGCCGGTTCGGGGAGCCGGTCCTCCTCGGGCGGCGCGGGAGCGCCTCGCCGCCCGGTTTCCCCGAGGTGGAGACCACCGCCGACCGGCTGGAGCTGGGCGGACGCTTCGGCATGGAGCACGACGAGTGGCTCCAGCGGCGCCGGCACACCCTGCTGCGCGGCTGGCACTGCGACCACGGCGCCCGGATCGACCCGCCCGCCGCGACGATCCTGCGCGCCGAGACCGTCCCGCCGTACGGCGGCGACACCACCTGGTCGAACCTGGCCGCCGCGTACGCCGGACTGTCCGCGCCCGTACGGGCCTTCGTCGACGGGCTGCGGGCCGAGCACCGGCTCGGCGTCGGCTACCAGCCGCGCCCCGGTGACGACGCGTACCTCCGGCACCTCCTCGACCACCAGGTCGCCTCCGTGCACCCGCTGGTGCGCGTCCATCCCGAGACGGGGGAGCGGGTGCTGTTCGTGAACGGCTACTACGTCGAGCAGATCACGGACGTCTCCCGGCCGGAGAGCGCCGCCCTGCTGGAGATGCTCCTGGAACAGGCGGTGCGGCCGGAGTACACCGTCCGGTTCCGCTGGGAGCCCGGCAGCGTCGCCTTCTGGGACAACCGGGCCACCATCCACCTCGCCCCCGGTGACAACGCCCACCTGGGCTTTCCGCGGATCATGCACCGGGTGATGCTCACGGGCGACGTACCGGTCGGCGTGGACGGCAAGCCGTCCGAGCCGGTCACCGGTACCGAGGCCGGCCGCTGGTGAGTCAGCCGGCGGGTCGGTCGGCGGGCCGCCGGCCCAGCGCCGGGCCCAGCCGCTGAGCCATGTCGGTGAGGATCTGCACGTAGTCCTCGTGCTCGAAGGTGAACGGCAGCGCGAACGCCACCTCGTCCACCTCCCGGAACGCGGCGTGCGCGTGCAGCCGTTCGGCGAGCTCGGCCGAGGTGCCGACCAGGTCCGGCGCGAACAGCAGCCGCGCCGGGCCCTGCGGGGCGGCGGTCCGGGGCAGGCGCTTCGCGGCGTACTCCTCGTACTTGGCGCGCTGCCCCGGTGTCGCGGAGTCGGTGGGGATCACGACCAGGCCCTGGGAGACGCGGGCCGCCTCGCCGTCGGGGTGGTGGGCGCGGAACTCGCGGATGTGGGACAGCTGGATCTCCGCGAAGTCCGCGGGGCCGTCCGGGTCCTCCGCCTTGACGACGCTGCTGGTCAGGAGGTTCATCCCGTGCTCGCCCGCCCAGCGCGCCGACCCGAGGCTCCCGCCGCCGTACCACATACGGCGGCCCAGCCCGGGGGAGTGCGGCTGCACCGCATCCGAGTACACCTCGAACCCCTCGACCCCGCTGAAGTCGGTGGCCGGCTTGCCCCGCACGAGGTCCAGCAGCCGCCGCACCCGCTCGTAGGAGAAGTCCTCGGCGTCGGCCGTGTCCGGGTACAGGGCCTCCTTCACCTGGTCGTAGTGCATGGGCGGACCTACGCTGATCCCCGGGTTGAGGCGCCCGCCGGAGAGGATGTCGACCGTCGCCAGGTCCTCCGCGAGGCGCAGCGGGTTCTCCCAGCCCAGCGGGGTGACCGCCGTGCCGAGCTCGATGCGGCGGGTGCGTTGCGAGGCCGCGGCCAGGACGGCGACGGGCGAGGAGATGCCGTACTGGAGGTGGCGGTGGCGTACCCAGGCGCTGTCGAAGCCCAGCCGCTCGCCCAGCTCGATGATCTCCAGCGTGGACTCGTGGCCCCGGCGCGGATCGGCCGCGTCGAACAGGCCGATCGTGAGGAAGCCCAGCTTGCGCAGCGGGCGTGCGGCGGACGGCATGGGCTTCCTCCGGCGGTCTTACGTCAGCTCTGAAGTTTCTGAAGTTCTGAAGTTCTGAAGTTCTGAGCCGATTGTCGCAGGGGAGTGTTGCGCGCGTGTGATCAGATCAGTGGGATGACGACCTCGTCCTCGAGCGGTGGCGCGACCTCCTGCGCGCGATTTCCGGTCGCGGCGAAGCAGCGCAGCCGGACCGCCTCCGGGGTGACGTCCAGACGCAGGAACGACTTGAAGAACGGCGGGCTGTAGGTGGCCGAGCCCGGCGAGAACAGCTGCGTGTAGATCTTCCGCACCGGCAGCCGGAACCGGGACCGCCGCTCGGGCCGGCGTCCGGCGCCCAGCAGGCTCGCGACCAGCCGGACGCGGCGGGTGAGGCGCACCGGCGCGCCCGGGGCGCGGGTCGGCTCGATGCCCAGCCGCTCGGCGACGACGGCGGTCGCCTCGGCCTCGGTGAGGGTGAAGAAGCGGCGCAGCCGCAGGCGGTGTCCGTACAGCCTGCTGTAGAAGGACAGGGAGTCGCCGCGCAGCGGATAGCAGCGGAAGTCCCGCTCGGTGACGCCCCCGACGGAGACCCGGGGGATGGTGTGCGTGGCGTGCATGAAGGCTCCGCCGCCGCCCGAGACCACGTACTGGACGGTGCGGCCGTCCACGTCGACCGGGTACCGCTGGTAGTTGTGGATGTCGCCGCCGATCGCCGCCACGTAGTGGTGGGCGGGGTCGCGGACGATGTCGTCGACGGTGCCGCCGCCCTCGATGGCACAGGGGTGGCGCTCGCCGTCCACGTACAGGGGCGAGCCGGTGACGAGGATCTTGGGGCGCGGCCCCTGCGACACCTCGCGCAGCCACGCGCCCTGTTCGGCGTCGATGGTGCCCAGCAGCCCGGTGTCGATGCCGATGATCCGCACCGGTCCCGCGTCGATCGCCCAGTACGGCCCCGGCTGGACCGCCCGCTGCTCCGGTGCCGACCGCAACGTCCGTGCGGCGGCGAGACGTTGCTCGTCCGCCGGGCGCGGCCTGTGCCACAGCAGGGAGCGCCACCAGGCGCGGCCGAGGGGGCGGGGCGCCGGCTCGGGGGCGAGGGGCGGGGTGTCGTCGCAGAAGACGCGCATGAACGCGCCGAGGTCCTCGTACCAGTCGTGGTTGCCGGGTATCGCGTAGATCGGCGCCCGGTAGTCCTGGTAGGGGCGGAAGAACTTGGTGCCGTAGTCGTCGGTGCTGCCGACCGGGTAGATCACATCGCTGGCGATGACGGCGAAGTCCGTGCCCTGACTGATCTTCAGGAAGCCTGGTACGACGGCGTACTGGGAGGCGTCGCCCTCCCCGGTGTCACCGATGACCATGAAGGAGAACCGGTCCCCGTCCTCGCGCCGGATCACCTTGTCCGCCGGGGCCCCCGCGGCGGCCCGCTGTGCCACCCAGCGGCCGCGGGTACGGCCCGTGGGGTCGCCGAACCAGGACGCCAGTACGCCGTTGCGCGCGGCCCACAGCATTCTCGGGTCGAGCCACGACAGCTTCTCGACATGGTCCGGCATCAGCCGCCGGTAGTCGCCGGCTTCGGCGGCGCCCCAGCCGGCGCCTTCCGCGGTATCGCGTGAGGAGTCAGACACGCCGTGAACCGTAACAACGGCCCGTCGCGGGGCGGTTGGCGGGGCATGGCCCGCGGTGTGCTGACTCCCGGGTAGGGAAAACCCTTGATTACCCCGGGCGGTGATGACATGTGCCAGTCAAGAGTGTCATTCTCCCTCAGCACACAGATCCTCCCCCCTCTCGCTCCACGTATCACGGTTCACGGTCCCGCACAGCTCAGCTCTTCCCGGGCAGCACACCCGTCTGTCCGGTCTGTCACCGGCCGCGACCCGGCGGCCGCAGCAGGAGGAGTACGAGTGAGACGCCTTCCCCACAACCGGGCCATGGCCGCAGCCGCCCTGGTCTCCACCGCGGCCTTCCTGGCCGTCGGCCTCCAGGCGGTCCCGGCCGCCGCCAAGCCCGCCGCCCCCCACCCCAGCCCCCTGCGCCACGGCGGGCTCGAGGCCAAGCTGAGCCCGGCCCAGCACTCCGCGCTGTTCAAGTCCGCCAAGCAGAAGACCGCCGCGACCGCCCGCGCCCTCGGCCTCGGCGCCAAGGAGAAGCTGGTCGTCAAGGACGTCGTCAAGGACAACGACGGCACCGTGCACACCCGTTACGAGCGCACCTACGACGGCCTCCCCGTCCTCGGCGGCGACCTCGTCGTGCACACCCCGCCGGCCTCCCTGGCCGCCGGCACGGTGAGCACCACCTTCAACAACAAGCACACGGTCAAGGTCGCCTCCACCGCCGCGACCTTCACCAGGTCGGCCGCCCAGGCGAAGGCGCTGAAGACCGCCAAGGCACTCCACGCCGAGAAGCCCACCGCCGGCAGTGCCCGCAAGGTGATCTGGGCCGGCACCGGCACCCCGAAGCTCGCCTGGGAGACCGTGGTCGGCGGCTTCCAGGACGACGGCACGCCCAGCAAGCTGCACGTCATCACCGACGCCACCACCGGCAAGGAACTCCACCGCTACCAGGCGGTCGAGACGGGTACCGGCAACACCCAGTACAGCGGCAGCGTCACGCTGAACACCACGCTGTCCGGTTCGACGTACCAGCTGTACGACACCACGCGCGGCGGCCACAAGACGTACAGCCTCAACAACGGCACGTCGGGCACCGGCACCCTGATGACCGACTCCGACGACGTCTGGGGCACCGGATCCGGCTCCAACACCCAGACCGCCGGCGCGGACGCCGCCTACGGCGCCCAGGAGACCTGGGACTTCTACAAGAACACCTTCGGCCGCAGCGGCATCAAGAACGACGGCGTCGCGGCCTACTCCCGCGTCCACTACAGCAGCGGCTACGTCAACGCCTTCTGGGACGACGACTGCTTCTGCATGACCTACGGCGACGGCTCCGGCAACACCCACGCCCTGACCTCGCTGGACGTGGCCGGCCACGAGATGAGCCACGGTGTCACCTCCAACACCGCGGGTCTCGACTACACCGGTGAGTCGGGTGGTCTGAACGAGGCGACCTCCGACATCTTCGGCACGGCGGGCGTCGAGTTCTACGCGAACAACTCCTCCGACGTCGGTGACTACCTCATCGGCGAGAAGATCGACATCAACGGCGACGGCTCGCCCCTGCGGTACATGGACAAGCCGAGCAAGGACGGCGGATCCGCCGACAGCTGGTACTCCGGCGTCGGCAACCTCGACGTGCACTACTCCTCGGGCCCGGCGAACCACATGTTCTACCTGCTGTCCGAGGGCAGCGGCACCAAGACCATCAACGGCGTCACGTACACCAGCACCACCTCCGACGGCGTCGCCGTCACCGGCATCGGCCGGGCCGCGGCCCTCCAGATCTGGTACAAGGCGCTGACGACGTACATGACGTCGAGCACCGACTACGCGGGCGCCCGCACCGCCGCCCTCAACGCCGCCGCCGCGCTGTACGGCACCAACTCCACCCAGTACGCCGGGGTGGGCAACGCCTTCGCCGGCATCAACGTCGGCAGCCACATCACCCCGCCCAGCACCGGCGTCACGGTGACCAACCCGGGCAGCCAGTCCTCCACGGTCGGCACCGCGGTGAGCCTGCAGATATCGGCGAGCAGCACCAACAGCGGCTCCCTGACGTACGCCGCGACCGGACTGCCCACCGGCCTGTCGATCAACAGCTCGACCGGCGCGATCACCGGCACGCCCACCACGGCGGGCACCTACAGCACCACCGTCACGGTGACCGACTCCACCGGCGCGACCGGCACGGCCTCCTTCACCTGGACGGTCAGCTCCAGCGGCGGCGGTGGCACCTGCACCTCGGCCCAGCTCCTCGGCAACCAGGGCTTCGAGTCGGGCAACACCACGTGGACCGCGTCCAGCGGCGTCATCACCAATGAGAGCGGCCAGACGGCCCACGGCGGTTCCTACTACGCCTGGCTGGACGGCTACGGCTCGACCCACACCGACACGCTGTCCCAGTCGGTGACGATCCCGAGCGGCTGCAAGGCGTCGCTCACCTTCTACCTGCACATCGACACCGCGGAGACCACCAGCAGCACGGCCTACGACAAGCTGACGGTCACCGCCGGTTCGACCACCCTGGCCACGTACTCCAACCTCAACAAGGCCTCCGGGTACAGCCAGAAGACCTTCGACCTGTCCTCCCTCGCGGGCTCGACGGTCACCCTGAAGTTCACCGGTGCCGAGGACTCCTCGCTCCAGACCAGCTTCGTCGTGGACGACACCGCCCTGACGACCAGCTGACCCGTACCGACCCCTGTGTCCCGCACGCGGAAGCCGTCCGCGTGCGGGACACACGCGTCTCAGCTCAGCGGATCCAGCGTCAGGTAGGCCTGCTGCGGACTGCCGTCGTGGACCAGTGACTCCTGGTTGCCGACGTCGTCGAAGGCGAAGGCGTACGCCTTGCCGTCGGCCATCTGCGCGTGGATCTTGCGCGCGTAGTGGTTGGTCACCGTGTCCTGGTAGAAGTTCGCCGACGAGGTGTCCGGCTGGTTGGGGTTGACCAGCAGCGTCGAGCGGTTGAAACCGGCGCACAGCGTGCGCGAGATGGGTCCGCGGACATTGTCGTTGGGCGCGTCCAGCAGCTTGTGACAGCCGAAGATGCTGGCGGCGTCCGGCTTCTGGAAGCTGGTGACGACCGCGCCGGAGGAGTTGGTGAAGTTCATGACGTTCCCGGAGACACGCCCGTAGTACTTGGTGTTCGGCTGGTCGGTGAACGGGGTGACCGTCAGTGTGGACGTCGCGTACTTCTGCCAGACCCGGTTCACGTAGTCGTCCATGACGTTCGCCGGGAGGGCCCCGGTCTCCACGCCGTACAGCGGCGACAGGGCCCGCAGCACGGTCCCGTCGGACCGTGTCTGGATCAGGTTGGCCCAGCCGCCCGGCTGGCCGCGCAGCGCGTTGAAGAAGCCGGTGTAGCCGCCCGCCTTGAGGTGCCCGGTGCTGGTCACGCTGCCGTCGGCGCGCTGGACGCCGACCGCGTACGGCGCGGAGAACATGTCGACCTGGGTGCTGTTGAGCCACAGCCCGGAGTCGTTGAGGGTGTACTCCGACCAGTTGAAGAGGATGTTCCGGTTGGGGTCGGTCGGGTTCTGCACGGCCGGCTGCACCAGACCGCCGGTGGTCAGCCTGAAGTCCAGCTTCTGGCCGTAGGAGAAGTAGATCCGGCCGGAGAACTTCGGGATCCGAATGGTCTTCGACTGGCCGGCGGCCGGCCCGGCGATCGACGCGTCCGGCGCGGGCGTCGGCGGATTGCCGCCCGCGGGCCAGGCGTGGAACGCACCGTTGGCGTCGGCCCAGCCCTGCTGGCCCGTCGAGAGCAGCGTTCCGAGGTCGTACACGTACACCGGCTCGCCGCGGCCGGAGTTGTTGGTCAGCTTCAGGGGGATCGTGGCGGGCACCGCGGCCCCCGCCGGTTGGGGCGTTCCCAGGGTGAGCACCGCGCCGACCAGGGCGGCCGCGCCGGCCAGGGGCAGCGCGTTGCGCAGGAATCTGCCGAGCACTCTCCACCTCCGTGTGGGGTTCGGGGTGGTTCGGACATTGGTCCGGACCAGTTTTGAGAGCGCTCTCAATGTCGGGCCAGGATGCGTGCATGTCAATAAGTTGAACGACATGCGACCGGCGCGGCCCCCGGTCGGCGGGCCCCGCGCCGATGGATCGGAGGGTGACGGTTCAGAAGATGACGGATCGGAAGGTGACGGGTCGGAAGGTGACGGATCAGAAGGTGCGGTCCAGCAGGTCGAGCAGCGCCGCCCAGTGCCGCTCGTCGGCCTCCCGGTCGTACGCCGTCGTGTCGGCCTGCGTGTAGCCGTGCTGGGCGCCCGCGTACACCTCGCAGCGGTGCCGGACACCCGCCTCGGTGAGTGCCTGCTCGAACCGCTCGATCTGCTCCTCGGGCAGCGACGAGTCCTGGTCGGCGTGGCCGAAGTACACCTCGGCGGTGATGCGTGCCGCGGCCAGGTGAGGACTGTTCGGGCCGTCGGTGGCGAGCCGTCCGCCGTGGAACCCGGCCGCGGCCGCGACCCGGTCCGGGTGGGCCCCCGCGGTGAACAGCACCAGCCGGGCGCCCATGCAGTACCCGGTCAGCGCGACCGGACCGTCGGCGGCCAGGGGGCTGGCGGCCAGCCAGTCCAGATAGGCGCCCGCGTCCCGCGCGGCGAGTTCGGGCGTCAGCGACCGGATGAGCGGGGTGAGCTGCTCCCACATCTGCGGGCGTGCCTCGGGGTCGATGAACTCCGGCAGTTCCACCACCGGGGCACGCCCGTGGCGGTAGAACACATTGGGCACCAGCACCGTGTAGCCGGCCCCGGCGAGCCGGTCGGCCATGGCCCTCAGGTGCGGGCGCAGTCCGAAGGCGTCCTGGTAGAGCAGGACGGCCGGGTGGGGGCGGCCGTCGCCGGGATGGGAGAGGTAGGCGTCGGCGGTGCCGTCCTCGGTCGGGATGTCGACGGCGGTGCCCTGTACGGCGGTCATGGCGAGAGTGCCTCTCTGCGGAGAATGATCACCGGGGCTGCCTGCCTCCCCGGCGCGGCCTGCAAGGCCATGCTGCCACGCAAGATCCCCGCAACCGCGCGCGACCCCGCCCGGGGCCCGCGGGGCGGTTCGCGGAGGGGCGGAGACGGCACCTCGGCGTGGTTTGCACGGTTACTCGAAGCGTGCGGTGTCGCCCGCTCCCCGTCGGACGATCTCCGCCTCCCCGCCCGAGAAGTCGACGACCGTGGTCGGCTCGGTGCCGCAGTCGCCGGAGTCGACCACCGCGTCCACCACGTGGTCGAGGCGGTCCTTGATCTCCCAGCCCTGGGTCATCGGCTCCTCCTCGTCGGGCAGGAGCAGGGTGCTGGACAGCAGCGGCTCGCCGAGTTCGGCCAGCAGGGCCTGGGTGACCACGTGGTCGGGGATGCGCACGCCGACGGTCTTCTTCTTCGGGTGCAGCAGCTTGCGCGGCACCTCCCTGGTCGCCGGGAGGATGAAGGTGTAGCTGCCGGGGGTCGACGCCTTCACCGCCCGGAACACGTCGTTGTCCACCCGCACGAACTGGCCGAGCTGCGCGAAGTCCCGGCACATCAGAGTGAAGTGGTGGCGGTCGTCCAGGCGGCGGATGGACCGGATCCGGTCGATGCCGTCACGGCTGCCCAGCTGGCAGCCCAGCGCGTAGCAGGAGTCGGTGGGGTATGCGATCAGCGCCCCCGAGCGGATCGCGTCGGCGATCTGGGCGATGCTGCGCGGTTGCGGGTTCTCGGGGTGCACGTCGAAGTACTTCGCCATTCGACGAGCTTATGCCGACCGCGCGCCGTCGCCGCGCACGCGCCCCGCGAACACCGCGGACCGCCTGCCCGCGCCGCACCGGACCCGGCTCCCGAACCATGAGGTGTAGGGGGCGGGTTCCGGGGCACCCGAACAGCGAAGCGCCCGGTGGACTTTCCCCCGGTCCCGGGCAACGCGTCTCCGCCGGCGGCTCTCCCCCCGTGACCGCCGGCGGAGCCGTACCCTCCGGCACCGCAGGAGCGGAACGGAGCCCCGTCGGCCGCGGCCCGCGCGTGAGGTACCTTTCCCCTCCGTATGCCGAGGTGGACGCGAGATGCGAGGGGAGAGGTCCGAGGTGGCAGGCCGAGCGGACGAGGGACCGCGGACACCGGTGCCGTACCGCGGCACATGGGCCGAAGAGCTCCTCGACCAGCTGCGCCCCGGGGCCCGCGATCCGCGCCGGCTCGTCGCCTGGCTCGCCCGCACCGTGGACGCGACCGTCTGTCTGCGGGGCGGCGACGGCTCCCTGCTCGCCGGCGAGCCGATCACGCTCGACGATCCGCTCGTCGCGGACGTCGTCACCGGCCGGATCTCCGCCGCCGCGCTCCAGGACGCGGGCCGGCACGTCCGCCTGGTCGCGATCCGCCACCCCGGGCAGCCCCAGCCGCAGAACGCGTCGACGGGAGTCCTGGCCGTGGTCCGCAGGGCCCCCTTCGACCGGGATGCCGCCGAGATCGTCACCCACACCGCCGGAGTCGTCGAGCTGCTGCTCAGGGAGCGGGCGTTGACGGCCGCCGGGCACCGGCTGCGGCGGGCCACCGCCGACCTGCGGCTGGCCATCCTGCAACTGCTGATGGTGGAGGACACCGTCGCCGCCCGCCGGGTCGCGGCCGGACTCTGGCCGGGCCTGCTCGACACCGATACCGCCCGCGTGTACGTCTTCGAGAGCCTCCCCGAGGATCGGGACCGGCTCGCCGACGAGTGCCTGGACCTGACCGACGGTCAGGCCCTCGTCGTCCGCTGCCCGGCGATGGACGGGCACGTCATCGTCGTCAGCCCCACGCCCACGGCCCAGGACGGGCTGCGCACCCTCGTCCGCGAACGCCCCGCCACCTACCTCGGCGGCAGCCTCCGGCAGAGCCTCGCGCAGACCGCCGGCGCCTACGGACAGGCGATCAGCGCCCTCGCCGTGGCCCGCTTCAGCCCCGACCACACGGCGGTCTACGCCGAACGCACCCACCCCGAGCGGCTGATGGACCCGGCGGTGCTGCACGCCTGGTCCGCCGACGTGCTGCGCCCTCTCGACACGCTGCCCCACCACACCCGGGCCGAACTGCTCGCCACCACCCGGCTGGGCCTGCAGTTCACGGCCGTGAACGCGGCCAAGGTGCTCGGCGTCAGCCGCAACACCGTGCGGGCCCGCATGGACCGCGTCGAGGCGCTGCTGGGCACCGACTTCGCCGACCTCACCGTCCGCGCCGTCGCCCACCTCGCGCTGAACACGCAGGCCGCCCACGCGCTCGCGCCCGCCGACGGCGCGGCCCCCGGGGCGCCCGCCGTGCGGCTCGACGGCCGGCTCGCCGGCCTGCTCGCCGGGCCCGCGCTGGGCACCTGGGCGCACGACCTCCTCGGCCGCCTGGACCAGGACGGCCGGGACCTGCGCGGTACGCTGCGCGCCTGGATCGCCGCCGGCGGCAACGCCGAACGCGCGGCCCAGGACCTCGGTGTGCACGCGCAGACCGTGCGCGAGCACGTCCGCGGCGCCGAACCCGTCCTCGAGCACCGGCTCCTCACCGCCGGCACCGACCTCTACGAGGTCGTCCTCGCCCATCTGGCCGCCGGAGACCTGGCCGCCCCCGTGCTGGGCCGGGCGAATCAGGGCCCTTCGGACGCACCTGTGCACGGGTGAGCCCTCCACGTGCCCCATCGGGCACCGGCGCGATACCCAACGGCCCAGCTCACACGTACCTTCGGCAGTCCCGGGGGCGCGACCGGCACGGGGGACCGGTCGGGCCCCATCAGGGGTTTCATCCCCGCAGGGTGACCGGCACCTCCTGCCAGCCGAACGCGATGAACGACGGCACCTGCCGCAGCTCGCCGTCCTCGCTTGCCAGCCGCAGGCCCGGGAAACGGTCGAACAGCGTGGGCAGCGCGGCCAGCGCCTCCACCCGCGCCAGCGGCGCGCCGATGCAGCGGTGCACTCCGATGCCGAACGACAGATGGTCGTCCGCCGCGCGCGCCGCGTCGAACCGGTCGGCGTTCGGCCCGTAGTGCGCGGGATCCTGCCCGGCTGCGGCGAACGTGGTGATGATCGCGTCCCCGGCCGGGATCGTGACGCCCTCCACCTTCAGGTCCTCCACCGCGAAGCGCAGCGGCAGCGTGGCGATCGACGGGTGCACCCGCATCGTCTCGTCGATCACGCCGTCCCAGCCGATCGCGCCGGAACGCACCGCCGCCAGCTGCTCCGGGTCCCGCAGCAGGGCCACCGCCGCGTTGCCGATGAGATTGACCGTGGTCTCGAAGCCCGCGCCGATCACCAGCAGCAGCGTGTACAGCAGCTCCTCGTCGCTGAGCCGGTCGCCGTCCTCGTCCCGGACCCGGATCAGCTCGGTGGTCATGTCGTCGCCCGGGTGCTCACGCTTGTGGGCGATCAGCCCGCCCAGCACCGTACCGATCCGCTGCTGCGTGAACGCGGCGCGCTCCGGACTCTGGTCGGAGGTGTCCATGAGGTCCCCGACCAGCCGCGCGGTGTCCGCCCGCATCTCCTCGGGCACGCCGAACAGTTCGCAGATGAACCGCAGCGGCAGCGGAAGCGCGAGCCCCGCCCGCAGATCGACGACCCGGCCGTCGGCCCCGGCGCTCTCCAGGGCGTCGAGCAGCTCGGCGGCGATGGCCGCCACACGCGGGCGCATCGCCTCCGTGCGCCGGTGGGTGAAGCTCGGCGCCACCAGCCTGCGCAGCCGCCGGTGATCGGGGCCGTAGGCGGAGAGCATGTTGACCACGCCCACCCAGCCCAGCACCCAGCCCCACGAAGGATGCTCGCCGATCTCCGGCCACAGCCGCCAGTGCTGCCGCGCGTCCTTGCTGACCCGCGGATCGAGGATGAGTTCCTTGAGGACCTCGTAGCCGGTGGGAGCCCAGGCGGGGATGCCGCCGGGCAGCTCGACGGGCACGACCGGGCCCAGCCTGCGCAGCCGGGCGCTCTCACCGGGGATGTCGGCGCCGAACGGGTCGATGGCGATACGGTCGGTCATGGTCACGTCGGCTCTCCTGGCTGGTCGGTGGAGCGGGGGCTGAACCGCACGGTCGGTCGATGACACCGAGTCCCCCTTTCGGATGCCCCAACTTCCCTCGATTACTGAGCGGTTGTCATCCGAGTATGACTGCGCCGACGGGGTGCGGCGGCACCGCGCCGGCTGTGTCCAGGACCGGCTCCGGAGCTGTGCCGCCGTTGCGGCAAACGACGGACGCCATGGGCCGGCGACGGCGCGCCGGGCCGGGGCCCGTCGCCGCCCTGCCTCTAATGGGACCCCCGGGCCCGCGTATGGACGGCCCGCGCCAGGACGGAGGCAGATGCACGAGATGTCCATCGCGCTCGCGGTGATCGGAGAGGTGGAGGCGGCGGCGGAACGGGCCGGCGATGTCACCGCGGTGCGATCCGTGCGGCTCGAGGTGGGCGAACTCGCCGGTGTCGTCCCCGACGCCCTGTCCTTCTCCTTCGAACTGGCCTGCGCCGGCACCGTCCTGGAGGGCGCCGAACTCGTCGTCGGCACGCTGCCCGGCCGGGCCCGCTGCGAGCCGTGCGCGCACGAGTGGGCCGTCGGGATGCCACCCCTGCTGAGCTGCCCGCGATGCGACGGCGGGACCACCGAGCTGCTGTCCGGCCGTGAGCTGCGCATCGCCGACGTGCGCTGGGAGACCGGCCCGACGCCCGAGGCCACCCGCGAACCGATCCTCGAGGAGCGCTGAACCATGTGCCGTGTGGTCGACCTGCAACAGGCCGTGCTCGCCCGGAACGACGAGGCCGCGCGCACCGTGCGCGAGGAGCTCGCGGCCCTGGGCACCACCGTCGTCAATCTGCTCTCCAGTCCGGGCAGTGGCAAGACCGCGCTGCTCGAACACGAACTCACCCTGGCCCGGGAGCGGTCCGTGCCGGTCGCCGCGCTGACCGCCGACCTCGCCACCGAGAACGACGCGGCCCGCCTGGCCCGTTCGGGTGTACCGGTCAAGCAGATCCTCACCGACGGGCTGTGCCACCTGGAGGCCGCGATGCTGGCCCGGCACCTCCAGGGCTGGCTTCCCGATCCCACCCGGCTGCTGTTCGTGGAGAACGTCGGCAACCTCGTCTGCCCGGCCTCCTACGACCTCGGGGAAACGCTCCGGGTCGTCCTCGCCTCGGTGACCGAGGGCGAGGACAAGCCGCTGAAGTACCCCACCGCCTTCGGCCTCGCCCACCTGGTGGTCGTCACCAAGACCGACATCGCCGAGGCCGTCGGCTTCGACGAGGCGGAGTTCCGCGCCAACGTCGAGCGGGTCAATCCCGGGGTGGAGGTGCTGCTCACCTCGGTGCGCCGGGCGGAGGGAACCGGCGCCCTGCTCGACCGGGCGCTGGCGGCGGCGGACGGTGCGCTGCTGCACAGCCCCGTCATGGGCCGTCCCCGGCACGAGCACGCCACCCCCGCCGACGTCACCGTCACCGTCCCGTCCGGCTCGTGAGCATCCTGCCCCCGCCGGCCGGGACCGGCCACCGCACCGCGCTGCGCCGCCGGATCACCGTGCGGGGCGTCGTGCAGGGCGTCGGCTTCCGGCCGTTCGTGCACTCCCTCGCCACCTCCCTCGAACTGACCGGACACGTGACCAACACGCCCGAGGGCGTCGTCGCGGAGATCGAGGGCGCGCCGGAGGCCGTCGCCCGGTTCTGCGCCCGCATCGCCCAGGACGCGCCGCCCCTGGCCCGCGTCGACGCGGTCGACCACCAGGAGGTGCCCGCCACCGGCTCCGCCGCGTTCACCATCCTGGCCTCCCGCGCCGACGGCCCGGCCCGGACCCTGGTCCCTCCGGACACCGCGACCTGTGCCGCGTGCCTGCGGGAACTGGCTGACCCCGCCGACCGGCGCCATCGCCATCCGTTCGTGAACTGCACCCACTGCGGACCGCGGTTCACCATCGTCACCGGCCTGCCCTACGACCGGGCGTCCACCACGATGGCCGGGTTCCCGATGTGTCCCGACTGCGCCCGCGAGTACGCCGATCCCACCGACCGGCGCTTCCACGCCCAGCCGGTCGCCTGCCCGGCCTGCGGCCCCCGCCTGCGCCTGCTCGCCGCCGCGGCGGAGCCGGGCGGGACACCGCGGGAGACCGGCACGGCGGACCCGGTCGCCGCCGCCCGGACGCTGCTGGCCGGCGGCGCGATCGTCGCCGTGAAAGGGCTCGGCGGCTACCACCTGGCGTGCGACGCCACCGCCCCGGACGCGGTCGCCCTGCTCCGCCGCCGCAAGGCCCGCGGGGACAAGCCGTTCGCCCTCATGGCCAGGAGCGCCGCCGACATCGAGCACCTCGTCCGGCTCGGCCCCGAGGAACACGCCCTGCTCAGTGGCCCCGCCCGGCCCATCGTGCTGCTGCGCCGACGCAAGGCCGGCGAGGCCTCCGCGCCCCTCCGCCCGGCTCCGGCCGTCGCCCCCGGCAGCCCCGACCTCGGCGTCATGCTGCCGTACACCCCCGTGCACCACCTCCTGCTCGGCCTGCCGGGGGACGCCGAAGGGCCCCGGCTGCTGGTCATGACCAGCGGCAACGTCTCCGGAGAGCCGATCGTCACCGACGACGCGGAGGCACTTGTGCGCCTGGCGCACCTGGCGGACGCCTGGCTCACCCACGACCGGCCGATCCACGTGCCGTGCGACGACTCCGTGGTCCGCGTGTGCGACGGGCGCCCCCTCCTCGTGCGCCGGGCCCGCGGCTACGCGCCCGTGCCGCTGGACCTGCCGGTCCCCGTCCGCCAGGCGCTCGCCGTCGGCGGCGACCTCAAGAACACCTTCTGCCTCGGCGAGGGCCGCCGCGCCTGGCTGTCGGCGCACATCGGCGACATGGACGACCTCGCCACCCAACGGGCCTTCGACCGGGCCGTGACCCAGCTGGAGTCCATCACCCCGGTCCGGCCCGGGCTGCTGGCAGCCGACCGGCACCCCGGCTACCGCTCCGCCGGATGGGCCGAGCGGAACGCGGCGGGCCGGACCGTCGTCCGTGTCCAGCACCACCACGCCCACATCGCCGCCGCGATGGCCGAGAACGGCCTGGACGGCACCCGTCCGGTGCTCGGCGTCGCCTTCGACGGCACGGGCTACGGCGACGACGGGGCGGTGTGGGGCGGGGAGTTCCTGCTCGCGGACTACGACGGCTACACCCGGTTCGCGCACCTCGCCTACGTGCCCCTGCCCGGCGGCGACGCCGCGGTGCACCGGCCCTACCGCATGGCCCTCGCCCATCTGCGCGCGGCCGGGCTCGACTGGTCCGCCCACCTGCCCTGCGTGGCCGCCTGCCCGCGCGACGAGATGGCCGTACTCGCGCGGCAGCTGGAGCGGAACCTCAACTGCGTGCCCACCTCCAGCATGGGACGGCTCTTCGACGCCGTGTCGTCCCTCGCGGGCGTGTGCCACAGGGCCGGATACGAAGCACAGGCGGCCGTCGAGCTGGAGGCCGCCGCGCTGGGCGCCGCCCACGGCGACGGCGACGCCTACGCCTTCGCCCTGCCGGAGCCGCCCGGTGACGGCCCCCTGCGCGCCGATCCGGCACCCGTGCTCGCGGCGATCGTGGACGACCTGAGGGCCGGCGTGCCGACGGCGACGGTCGCGGCCCGTTTCCACCGGGGCGCGGCCGGCCTGGTCCACCGGCTCTGCGTACGCGCCCGGGAGCGGCACGGAGTGGACACGGTCGCCCTCACCGGGGGCGTCTTCCTCAACTCCGTGCTCTCGTCGGCCTGCGCCGCGGCCCTGGACGGCGACGGCTTCACGGTGCTGCGCCATCACCTGGTCCCGCCGGGCGACGGCGGCCTGTCACTCGGCCAGCTCGTGGTGGCCGCCCGCGCCGTCCCCGGAACTCCCGACCGACCCCACAGCCGACCGCACAGCTGAACCCACGGCTGATCCCACAGCGAGGAGAGACCCATGTGCCTTGCCGTACCCGGCAGAGTGCTGGACATCCAGGAACGCGACGGCACCCGGATGGCCGCCGTCGACTTCGGCGGCGTCGTGAAGGACGTGTGCCTCGAGTACCTGCCCGACCTCCAGGTCGGCGAGTACGCGATCGTGCACGTCGGATTCGCGCTCCAGCGCCTCGACGAGGAGTCGGCGCGGCAGACGCTCGAACTCTTCGCCGAACTCGGCATGCTCGAGGAGGAGTTCGGAGACCCCTGGAAAGCGGCCGCGGGCGAGGAGACGCACAAGTGAAGTACATCGACGAGTTCCAGGACCCGAAGCTGGCCCGCCGGCTGCTGGACGAGATCCACGCCACGGTGACCCGGCCCTGGGCCCTGATGGAGGTCTGCGGCGGGCAGACGCACTCCATCATCCGCCACGGCATCGACCAGCTCCTCCCCGAGCAGGTCGAGCTGATCCACGGCCCGGGCTGTCCGGTGTGCGTGACCCCGCTGGAGGTCATCGACAAGGCGCTGGAGATCGCCTCCCGCCCCGAGGTGATCTTCTGCTCCTTCGGCGACATGCTGCGCGTGCCGGGCACCGGACGCGACCTGTTCCAGGTGCGCGCCGAAGGCGGGGACGTCCGGGTGGTCTACTCGCCGCTGGACGCCCTGCGGATCGCCGAGGAGCACCCGGACCGTCAGGTGGTGTTCTTCGGCATCGGCTTCGAGACGACCGCGCCCCCGAACGCGATGACCGTCCACCAGGCCCGCAAGCTGGGCATCCGCAACTTCAGCCTGCTGGTCTCGCACGTCCGGGTCCCGCCCGCCATCGAGGCGATCATGCGCTCCCCGGAGTGCCGGGTGCAGGGTTTCCTGGCCGCCGGGCACGTGTGCACCGTCATGGGCGTCGACGAGTACCCGGAGCTGGCCGAGCGGCACCGCGTCCCGATCGTCGTGACCGGCTTCGAACCCCTGGACATCCTCGAAGGCGTCCGCCGCAGCGTGGCCCAGCTGGAACGCGGCGAGCACCGCGTCGACAACGCCTACGCCCGCGCCGTGCAGGCCGGGGGCAACCCGGCCGCGCGCGCCATGCTCCAGGACGTCTTCGAGGTCACCGACCGGGCCTGGCGGGGCATCGGCGTGATCCCCGACAGCGGCTGGCGGCTGTCCGGCAAGTACCGCGAGTACGACGCCGAGTTCCGCTTCTCCGTCGAGGACATCCAGACCCGCGAACCCGCCGAGTGCCGCAGCGGCGAGGTCCTCCAGGGCCTGATCAAGCCGTACGAGTGCGAGGCGTTCGGCACCCGCTGCACCCCGCGCTCCCCGCTCGGGGCCACCATGGTCTCCAGCGAGGGCGCCTGCGCCGCGTACTACCTCTACCGGCGCCTGGAGACCGACCCCGCCGCCCGGGAGGCGAGCCCCGTTGCCTGACACCACCGACACCCTGGACCTGACCGGCTGGACCTGCCCGGCCCCGCTGCGCGACCAGCCCCGGATCGTGATGGGCCACGGCGGGGGCGGGACGCTCTCCGCCGAACTGGTCGAGCACGTCTTCGCCCCGGCCTTCGGCGGCGCCACCCTGGCCCAGCTGGGCGACGCCGCCACCGTGTCCCTGGGCGGGGCCCGGCTGGCCTTCTCCACCGACTCCTATGTCGTACGGCCCCTGTTCTTCCCCGGCGGCAGCATCGGTGACCTCGCCGTCAACGGCACCGTCAACGACCTCGCCATGAGCGGCGCCCGGGCCGCCTACCTCTCCTGCGGGTTCATCCTGGAGGAGGGCGTGGAGCTGGAGACCGTCTCCCGGGTGGCCGAGGCGCTCGGCACGGCCGCGCGGGCGGCGGGCGTGGAGGTGGCCACCGGCGACACCAAGGTGGTCGAGGCCGGTCACGGCGACGGGATCTACGTCAACACCGCCGGCATCGGTCTCGTGCCCGACGGGGTCGACCTGCGCCCGCAGCGGGTGGTGCCCGGTGACGTGGTGATCGTCAGCGGTCCGGTCGGGGTGCACGGCGTGGCCATCATGAGCGTGCGCGAGGGCCTGGAGTTCGGGGTGGAGATCGTCAGCGACTGCGCGCCGCTGGGCTCCCTGGTCGAGGCCATGCTCGCCGTCACCCCGGATCTGCACGTGCTGCGCGACCCCACCCGTGGCGGTCTCGCGGCCTCCCTCAACGAGATCGCGGCCGCCTCCGGCACCGGTGTCGTCATCACCGAGCGGGAGGTGCCGGTCCCGCCCGCCGTCGCCAACGCCTGCGCGGTGCTGGGTCTCGACCCCTTCTACGTCGCCAACGAGGGCAAACTGGTGGCCTTCGTGCCGCGCGAGCACGCCGACGCCGTCCTGGCCGCGATGCGGGCCCATCCGCTGGGCGCTCAGGCCGCGATCATCGGTGAGGCGGTGGCCGGCCATCCCGGAATGGTGGTGGCCCGCACCGGGCTGGGCGGCACCCGGGTGGTCGACATGCCGATCGGGGAGCAGCTGCCCCGGATCTGCTGACGCGACGCGCCCCGGGCATCGTGTGCTTGTCGGACCGGCGCATCGCCCGATCGGGCGATGGGCTCACCCGGGCCGGTGAGCGCCCGGGGTGCCCGCGTACCACCGGCGCGCGGTGCGCGTTGGCACCGGCATGGACCGACTTCCCTTCGCGCTCCGGCGCTCACGGTGCCCGGAACCCGCGTTCCTCCGGCCCGCCGCACCGGCCGCCGCGCTGCGCACGCGCGAGCCGATCCATGCCCAGCTGGTCTCGGAGTGGCGCGCCGAGGGCCGTACCGTCCCCGCCGGATCCGACGTCCCGGGGCACCGCTGAGGGGTCAGCCGTCGTGTGTCGGCGCCAGGACGGCGAGGGTGCCGTTGGCCTGGCGCAGCGCCAGTTCCAGGGTGGAGGGGAAGTGCAGCGAGCCGGTGCCGTCGGGCGGGATCAGCCACTCCAGGGACCGGGTGGGCCGGTACGGCGGGGGGACGGCCACCCAGGCGCCCTTGGTCGTGTACCGCAGTCCGGAGCCGATCCACCGGCCGGCCGGATCGGGCGGCAGGAAGAAGCCGACCCGGTGGGCCACGGTGTCCACGAGGGTGGGCCCGGGGACGGGCAGCGCGGGCTGCCAGAGCAGATCGAGGGTGAGCAGACCCAGCCGCTCGGGCACGCTGAGCAGGTCCCAGAAACGGCCGGCCTCCAGCAGCGCGACCCCGTCGCCGTGGTCCCACTCCCGTTTGCAGGCCCGGGGGTCCGGCGCGGCGGCGGCGAGCCACTCCACGCTCTGCGTCCACATCGTGTTCATGCGCTGCTCCGGCTGATATCTGGCGCTACGGGGTGACCGCACCCCAAGTCGGCATATGCATGCTGGTAGATATTTCTATGTGGCGGAAGGGGTGGCGCAGCGTGGCGTTTGTGTGACCACCGTGCCAGGAGTGACTCAGGAGTGATTCAGCACGACGGAGTGGCGATCTCCGGCGGCACCGGCTCCGGTGTCAGCAGCAGCATGGTCGCGTCGTCCAGGACGATGCCGCAGTACTGGACGAGATCCGCCCACACCCGGCCGGGCAGCCCGGCCGGATCGCCCTCGGCGAGCGCGCCGAGCCGGTCGCCCAGCGGATAGAACGTGCCGGCGGAGTCCCTGGCCTCCCAGACACCGTCCGAGGCCAGGAACAGCCTGTCGCCAGGCCGCAGTTCCACCGTGGCCTCCTTCGGCGGGTCCAGATCGGTCAGCCCTAGCCCGAGCGGAGCCCCCGGCACGATCTCGACCTCGCGGGCCCGCCCCGCGTGCAGCAGCAGCGGCGCCGGATGACCGCAGGCCACCATGCGCACCGACCGGGCGTCGCAGGAGAACTCCAGGAAGACCGCGGTGGCGAACAGCTCGGCGTGCCGGACCGCCGCCGAGTCCACCCTGAGCCTGCGGTCGAGGCGCGCGGCGACCGACTCCAGATCCGGCTCGTCCAGCACCGCCTCCCGGAACGCCCCCAGCAGGGACACCACGGTCGGTACCGACGCCAGCCCGTGCCCCTGCACGTCCACCATCACCGCCCGCACGCCGTGCCGGCTCATCCGTACGTCGATGAAGTCCCCGCCGACCAGCGTGCCCTGCTGCGCCGCCCGGTACAGGCCCACGCACCCCACCGGCCCCACACGCTCCGGCAACGGGGGCACCACGGCCCGCTGCACGGCCTCGGCGACCGTCCGCTCGGTGACCAGCTGGGCGTCGCGGTGGCTGCGCACATAGGAGACGAACACGCTCAGCAGGGAGACGAAACAGATGGTGAGCAGGTCGGTGTTGCCCGGCCGGTCCAGATTCGCGGCCGGGACGTTCAGCAGCCCGATGGCCAGACCGCCGAGCACGGCGGTCGCCAGCGGCCCGTACGACAGCACGGCCAGCGGGGGGATGGCGCCCAGCATGAAGCCGATGTCGAGCGGACGCGGACTGGCCACCGTGATCGCCGTCACGCCCACGAGCAGCGCCACGGGCAGCACCCGCACCCAGCGCGGCGGCGGCGCTCCCCGCAGCCAGCCGGAGCGGTCCGCATCCCGGCTCGACGGCCGGACGCCCACCCTGCCCACATGCCCACGCTACGCCCGGCCGCCCGCCCGGGCCCGGCAAATCGTTGAACGCCGTACCGAACGGTCCCGCGTGTTTTACGTTTCCACGAATTCCAGGTTTGCCCACACGGTCTCGGCACATCCGTAAGGAGCACGGATTTCCGACGGATTGTGGAGGAACAAGTGGGCATCATCGCCTGGATCCTGATCGGTCTGCTGGCCGGTGCCATCGCCAAACTGCTGCTGCCGGGCAAGGACCCTGGGGGTGTCATCATCACCATGCTGATCGGCATCGCCGGTGGCCTGCTCGGCGGCTGGCTGGGCAAGGTGATCTTCGGAGTCGACTCCATCGACGGCTTCTTCGACCTGTCGACGTGGATCGCCGCGATCGTCGGTTCGCTGATCCTGCTGGTGCTGTACCGGCTCGTCAGCGGCGACCGGCACACACACCGGCACGCATGACACCCACGGTGGGGGCAGGGCTCGGTACGCGAGGGACGCGAGCCCTGCGCACCCGCCCCGGACAGCCGCGGTGTTCAGCCGGCCCGCTCGGGCAGCAGGGCATCGGCCGCGGCGAGTATCTCGGTCAGGCGCAGACCGAAACCGGCGTCGCACGCGTGGGGCCGACCCGTGCGGGCGGCGCCGATCAGCGCGTCCACGGCCCGGCCGAAGGCGGCGAGGGCGCCCTCGGAACTCTCCGGAAGCGCGGTCACCCCGGCGGCCCCCCGCAGTTCGACGCGGGCTCCGGCCGCCCCGGGCGGGGCGGTGAGGCTCAGCGTCAAGGTGCTGGAGGCACCCCCGGCGTGCTCCAGGATCAGATGGGTGGTGTCCCCGGGGCCGTGCGCCGCGGCCGCCACGCGCCGTACGTCGCCCAGGACGGGCAGCAGCACGGACAGGGCGTGCGGTCCGACGTCCCACAGGCCGCCCTTCTCCCGGCGCCACGGTGAGGCCGCGAACGGGCTGTCCGTCGTGAACACCGCGCCGAGCCAGTCCGCCCGTGCGGTGAACCAGTCCGCACGGTCCGCCTGTTCGGCGATCCACGCCTCGGTCTCGGGCTGGAACCGGGTGGTGAGGAAGACCACCGAGGCGACCCCGGCATCCCGTACCGCGTCGACGACCGCCCGGCCCTGCGGCACCGTCGCGGCCAGCGGCTTGTCCAGCAGCAGATGGCATCCGGCGCGGGCCGCACGCTCGGCGAGCGGGGCCTGGACGTCCGGCGGCAGGGCGACGGCGACGGCGTCCACCTCGGCGAACAGGGCGTCCACGTCGTCGTAGGCAAGCGTGCCGTGACGTTCCGCCAGTTCGGCGGCGGCGTCCGCGCGCCGCCCCCACACGCCCACGAGCTCCGCCTTCTCGTGCTCGCTCAGGGCCGGTGCGTGCACCATACGGGCCCATGGGCCGGTGCCGAGCAGTCCGATGCGCATCGCGCCAGCGTCGCACACTCCGGGCTCGTCGGGGAGGGGAGGGGAGGGGAGGACGGGGCCCCAGGGAACGCGGTGCCTCAGGCGGCCGGCCGCTCCGCCGTGGGCCGCCCGCCCGCGATCGCCGTCCGCGCGTGCTCCGCCGGCCCACTGCGCCGGTCGCCCCGGAGCAGACGCAGGTGCCTGCGCCGGCCGGCATGCCGTGGCCCGGCCGGGGCGGAGGTGAGCAGGTGCTCCTCCATCCGGTCCATGACCACCAGCAGGGCGGCCAGCAGCGGCAGCAGCAGTACGGCGACGACGACCACGTCACCCCCTTTTCCGGACAACACACTCCGGGTGCTCGCAACGGGGTCACGGATGCGTGCGGTGCGGGTGAGGGAATGGTGAAGACCCTGCTCCGGCCCGGTGGCCGCACGAAGACCCCCGCCCCGGCTCGCGTGCGACACGATCGCGTCATCTCCACGGCGTGGCGCGCGAGATGGGCATGATCCACGGACTTACGGGCATACGGTGCACAAAACTCTAGAGAGGGGCACCTCGTGCTGGTCCCGGACCCGAAGGCCGTCAGGAAGCTGCTGACCCGCTACGCGACGCTGCGGATCGCTCAGGCCGAGCGGAGCACACCGGCGGTGACACGGGAACTCGAGGACGTGAGTTACACGCTGTGCGTGATGATGGCGACGATGGACATCGCCGAGGCCGTCGCCCGGGCGGACGCCCTGCTGCCGGCGGAGGGGCGGTGGACCGGAACGGACACGGAAGGGGACGGCGCGCTCTCCTTGGCCGTGTGACGGGGGAACCCGTACGCGCACCCGCCCGGATCCTTACACTCGTCAACCGTGCCCATGTTCATGGGCCGTTGTCGGAAAGGCATGTTGACGGGTGTTCCAGGAATCTCCCATTTACGACCGGCTTGTCGCGGAACGCGGCGACATACCCGCGGGGGTACGCAGAGAAGCCGACCGCCTGCGCAGGGAGCTGGAGGTCGTCATGCTGCCACTGCGGTCGCAGGGATACGCGCCCGGCGCCGGTCTGCCGCCGGCCACGGCACCGGCCCCGGCGTGGGAGCGGATGCCGCAGCTGCCGGGGCCCGGATCGCCCTGAGGCGCCGGACACCGCGTGCGGTCCGGCCGGGGCCGCGGCCGGTACGGGTGTGATCAGCGGGCGAACCTCCTCGTCTCGTCCGCCGATGAGCACGGTTCGGCCGTGCCGCACGCCAGCCAGTCGGCGATGCTGCGGGCGATCGGCTGGCCGGTGTCCATCTCCACGAAGCCGAACTGGCCCGACTGGTTGCACTCCAGGAACCACCAGATCCCGTCGGCGTCCTCGGCGAAGTCGAAAGCCCCGTAAGCGAGTTCGGCGTCCTTCAGATATCTGTGGACGGCCTCCGCGACCCGCGGGGGCACATCCACGGGGGCCCAGGGGCCGGCCGACGGGGCGAAACGGACGTCCACGTCGTCCGGGTGCGCGTCCGGGGCCACCGGCTTGCGGGCGGCCAACAGCCGCTCCCCGACGGCGGTGAGCCGGATGTCCGCCCGCTTGGCGACCCGGCGCTGGAGCAGCGTCGGGCCGAAGGCGACGGCCGCGAAGTCGGTGTCCGGGGCGACCCGGCTGGTGGGCACCGCGCGTGGCGGTTCCTGCGGGTGCGCGCCGGAGACCGGCTTGACCACCAGATCCGGGAAGCGCTCGGCGAACTCCCGGGCGGCCTGCGGGAACGTGGTGATCAGCGTGGCCGGCACGGCGAGCCCGCTGCGCTGGGCGGCCCGGAGCTGCCACGGCTTGTGGCGGGCCCGGCGGGCCGCGTCCGGATGGTTCATCCAGCGGGCGTCGGTCGAGCGGAGCATGCCGTACAGCGCCTGGGAGGACTCCTCCGTCAGCCAGTCCGACGGCTGGGCGGCGCGGGCGGCGGCGGCTCCCGGCCTGCGCACCCAGATGGAGCGCAGGCCGTTCATGCTGACCAGCCGGCCCCCGACGGACAGGTGTCCGCGGCAGCCGCCGTGCACGTACTCGCCCGACAGGGCGACGCCACGGGTCAGGTCGGCGGGGTCGAACCGGACCACCGGGACGCCCGACTCGTTGAGCCGGAGGACCACCATGTCGGCGGTCACGTCCTCTTCGGTGGTCAGGATGAGCACGGTCATCTTGCGGGGCCCGGCTCAGTCGTCGAAGTGCGTCTTGGAGCCGGCGGTGGAGGTCGTGGTCCCCAGTGCTCTGAGTGTCGCGTGGTCGGTCGCGGCGATCCGCCCGTCGGGGAAGACGTTCAACTGCAGTCCGGAGTCATACGCGTACGGAGTGGTGACGTCCAACTGCACAGCGGGGCGCGCGTAGTTGAGCGTGAACGGTTGCATGGTCTCTCCCTGTTTCGGCTTCCACCTCCTTATACGAATCGAACGGGTGGTTGGTTTCCTTACTCTCCGTGATCACGGCCGGAAGCTGGGAAAACTGCGGAGCGTTGTTGCGTGAGTGCTGAGATAGCATCCCGCAGGGCGTCAGGTAGAAAGACGGATGTGGAAATGACGGACCAGCCCGATGAGCTGTTCGCGGCGGTCGACTCGCTGCTCGCCGCCGTCGACGGCGGCACCGTGCTGCCCGCCCCGGCGGAACGGGCGCGGCTGCGGGAGGCGGCGGGACTGACCCGGGCCGCCGTGGCCCAGGCCCTCGGCGTACGCGTGCCCAGCATCGAGGCCTGGGAGGCGGGCCGCGCCGAGCCCAGGGGAGAACGCCTCGAGGCCTACCGGCGGCTCCTCGCCGGCCTCGCCGACCGCTACCCGGCCGAGGCCCCGGATTCCGGCCGGGGCGACGCAACTCCCGATGCGGGGCAGCCGCAGCCGCAGCCGTCCGGCGGACACGACACCGAGGCCGGCACGTTGCCGTCCCCCGCGCCCGTCCCGTCCCGCCCCCCGTCGTCCGGGCGCCCGGGCGCCGGGAAGACACCGGCCTCCCGGTCCCGTACTCACGCCGAGCCCGCCCCGGCCGAGCCCGTCGACCCGCGTTTCGCCCACGGACCGCTCGCCGTGGTCGACGTCGCCGACGGTGAGGTGACGGCGTACTGCGTCGGCGGGCTGGTGCTGGACGTGCCCGCGCGGTCGCTCCCGGCGCTGGTGGAGTGGGCGCTCGGCGAGGCGCGGCTCGGGCAGGCACGGCTGCACCGGTCGGGGAAGGACGCCGATCCGCTGGTGGTGCTGACGGCGGCGGCCTGCGAGCGGTACGGGCTGCCCGCCCGGCTCACCGACGAGGAGCGCCTCGCCGGCCGTCTCCCGGAGTCCCACAAGGCGGTCCGGCAGCTGAAGAAGGCCGACTGGCTGCTGACCAGGCGCGGTCTCGGCCCGTGGGCCCGGATCTACCGCCCCGCACAGGGCGGCCGGCGCGCCTGCGTCCAACTGTGCCTCCCTTCCTGGCACGCGCTGGACACCCGGCACTGGGGCGAGGCGGCCACGCTGCCGCCCGCCGACCTCGCCCGCGCCCTCGGCACGTACGCCGCCCGGGTCCTGACGCCGCGCGGCTCCACCGCGGTCACCGGCCTGGAGTTGATGACGGCGCTGCATCCCCCGACCCGCGCGCTCAAGCGGGACGACGGCCAGTGGGTGTCCGCACCGAACCCGGGCGCCCTGACCGAGGCCGTGGACTGTGCCCCGTGCGAGGCCCCCGACGGCCACCCGCTCCTCGCCCACCTCCCGCGCTTCCACCAGCGCACCCCCGCCGAGGTGCTGCGGGAGGAGGCCTACGACTGGGCCCGGCCACTGACCGACGAGGAGTGCATGAAGCCGTACCTCGTCGGCATGGACGTCAACATGGCGTTCGCGGCGGCGGCCAACCGCACGGTCGTGGGTCTCGGCGCGCCGGTCCACCTCCACAACCCCGCCTTCGACCCGTCGCTGCCCGGCTCCTGGCTGGTCGACCTGTCCCATGTCCGGCTCGACCCGCGCCTGCCGAGCCCGTTCACCCCGGACGGCGAGCCGCCCGAGGGCCCGGCCTGGTACGCGACGCCGACCGTGGCGTACGCGCTCGAACTCGGCCACGAGGTAGGCCCGCTGGAGGCCTACGTCCGGCCCGAGCACGGCCCGTACCTGGACGCCTGGTACACCAGGCTGCGCGACGCGTACATCGCCACCATGGCCGAACTCGGCGTCACCACCGGCATGGCGCCCCAGGAGTTCCTGGCCGCGATGGAGATCCACAAGGACCGGGACCCGGAGCTGGCCCTGGTACTGGCGGCGATCAAGGCCACGGTCAAGGGCGGCATCGGCAAGCTGCGCGAGCGCGCCCGCAGCGGCTGGCGGCCGGGCGAGCGCTGGCCCGCGCTGGACCGGCCCACCTGGCGTCCCGACATCCGCGCCGCCGTCATCGCCAAGGCGCGGACCAACATGCACCGCAAGATGCTCGCGGTGGCCCGCGCGACCGGCCGGTACCCCGTGGCGGTCCTCTCCGACTGCGCGGTGTACGCCTCCGACGGCCCCACCCCGCTCGACCTCCTGCCGTACCGGGACGGCAAGCCCCTGCCCGGCGGCTTCCGCATCGGCGTCAGCCCGGGCATGGTCAAGCACGAGGGGACCCAGAGCGTGCTGTGGGCGGAGGGGCTGCGCGAGGAGCACGGCGACCACCTCAACCTGGCCCGCTACATCAAGTCCGGCCGGATCGGCGCGCCGGACGAGGGGGAGTAGCCGGAGACCGGCGGGGCGTCCGGTCAGCCGGCGAGGGCCCGCCGGGCCACCCTGAGGGCCTGCTCCGCGTACCCGCGGCCGAACAGCACCGTGTGCACCAGCAGCGGGAAGAGCTGGTGCAGGCCGACACGGTCCGCCCAGCCGTCGGCGAGGGGGGCCGCCTCCTGGTAGCCGGCCAGGATCCGGTCGAGGTGGGGGCAGCCGAAGAGGTGGAGCATGGCCAGGTCGGTCTCCCGGTGTCCGCCGTGCGCGGCCGGGTCGATGAGGCGGACGTCCCCGTCGGCGCCCCACAGCACATTGCCGTTCCACAGGTCGCCGTGCAGGCGGGCGGGCGGCTCGGCGGGCCCGGCCAGTCCGGGCAGCCGCTCGCAGACCCGCTCGACGACGGCCGCCTCGGCGGAGCGCAGGATTCCGTCGTCGACGGCACGCCGCAGGTACGGCAGCACGCGGTGCTCGGCGTACCAGTGCGGCCAGTCGGCGCCCGCCCTGTTGAGCATGGGGGCGAGCCCGATGTAGGCGTCCTTGGGCCCGTCGGGCGGCGGCGCCCCGAACGCGGGCGCCCCGGCGCGGTGCAGGGCGGCCAGCGCCTGGCCGAAACGCGCCGCGGCCTCGGCGACGGGCGGCCCGGTCGGGATCCGCTCGGTCACCATCCAGTGCTCGTCATGGCCGTGCACGGCGGGCACCCGGACCGCACCGGCGGCGGCCAGCCAGCGCAGTCCGGCCACCTCCGCGGGCACCGCGCGCGGACCGTCCCCGCGTTTGACCACCACCACCGTGCCGCCGTCCAGGGTGACTTCGGCCAGCGCTCCGGACAGCGGACGCCCGTCGGTCACCGGACGCCCGGTGAGCCGGGACGCCACCGCCCCCGGTTCCTCGCTGCTGTCGACCACGGCCCCAGGGTACGGGCCGACCCGACCGGCGAGCGGATCACTCCCGGGTGACGTCCGGGGCGCCGGTCAGGCCCACGGGGTTGCCGGACGGCAGCAGGCCGGCCTCCCGCACGGTCGTGGCCAGCGGCTCGAGAAGACGGGCCAGGCGTTCGGTGGCGTCCTGGCCGAGGACGGCCCACGGCCGTTCCGCGGCGGCGTCGGTCCGCGCCTCGACCGCCTCGTGCTCCGCGGCGCCGGCCGCGGTGAGCGTCCCGTCGGCGGCGAGCAGTCCGTGCTCGCGCAACTCGGCTTCGGCCGCCCGCCATGCCGTCAGGTCCCAGTTGCGGCCCTCGCGCAGGACGGCGCCGTCGGACTCGCCCGCGGCCGACTTCAGCACCATCGCGGCGACCGGCCCGAACCCGTGCCCCACCAGGGCGGCGACATGGCCGTCACCGCGGTGCTCGCGCAGCGTGGTGACGGCCTGCCAGAGCCGCACATGGGGCTCCTTCGGGCGCTCCAGGGCCTGGTTGGCGGCGCCGAGGACCCGGCCCTCGGTGTCGGCGGCCATCGCCGCGGCCCAGGCCAGGTCGGCGGCCTCGGTCAGCTCGGTGGAGGCGACGGCCTCCGGCCCGAACAGCTGCGTCATCGCGGCGTCCACGGCCCGCTCCCGCGCCGCGAGGACCTCGGCCGGGGGCGCGTACCCCCAGGCGTCGGGCAGGGCCCGTTCCACCCGGCTGCGGTGGAAGACGTAGAAGCAGCTGGTGACGACCGCCGGGGGCACCGCGCCGAGCGGTGCGGCCCGCAGCGCGAAGTAGCCCATCCAGAAGCCGCGCATCCCCAGCGCGTCCGTGGTCCGCCGGATGCCGGGCGCGTAGACCAGGTCGTGCACCGGTTCGTACCGTTCCCACATCGCCCGCGACAGTGCCTTGCCCACGGCTTCCTCCCGCTCCCTCCCGGCGCTCGCCGGGCAGCCGAGCCGATTATGACCATTGTCATAGTCGCTGGGGAAGCGCCTGCACGCGTCCGACCGCGTTGCCGGGGAGCTCGGTGAACCACACGGAGCCGTGCGGGCCGTCGGTGAGGCGGAAGGGGACCTTGTCGGCGCCGGCGGGCACCACGAACTCCTCGACGGCGCCGGTCTCCGTCACCCTGCCGATCCGGCCGGACTGCTCGGCGAACCACATCCTCCCGTCGGGGCCGCGGGTGATCCCGCCCGGTCCGCTGTCGGGCTGGGGCAGCGGGAAGCGGGTGACCCGGCCGGTGGGGCCGACGCGGTCCACGGAGTTCGTGCCGGAGGCGGTGACCCACATTCCTCCGGGTCCGGCGGCGATGTCGTCGGGGAAGTCGTCGGCCCCGAGCGGGAATTCGGTGATCCGCCCGGTGAGGTCGATCCGGCCGGCCCTGCCGCCGAGCAGTTCGGTGAACCACAGTGCGCCGTCCGGCGCGGCGGCGATGTTGTAGGGGCAGCCGTCCGGGGTGGGCACGGCGTACTCGGTGATCCGGCCGGCGGTGGTGATGCGCCCGATCCGGTTCGCGCCCGACTCCGTGAACCACAGGGCGCCGTCGGGGCCGGTTGCGATGCCGAGCGGGGCGCTGTCCGCGTGGGGCAGCCGGTACTCGGTGATCCGGCCGGCGGTGGTGATCCGCCCGATCCGGTCCGCCCCCGACTCCGTGAACCACAGGGCGCCGTCGGGCCCGGTCGTGATGCCGAAGGGGGCGCTGCCCGGAGTCGGCGTCGGGTGGTCCGCGACCGTTCCGTCGGCCGTCATCCGTCCGATCCGGTCCGCGCCCGACTGCGCGAACCACAGAGCCCCGTCCGGCCCGGTCGTGATCCCGGACGGGAAGCCGGCTGGGGTGCTGGTGATCGGATACTCCGTCACCTCGCCGACCCCGGCGCGTGCGGGGGAGGCGACGGCCGCCACACCGACCAGGGCGCAGAGGACCGCCGCGAGGGCACGCCGGCCCCCTCGGCGGACAGCCGGCGGTGGCGTGTCGGGCATGACGGCCGGCCCTTTCTCGGCGTGAGCGCGCGGCACGGACCGGCGCCGGCGGCATCCTTGATCTCTTGCCTCACGCTAAGGCGCACCCCACCGCCGTACGAGCCACCGGACCCGGACGGGCGACCCCGGCGCACCGGCGCCTCAGCCGCCCGCGCGGCCGGTGCGGGCGTGCAGCAGTCTGGGCGAGGGCTCGAAGCCGTGGCGGGCGTATGCCGGGATCGCCCGGGGGCTGGAGTGGACGGTGACCCGTTCGAGGCCGAGTTCCCGGGCACGGTCGAGGACCGCGTCGATGAGCCGGCCGCCGAGGCCGTCGTCGCGCTCGCCGGGAACGACGTAGACGCACTGAAGATCGCCGGAGGCCCGCTCCAGGGCATGGGGCGCGGGCACCCGGGGCAGGACCGCCAGCCAGGCCATGCCGATCACGGCCTCGCCACGGAGCAGGACCACGCAGCGGTGCGAGGCGGCGTTCTCCCGCGCCCAGCGCGCGAAGTGCCGCACGAACTCCTCGCGGCCGGTGCTCGGTTCGCCGCCGTTCTCCGAGAGCCACTGCCAGCGGAGCCCGGCGACGGCGGTCAGTTCGCCGGGCTCGGCCGGGCGGATGGTGATGTCGTCCACCCGTGCATTGTGCTGTGGTCCGTCAAGTCCTGGACGGTGATGGCGAGTTCCTGGTCGGTGAACGCGGTGTAGGACGGGTTGACGTCGCTCTCCCCGCCCCGGCCGTCGCAGCCGCGGTCGGGGTTGAACATCAGGTACGTGCCGGACGAGCAGCTGATCCACATCTCGGCGTCGCCGCCGAGCACCAGGCTGCCGGAGAGGTTGGCGCCGCCCTGCACGATCGCGTTGTCCTTGACCACGACGTTGCCGCTGACCGTGGCGCCCGAGTTGACCCAGGACAGGCCCTCGATGCGGGCGTTGCCGGTCACGGTCGAGTTGCCGAAGACCGCGGCGCGCGGGCCGACGTAGACGCTGGAGGCGACGTTGGCGCTGTTGTCGACCCAGCCGCCGCCGTTGGAGTGCCAGTGGCCGCCGCCGGTCGCGGCCGGCTTCTGGTACCCCGACTCGTACCCGGAGGGCGTGGCACCGCTGATCCGGAACTCGTACGGGTAGCGGTAGTTCTTGGTGTAGCCGTCGAGGTAGGCGTAGTGGTGCACGGTGCTCGGGGTGCCGGTGACGACGAGGTAGACCTGCTTCTCGCCCGGCTGGGTCTGGAAGGTGAGCTGGCCGTCGGGGCTGCTGGAGACGGCTCCGTACCGGGGGGTCCCGCTGCCGTTCACGGCGACGAACCCGTACGACCAGCCCGACCCGGCCGCCGCGTTGACGTGCCCCTTGAAGTGCAGCTTGATCAGCGCGCCGTCACTGGAGGGGACCAGCTTGATCTTGTTGTAGCCGTAGTCCGAGGGAGCGAGGGCGTCCGGGATCGCGTAGTGGCCGGCCGACTGGTTCACCGCGTTCACCGGGACCCCGTTGTAGGCGTTGATGAACCCCGCGCCGTACACGTTGTTGATGAACGGCATGAGGTGAGAGCGGTTGGAGTAGTCGTACATCACCTGGTGCTGGGCGTACTCGGCGATCCGGGTGCCCAGCTGGGCCTGGGTCAGGTTGCTGATGCGCCGGTAGGTCTCCAACGGGTGTTCGGTGTTCTTCGCCTGGTTCCAGATGTTGGTGAAGGTCTGCATCCCGCCGTACTTGTCGACGAGGTACTGGATCAGCATCCAGTTGCCGTAGTGGTGGCGGCTGGAGGAGTACGCCAGGTTCTCGGTGCGCAGGAACCGGGTCAGGTCGCCCGCGCCGCCGTCCGGGTACACCTGCATGGCCATGTACTCGGCGCTGGTCTCCCAGAAGGTGCCCGCCGAGGCGTCGGTGAGCCCGGCGTCCCCGCCCTTGCCGAGGAAGGTGTAGTTCTGGAAGACGTGGCCGAGTTCGTGGGCCAGTCCCCAGGAGCCGGGCAGCGCGGCGCCGGGGGCGATGTTGATCACGCCCACCTTGCCGTCGGCCGAGCCGCCGGAGGCCCACTCGTCCAGGGCGGTGCGGTTCCAGGTGCGGGTGATGATGACGTCGATCTTGTACTGGGCGAGGAGTCCGGATTCCGGGGTGAACTTCATCGAGTTCACGTAGAACGCGTACAGGCTCTCCAGCTGGCTGAGGATGTTGTCCGGATCGAACCGGTAGTCGGCGGCGGCGTTCTTCGGATCGGTGCCCGACTTCTCGCCCCACAACAGGACGAAGTCCGCCGACTCCTTGGTGCGGTTCTGCGCCCACGGCACTTCGCCCGTGGCGGCCCAACTCGGCGGGATGTAGACGCTCTTGGCCGCCGCCACGGCCGGGGCGGTCCGGGGCGCGCCGTCGGCCGGGCGCGCCGAGGCGGGCGCCACGGACAGGGCGGCGCCGAGGGCCCAGACCGCGAGGACGACGCATATGCGTCGTGAGCATGTCAATAACAGATGTACCAGGGTTCCAAGGCTCTCCATGGCTTGGGTGCTCTCTGTTCGACGAAACGGCTCTGCTCCGCATCCCTGGCGGAGTCGCGCCATGGTGCCATGGGAGCGCTCCCGCGACCAGCTCCGTGCGGCCCTCCGGGTGTCATTGACATCAGGAGACAGTCCTCTACCGTAGTGATCCGCACAGCATGTCGCACAGCCTTCGATATTTCGAACATCGCCAGTGGGGTGGGGACGGGACTCGCCGCGCCACATCCCCGACATGCGGAGGACTTTCGTGACCCCACCTCTCGGCAGACGGTCGTTCCTCACCGCGGCCGGAGCCACCGCGGCCGCCCTCACCGTCACCGACGGCCCCGCCGCCCAGGCCGCGCCCCGCCCGACCGGCGCCCACCGACCCTCGGCCGCCGCACTGGTGCGGCCCTTCCCCCTCATCGCGGTGACCCTGCTGACGGGCCCGTTCAAGGACAACCAGAGCCGCAACACCGCCTATCTGCGCTTCGTCGACATCGACCGGCTGCTGCACACCTTCCGGCGCAACGTCGGCCTGCCCAGCACCGCCCAGCCCTGCGGCGGCTGGGAGGGACCGGACGTCGAACTGCGCGGCCACTCCACCGGCCACCTCCTGTCGGGCCTCGCCCTCACCTACGCGGCCACGGGGGACACCGCCGTGCGCGACAAGGGCCGCAAGCTGGTCGCCGCGCTCGCCGCCTGCCAGGCCGCCTCCCCGGCCGCGGGGTACGGCAAGGGCTATCTGTCGGCCTTCCCGGAGAGCTTCTTCGACCGGCTGGAGGCCGGTACGGGGGTGTGGGCCCCCTACTACACCCTGCACAAGATCATGGCGGGGCTGGTCGACCAGTACCGGCTGGCCGGGAACGAGCAGGCCCTCGACGTGGTCCTCCGCAAGGGGGAGTGGGTCGGCCAGCGCACGGCGAAGCTCAGTCACGAGCAGATGCAGCGGGTGCTGGAGACCGAGTTCGGCGGCATGAACGACGTCCTCGCCGATCTGCACGCCATCACCGGTGACGCCGTCTGGCTGGAGGTCGCCGAGCGCTTCACGCACGCCCGCGTCTTCGACCCCCTCGCGGCGAACGAGGACCGGCTGGCCGGGCTGCACGCCAACACCCAGATACCGAAGATGGTCGGGGCGATGCGCCTGTGGCAGGAGGGACTGCCCGACCGCTACCGCACGATCGCCCAGAACTTCTGGAGAATCGTCACCGGCCACCACACCTACGTCATCGGCGGCAACAGCAACGGCGAGGCGTTCCACGAACCCGATGTCATCGCCGGTCAGCTGTCCGACAGCACCTGCGAGAACTGCAACAGCTACAACATGCTCAAGCTGACCAGGCTGCTGCACTTCCACGCCCCGGACCGCACCGACCTGCTCGACTACTACGAGCGCACCCTGTTCAACCAGATGCTCGGCGAGCAGGACCCGGGCTCCGCGCACGGCTTCAACATCTACTACACCGGTCTGGCCCCCGGCTCCTTCAAGCAGCAGCCGTCCTTCATGGGCACGGACCCGAACGCCTACTCCACCGACTACGACAACTTCTCCTGCGACCACGGCACCGGCATGGAGACCCAGGCCAAGTTCGCCGACACCGTCTACACGCACGACGACCGGCGGCTGCTGGTCAACCTGTTCATCCCCTCCCAGGTCACCTGGCAGGAGAAGGGCATCACCTGGCAGCAGACCACCACCCTGCCCGACTCCTCGTCCACCGTGCTCACGGTCACCGCCGGAGGCGCCGCCCACCAGCTGCTGATCCGCATCCCCGCCTGGGCCTCCGGCGCCCGTGCCAAGCTCAACGGCCGTACCCTGCCGGACCGTCCGGCGGCGGGCAGCCGGCTGACCATCGACCGCACCTGGCGCCGCGGCGACCGGGTCGAGGTCACGCTGCCGATGCGGACGACCGTCGAGGCCACGCCCGACGATCCCGACGTCAAGGCCGTCCTGTACGGCCCGGTGGTCCTGGCCGGCGCCTACGGCGACCGCGCCAACCCGTGGATGCCGCACCTGGACACCGCCTCGATCCGGCAGGCCGCGACGAACCCGCTGCGGCTGACCGCGAGCGCGGACGGCGAGACGGTCACGCTGCTGCCCGTCGCCCGCGTCCACCACCAGCACTACAGCGTCTACTGGCAGACCGGCGAACCGACGCCCCCGCCACCCGAGTTCGCGGCCTGGCACCGCTTCGACGAGACCTCCGGCACGACGGCCTCGGACGCCACCGGAAACGGCAAGGCCGCCACCCTCGCCGGGGGAGCCGGCTGGACGCAGGGCCGCAGCGGCGGAGCCGTCGCCCTGGACGGCACGGACGGCCATGTCGCCCTCGCCGACGACCTGCTGGCGGGCGCCTCCGCCTACTCGGTGGCGACCTGGGTGAAGCTCTCGGGCCAACCCGCCGCCTGGACCCGCGTCTTCGACTTCGGCACGGGCGTCACCGCGAACATGTTCCTGACGCCGCTGAGCGACGCCGGCACCCTCCGGTACGCCATCACCGCGGGCGGCGGGGGAGCGGAGCAGCGCATCGACGCCGCCCCGCTGCCCACCGACCGCTGGGTGCACGTGGCCGTGACGTACGGCGCCGGGACCGCCGTGCTCTACGTCGACGGCAAGGAGGCCGGCCGCAACTCCGCGGTCACCGTCGAACCCCGCTACTTCGGCAACCACATCCGGGCCGCGTACATCGGCAGGTCCCAGTACTCCGACCCGTACCTGAAGGCGGCCGTCGACGACTTCCGCGTCCACGGCAGGACGCTCACCCCGGCCGAGGTGGCGGCGCTGGCCTCCGGTTCATGACGCGACCGTCGCCTTCCGCGGCGCCGTACGGTGTGCCCGCCGGGCCTGCTCCCCGCCGCGCGCCCGGCGTACGGCGAACGGCGCCGCGAGCCCGGTCAGGGCGAACATCGCCCCCACGGCGTACCACCCTGGGCGGCCCCAGCCGATGCACAGCGAGATGAGCAGACCGGGACCGAGGGCCTCGGCGAGCCCGGCGCCGAGGCCGAACACGCCCAGGTACTGACCGGTGGCGTGGGCCGGGGAGAGCGCGAAGGAGATCTCGAACCCGGCGGCGGAGTACCACAGTTCGCCGATCGTGTGGATCACCACCGCGGTCAGCAGCACCGTCACGGCCACCCAGGCCGGGACTCCCTTCGACAGCGGGATCAGCGCGCACGCGAGGAGGAAGGCCAGCCCCGCCCGGCGGTAGGCGAGCCCGCCCGCCGCGGGGGAGGTGACCGAGCGGCTCGCGCGTACCTGGAGGGCGACGACGAGGACGGTGCCGGTGAGCATGGTGGCCGAGACCAGCCAGTGCGGGGCGGTGGTGTCCCGCACCAGCCAGAGCGGAACGGCGACGGTCAGCACCTTGAACTGGATGGCCATCAGCCCGTCGAGGGAGGTGAGCAGGAGGTACGGCCGGTCCCTCAGAGCGAGCCGGCGCGGGCCGCCGCCGGCCGGGACGGGTGCGACCGGCGGGAGGAGGACCAGGAGGGCCGCGGCGGCCGCACAGGCGACCGCCGTGCCGAGGACCATGAGCCGGTAGGCGGTGAGGGTGCCGACCTGGACGGCCCAGCCCGCCAGCAGGGCCCCGAAGGAGACGCCGACGTTGGTCACGGCACGCAGATAGGCCCGGAACTCCTGCGGCCGGTCCCCGCCGTGGTGCCGGATGAGCGGACCGCGCGCGGCGACCCCGGCGGCCTTCGCCCCGGTGGCGGCGCTGACCGCGAGGACGAACGGCCAGAACCCGGTCGCCGGTACGAAGGCGACCGTGGCCAGCGCCTGGACGACCAGCGTGACGGCGTAGACGCCGCGCGCCCCGCCCCGGTCCGCGAGGTGCCCCACGGCGATGCCCAGGAACAGCGAGAGAAGACCGGCGACGGCGAGCCCGAGGCCCACCTGCCCGGCCGGAAGGCGGGCGGCCTCGGTGAAGTACAGGACTCCGGCGGTCAGATACAGACCGCTGCCCACCGTGTAGACGAAGTTCGAGACGGCGAGGACGCGTCGGGGGCCGGAGTCCGGCAGCAATCGGGGCATGACGAGGCTCCGCGTCAGAGGTCGGCGGTAAGGACCGGTCCAGCTTGTTGCATATTACTTGCAAGAACAATAGATGTGCGTCAGTGGCGTGAACGGCATCGATGGAAGGGTGTTCCATGGGGAAGCGGAGACAGGGCGACGGTGTGACGCGGCGTCAGGCCCTCGCGCTCGGCGCGGGGGCCGCGGGGGCCGCGGCACTCGACCTGGAGGCGTCGGCTGCGGCCGCGGCCCGGACCGGGGACTCGGCCGGGGCCGAAGGGGTGCGCGAGCGGTCGTTCGACGAGGGCTGGCTGTTCCTGCGCGGCGACGCCGAGGGCGCCGAGTCGCCGTCGTACGACGACGGCTCCTGGCGGCCCCTGGACCTGCCGCACGACTGGAGCATCGAGGACCTGCCGTACGCGACCTCCACGGACGGCGGCGCCACCAGCGACCCCTCCCTCCTGGTCCTCAAGGATCCCGATCCCACCGCGCCCACCCCGCCGCAGGTCATCGGCCCGTTCGACACACAGCGCAGCCAGAACGGCGGCTCGACCGGCTACACGGTCGGCGGGATCGGCTGGTACCGCAAGCACTTCCGGTCACCCGGCGACGAGGACGGCCACGCCGAGCTGCGGTTCGACGGCGTCCACCAGAACGCCGACGTCTGGCTCAACGGCGTACACCTGGGCTTCCACCCCTACGGCTACACCTCCTTCGCGTACGACCTGACCCCGCACCTGAACCCCACCGGACCGAACGTGCTCGCCGTCCGCGTCGACAACGGCGGCCAGAACAGCCGCTGGTACTCGGGCTCCGGCATCTACCGGCACACCTGGCTGACCGTGACGGGGCCGGTGCGGATCCCGCTGTGGGGCGTGCACGTGACGACGCCCGAGGTGGCTGGGCGCCGTTCGGTCGCCCGTGTGGCGGTGTCGGTCGCCAACCTCGGCACGCGGTCCTCGCCGGCGGAGGTGCGCGTCACCGTCCTGGACCCGCACGGGCACCCCGTCGCCGTCCGGCAGGCGCCCGCGCGGACCGTCGGCCCCGGAGTCACGGTCGCCGCCACGCTCGACCTGCCGATCCCGCGGGCGGCCCTGTGGTCCCCGCACTCCCCGAGTCTCTACACCGCCCGCGCGGAGGTGCTGGTCCGCGGCCGGGGCGTCGACACGCTCACGACCACGTTCGGGATCCGGTCGCTGGTGTGGAACGGCGAGTCCGGCTTCCTGCTCAACGACGAACCCGTGAAGGTCACCGGCGGCTGCGTCCACCACGACCACGGGCCGATGGGCGCCGTCGCGCTGGACCGTTCGGAGGAGCGCCGGGTCGAGATCCTCAAGGCGGCCGGTTTCAACGCGATCCGCACCGCTCACAACCCGCCCACGCCGTCCCTCCTGGACGCCTGCGACCGGCTGGGCATGCTGGTGATGGACGAGTTCTTCGACGTGTGGGACACCGGGAAGAACCCGCAGGACTACTCGGTGCACTTCGCCGACTGGTGGGAGCGGGACCTGACCGGCACCACCCTGAGGGACCGCAACCATCCCAGCGTGGTGATCTGGTCGCTCGGCAACGAGATCACCGACAGGACGAACGACGAGCGCGGCGCGGAGATGGCACGCCTGCTCCGCTCCCTCGACCCCACCCGCCCGATCACCCTCGGCGGCGGCTCCACCTTCTCACCGGACGATCCGTCCTGGAGCTACGTCGACGTCGGCGACGTGCACTACAACGCCAACGGCAAGGGCTACGGCCCCATGCACGACGCCCACCCCGAGAAGGCGATGACCCAGAGCGAGGGCTTCCCCGCGACGATCCACCAGGACGCGAAGTTCGCCGAGGACCATCCCTGGGCCGTCGGCAGCTGGGTGTGGGCCGCCTGGGACTACCTCGGCGAGTCCGGCATCGGCAAGACGCCCATGGCCCCCGAGGGAACGGCCGCGGGCATCGGCGACCAGAGCGTCATGCCGGGCTGGTCCGTCGCCCGGACGCTGCACCACTCCTGGGGCGGCTTCGGCTACCCCTACCCCTACTTCCAGGGCAACTGCGGCGACCTCGACCTGATCGGCCGCCGCAAGCCCCAGAGCCACTGGCGGGCCGCGATCTCCGGTCGCAGCCCCGTCGAGCTGCTGGTGGAACGCCCCACCCGGTCCGGAACCGAGCAAGTGGCGGTCTGGTGGGGCTACTTCGACGAACTGACCAGCTGGACCTGGGACGTCGACCCCGGCCACCCCATGACGGTGCACGTCTACACGCCCGGCGACAGCGTACGGCTCCTGCTCGACGGCGCGGACCTCGCGGGCGGCGCTCCCACGGCCCCCGAACGCGCCATGGCCACCTTCACCGTCCCGTACACCCCCGGCGAGCTGACGGCGGTCGCCTCCCGGAACGGCGAGGAGATGGGCCGTACGAGCCTCACCACCGTGGGCGCACCGGCCGCCCTCCGCCTCGTCCCGGACGTGAAGGCCCTCACCACCGGCCGCGACGACCTCGCGCACGTGCTCGTCGAGGTGACCGACCGCCGGGGCCGGCTCGTGCCCGACGCGACGGTGCGGGTGGGCTTCGAGACAGCCGGTGCGGGGGAGCTCGCCGCGGTCGGCAACGGCAACCCGCACAACGTCGACAGCTTCCGGCAGCCCCGCCGCCACACCTGGCACGGCCGGGCGCTCGCCGTCCTGCGCCCGGCGAAACACCCGGGCCGCCTCACCCTGACGGCGAAGGCCCCCGGCCTGCGCCCGGCGACCCTCACCCTGCCGGTGACCCGCGGACGGTGACGCTCCCGAAGCCGGACGGCCGTCCCCGCCGTCCCACGGGCCACCGGGGTGCAGACGGCTGACGCGGTGACAGCTCGCCACGTTCGGGGGAACCGGCGGCGCGCCGGTAACCCGGCTGGGCGGCCCGGATGGTGCGAGTCGGTGGCGTGGCTGACGGTGGTTCATGTCGGAGGTCGGGTCATGACAGCTGATGGAGTATTGGCTGCCCGGCCCCGGCGGAAGGATTCCGAGATGCGATCTGCCCGCATGATCCTGGCCGCGGCGGCTGCGACGGCCGCCCTGGCCATCGGCGTTCCCGGGGCCCATGCCTACGGGGGCGACGAGGGCCGCGATGACTCTTCTTACAGCAAGAAGCAAGACGACGACAGCAGCCGCGACGAGGGGCGTGGCGGGGACCACTCCGGTGGCGGCAAGCAGGAATCGAGCGGAGACGACTACGGATCGGACCGGGACGACAGCGGCGACTCCGGCTCCTACAAGGACGACGAGCACGACAAGGGCGGTGGCTGGAGCAAGGAGAAGGACCACGACAAGCCGCGCGGCGGCATGCACACCGGAGGCGGCGCGCTGGCCACGCCGGCCGTGACCGCCGCCGGGCTGTCCGTCGTGGCCGTGGCCGCCACCGGCATGTACGCGCTGCGCCGCCGCAAGGTCGCCGAACCGGCTGTCTGACCGGAGTCCGATGCCCCAGGGCTACGGCCGCCGCCCGCCCGTCCCGCGTTCGGCGGCCGGCTGCCCGTCTCCCGACAGCCGCGCTGCCGTGTCCGAGTGAGGTGGTTTCCCATGGCAGCTGACCCGTCGTCCCGCACCCGCACCCCCACCGTCACCGAGCCGGCCCCGGCCGGGCCGGGCTCCCGCTCCGGTGGGCGGCTGGTGTGGACCGCCGCGATCGCACTCCTGGCCTTCGCCCTGATCGGCGGCAGGCAGGGGCCGTCCGGCTCGTCCGACCCGCCCGCCGCGGCGAGTGTCGCGGGCGCCCCCACCGCGTCGGCGTCCTCGGACGCCCCGGGGTCGGACGCCCCGGGGTCGGACAAGCACCTGTTCCGCTCCAGGCCGACACGCCTGTCCATCCCGAAGATCTCGGTCGACGCCCCCTTCACGTCCCTCGCCCTCGGCCACTCCGGCCGGCTCCAACCGCCGCCCGCCGACAACACCAACCTCGTCGGCTGGTACTCCGACGGCGTCTCGCCCGGGGAGGCGGGCACCGCGATCATCGCGGGCCACGTCGACACGGTGGCCTCGGCCGCGGTCTTCGCGGAGCTGGGCGAACTGAAGCCCGGCGACCGCTTCACCGTGGAGCGGGCCGACGGCACGAAACCGTCCTTCGTGGTCGACAGCGCGGAGACCTTCGCCAAGGACGACTTCCCCAGCGAACGCGTGTACGCCGACACCCCCAGGGCGGAGGTCAGGCTCATCACCTGCGCGGGGGATTACGACCGCACGGTCAAGGACTACATGGACAACCTCGTGGTCTTCGCCCATCTGGTCTGAACGATGCCCCGGGAAATGCCGCACGAACCGGTGGCCGAGGAAATAGAGGTGACAAGGCGGCTGGAATTCGACGCAACCATTCATCCCTTTCAGGTGCGCGGATGAATTACCGGAATTCGAGGGAACCGGTGTGGTGGGAATGCGGTCTTAGGATCCGCCGACGGCAGGGAACGCCTTCGCCGTCATGACCGAAGAACCGAATGCACCGGGGGATCGAAGAACAATGGCCATCCGTATGCGCACCCGCAGGACCCTGCTCACCGCCGCCACCGTCACGGCGGGCCTGTCCCTGGCCGCCGTGACGCCGGCTCTCGCCGGCACCGCCGCCGGTCACCCCACCCGGGCGGCGGTGGCCGCCACCGCGCAGGGCGACCCGCGCGACGTCACCCAGCGCGTCGCCGACTTCTACGGCGCCTACATCGACTCCGTCTGGGACAACGAGGACCCGGCGGCGGGCGCGAACGCCAAGGCCCTGCGCTCCTTCTACCTGTCCACCGCAGCCCAGCGGAAGGTCACCGCGTACGAGGCGAAGCAGCACGCGGACGGCATCCTGTTCGCGCAGAACGTGCCGGTGAAGTGGAAGGTCGCCTACACCGGCTCGGGCGCCGGCCACGCGACCAGCAGGGTCACCCTCACCTGGGGCGACGGCTCCGGCGCACAGGTCACCCGCATCGACGTCCAGTCCGACCTGAAGACGAAGAAGATCACCGACCTGAAGCAGGCCGGCTGACGTCCTCGTACGAGTACCCCGTCCTGGTGCGCATGCGACGCCAGGACGGGTACCCGGCGGCCGTGACGGTGTCGCATCCCGCCGAGCGGTCCCGGGACGGGCGAGGGTGGTTCGAGCGGCTGGCCGAAGAGGCCTCCAACTTCACGAGCTCGATCGCCTTCTACTGCTTCTGCCTCGCCCTGGTGGCCGCTTTCGTCGCCGTTCACGCCGCCGGCCTGCCTCTGGTCTGGCAGCTTCTCGTCGGCGACATCATGACCTCGGTCAATCTGCTCCTGCTGGCCCTGCTGAAGAACTCCGAGCGACGCGCCGAGCGCGCGGTGCAGCACAAGCTGGACAGCATCGCCGCCGCGCTGCTGGAGCAGAGCGAGGGCAAGACCGGCAAGGCCCACGAGGACCTGCGCAACGCGATCCGCGTGGAGGAGGAGATCTGAGGCGGCGTGTCGAACCACCGGCTCGGGGCACTGAGAGACGATGGAAGCACCGCGGAGTGCCACAGGCAGGGCCGGAGAGGCAGGGCTCCATGGAGCAGCGGGTCGCATCGCAGGCGACGGCCGGTGGCGTCCCGGCGGACCCCGACGTACGCCGGCGGATCCCGCGCACCGACGCCGTGCTGCGTGATCCACGGCTGTCCGAGGCGGCGGCACGGCTGGGCGCGGCCGTGGTGAAGACGGCCGTGCGGCAGGCGCAGGCGCGGGCGCGGGCCGGTGCTGTCCCGCCCGAGCGGGTGGCGGACGCGGCCCTCGCGCTGCTGCCGGACACGGCGGGCGGGCTCCGTCCGGTGATCAACGCCACCGGGGTGCTGCTGCACACCAACCTCGGCCGGGCCGCGCTGTCGGCGGCGGCCCGGCAGGCGGTCGGGGAGGCCGCCGGCCCCACGGACGTCGAGCTGGACCTGGTGACGGGGGCGCGAGCCCGCCGGGGGCGCTCCGTCCTGCGCGCCCTGTGCGACCGCGTACCGTCGGCCGGCGCCGCGCACGTCGTCAACAACGGTGCCGCCGCCCTGGTCCTGGTGGCCACCGCGCTCGCCGCCGGCAAGGAGATCGTCATCAGCCGGGGGGAGATGGTGGAGATCGGGGACGGCTTCCGGCTGCCCGACCTCCTGGTCTCCACCGGGGCCCGGCTCCGCGAGGTCGGCACGACCAACCGGACGACCGCCGCCGACTACGCCGCCGCGATCGGCCCCGGGACGGGATGCGTGCTGAAGGTGCACCCCTCCAACTTCCGCATCACCGGCTTCACCCGCGCCGCCGCCGTCGGCGAACTGGCGGCGCTCGGCGTCCCCGTGGTCGTCGACATCGGCTCCGGGCTGCTCGCGCCGCATCCGCTGCTGCCGGACGAACCCGACGCCGAGACGCAGCTGCGGGAGGGCGCCGCACTCGTCACCGCGAGCGGCGACAAACTCCTCGGCGGACCGCAGTGCGGGCTGCTGCTCGGCGACGCGGAACTGCTCTCCGCCCTCGCCCGGCATCCCCTGGCCCGCGCCCTGCGTGTCGACAAACTGACACTGGCCGCACTGGAGGCCACGCTCACCGGCCCCCCGACGCCGACCGCCGTAGCGCTGACCGCGGATCCCGCACGGCTGCGGGCCCGCGCCGACCGGCTGGCCGCCGCGCTCGACGCGTACGGCGTCGACGCACGGGCCGTCGAGAGTGCGGCGACGGTCGGCGGGGGCGGCGCGCCCGGTGTGGACCTGCCCAGCGCCGCGCTGTCCCTGCCGGAGCGGTTCGCCGCGCCCCTGCGCACCGGCCGGGTCCCCGTGGTCGGGCGGCTGGAGGCAGGCCGCTGCCTGCTCGATCTGCGGGCGGTGCCGCCCGAGGACGACGACCGGCTCGCCGACGCCGTCCGATCGGTCGCGGGGAGGTAGCCGCCATGCGGGTGCTGGCCACCGCCGGGCACGTCGACCACGGCAAGTCGGCGCTGGTACGGGCGCTGACCGGGATGGAACCCGACCGCTTGGAGGAGGAGCGGCGCCGGGGGCTCACCCTCGACCTGGGCTTCGTCTGGACACCGCTGCTGCCGGAAGGCGAGCACCTCGCCTTCGTGGACGTCCCGGGCCACGAGCGGTTCGTCGCGACCATGCTGGCCGGGGTCGGGCCCGTGCCCGCCGTCCTGTTCGTGGTGGCCGCCGACCAGGGCTGGCAGCCGCAGTCCCAGGAGCACCTGGCGATCCTGGACGCGCTCGGCGTGCGGCACGCCGTGCTCGCGGTGACCCGCAGCGACCTGGCGGACCCCGAGCCGGTGCGCGCCGACGCCGTGGAGCGCATGGCCGCGACCTCGCTCGGCAAGGTGCCGTCCGTCGCGGTGAGCGCGGTCACCGGCGCCGGACTGGACGACCTGCGCGCCGAACTGGCCCGCCTGGCCGGAGCACTGCCCGTGCCGCCCGCCGACGCGGACGTGCGGCTGTGGCTGGACCGGGCGTTCACCGTGCGGGGCCACGGCACCGTGGTGACGGGCACCCTCGGCGCGGGCACCCTCCGGGTGGGCGACCGTCTCGTCACGGCGGACGGCTCCGCCGAGCTGAGGGTGCGCGGGCTCCAGTGCCTGCACGAGGAACGCTCCGAGGCCGGCGGTGTGGCACGGGTGGCCGTCAATGTGCACGGCCCCTCGGACGGTGCGCTCGGCCGCGGACAGGTGCTGCTGACCCCCGGCCGCTGGCTGACCACCGCCCTGGTGGACGTCCGGGTCGTCGGCGAGCCGGTCGGCGATCTGCCCCGGACGGTCACCCTGCACATCGGTACGGCCGCCGTCCCCGTGACCGTCCGCCCGCTGGGCCCGGACACCGCCCGGCTCACCCTCGCCCGCCCCCTGCCCCTGCGGGTCGGCGACCGGGCGGTGCTGCGCGAGCCGGGCGGCGGGCGCACCCCGTGCGGGGTGACCGTACTGGACGTCCGGCCGCCACGGCTGGCCCGGCGCGGCGCCGGGCGGGCCCGGGCGGCGGAACTCGCGGCCATGACCGGCCACCCGGACGGCACGGCGGAGGTGCGCAGGCGCGGCCTGGTGCGCCGCTCGGACCTCCTCGCGATGGGCGTGCCGCCGCCCGCCCCGCCGGTCGCCGGGGACTGGCTGGCCGACGAGACGCACTGGACGGCACTGCGCGAGCGGCTGGCGGCGGAGGCGGCCCGGCACGCGAAGGCCCACCCCCTGGAGCCCGGCCTGCCCACCGAGGCGGCCCGCCACCTGCTGGGGCTGCCCGACCGGACCCTCGTCGACGCCCTCGCGCGCGGTGAGCCTCGGCTGACCGGCCGCCAGGGCCGCCTGTACGGCCCCGGCAGCACCCGCCCGGCACTGCCGGCGCCGATCGCGGCGGCCGTCGACGCCGTACGCCGCGACCTGGCCCGTACGCCGTTCCGCGCGCCCGAGGCCGACCGGCTGACGCGGCTGGGACTGGACCGCAGGGCGGTGGCCGCCGCCGTCTCGGCGGGCGCGCTGCTGAAGATCGCCGACGGCATCGTGCTGCTCCCCGGCGCGGACGGGCAGGCCGTGGCCGTCCTGCGCGGGCTGCCCCAGCCGTTCACGGTGAGCGAGGCCCGCCGGGCACTCGACACCACACGCCGGGTCGCCGTGCCGCTGCTGGAGTTCCTGGACGTCTGCGGACACACCGAGCGCGTGGACGAGCAGCGCCGGCGCTGCCGCGAGGGCCCGGGGAGCGGAGGCGGACGGGAATCGAACCCGCCTGCCCGAGATCCTCGGGCACCTCGGTTTTGAAGACCGGGAGGGCCACCAGGCACCCACACGCCTCCACCGACCGCCAGGCTAGTTCCCCAGGAGACCGGCATGACACCGACCCGCCAAGCAGCCGTCAGGCTCACGCAGTTCGCCCACGGCGGCGGCTGTGCCTGCAAGATCCCGCCCGGTGAGCTGGAGGAGGTCGTCAGCGGTCTGACGGCGCCCTCGCCCGCCGGGGCCGGCAGTCCGCTGCTGGTCGGGCTCGCCACCGGCGACGACGCGGCCGTCGTCACGCTTCCCGGGCAGGAGAACACGGCCGTGGTGTCCACCGCCGACTTCTTCACACCCGTCGTCGACGACCCGTACGACTGGGGCCGCATCGCCGCCGCCAACGCCCTGTCGGACGTCTACGCGATGGGCGGCCGGCCCCTCCTCGCGGTCAACCTGCTGGCCTGGCCCCGCGACCGGCTGCCCTTCGACCTGGCCCGCGAGGTGCTGCGCGGCGGACTGGACGTGGCCACGGAGGCGGGCTGTCACATCGGCGGCGGACACAGCGTCGACGACCCGGAACCCAAGTACGGCATGGCCGTCACCGGTGTCGCGGACCCGGCCCGGCTGCTCCGCAACGACGCCGGCCGGCCCGGTCTGCCGCTGTCGCTGACCAAGCCCCTCGGCCTGGGCGTGCTGAACAACCGTCACAAGGCCACCGGCGAGCGGTTCGAGCAGGCGGTCGCCACCATGGTGGCGCTCAACCGGGACGCGTCCGCCGCCGCCCTGGCCGCCGGTGCCTCCTGCGCCACCGACGTCACCGGCTTCGGCTTCCTCGGCCATCTGCACAAGCTGGCCCGAGCGTCGGGCGTGACCGCGGTGGTGGACACCGCCGCCGTGCCCTACCTGGACGGCGCCCGGGAGGCCGTGCGCGCCGGATACGTCAGCGGCGGCACCCGGCGCAACCTGGAGTGGGTCGCGCCGTTCACGGACTTCGGGGACACGGACGCCGACACCCGGCTGCTGCTGGCCGACGCCCAGACCTCGGGCGGGCTGCTGGTCGCCGGGGAGGTGCCCGGAGCGCCGGTGGTCGGGGAACTGGTGCCGCGCGCAGCCCACTCGATCGTGCTCAGGTGATCACAGCTCCGTGCCCGTCCGCTCGTCGATGCCCGCCCGCGCCCGGTAGACCCGCACCAGCTCCACGGCGGCCGGGCCCCGGGGACGGCGTCCCGGCCGGATGTCGACGGCGAACGCCTTCGTCTCCTGGATGTGGGTGTTGGGGTCGAGGGACAGATGCACCAGCTCGTTGGCCGCGTCGCCGGTGCTGTAGCCGTTCGGCCCCCAGTGGTAGGGCAGTCCCACCTGGTGCAGGGTGCGCCCGTGCACGGTCAGCGGCGGAACCCGGTCGGTGACCAGCACCCGCGCCTCGATGACAGCCCGCGCGCTGACGATCGTCGCCCAGCCGGTGTGCTCCAGCCCGCGTTCGGCGGCGAGTTCCGGCGACACCTCGCAGAAGAACTCCGGCTGAAGCTCCGCCAGATAGGGCTGCCAGCGGGACATGCCGCCCGCCGTGTGGTGTTCGGTCAGCCGGTAGGTCGTGGCGACGTACGGGAACACCTCGGTGCCGGGCTCGCCGGCGCTCGGCTGGTAGCGGTTGTCCGGGTGCGGCGGCAGCAACTGCCGTACCGGGTTGCGCTGCCGGTCGTACAGCAGGTTGGGGAACGGCGAGTCCTGCGGCTCGTAGTGCGTCGGGAGCGGGCCGTCGGTCAGCCCGGACGGGACGTACAGCCAGGCCTTGCCGTCGGCCTGCATGATGAACGCGTCCGTGCCCGACAGCGCCTCGGGGCCCTCCGCGTCCGGCGGCGGACGGTGGCCGGGGGACTTGTCCTTCTTGAAGTCGGGGACGTCGTGGCCGGTCCACTGCCCCTGCTCCGCGTCCCACCACACCAGCGCCTTGCGCTCGCTCCAGGGTTTGCCGTCCGGGTCGGCCGAGGCGCGGTTGTACAGGATGCGCCGGTTGGCCGGCCAGGCCCAGGCCCAGTCGGCCGCGACCCAGTCCTGCTCCTGGCCCGGTGTGCGGCGGGCGGCCTGGTTGACGCCGTCGGCGTACACCCCGCAGTAGATCCAGCAGCCGCAGGCGGTGGAGCCGTCGGGCTTCAGCTGCTCGTACGACGACAGGGGGCCGCCGTCGGCGTCGCGGCCGTTGATCTCGGCGAGGACGGCCTCCGCGTCCGGCTCGGCCTGGAAGCCCTTGGTGGGGTAGTCCCAGGTCAGATCGAGCACGGGCCGGTCCATCGAGTCGTCGGACCCGGCGAGCTTCTCCCGGATGATCCGCCCGAGGTGGTAGGTGAACCACAGGTCGCTGCGCGACTCGCCGGGCGGCTCGACGGCCTGGTGGTGCCACTGGAGCAGCCGCTGGGTGTTGGTGAAGCTGCCGTCCTTCTCGGTGTGCGCGGCGGCGGGCAGGAAGAACACCTCGGTGCGGATGTCCTCGGTGCGCAGCTCGCCCGTCTCGATCTCAGGACCGTCCTTCCACCAGGTGGCCGACTCGATCAGCGAGAAGTCCCGTACGACGAGCCAGTCCAGGTTGGCCATGCCCAGCCGCTGGAGCTTGGAGTTGGCCGAGCCGACGGTGGGGTTCTCCCCCATGAGGAAGTAGCCCTTGCAGATGCCCTCCAGCTGGGCCATGACGGTCTCGTAGGTGGAGTGGGAGCCCGTCAGACGCGGCAGGTAGTCGAAGCAGAAGTCGTTGTCCGGGGTCGCGGCGTCGCCCCAGTACGCCTTGAGCAGGCTCACCAGATAGGAGCGCATGTTGCCCCAGTAACCCTTGTGCGCCGCGTCCGCCCGCACGAAGGCCTCCAGGTCCTGGTCCCGGTGGGCGTGCGGCATCGGGATGTAGCCGGGGAGCAGGTTGAACAGGGTGGGGATGTCTGTCGACCCCTGGATGGAGGCGTGCCCGCGCAGCGCGAGGATGCCGCCGCCCGGCCGGCCGATGTTGCCGAGCAGGCTCTGTAGGACGGAGGCCGCGCGGATGTACTGGACGCCCACCGTGTGCTGGGTCCAGCCGACCGCGTAGGCGAACGCCGTGGTCCGCTCCCGTCCGGAGTTCTCCGTGACGAGCTCGCACACCTGGCGGAAGACGTCCTGCGGCACCCCGCAGATCCGCTCGACCATCTCCGGCGTGTAGCGGGCGTAGTGCCGCTTGAGCACCTGGAAGACGCAGCGCGGGTGGGTCAGTGTCTCGTCCCGCTCCGGCTCGCCCTCGCCGATCGCCGGGCCGCCCGCGCCGTGCGCCTCGCCGCCCGCGGCCTCGCTCACCGAGCGGCCGCCGCCGGTGCGCTCCTCGTAGTGCTGGTCGCGCTGGCCCGCGGCGGCCTCCACCTCCACGCCCTCGTACTGCCAGCTGTGGTTGTCGTAGGTGCGGGTGTCGGTGTCGAGGCCGGAGAAGACGCCGTCCAGGTCCTCGGTGTCCCGGAAGTCCTCGCGCAGGATCACCGGCGCGTTGGTGTAGGCCACGACGTAGTCACGGAAGTACGCGTCGTTGCTCAGGACGTGGTTGATCATCCCGCCGAGGAAGGCGATGTCCGAGCCCGCGCGCAGCGGCACGTGCAGGTCGGCCAGCGCGCTGGTGCGGGTGAAACGCGGATCGACGTGGATCACCTTCGCGCCGCGGGCCTTCGCCTCCATCACCCACTGGAACCCGACCGGATGGCACTCGGCCATGTTCGAGCCCTGGATGACGATGCAGTCGGCGTTCTGAAGGTCCTGCTGGAAGGTGGTCGCGCCGCCGCGTCCGAACGAGGTTCCCAGACCGGGAACGGTGGAGGAGTGTCAAACACGGGCCTGGTTCTCGATCTGGATCGCCCCGAGCGCCGTGAACAGCTTCTTGATCAGGTAGTTCTCTTCGTTGTCCAGCGTCGCCCCGCCCAGGCTCGCGATCCCGAGGGTGCGCCGCGTGCGGGTGTCGTCGACCTCCCACTGCCAGCCCGCGCGCCGCGCCGCGATCACCCGGTCGGCGATCATGTGCATGGCCGTGTCCAGATCGAGGTGCTCCCACTCGGTGCCGTGCGGGCGCCGGTGGAGCACCTGGTACTCACGGGCGTCACCGGTGGTCAGCTGGAGGCTCGCCGAGCCCTTCGGGCACAGCCGCCCGCGCGAGATGGGGGAGTCGGGGTCGCCCTCGATCTGGGTGACCCGCCCGTCCTGGACGTACACGTTCTGGCCGCAGCCCACCGCGCAGTACGGGCACACCGACTTCACCACCCGGTCGGCGGTGGCGACCCTCGGGGTAAGGCGCGCGCTGGTCCCGCTCTTGGCCGCGGCGCCCCGGCCCAGCGGGTCCGTGCCCGTGAGCTGGCGGTAGACCGGCCAGGAGTCGATCCAGGTGCGTACGCCCATGTCCTGCGCCCTTCCGGTGCCGGGTGCCGCGGCCGGCGGCTCCCGTTCCTCCTGCGGAGATTGTCCCGCCGCGGGGCCGACCCGGCATCCGCTGCCAGGTACCCCACGGGTCACCGCCGAAACGACAGTCGTCAGCGGGCGCGGGCCGCCAGCCGCTCCCGCTGCGGGAGAACCGTGTACTTGGGATCCTGCGCGGAGGCCACCCCGGCGTGGAAGACACCGAACCGCAGCGCGGCGGAACCCGTCAGCAGGGCGGCACCCGCCGCCACCGCCAGGCGCCGGTCCCGGTACCGTCCCGCGCACGCCGCCAGCGCGGCCCCGCCCGCCGTCAGCAGCTCCGCCGTCCGCAGCAGCACCAGCGCCCTGCCCTCCTCGTACGGTTCGGCCACCAGGCCCATGTGCCGCTTCATCGCCCGGAAGGCCCCCAGCTCCAGCGCGGCCCCGAGGACCGCCATGCGGCGCGCGGGCCCCGCCTGGTCCGCCGGGGAGCAGACCAGGGCCAGCCCGGCCGCCGCGCTCGCTCCGGACCCCGCGAAGACGAACGGCAGCTGCCGGAAGCCCTCGTGCCAGGACGGCACGGCGGTGTCCGCGATCAGCACGGCGGTGTACGTGACGACGGCCGGACCGAGGACGGCGGACGCCGCCGTCGCGGCGGAGCCGACGAGGCGGTAGCGGCCCGCGACATCCGTGGCCGCCGCGATCGCCGTGAGCGGCGCGTAACCGGCCAGCAGCCACGACCCCACGCTCATCGGCGAGGTGGGCTTGAGGACGCGCAGCATGTTCAGGAACCGGCCGGGCCGCCCCAGGTCATGGACGAGCGCGCCCAGCGAAAGCGTGATCGCGCCGACCGCGCCCAGCTTCGCCGGCCGGGCCAGCGCGGGCCGCCCGGTGGCCTGCGCCCCGGCGGCGAGCAGCGACGAGGAACCCGCGAGCCCGCCCAGACAGAGGTATCCGGCGATGTCGAGGGGTTTCCACGTCGGCTGGTGCAGGATCGGCCGGCCGTAGTACGACGCGAACTCCGCCTCCGGCACCATGGACTGCTCGCCGCGTCCCCGGCGCCGCCGCCGACGTGGGCCCTGGGCCCCCGGCATGGCCTCCCGCGCGGGCCGCGCCCCCTCCATGCCGCCGCGGGTGATGTCCGAACCGGTCATCGCGGCCTCCTGGCGAAGCTGACGGCGGCCATCGCCACCAGCGAGACGGCGGCCGTCGCGGCGTGCCGCCACATGGCGGGCAGGTCCCGGGTGGTGACCACCGGGTCCGGCGGCAGACCGTAGACCTCCGGCTCGTCCAGCAGCAGGAAGAACGCCCCGTCGCCGCCGACACCGTCCTGCGGGCTCTCGCCGTACAGCCGGGCGTCGGTCACCCCGGCCGCGTGCAGCTGTGCCACCCGGCCCGCCGCCCGCTCGTGCAGCTCGTCCAGCGGGCCGAACTGGATGGACTCGGTCGGGCACGCCTTGGCGCAGGCCGGTTCCATCCCTTCGCCGAGCCGGTCGTAGCACAGGGTGCACTTCCAGGCGCGTCCGTCCTCCTTCCGCTGGTCGATGACGCCGTACGGGCAGGCCGGTACGCAGTACCCGCAGCCGTTGCAGATGTCCTCCTGGACGACCACCGTCCCGAACTCGGTCCGGAACAGCGAACCGGTCGGGCACACGTCGAGACAGGCCGCGTGCGTGCAGTGCTTGCAGACGTCCGAGGACATCAGCCAGCGCAGCTCGGTCCGCCCGTCGGGGGCCACGGGGGCGATCGTCCCGGCCGGGGCTTCGAGACCGCGCGCCGCCTCGAAGACATCGACGCCCTCGGGGCCGGTGCCGGGCTCCGGTCCGGCCGGTGGCCTGCGCTGCTCGATGAAGGCCACGTGCCGCCAGGTGTCCGCGCCGAGGCCCTGGGTGTTGTCGTACGACATGCCCGTCAGCTCCAGGCCGTCCTCGGGCACGGCGTTCCACTCCTTGCAGGCCACCTCGCACGCCTTGCAGCCGATGCAGACGGAGGTGTCCGTGAAGAACCCCATGCGCGGTGGGGCGTCGGTGTACCCGGCGGCGCCGGCCACGTCCGGCTGCGGCCCGTACCACTGGTTGTCCCGGTCCATTCGACAACCTCCTCGCTCGCGACTCGTGCACGGCGAAGTCCCGCCCCTCACCCGGAGCGCTCCCTTCCGAGCCTGGCACGGGTGCCCGTCCACCGCTCGCCCGAAACGGTGCCGGAACCCGGCCGGGACCGGCGGCTCACCCCTCGTCGGGTCGCGTGGGCGTCGCGCCGGGTGCCCGTCTGGTCTACTGGGCCGGTGGCCGGGGGGAGCGGCACGTGCGGGGCGCGGTGGAAGAGGGCGGGGTGACGGGGGCTCATGAGCGGCGCGGGCAGGCCCGGGGAACGGGACGCGGGGCCGGATCCGGTCACGGTCGGGCGGGACGCGCAGATCACCGTGATCGAGTCGGCCCTGGCGGACATCGCGGTCGCCGGTACGTGGATCGTGCTGCGGGGCGATCCCGGGATGGGGAAGACCACACTGCTGAAGGCGGCCGAGGCCACGGCCCGGCGCACCGGTCCGCGCGTGCTGCGGATGACCGGCGCCGAGGCGGAGTCGGGCCTGCCGTTCGCCGCGCTGCATCAGGTGCTCTGGCCGCTGCTCGACGACACCGGGGCCCTGTCGGAGGAGCGACGGCACGCCCTGGAGAGCGCGTTGGGCGTACGGGACGGCACGCCGCCGGAGGCCCGCACGGTGGCCGGCGCCGCCCTCACCCTGCTCGCCCGGGCCGCCGCGCGCCGACCGGTCGTCGTACTCCTGGACGACCTCCAGTGGGCCGACCCGTCCAGTCTCGCCGTGTTCGACCACGTCCGGCGGCACCTGGCCCCGCTGCCCGTCGTCGTCATCGGCGCGACTCGGCCCACCGGTGCCGGTGACGGCGTTGACGGCCCGCCCGGCCGGGTGATCGACCTGATGCCCTTGGCCGAGCGGGACGCCGAGCGGCTGCTGCGCACCCTCCGCCCGGCCCTGCCCGAGGAGACACGCCGCCGGGTCCTGCGCACCGCCGGCGGCAACCCGCTCGCACTGCACGAACTGCCGGGCCCGGGGACGGCCGGGATCGCCGAACTGTTCGACGAACTGCCGCTGGGTGAACGTCTCGGGCGCCTCTACGAGGACCGGCTGCGGGCCCTTCCGGACGGCGCCCGGCACCTGCTGCTGGTGGCTGCCCTCGGCGGAGCCTTCGCCCGGCGCCTCTCGCTGCTGCGGGAGCTGACGGAACGCGACGCGCTTTCGCCCTGGGCGGAGACCTGGGCGCACATCGAGGCCTCCGGGCTGGCCCACGCCGACCCGGCCGCCGGCCGTCTGGTGTTCCACCATCCCCTGGTGCCCGCCTGCCTGCCGCACAGCGCCGCGCCGGCCGAGCGCCGCGCGGCACACCGGCTGCTCGCCGACGCCCTCCCCGCCGACGGCGCCCGGCGGATCACCCATCTGGCGGCCGCCGCCGTCGGCACCGACGGCGAACTGGCCGAGCTGCTGCACGGGGAGGCCGGCCGAAAGGCCGCCCAGGGCGCGGACACCGAGGCGGCGGCCCTGATGGCGCGGGCGGCCGGTCTGAGCCCGGACCCGGCGAGCCGGGCCTCGCGCCTCGTCGCCGCGGCCGCCATGGCCGCTCGGGGCGGACGGCCGCGCGCGGCGGCGGACCTCGCCGCCGAGGCGGAGACCGAGGCCCGCCCGGGACGGCCCGAGCCCGCCGCCGCGCACGCGTTCGCCGTCGCCTGCGCCCGCCTCCGGCTCGACGGCGACCCGACGCCCGCCCTCGAACTGCTCCCCGGCGCCCTCGATCACGCCGCCGCACCGGGAGCCGGGGAACTGAGCGCCGGGCTGCGCGAACCGATGCTGCTCCTGCTGCTCGTCGTCGCCGTCCACACCGGCGACGAGCGGGCCTGGGCCGCCGTCGAACACCACATGACGGGCACCTTCGATCCGGCGACGCTGTACTTGCGGGCCTGGTCCGGGTCGCACCGCGAGCCGTGCGGCCGCCTCGCGCGCCGCGACGTGCCCGCCGTCCAGGCCTTCGCGGACGTCCTGCGCGCGCACGACGACTTCCTGCACGGCCGCTGGGAGGCCTCGCTCACCGTCTCCCGCCAGGGTGCCGAAACCTCCGCCGCCCACGGCTACGCCTTCGACGAGATGCTGTTCCTGCTGAACGCCGCCCAGGTGCTCGCCGCCCGCGGGGACCACGCCGGTCTCGCCGCGCTGGAACCGGCCCTCGGGACCATGGCACGGGAGCGGCGGATGCGACGCGTGACCGAACGGCTGAGCGGGCTGGAGGTGCTGTGCGCGCTCGGCCACGGCCGGACCGAGGAGGCCTGGCGGTACGCGCGGCGCCTGCCCCCGCCCGGCACCGTCCCCTCCCGCACCCCCTGGTTCCACCTGTCGCTGGTCGACTGGGTACAGGCCGCCGTCGACAGCGGGCGGCCGGAGGAGGCCCGGCGGCACCTGCGGGCGGTCCGGGAATCCGGAACCGCCCGTGTCCCGGCCGACCACGGTTTCCTGGTGGCCGTCGCGGAGGCCCTCGCGGCCGCGGACGAGGACGCGGACGGGATGTTCGAGGCCGTGTACGCCCACCCGGGCGCCGGCAGCCGGCCCTTCCCGCTCGCCCGGGCCCACCTCGCGCATGGCGGACGGCTCCACCGCGGCGGCCGGCGCGAGGCCGCCGCCGGCCACTTCCGGTCCGCGCTCACCGTCTTCACCCGCCTCGGCGCCACCCCCTGGGCCGAACAGGCCGCCCGCGCCCTCGACGGGCCGGGCACGGGCAGCGGGGCACCGGACGACGCCGGCGTACCGCATCCGCTGCTGTCCGCGCGGGAACTGCGGATCGCCGAACTGGCGGCCGAGGGGCTGACCAACCGCCAGATCGGTGAGCGGCTCGGACTGTCACCGCGTACCGTCGGCGCCCACCTCTACAAGATCTTCCCCAAGCTCGGCATCACGACCCGCGGCGGAGTGGCCCGGGCCCTGACGCAGACCCGGCACCGACTCGCTCCTGAGGCAGGGCTCGGGCCAGGGCCGCCCGCGAGGTGATCCCCAGCTTCGGGAAGATGCGGTACAGGTGCGCCCCGATCGTCCGGGGCGACAGCCGCAGCTCGGCACCGACCTCCTTGTTCGTCAGCCCGGTGGCGACGAGACGGGCGATGCGCAGCTCCTGCGCCGTGAGCGGACCGGAGCCCGGCGCGCCGGTGTACCCGGAAGCGCCGAGCGCGGCCCGGCACTGTTCCTCCCAGGGACCGGCACCCAGATCCCGGAAGGCGCGGCTCGCGGCCCGCAGCCGGTCGTCCGCCTCCGCCCGCCGGCCCAGGCGGCTCAGCCGGGAGCCGTCCGCCAGCCGCAGCCGGGCCAGGTCGAACACCCACTGGCCGGCGCCCGGCACGGCGTAGGCCGCCGCGTAGGCCGCATCAGCCGTGTCGTCCTCCGCCGTGAGCGCGGTCGCCGCGGCCAGCAGGAACGCGTGGTGCGCGGAGATGGCGTCCATACGGGCCGCCCGCCCGGCCGCGACGTGCGCCAGCGCCTCGGCCCGCCGCCCGCAGCCCAGGCTCGCGGCCACGAAGTCGAAGAACGGCAGGTGGAACCAGGGCAGGCCGTGCGGCAGGTCGCCCGGGGCCATCAGACGGCGCAGCCGGGTGTACGCCTCCGTGTACCGCCCGTGGGCCAGGTCGACGAGGGCGTCGAGGTGGTCCAGACGATCCGTGACGAACCGCATCCGCGCCCCGGACGCCGCCGGCTCGATCCGCGCCCGCGCCTGAGCCAGGCCCCGCTCGTCCCCACGGCCCGCCAGGAAGTGCGCGTGATAGTGGCGGAAGAGCAGCGCGTTGGTGCGGTAGCCCAGTTCCTCCGCGGTCTCGGCCTCCCGCAGACAGTCCTGCGCCGCCTCCCAACGGCCCCGCAGGAACCCCTGGTAGCACCGCGCCTTCGCCAGGGAGCCCTGGGTGGCGTAGGCGTGCTCCCCGGCGAGGATCCGCCACAGCTCCGCGTCCGCACCGTCGACCGCGGCGGCCGTCCACAGCAGCAGCCAGGCGCCGCCCGTCTCCCGCCCGGCCGCCGACCGCGCCACCAGCGCCCGGAGTTCCGCCTCCGCCCCGTGCGCCGTGCGCGGCGGGTCCGCCCACGCGCGCAGACACAGCCGGGCGGCGGGGGAGAGGTGCTCACGGTGCCGCCGCAGCGTCTCCCACCCCCTCGCGTCACCCGTGTACACGGAGGCCAGCAGCAGCTTGAAGACCATCTGTTCCACGAGGTCGCCGAAGCCCGGGGCGCCGGGTGCGGTCAGCGCGGCCAGGGCCCGGGGCAGCAGCGAGAACGAGGAGCCGAAGTCGACATGGTGACTCTGGTCGACGTACACGACCGCGTACGCGAACAGCGGGGCGACGTCCTCGGGCACCGGTCCCCGCCGCAGCTCCCGCACCAGCCGCGCCGCGTACGCCAGCCGCCCGCCCCGGGCCGACATCACCGCCGCCCAGGTCAGCCGCCGTGCCCGGTGCGCGGGGTCCGCGCTCAGGGCCGCCGCGCGGTCCAGCAGCAGCGCGCCCTCCGCGTCGCCGCCGCGCAGCGCGATCCGGGTTCCCGCCTCCTGCAAACGCGCGGCGAGCCGTTCGTCCGGCCCCTCGGCGGCCGAGGCCTCGTGCGGCAGCCGGCGCGGATCGTCCTCGGCGAGCCGCTCGGCCAGCACCCGGTGGGCGGACCGGCGTTCCGCGTCCGAGGCGGCGGCGATCACGGCGCTGCGCACCAGCGGATGCCGGAAGACCAGCCGCCCGGTGCGGTTCAGCCGGGCCAGGCCACTGCCCTCGATGTGGCCGAGCATCCGCTCCGCACCGCCCCGGCCGCCGGGCACGGCCTCGTGGAGGACGCCGCTGCCCTCCAGCGCGCCGAGCAGCAGGACCCGCGCCGCGTCCGCGGGCAGCGAGCGCAGTCGTCGTACGTACTCCGCTTCCAGCCGCTGACCGAGCGGAAGGCGTTCCGGGAGTGGTACGACGCCCCTGCGCTGCTCGCCGGCCAACTGGCCGGGCAGCTCCGCCAGGGCCAGCGGATTGCCGGCCGCCTCGTCCATCACCCGCGCGGCCGTCGTGGCCGTCAGCCCCGGATGCAGGCGCCGCAGCAGCACGCACGACTCCTCGCGCGACAACGCCTCGACGTCCACCGGACGGACGGGCCGGCCCTCCAGCGCGCGGCCGTCGGGACGGCCGGCGCACACCATGACCGCCCGCAGGTCCGTGATCCGCTGGTGCAGGAAGAGCAGGACGGCGGCGCTGGAGGAGTCCACCCAGTGCAGGTCGTCGACGAGGATCAGCACTGGGCGGTCGCGCGCCTCCTGAGCGAGCAGGGCCAGCGCGGACGCGCCGACCATGAAACCGCCGGAGGGCAGCCCGTCCCGCAGCCCCAGCGCCCGCTCCAGCGCGTGCCGTTGCTGCCGGGGCAGCTCCCGCGAGTTCTCCAGCAGCGGCACCAGCACCTGATGCAGGACCCCGAAGGCGATGCCGGTCTCCGTCTCTTCGGCCGCCGCCCGCAGGACGGTGAAGCCCTGCTCGGCGGCACCCTCGGCCGTCCAGTCCAGCAGTGCGGTCTTCCCGATGCCGGCGTCGCCGCGCAGGACGGTCGCCGAGCCGCCCGCCCCGGCCCGCGCGCCGGCCAAGGACCGCTCCAGCACCGCCCGTTCACGGCGCCTGCCGACGAGGACGGTGTCTCCGCGTCCTCCGCGTCCTCCGCGTCCTCCGCGTCCTCGTCCCACGGTGCCCGCCCCCTCCTTCGTCCCGGCGCCATCGTGGCACCGCCGCGTTGCCCGAGCGTGCACGGTTCTTGCCCGTGCCCGCAGGGACGGCCGGACCGTCGCCTCGCCGGACCGGTGCCGCCGCAGGCTGGACGCCGTACGAACGCGTCGACCAGGGGGCCGTATGAGCCTGACACCCGCATCCGCCCGCAGCCTCGGCTTCCTGCACGTGTCCACGGTGCGGGGTACGGCACCGTCCTACGTCCACGATCCAGGCGCCGCCGCGGACCGGTCGCTCCTGCTGGGCCTGTACGCCTCCGGCCGGGCGACCCTCGTCCGCCGGGGGACCGCGGAGCCCTGCGGGCCCGACGACCTCTTCCTCTGCGACGCGGCGGAGCCCTTCGCGCTGCACGCGCCCGACGACGTCACCCTGCACCTGGTGCGGATACCGCGGTACGCCCTCACCCTCACCGACGCCCAGGCCGGTGCCCTGAGCCGCCGGGCCCCGTTCGCCGGGGGCGCGGTGGCGCCGCTGCTGGGCTCCCTGGTGCGGGAGGCCGCCGGGGCGACGGAGCCGTACTCCCCCCGGACGGCGCTCCATCTGGCGGGAACCGTCGCCGAGTTGGCCGCGCTGCTGGCCGTCGAGGACGCGGACACCGGGCCCCGGGACCGCGGCGAGGGGCGCGACAGCCTGGTCCGGCACCTGCGTGCCCACGTCGACGCGCGCCTGTGGGACCGGGAACTGACACCGGGGACCCTCGCCACGGCCCAGCACATCTCGATCCGCTACCTGCACAAGCTCTTCGAGGACCACGGCAGCACGGTGGGCCGGTGGATCCAGCACCGCCGCCTGGAGGAGGCGCGGCGCGAACTGGCCCGCCCCGGGCGGAGCGACACCACCGTCTCCGCGGTCGCCCGACGCTGGGGCTTCGCCAGCGCCACCCACTTCAGCCGCAGCTTCCGCGCCGCGTACGGCGTCTCACCCAGCGCCTGGCGCGACGCCCGGCTCGGGCCGGGCCGGGGCTCCGGGGGGACGGACGGCTGACCCGGGATGTGACGGGAGCCCGGCCGGCCGGACGTACGTCAGGAAGCCCGCGCGGACCCGGCGGTCCCGTCGGCGGCGCGGACCGCCGGGCCCGCCCCGGTCACCGGTGTGTCCGCCGGCCGGAGCCACTGCTGGGGCGCGTGCCCGTGGACGGCCTTGAAGGCGCGGCTGAAGTGCGCCGCGCTGCCGAAGCCCCAGCGGACGGCCACCACGGAGACCGACGGGCTCACCCGGCCGCGCCGGGCCAGCTCCCGCGCGCACTCCTCGACCCGGCGCCGCTGGATCAGCCGCCCCACGGTGATCCCCTCGCCCTGGAAGAGCCGGTGCAGATAGCGGACGGAGATGAGATGTGCCGCGGCGATGCGCTCCGCGGACAGTTCGGGGTCCTCCAGATGCCGGTCGATGTACTCACGGATCCCGGTGACCAGCCGGTCCCGTCCCGTCCCCGAGGGCCGCTCCTCCCGCTCGGCGAGCTCGTCGACCAAGGCCGCCACCAGCTCCGTGACGATCCCCCCGAGCCGCTCGCCCACCGCCGGCGGGATCCGCGGAGCCGACTGCTCCAGATGCGGCAGAACGGTGGCCAGCAGCGCGGCCATACCGCTCGCCGGTGTCAGGGCGCGGGCGGTCACGGACCGCAGGTGCGCCACCGGGACGTGCAGGGCGTGCACCGGCAGGCGGAGGACGAGCACCCGGGCCCGGTCCCGCTGTTCGACCGAGAAGGCCCGGCGCAGGTCGAGCAGGGCCGGCTGCCCGCTCTCGACGCAGGCGCCCCGCCCGTCCTGCGCGAGCCGCACCGTCCCGTACAGGGGGATCACCAGCGCGACGGCGTCTGCGGCGTCCCGCGCGATCGAACCCGCACCACGGGTCAGGCGCAGTGCTCCGGTCTCCCAGGCGAGCACCCGTACGTAGCCGAGGTGATGCCCCGTCACGCGGCCCCGCGCGGGCCCGTCCGGCAGGCCGTGCTCGACGACCGGCGCGAGCCAGCGCGAAACGGCGGCCGCCACCTCGCGGGACGCCCCGGTGCCCGGCGTCGCGGCCGTCTCGGATCGAGCGCTCACAAAGGCTCCCTTCAGCCGTCCGGGATCGCGGTGCGCGGGCGCGCGAGGGGGGACGGTCACCCCGGTCCACGGCCCGTGAGAACGATTCTTCGGCGGTGGCCGTGAGAAGCGGTAGGTCATATGACTGCACATCCCTGACCGGGCGCCCGAAGTGTGCACGCAGCGACACGGATGAGTACGGCGGCCCCCGCCCGCTTCCGGCGAAGCGCTCCTACGGTGGCGAGCGGCCCATGGTTCGCCCCTCAGGCAGGAGTTCCCGTGGAAGAAGAGGTGCCGGCCTTCCGGACGGTGCCCGTCCTGGAAAGACGGGCACGCGACTTCGTCGCCGCGTACACCTGCCCCACGCCGGTGACCACCGACGCGACGGCCTCCCGGGCGGGCATGGCGGCCCTGTGGAACGACGGCGGCCGTGACGAGCCCGACCTCGAGGAGGAGTGGCTGGCCCTGCCGGGCGGCGACGGCAACCGCATCCGGGTGCGGATCCTGCGCCCGGCCGGCGCCGACGAGCCGCTGCCCGTGGTGCTGTATTTGCACGGGCTGGGCTGGATGCTCACCGACGCCTACGCGCACCGGAGACTGGTCGCCGACCTCGTGCTGGGCGCGGACGCCGCGGTGGTCGTTCCCGAGTACGACATGCCGCGGGACGCCCGCCATCCGGGCGCCGTCGAGCGGGCGTACACCGTCGCCCGGTGGATCGCCCGGCACGGCGGCGAATGCGGGCTGGACGGGAGCCGGATGGCCGTCGTGGGCGTGAGCGCGGGCGCCCAGCACGCCGCCGCCCTCACCCTCGTGGCCCGGGAGCGCGGCGGGCCCGGACTGCGCCACCAGGTGCTGGTCTGCCCGGTGACCGACGCGGGCATGAACACCCCGTCCTACCGTCAGTTCGCGGACGGCTACTTCCTGGGCCGCGCCGCCATGCGCGGCTACTGGCAGCAGTACGCCCCGGACCCGCTGACCCGCACGCACGGCACGGTCTCCCCGCTGCGCGCGGCCGTCCGCCGGCTGCGGGGGCTGCCGCCGGCACTCGTCCTCACCGCGGAGGCCGATGTACTGCGCGACGAGGGCGAGGCGTACGCGGCACGGCTGAGGGAGGCGGATGTCCCGGTCGTGTCCGTCCGCTACCACGGCACGATCCACGGCTTCGTCCTGTTCGACCTGCTGCGCGGCACGCTCGCGTCCAGGGCGGCCCGCGTCCAGGTGACGGACACGCTGCACGCCGCCTTGCACGCGGCCTGAACCGGCTCGGGAAAACGCGGCCGGGTACCCCGCTCTCCCCTGCTCATGCCTGTCGTTCGGTCGGGGGCCTCCCGGAAGCGGGAACATGGCCGGAAGCTTTGTGAGGGGTCCTGCACCTGGGTTAGCCTGCGACGTATTTTCACTTCGTGGACACATCCGTGAACTGCGGAAACGCGTGCACGAACGGCCGGGCCGCAGAGCGTTCCCGGCACGGTTCCGAGCCTTCGACCGGGGGCTCTTGGGAGCGGAACGAGGGGACGCATGGCCGGCAAGGCGACCGAGGTGACCGAAACGGTCCCGGGTGACCAGGAACTGAGACGACTCCTCGCGGGTCTGACCGCCGTCCGGGACGGCGACTTCGGGACACGCCTGCCCGACGACTCCGACGGGCTCATGGGCGACATCGCCACCGTGTTCAACGGCATGGTCGACCAGTTGTCGGTGTTCACCTCCGAAGTGACCCGCGTGGCCCGGGAGGTCGGCACCGAGGGCACGCTCGGCGGCCAGGCGGAGGTACCGGGAGTCTCCGGCACCTGGGCCGACCTGACGGACTCCGTGAACGCCATGGCGGGCAACCTCACCACCCAGGTACGGGACATCGCGCAGGTGGCGACCGCCGTGGCCAAGGGCGATCTGTCGCAGAAGATCGACGTTCCCGCGCGCGGCGAGATCCTCCAGCTGAAGGAGACCGTCAACACGATGGTCGACCAGCTCTCGGCGTTCGCGGACGAGGTGACCCGGGTCGCCCGGGAGGTCGGCACCGAGGGGCGCCTGGGCGGTCAGGCGCAGGTGCCCGGGGTCGCCGGTGTGTGGCGCGACCTGACCGACTCGGTGAACTTCATGGCGGGCAACCTCACCGCCCAGGTGCGCAACGTCGCCCAGGTGACCACCGCCGTCGCCAAGGGCGATCTGTCGCAGAAGATCACCGTCGACGCGCGTGGGGAGATCCTGGAGCTGAAGAACACCATCAACACGATGGTCGACCAGCTCTCGGCGTTCGCGGACGAGGTCACCCGCGTCGCCCGCGAGGTCGGCACCGAAGGACGGCTGGGCGGCCAGGCCGACGTCAAGGGCGTCAAGGGCACGTGGCGCGACCTGACCGACTCGGTGAACTTCATGGGGGGCAACCTCACCGCTCAGGTGCGCAATGTCGCCCAGGTGGCGACCGCCGTCGCCGAGGGCGATCTGTCGCAGAAGATCACCGTCGACGCGCGTGGGGAGATCCTGGAGCTGAAGAACACCATCAACACGATGGTCGACCAGCTCTCGGCGTTCGCGGACGAGGTCACCCGGGTCGCCCGCGAGGTGGGCACGGCCGGCAACCTCGGCGGTCAGGCGACCGTGCGGGGCGTGTCCGGCACCTGGAAGGACCTCACCGACAACGTCAACGTGATGGCCTCCAACCTGACCGGTCAGGTGCGGTCCATCGCCCAGGTCGCGACGGCCGTCGCCAAGGGAGACCTCTCCCAGAAGATCACGGTCGAGGCCGAGGGCGAGGTCGCGGCGCTGGCCGACGTCATCAACACGATGGTCGACACGCTCTCCGCGTTCGCGGACGAGGTCACCCGCGTGGCCCGGGAGGTCGGCACCGAGGGACGCCTGGGCGGCCAGGCCCATGTGCCGAACGTGGCCGGCACCTGGAAGGACCTCACCGACAACGTCAACTCCATGGCCAACAACCTCACCGGCCAGGTCCGCAACATCGCGCTGGTGACCACCGCGGTGGCCCGCGGCGATCTGTCGAAGAAGATCGACGTCGACGCGCGCGGGGAGATCCTGGAGCTGAAGACGACCATCAACACGATGGTCGACCAGCTCTCCGCCTTCGCGGACGAGGTCACCCGCGTGGCCCGCGAGGTCGGCACCGAAGGACGGCTGGGCGGCCAGGCCGAGGTGGAGGGCGTGTCCGGCACCTGGAAGCGCCTCACCGAGAACGTCAACGAACTGGCCGGGAACCTGACCCGGCAGGTGCGCGCCATCGCCGAGGTGGCGAGCGCCGTCGCCGAGGGCGACCTGACCCGGTCCATCACCGTGGACGCCTCCGGGGAGGTCGCCGAACTCAAGGACAACATCAACTCGATGGTGGAGTCCCTGCGCGAGACCACCCGCGCCAACCAGGAGCAGGACTGGCTCAAGACCAACCTAGCGCGCCTGTCCGGCCTGATGCAGGGCCACCGCGACCTGCCCGTGGTCGCCGAGCTCATCATGGACGAACTGGTGCCCCTGGTGTCCGCCCAGTACGGCGCCTTCTACCTCGCCGACGACGGCGACCGCGGCCCCGAGCTGCGCCTCGTCGGCTCCTACGGCCGCCCCGAGGAGGACCCGCGGCCCACCCGTATCCCCTTCGGCCGCTCCCTGGTCGGCCAGGCGGCCCGCAGCCGCCGCACCATCGCCGTGGACGACCTGCCGCCGGGCTACGTCACGATCTCCTCCGGGCTCGGACAGGTCGAGCCGAGCGCGCTGATGCTGCTGCCCGTCGTCTTCGAGGACCAGGTGCTCGGCGTCATCGAACTGGCCTCGGTCAGCTCCTTCGCCCAGATCCACCGGGACTTCCTGGAGATGCTGATGGAGACCATCGGCGTCAACGTCAACACGATCGTGGCCAACGCCCGCACCGACGAACTGCTGGGCGAGTCCCAGCGCCTGACCTCCGAACTCCAGGCCCGCTCCGCCGAGTTGCAGGCCCGGCAGGAGGAACTCCAGAGCTCCAACGCCGAACTGGAGGACAAGGCCTCGCTGCTGGCCGAGCAGAACCGGGACATCGAGGCGAAGAACCTCCAGATCGAACAGGCACGGCAGGAACTGGAAGCCCGGGCCCAGCAGTTGTCCCTGGCCTCGAAGTACAAGTCCGAGTTCCTCGCCAACATGAGCCACGAGCTGCGGACCCCGCTCAACAGCCTGCTCGTCCTGGCCCAGCTGCTCGCCCAGAACCCCTCCCGCAACCTCACCCCGAAGCAGGTCGAGTACGCGGGCATCATCCACTCCGCGGGCTCCGACCTGCTCCAGCTGATCAACGACATCCTCGACCTGTCCAAGGTCGAGGCCGGCAAGATGGACGTGACGCCGGAGCGCGTCCCGCTGCGGCAGCTCATCGAGTACGTCGAGGCCACGTTCCGGCCGATGACGACGCAGAAGAGCCTCGACTTCACGATCACCACGGCGACCGGCGCGCCCGCCGACCTGCTCACCGACGACTCCCGGCTCCGGCAGATCCTGCGCAACCTGCTGTCCAACGCGGTGAAGTTCACCGAACAGGGCGGTGTCGAGCTGCGGATCGAACCGGCGCTGGACGACGAGATGCCCCAGGGGGTGCTGCGCAGCGCCAGCATCGTCGCCTTCCGGGTGAAGGACACCGGGATCGGCATTCCGGAGCAGCAACTGGAGACGATCTTCGGGGCCTTCCAGCAGGCGGACGGCACGACGAGCCGCAAGTACGGCGGCACGGGCCTCGGCCTGTCCATCACCCGGGAGATCGCGCACCTGCTCGGCGGCGCCGTCACCGTGGACAGCACCCCCGGCAAGGGCAGTACGTTCACCCTCTATCTGCCCGTGGCCCGGCCGGACTTCGAGGACTCGGCGCACGTCGGCCGCCCCTCGCAGAAGGCGCTGGAGACGCTCGCCTCAGAGACGACGGCCGAGCCCGGTCCCCGGGAGGGCACCGTCCGCACCGGCACGAAGCGGCGCCCGCGCCGGCTGCTGATCGTCGAGGAGCGACCGCGCGGACTGCTGACCCTCGTCGCGGAGAGCGTGGTCAGGGATCTGGCCCACGGCCGGGAGAGCGATCCCTCCCACGCACCCGTCGACATCATCACCGCCGTCGGCGCCCAGGAGGCGGCCGGCGCCCTGGCCGCCGAGCCCTGCCACTGCGTCGTCGTCGAACTCGGCACTCCCGAGGGCGAGTCGGCCCGCTTCCTGGACGCCCTCCAGGGCGACTCGGCGCTGGCGAGCGTCCCGGTCCTGGTGCACAGCGGTCACCGGGCCGGACCGGTCGGGGAGGAGGCCGCGCGCTCCGGTCCCGACGGCCGGTCACTGGAGTACCTCTACAGCCTGGACGAGCTGCGCGAGCGCATCGCCCTGCATCTGTCGGCCGAGGAGCCCGGGGAGGTGCTGACGCTGGTCCGGCCCGAGGAACCACAGGTGCCGGTGCTCGACACCACCACCGCCGCCGCGGGCCGTACCGTCCTCGTCGTCGACGACGACGCGCGCAACCTCTTCGCGCTCAGCGGGATCCTCGAACTCCAGGGATTCCGGGTCCTGCACGCGGAGAACGGCCGCAAGGGCATCGAGACACTGGTCGGGAACCCGGACATCGCCCTCGTGCTGATGGACGTGATGATGCCGGAGATGGACGGCTACACCGCCACCGCCGAGATCCGGAAGGTGCCGCGGTACGCCGAGCTGCCGATCATCGCCGTGACCGCCAAGGCGATGCCCGGCGACCGGGAGAAGAGCCTGGCCTCCGGGGCCAGTGACTACGTCACCAAGCCGGTGGACACCCAGGACCTCGTCGCCTGCGTACGACGCTGGCTCCCCGCATGACGAGGCCCGTGCCCGCCCCAGCCCCGGGTGCGCACCAGCGCACGCCGGGGCCGTCCGCCAGCCGAGGAGCCCGCACACCGTGACCACGTACGACTCGACCCCCGAGCCGGCGAACGACCCTCCGCCCCCCGACCGGGACCAGCCGGCCGTCGACGCCTCGGCCCTCGACCCCTCCGCCCTCATCCCCCTCCAGCCCGCACCGGAGACCGAGCCGGCGGGGTCCGCGCGGACCTCGCCCGTGGGCAGGCTCGCCGCGACGGTGGAGCGGCTGCGCCGGGAGGTGCGGACGGCGCAGGCGGAGGCCGAGGGGCGGGCGCTGATCGAGCTCGCCAAGGGCATCCTCGTGGAGCGGCTCGGCTGCGGCCCGGCGCAGGCCGCGCGCCAGCTCGCCGAACTCACCGAGCAGGCCCGGGTGACGCCCCTCGAATTCGCCGTGGAGGTCATCAACCAGGCCGCCCGGGACCGGATGTCCGAGGTGACCGACGCCTTCCTCGCCGCCACCGCGGGAGCGCCGGACCAGGCCGACGAATCGGCCGCCGTACGGCTGCGCGCTGCCGAGAGCGGCGCCCTGGCCGCCGGTGACACCCAGGCCGTGGCCGACTCCCTGCTCCAGCACGCGCTGCGGCCGCTCGGCGCGGTCGGCGTGGCCATCTGGGCCGCGGGCTCCGACGGTTCGCTGACCCTCGCCGGCAGCGCCGGATTCCCGCAGGGCGAGGCCGCCCGCTGGCGCTATGTCCCGCCGGACGTGGCCACGGTGGCCCGGCGCGGCCTCACCGAGCGGTCGGGGCAGTGGCTGCCGTCGCTCTCGGAGTCCGGCCTGCCCACGATCGGCCGGCTCCTGCACCCGGACGGCGCGCGGGTCGCCCTGCCCGCCGGGGCGGGCGGCCGCATCCACGGCGTGCTGGAGATCGCCTGGCCCAGGCCCGAGGAGGAACCCCAGCCCCCGCAGGTGGTCCGGCAGATGGAGGCGCTCGCGGAGCTGTGCGCGCACACCCTGGAGACGTACCCGCTGCTGCACGGGACGTCGTACGAACCCCGGGGGGTGCCGGACGCGCAGGAACTGAGCGACCTCGCGGACGGACTGCACGACCCGGCGCTCGTCCTCGTACCGCACCTCGACGGCGCGGGACAGCTCGTCGACTTCCGTATCCAGCACGTCAACAGCCGCTTCCTCGACCCGGCGGGCCGGCCCCGCGCCGTCGTGGGCGGCGCCCTGCTGCTGGAGGCCTACCCGATGGCCGCCAGCGAGAGCGACCTGTTCCAGCGCGTCGAGCGGGTCTACGCCACGGGCGAGCCGTTCCGGGCCCAGCGGATGAACCTGACCGCGCTCGTCGACCAGGTCCCGCTCGCGGCCGTCGCCGACATCAGCATCAGCCGCCACGGCTCCAGCGTGCTGCTGATCTGGCGCATCGAGGACGAGACCGCGCGGCTCGCCAGCCTGCTCCAGCACGCCCAGCGCCTCGGCCGCATCGGCGGCTTCGAGGAGAACCTGCTGACGGGCGAGATCACCTGGAACGGCCAGCTCTTCAGCCTGTACGGCCGGCCGCCCTCCAGCGCCCCGGTCGCGCTGGAGGAACTGCCCGCCCACGCGCACTCCGACGACGCCGTCACCATCAGGCGGTTCCTGCGGACGCTGCTGCACCACCGGCGTCCGGCCTCCGCCGCCTTCCGTCTCCAGCGGCCCGACCGGGTCACCCGCCACATCCGGGTGGTGGCGGAGCCGGTCCTCGACACCGACGGCCGGCTGTTCGTGGTACGCGGCGCCTACCAGGACATCTCGGCCCAGCACTGGACCGAGGTCGCCCTCGCCGCCACCCGCGACCAACTGGCCCACAGTGAGCAGCAGTCCGACGAACGCAACCGGCTGGCCCTTCAGTTGCAGCACGCGATCATGCCTCCGGCGCAGGCGCCGCTGCATGTGCCGGATCTCCAGGTGGCGGTGCGCTACCGTCCCGCCGAGGCGGAGCAACTGGTCGGCGGCGACTGGTACGACACGGTCGTGCTGCCCTCCGGGCTGGTGCTGCTGTGCGTCGGGGACGTGGCGGGGCACGGCATCGAGGCGGCCACCAGCATGGTCGTCCTGCGCAACGCGCTGCGCGGGCTCGCCGTGACGGGCGCGGGGCCGGCGCAGCTGCTGTCCTGGCTGAACATCGTGGCGCACCATCTCACGGGCGCCGTCACCGCCACCGCCGTCTGCGCGCTCTACGACGGGGACAGCCGCACCCTGCGCTGGGCGCGGGCCGGGCATCTGCCCCCGGTGCTCGTCCGGGACTCGGAGGCGACCGCGCTGCCGGTCCTCAAGGGTCTGCTGCTCGGCGCGGTGCCGGAGGCGGTGTACGAGGAGACCGAGGTCCAACTGGCGCTCGGCGACACGCTGTTGATGTACACCGACGGCCTGATCGAGCGCCGTGACCGGTCCGTGGAGGAGTCCCTGTCGCATCTGCTGGCCACCGCCAGGTCCGCGCCCAGCACGCTCGACCAGCAGTTGGACCGGCTGCTCACCTACAGCAGGTCGGACACCGACGACGACACCTGCATCGTCGGCATCCGGGTGGCATGACACCGCCGGCCGGGGCCCGGAGAAGGGAACCCCGGCCGGCGGAGCGCGGCACGGTCCGGATCAGACCGCCGGGGCGGGGTACGTCGGGTACTCCACGCCGGAGACGTGCTGGACGACGCGGACGACCTGGCAGGAGTAGCCGAACTCGTTGTCGTACCAGAGGTAGAGGATCGCGTTGTCGCCCTCGACCTTGGTGGCGCCGCCGTCGACGATCGAGGCGTGACGGGAGCCGATGAAGTCGCTGGAGACCGCGTCGGGGGCGGTGGTGAAGTCGATCTGCCGCTTGAGCGGCGAGGTGAGCGACACGTTGCGGAGGTAGTCGAGGACCTCCTGGCGGTCGGCCTCGCGCCCGAGCTGGAGGTTGAGGATCGCGATCGAGACGTCCGGCACGGGCACGCGGATCGAGCTGCCGGTGATCCTGGCCTTGAGGTCGGGAAGGGCCTTGGTGACGGCGGAGGCGGCACCCGTCTCCGTGATGACCATGTTGAGCGGCGCGGAACGGCCGCGGCGGTCCGACTTGTGGTAGTTGTCCAGCAGGTTCTGGTCGTTGGTGAACGAGTGGACGGTCTCCACGTGGCCGCGCAGCACGCCGAACTCGTCGTCCATCGCCTTCAGCGGGGGCACGATCGCGTTGGTGGTGCAGGAGGCGCAGGACAGGATCTGCTCGTCCGGCTTGATCGTGTCGTGGTTGACGCCGTGCACGATGTTGGGCACGTCGCCCTTGCCGGGCGCGGTCAGGACGACCTTGTCGATGCCGGGCCGCAGGTGCTTCGACAGGCCCTCGCGGTCGCGCCACTTGCCGGTGTTGTCGATGAGGATGGCGTTCTTGATGCCGTAGGCCGTGTAGTCCACCGACGTCGGGTCGTCGGCGTAGATCACCTTGATCTCGTTGCCGTTGGCGGAGATCGTGCTGCTGTCCTCGTCGACGGTGATGGTGCCCTGGAACTGGCCGTGCACGGAGTCCCGGCGCAGCAGCGAGGCGCGCTTGATCAGGTCCTGCTCGCCGCCGCCGCGCACCACGATGGCGCGCAGCCTGAGGCCGTTGCCGGAGCCGGACTTCTCGATCAGCAGCCGGGCCACCAGGCGGCCGATGCGGCCGAAGCCGTAGAGGACGACGTCGCGCCCCTCGCGGCGCTCGATCTTGTTGGCGCCGGTGGCGCCGGCGACGGCCTCGGCGGTGAACTCCGGCACCGTCAGGCCCCGGTCGTCGGCCTTGTAGGTCGCGGCGAGCATGCCGATGTCGATCTGGGAGGGGCCGAGGTCGAGCGTGGTGAGCGCCTGGAGGAACGGCAGCGTCTCGGTGACCGAGAGCTCCTCGCCCGCGATCTGCCGGGCGAACCGGTGGGTCTTGAGGATGCTGACCACCGACTTGTTCACCAAGGAGCGGCTGTGCAGCAGGACCGTGACGTCCCGCTCGCGGTGCAGCTTCCCGATGATCGGGATCATCGACTCCGCGATCTCCTCGCGGTTGTTCCAGTTGGTGAACGAGTCGTCGTTGACAGTCACAGATCTATCTTTCGAGCTAGGCGGCGCTCATATGGTAACCACACGATACTTCGGGCTTTCGGGTGGTCGAACGCGGGGTGCTCTCGCGGTTGCGAGGGCGTGCCGGAAGGGGAGCGGGCCGATGGAGCTTGAGCTGCGGCACCTGCGCGTGCTGTGCGCGATCGCCGACGCGGGGAGCGTGGGCCGGGCGGCGACCGCGCTGCGCTACTCCCAGCCCGCCGTGAGCACCCAACTCCGGCGCATCGAGCGGCACTTCGGCGAGCCACTGTTCGAACGCGGGGCGACGGGGGTACGGCCGACCCCGTACGGCGCGGAGGTCGTCGCCCGGGCCCGGGACGTCCTGGCCCGTGCCGACGCGCTCGGGCGGCGCCCGGCACCGGGCACGCCGGGCGTGCGCCGGGCCCTGCGGGTGGCGGCGACCAACTCGCCGATGCTGTCGGGCACCGTGTCCGGGATGCGGGCCCGGCTGCCGGACGTCCCACTCGCCGTGAGCAGCGTGTACGCCTCCTCGCGGATCGTCGAGCTGCTGGAGGAGGGCGCGGTGGACGCGGCCATCGCCGCCGACTATCCCGGCATGGAACTCAGGCATTCGGCAGCCGTGACCCACCGCGGGATCGTCACCGAACCGAGCTTCGTGGCCCTGCCTGCGGACCACCGGGCGACCCGCCGCGCCGAGGTGTCCCTCGCGGAGCTGGCCGGGGACGCGTGGTTCCTCACGCCGGACGACGGGGCGGGCTGGCCGGGCGTGTTCTACGCGGCCTGCGCGGCGGCCGGGTTCACGCCGGTGGCCGTGCACGAATTCCTCGGCGACCAGAAGCAGTTGCAGAGCATGATCGCCGACGGGCTCGGGGTGTCCGTGGTCCAGGCGACCCTGCGGCCGCTTCCGCGCGTGGTGGTGAAACCGCTGGCCGGAACGCCGCTGTGGTGCCGATACGTACTGGCCTGGCGACCCGACACGGTGGCCGAGGAGGTGGCGGAGGCCCTGAGCCGGGCCGCCACCGCCGCCTACCGCGACCTCGTCGCCGGATCCCCGCACCTGAGGGCGTGGGCCGCGCGCATATGGAGCGTGGACGGCTCGTAGGGACCGGCCGACGCCGGGATGTTATGCCTTGCCGGGCCAGGTGCTATGTCACACAGCATTGTTGCCGCGGGAGGGCGTTGGGACATTGCCTCACACGCCTCATACCCCAGCCGAGGCGCATCCGTCCGTGAAGGAGCCCCGATGCGCTACCGCCCGACGCTGCCCGGACGCATGGCCTGCGCCCTGGCCCTCTGCGTCGCCGTCGCGGGTCCGCTGTCGACCCCGGCGACGGCGGCACCCCAGGCCCCCACCGCCCCCGCCACCCCATGGACGCAGGCCCGCAGGGCCACGCCCCCACCGGCCGGCCCGGCCCTCGGCGCCGCCGAGCGTCCCGCCGTACAGCGCCGGCCGCTCAACCCCGCCCAGCTGCCGCCCCTGGCGGCCACGTCGCCCGAGGAGAGAGAACGGGAAGCCGGTCCGCGCACCGCCGTGACAGCGGCCTCGTGCACGCCGGCCGATTTCGGCGGCAGGACCGGTGCCGCGCTCGTCGCGTTCGTCGAGGCCTCCACCACCGACTGCGTCAACACCCTGTTCGCGGTCACCGGCACCGACGCCCGCGCGGTCTTCCGCCAGCCGCAGATGGTCACGGTCGCGAACGCCTTCACGGGCGCGGCACGCCGGTACCGGGGGGACAACTCCGCGCACGTCCAGCAGCTCGTCCTCTTCCTCCGCGCGGGCTACTACGTACAGTTCAACCACCCTGCCGACACCGGCCCGTACGACTCCAGGCTGACCCGGGCCACCACCCGCGGCCTGGACACCTTCTTCGCCCGCCCGCACTCCCGGGACGTCACGGAGGCGAACGGCGGCATACTCGGCGAGGCCGTCGTCCTCACCGACAGCGCCGACCAGCAGGCCCGCTACCTGGACGTCTACCAGGAGCTGCTCGACGGGTACGACAGCTCCTACGACGCCGTCGACAGCATGGTCACGGCCGTCAACGACGTCTACACCCCTCTCTGGCGCGGCAACTGGAACCCGGACTACGTCACCGCGGTCACCGCCGACCCGGACATCACCCGGACGCTGGAATCCTTCGCGCTCGACCACCTGGACCTGCTCGGCACCGACCGTGCCTACCTCGACTCCAACGCCGGGATGAACCTCGCCCGCTACGTCGAGCACCCCGCGCTGCAACCCCTGGTCCGGCCCCTCGCCAAGGACCTGCTGGACACCTCGCGGATCACCGGCCCGACGGCCGGGCTGTGGGTGGCGGTCGCGACCCAGGCCGACGCCTACGACCGCGCCGACTGTTCCTACTACGACATCTGCGACCTGCCGGCCCGGCTGACCCGGGCCGCCCTCCCGGTCACGCACAGCTGCGACGCGACGCACACCGTCCGGGCCCAGGCCCTGACCGCCGCCGAGCTGGAGGCCGTCTGCGCGAGCGTGCTGGGGCAGGACCGGTACGTCCACGACCTCGTCCGGGACGAGGGGCCCATTCCCGGTCAGTACGTGTCGACCATCGACCTCGTGATCTTCGCCGGCCGCGCCGACTACCGCACGTACGCCGGGGCGATCTACGGCGTCAGCACGGACAACGGCGGCATCACCCTCGAAGGAGATCCGGCCGATCCGGCGAACCGACCTGTGTCGATCATGTACCAGAAGGACTACGACGACGGCTTCGCGGCCCGGGTCTGGAACCTCAACCACGAGTACACGCACTTCATCGACGCCCGCGACGACATGAAGGGCGACTTCGCCCAGCAGACGACGGTGCCCGACGTGTGGTGGATCGAGGGCCTGGCCGAGTACGCCTCCTACGGCTACCGCGGCCTCGCCGACGAGCAGGCGGTCACGGAGGCCGGCAAGCACACCTACCGGCTCAGCACGCTGTTCGAGAACACCTACGCCAACAGCGACGTGACGCGCACGTACCCCTGGGGCTACCTCGCGGTCCGCTACATGTTCGAGCGGCATCCGGCCGACATCCAGCGGATGCTGGCCAGCTTCCGCGTCGGCGACTATCCGGGCGGCTACGCCGTCTACGCCGACGGCATCGGCACCCGCTACGACGCCGACTTCGACCAGTGGCTCACCGCGTGCGCCGCAGGCGGATGCGCCTGACGGACATCAGGCGCTCAGCGGCGGCAGGCGCAGGTCCGCGGTCACGCGCTTGCCGCCGTTCAGCGGCGCGGTCCGCAGGCCGGGACAGAGCATGGCGACCAGCCTCAGCCCGTGACCGCCGATCCGGCGGCCGTCCCTGGGCTGGAGCTCCGGCAGGAGGGTGGAGGTGTCCCACACGGTGATGTGCAGTACATCGGCGCCGGGCGACAGCTCCAGCAGCAGCCCGCACGGGCCGGGAGCGTGCCGCAGCGCGTTGGTCACCAGCTCGCTCACCACCAGCTGGGCGTCCTGCCCCACCCGCTGTCCGGGGGGATACCCCAGGCGCCCGAGGAACGCCGACACCCCCCGCCGCGCATCGATGACGCGCAGGGTGTCGGCGTCCCAGGTGGCGCTGTAGCGCAGCGGAGCGGGAGCGCTGTAGCCCTGTCCATCCGTCGCCTGATTCCTAAGCGGGATGACCATGTTCCATGTGCCTTCGTGTGGGGGATCCTTGTCGTCTGGTAACGGCGCCGGCCTGCGTCGGATTAGCGGCTACCCGCAGTCGCCACGGTCATGACCGCAATGCGGGATCAATCGGCCGGGCCGGTGCGAGCCGACGTTAGGGTCGCGGTCATGACAGAAGCACTGCCCGATTTCCCCTACCACCCCGACCCCCTGACCACCGGTTCCGTGGTGGCCGCCCCAGGGGTCTGCGCGTGCTGCGGTCGGGAACGCGGGTACCTCTACACCGGCCCGGTGTACGGGACCGGGGAGCCGGACGGCCCGCTGTGCCCGTGGTGCATCGCGGACGGGAGCGCGGCCGCCCGGTACGAGGCGCTCTTCTGCGGGGACGCCACGGGCGACGACGTACCCCGGGAGGTCCTGGTCGCCATCGCCGAGCGCACGCCGGGTTTTTCCGCCTGGCAGGACCCGCGGTGGCTGCTGCACTGCGGTGACGGGGCCGCCTTCCTGGGGCTCGCCGGGACGGACGAACTCGCGGACCACTCGGGCGCGCTCGCGATGCTGGGGCAGGAGCTGGCCGGCCGGGGGTGGCCGGCCGGCCAGGTCGAGGAGTTCCTCGGCGCGCTGGACAAGGACGGTCAGCCCACCGCCTACCTCTTCCGCTGCCGGGTCTGCGCGGCCCAGCTGGCCTACGCGGACTTCACCTAAGCGCGCGGGTCCTACAGGTTCACGGTGCGCATGCCGGCCTCGTCGTAGCGTTCGCCGGCGGCCTTGGGCAGTTCGGCGTCGATCCGGGCCAGGTCCTCCTTGGTCAGCTCGACGTCGATCGCGCCGGCGTTCTGCTCCAGGTAGCCGCGGCGCTTGGTGCCCGGGATCGGGACCAGGTCCTCGCCCTGCGCCAGCACCCAGGCGATCGCCAGCTGGGCCGGTGTCACGTCCTTCTCGGCGGCGATCTCCTTCACCTTCTCGGCGAGCCGCTGGTTCACCTCCAGGTTGCCGCCGGTGAAGCGGGGGCCGCCGCGGCGCCAGTCGTCCTTGTCGAGTTCGTCGGGCGAGGAGAACCGGCCCGCGAGGAAGCCGCGTCCCAGGGGCGAGTAGGGGACGAAGCCGATGCCGAGCTCCCGGCACGTCGGCAGGACCTCGGCCTCCGGGTCGCGCGTCCACAGCGAGTACTCGGTCTGCACGGCCGTGATCGGGTGGACGGCGTTCGCGCGGCGCAGGGTCTCCGGCCCCGCCTCGCTCAGGCCGATGTGCCGCACCTTGCCCTCGGCGACCAGCTCCGCCAGGGCGCCGACGGTCTCCTCGATGGGGACGTTCGGGTCGACGCGGTGCTGGTAGTAGAGGTCGATGTAGTCGGTGCCGAGCCGTTGCAGCGAGCCGTGCACCGAGCTGCGGACGTGCTCGGCCGAGCCGTCCTGCCGGCCCACCGTGCTCATGTCGCCGGGGACGGTGTCGTCCATGCGGTAGTTGAACTTGGTGGCGATCACGTACTCGTCGCGATGGCCCCTGACCGCCTGGCCCACGAGCGTCTCGTTCGTGAGCGGGCCGTACATCTGCGCGGTGTCGAGGAAGTCGATGCCCAGCTCGAGGGCGCGCCGGATGGTCTGGACGCCCTCGTCCTGATCGGTGGAGCCGTAGAAGGCGGACATGCCCATGCAGCCGAGGCCGATGGCTGACACCTCGAGGTCCCGCAGACTGCGCCGCTTCATATGAGTTCCAGCCTTTCCTGCGAAGTGGATCGTCTTTCTGTTCAAGGACGCTAGAACTTGAAGCGCACTCCAAGTCAAGCGCGGTGCTGACCGGCCGCTGTCACCCGTGAACGGCCGAGGAGCGCCGTGGCGATGCGTACGAAGGACCGGATGAGCGGAGTGCTCCGGTCGCTGTTCCAGGCGATGACGAGGTCGCTGGACGGCACCCCGGTCAGGGGCACCGCGGTGAGCCCCGCGGGCAGGTGAAGGGGGAGTGGCGCGAGCCCCACGGCGCCCTCCCACAGCACGGACTGCAGACACTCGTGGGCGGTGCGCACGACGGGACCGTCGCGGTCGTCCGGCTGGTCGGCCCCCGCCGTCCGGGCCCCGCACGGGTCGGTCCAGAAGGCCCGCCACACGGGATCCGTCCCCTCGGGGAACCGGAACCACCGGCGGCCGGCCAGCTCCGCCACGCCCAGCCGCTCGTTTCCGGCCAGGGGATCGTCGACGCGCAGGATCACACCGACCGGGTCCGAGCGCAGTACGCGCACGGCGATGCCGTGGTCGTCGAAGGGCGCCCGGGTGAGGGCCACGTCCACGAGGCCGGCCCGCAGCCCGGTGGTCGGGTCGGTCAGGTCGGCCTCACGGACCCGGACCCGCACGGTGGGGTGGCGCTCCCGGAAGACGGCCGACAGACGGGCGCCCGCCTGCTGCGCGCTGTCGGCGAGGGTACCGAGGGTCAGGGTGGGCGCGGCTGCGGCGACCCGGTCGCGCGCCTGGTCGGCCCGGGCCAGCAGGATGCGCGCCTCGTCGTGGAGCCGGACCCCGGCGGGAGTGAGGGTCACTCCGGCCGGTGACCTCAGCAGCAGCTCGCAGCCGAGGTCGGTCTCCAGCTGCCTGATGGCCCGGCTGAGCGGCGGCTGGGTCATGTTCAGCCGCGCGGCGGCCCGGCCGAAGTGCAGTTCCTCGGCGACGGCCACGAAGTACCGCAGGGTGCGTAGCTCCATCAACGGCCACGATACCCGCGCGGTATCGGGGGTGCCGGATCGGTCTTGGACGCCTCCGGGCGCCGCGCGGTGCACTGGGACGAGCGGCAGTTCGCCGCACGTTGCCCGTACCGAGGAGTCGCAGTGACCCAGCCCGTGACGCAGGACCCCGTCGTCGACGTGACCGGCGCCCAGGAGTTCGCCCGGGACCTCCTGGTCGTTCCCGACCGGGGTGTCGACCTGGTGCCGAACATAGGCGTCATCGGCGGACGGCACTCCGTCCTGGTCGTCGACACCGGCATGGGTCCCGAGAACGCGGAGGCGGTGCTGGACCTCGCGACCGAGTACGCCCGGGGCCGGAGGCTCTTCCTGACGACCACTCACTTCCATCCCGAGCACGCGTTCGGCGCGCAGGTCTTCAAGGAGCGTGCGACGTACGTGGTCAACGCGGCCCAGGCCGAGGACCTGAAGGTGAAGGGGCCGGGCTACCTGGGGATGTTCCGGGGGCTGGGCGAGTGCGTCGCCCAGCGGCTGCGGGGCGTGGAACTCGTGGAGCCCGACGTCGTCTACGACCGGACCTACGAACTCGACCTCGGCGAACGGGTCGTCCGGCTGGAGGCCACCGGCCGCGCACACAGCAGGGGCGACCAGGTGGTGCGGGTGCCGGACGCGGACGTCCTGTTCACCGGGGACCTCGTGGAGGCGGGGCAGTTCGCGATCTTCCCCTGGTTCCCGCCGCACGACACCGACGTGTCCGGCCTGCGCTGGCTCACGGTGATGGAGCGGCTGGCCGCCCGGCCCTCCCGTGTGGTGGTGCCCGGGCACGGGGCGACCGGCGGACCGCGCCTGCTGGCCGACGTACGCGACTACCTGCGGCTGCTGCGGGACGAGACCTGGGCGCGCCGCGACACCGCGGTGAGCGAGAGCACCATCGTCGAGGAGGTCTCGGCCCTGATGGTCGAGCGGCACCCCGAGTGGGCCGGGCGGGAGTGGATCGAGAAGGGCGTGGGGTGCCTGTGCGCGGAACATCCGCACGAGGAGCGGCCGCCCATGAGATGATCATCTCTCTGTTGCCGGACCGGCGGGCGGGGGAGCACGCATGCGCAAGGACATAGCCGGGGTCCGGGCGCCATCCGGGCCGGCCGTGGACGCGGCGCGGCTGGTGTGCGCGGAGTACGCGGACGAGGCTCTGTACCACCACTCGTCGCGGGCGTACTTCTTCGGCGCGGCCTGGGCCGAGGCCCGCGGCCTCGACTTCGACCGTGAGCTGCTGTTCGTCTCGGCGATGCTGCACGACCTGGCCCTCACCCCGCCCTTCGACAGCCATGCGCTGCCGTTCGAGGAGGCCGGCGGCCATCTGGCCCGGGTCTTCACGGCCGGCCTCGGCTGGCCGGCCGAGCGGCGCGACCGGGCGGCGGAGCTGATCGTGCTCCACATGCGGGACGACGTGGCGCCCGAAGTGGACGTGGAGAGCCGCCTGTTGCAGGTCGGCACGAGCGCCGACGTCTCCGGCACGGGATTCGACATGTTCGGCCCCGGCTTCTGCGAGGCCCTGGTCGCCGCCTACCCCCGCCGGGGCTTCGCCGCCTCCTTCGTACACCTCTTCCGCGACCAGGCCCGGCGCAAGCCCGGCTGTGTGGCGGCGGAACTGGTCGCGGGGGACTGGCCGGAGCGCACGCTGGCCCATCCGCTGGAAGCCCGTCCGCTGGAACGGGACTGACGGGGCGGCGGGTTACGGACCCGGGCGGCCGGTGAGCGGGGTACCGGCGGGCTCGGCGCGGATGCGATGATCACGGGGATGCCCGACGAACCCCCGCTCACCCACCGCGACAGGAGCCCGCAGTGAGCAGTGTCCACCACGACGTCACCCCGCTTCCCCCGGCCCGGGTCGAGGAGGTCGGCGACGGAGTCTTCGCCTACATCCAGCCGGACGGGACCTGGTGGATCAACAACACCGGCTTCCTCGTCGGCCGGCGCGGGGTGATCAGCGTCGACGCCTGCTCCACGGTACGCCGCACCCGGGCCTACCTGGACGCCATCGCCAAGGTCACGCCGCAGCCGGTACGCACGGTCGTCAACACCCACCACCACGGCGACCACACCTTCGGCAACCACCTCTTCGACGGCGCCACGATCGTCGGACACGAGGCCACCCGGGCGGGCGTCCTCGAATGGGGCGAGCCGAAGGACGCGCCGTTCTGGACGGAGGTCGACTGGGGGGAGTTCGTCCTGGAGCCGCCGTTCCTCACCTACACCGACTCGGTGACCGTGTGGGCCGACGACCTGCGCGCCGAGGTACGTCACGTGGGGGTACCTGCGCACACGACGAACGACTCGATCGTCTGGCTGCCGGAGCGCAAACTGCTGTTCAGCGGCGACCTGCTGTTCAACGGAGGCACCCCGTTCCTGCTCCAGGGGTCGGTGGCCGGTGCGATCCAGGTCCTCGAGGAGGTCGTCGGACCGCTCGGCGCGACGACCATAGTCCCCGGGCACGGCGCCATCGCGGGGCCCGAGGTCATCGATGACGTCCTCGGGTATCTGCGGTTCGTGCAGAAGACCGCCCGCGACGGCCGCGACGCCGGGCTGACCCCGCTTCAGACCGCCCGCGAACTGGATCTGGGGGAGTACGGCGAACTGCTCGACCGGGAGCGGATCGTCGGCAACCTGCACCGGGCCTACGCGGAGCTGGAGGACGGACCGCTGGGCCGGCCCATCGACGCCGTGGCCGCGCTCCGCGACATGGTCACCTACAACGGTGGCCGCCCCCTGACCTGCCTGGCCTGACCCCGCCCGGCCCGTCGGCGGAACCCATTCGTCCCCCGAGGCGCCACAGCCGGTGACCGCCGCCGGACGTTGCCGGTGTGCCTGGAGCAAAGTCGGGCAGTAGCTGTGACATGCGACGGTATGCGGCCGAGGGGTGAATCGGTCGCGTGTGCGAATTGAGGTAAGAGGAAAGAAGGGTGGCGGCATGGTCGACACCGGCACTGACGCCCAGCAGGAATTCCCGGGCGGGCCGAAGGGCACGAATCGCGTGGCGAAACTGCCGCGACAGGTGCGTGACGACCTCACCCGCAGGCTCCGCCGGAACCGGCGGGCCTTCCGCAAGGAGGACGTCCAGGTCATCGAGCCGCCACTGCTCCGGCGCGCGGTCGGGGCCTCGGCCCTCGGCAACTGCATGGAGTGGTTCGACTTCGGCGTCTACAGCTACCTGGCCGCGACCATCGGCAAGGTCTTCTTCCCGGGCGCCTCGCCCGCCGCCCAGGTGATCTCCTCCTTCGCGACCTTTGCCGCCGCGTTCGTCGTGCGCCCGCTCGGCGGTCTCGTCTTCGGCCCCCTCGGCGACCGCCTCGGCCGGCAGAAGGTGCTCGCCACCACCATGATCATGATGGCGGTCGGCACCTTCGCCATCGGACTGATCCCCGCCTACGGCACGATCGGCATCGCCGCTCCCGTGCTGCTGCTCCTCGCCCGCATGGTGCAGGGCTTCTCCACGGGCGGCGAGTACGGCGGTGCCACCACCTTCGTCGCCGAGTACTCACCGGACCGCCGGCGCGGATTCCTCTCCAGCTGGCTCGACTTCGGCACCTTTGTCGGCTACGCCCTCGGCTCCGCGCTGGTCACCCTGCTGAACCTGATGCTGACCGACGCCCAGATGCTCTCCTGGGGCTGGCGGATCCCGTTCCTGATCGCCGGGCCGCTCGGTGTGATCGGTCTCTACATGCGGCTCAAGCTGGAGGAATCGCCCGCCTTCCAGCAGCAGTTGGACGAACACGAGAAGAGCCTCGCCCAGGAGTCGGCGGGCGGCGAGCTCAAGGCGATCGTCAGGAACCACTGGCAGGCGCTGCTGATCTGCGTCGGTCTGGTGCTGCTCTACAACGTCACCAACTACATGGTCACCGGCTTCCTGCCGACGTACCAGACGGAGACGCTGAACCGCTCCAGCAGCTTCGCCGACGTCCTCGTGCTGGCCGGCATGGTGTGGATCGTCGTACTGATCACCTTCATCGGCCGGCTGAGCGACCGGGTGGGCAGGCGCCCGGTCTACGGGGTCGCCGCGGCCGCGATGGTCGTCCTGGCGGTCCCGGCCTTCCTGCTGATCAAGATGCACGGCACCTGGGGTCCGGTCCTCGGGGTGCTCCTGCTCTCCACCCTGCTGGCCTGCTTCGCCGCGCCGAGCGCGGCCACCCTGCCCGCGCTCTTCCCGACGGCCGTGCGCTACGCGGCCATGGGCATCGGCTTCAACTTCGCCGTCGCGGCCTTCGGCGGCACCACTCCGCTGGTCACGGAGGCCCTGGTGAACCTCACCGGGAACGACATGATGCCCGCCTTCTACCTCATGCTGGCCGGGGCCATCGGCCTGGTGACGGTGTGGTTCCTGCCGGAGAGTGCCCAGGTGCCGCTCAACGGCTCCCAGCCGATGGTCGGTTCGAAGGAGGAGCGGCGCGAGCTGATCACCACGTCGGAGGAACTGTACGTGGTCTCGCGGGCGCACGCCGGGCGGCGCTGACCCGCGCCGGACGCGGGGCCGGTCCTAGAGGGGGTACGTCACCACGCGGGGGAACCCCTCCGGCCTGCTGTTGCCGGTGTACGTCAGGGTCATCCGGGTGAACTGCTGAAGCTGCGGGTGCTTCTTCCAGGGCTTCGGGCGGTCGAGCCGCACGGTCACCGCGTACGCGTGGAATCTGCCCGCCGCGCAGAACGGCTTGCAGTCGTTCACCAGGTTCACGCCCGTGGCCGTCGCCGACATCGGATCCCACTGCGACCAGCGCATCTTGGCGAGGCGGCTGTTGCCGTCGCCGCAGGCCAGGATGAAGGCGGACGGGTGTACGTCCGGATTCCCGAAGCAGTCGACGAGGACGGGCCTGGAATGCCGTGCCGCCGTGCTGCTCGACGCCGTCGCCGATGCCGTCGCCGCGGCCGGCGCGGTGGCGGCGGCCGGGGGCACGGTCGCCGCGAGCAGTGCGCCCGCCCAGAGGGTGATCGCTGTCCATACAACCGGTCCGCGCATCTCGACACCGCCCGTTCGCGATCGACTCTCTATCGACGCTACGACCGTCCCGGGCGATGCACCACTCGCACGGAGGAACCACCCTCGTTGTGTGTTCCTACGAATTTGCGCGGGAAGGGTTACCGCTTGGACAGCTGATTGATAGGAAACTTTCCTATCAAGCCCTCGCGGGCCAACTCGCCACCCCCCACCCCCACTTGGAGCCTCCGTGTCGCATCCCGACCGCGAATCAGTCCCCACTCCCCTCTCCCGCAGGACGGTCGTCGCCGTGATCGGTGCCGTGGCGTCCGGGGCCCTGCTCAGTGTCCCGCGAGCCGTCGCGAAGCCGGCGGCCGCCTCCGGGCTCGACGACCCGGCGAAGAAGGAGATCGCCATGAAGCTGGTGTCGAGCGCGGAGAACTCCTCGCTCGACTGGAAGGCCCAGTACAAGTACATCGAGGACATCGGTGACGGCCGCGGCTACACCGCCGGCATCATCGGCTTCTGCTCGGGCACCGGCGACATGCTCGACCTCGTACAGCTCTACACCGACCGCAAACCCGGCAACGTCCTCGCCAAGTACCTCCCGGCCCTGCGCAGGGTCAACGGCAGCGACTCGCACGACGGCCTCGACCCGGACTTCCCCAAGGACTGGCGCAAGGCCGCCCAGGACACGGCGTTCCAGCAGGCGCAGAACGACGAGCGCGACCGCGTGTACTTCAACCCCGCCGTCAAGCAGGGCAAGGCGGACGGCCTGCGCGCGCTCGGCCAGTTCACCTACTACGACGCCATCGTCATGCACGGCGACGGCGACGACCCCACCAGCTTCCGCAACATCCGCAAGCGGGCCCTGCGCAGCGCCAAGCCGCCGGCCCAGGGCGGCGACGAGACCACGTACCTGGGCGCCTTCCTCGACGCCCGGGTGTGGGCCATGAAGCAGGAGGAGGCCCACAGCGACACCACCCGGGTCGACACCGAGCAGCGCGTCTTCCTGCGCAAGGGCAACCTCGACCTGAACCCGCCCCTGGACTGGAAGGTGTACGGCGACAGTTACCACATCGGCTGACGCGCGGCCGTACGGCTCCCGGCCGGCGCCGAACCGCACTCCCTGGACCGCTTTTGCCGAACCGGCAACAAGCCTCGCGCGGCGCGCCCGGCTCGCCGGATGATCCACGTACGAAGCGTCCAGGGAGGGCTCATGCCGCAGATGTCCACTTCGCAGACCCCCGTCGCCGATCCCATCCACAAACTGGTGTCCACCCCGGCCGGCCGAACCCACCTGGTGGAGCAGGGGAGCGGTCCGCTGGTGCTGCTCGTGCACGGCTTCCCGGAGTCCTGGTACTCGTGGCGGCACCAGCTGCCGGCGCTGGCCGCCGCCGGGTACCGCGCGGTGGCGATCGACGTGCGCGGCTACGGCCGCTCCTCCAGGCCCGCGGCCGTGGACGCGTACCGCATGCTCGAGCTGGTCGAGGACAACGTCGCCGTCGTCGAGGCCCTGGGCGAGCGGTCGGCGGCGATCGTCGGGCACGACTGGGGCGCGAACATCGCCGCCACCTCCGCCCTCGTCCGGCCCGAGGTGTTCCGCGCGGTCGGGCTGCTGAGCGTGCCGTACACCCCGCCCGGCGGCCCCCGGCCCAGTGAGGTCTTCGCCGCGATGGGCGGCCCCGACGAGTTCTACGTCTCGTACTTCCAGGAGCCCGGCCGGGCCGAGGCGGAGATCGAACCCGATGTGCGCGGCTGGCTCGCGGGCTTCTACACGGCCCTGTCCGCCGACACCATGCCCGCCCCCGGCGCCCCGGACCCGCACTTCGTCACCCGGGGCAAAACCCTGCGCGAACGCTTCCCCACCGGCCCCCTGCCGGGCTGGCTCGGCGCGCGCGACCTCGACGCCTACGCCGGGGAGTTCGAACGGACCGGACTCACCGGCGCGCTGAACCGCTACCGGAACATGGACCGGGACTGGGCCGACCTGGCCGAATTCGCGGGCGCGCCCGTCACCCAGCCCTCCCTGTTCCTCGGCGGCGGCGAGGACGCCTCCACCACATGGCTGGCCGACGCGATCGACGCCTTCCCCGCCACCCTGCCCGGCCTGCGCGCCTCGCACCTCCTCGACGGCTGCGGTCACTGGATCCAGCAGGAACGACCCGAGGAGACCACCCGGTTCCTGACCACTTGGCTGGATTCGGTCATGTCAATGTGACGTATCCCGCCTTCCAGCAGGCCCAATACCCCCTAACGTTCATCGCGTGGCACGGCAGGGGAGTGGCCGACACCATGGTGTTCGTCACCGGCAGGCTGGAGGGATCGACAATGTTCCGCAAGGTGCTGGTCGCCAACCGTGGAGAGATCGCGATTCGCGCGTTCCGCGCCGGCTACGAGCTGGGCGCGCGCACGGTCGCCGTCTTCCCGTACGAGGACCGCAATTCGCTGCACCGGCTGAAGGCCGACGAGGCCTACGAGATCGGTGAACCCGGGCACCCCGTGCGGGCGTACCTGTCGGTCGAGGAGATCGTCGCCGCCGCGACCCGCGCGGGCGCGGACGCGGTCTACCCCGGCTACGGCTTCCTGTCCGAGAACCCGGAGCTGGCCCGCGCCTGCGAAGAGGCGGGCATCACCTTCATCGGTCCGAGCGCCCACGTCCTGGAACTGACCGGCAACAAGGCGCGCGCGGTCGCCGCCGCCCGCGAGGCGGGCGTACCGGTACTCGGCTCCTCCGCCCCGTCGACCGACGTCGACGAACTGGTCCGGGCCGCCGACGAGATCGGTTTCCCCGTGTTCGTGAAGGCGGTCGCGGGCGGCGGCGGGCGCGGCATGCGGCGCGTCGAGGACCCCGTCCAGCTGCGCGAGTCCATCGAGGCGGCGGCCCGCGAGGCGGCGTCCGCTTTCGGCGACCCCACCGTGTTCCTGGAGAAGGCCGTCGTCGAGCCCCGCCACATCGAGGTGCAGATCCTCGCCGACGGCCAGGGCGACGTCATTCACCTCTTCGAGCGCGACTGCTCGCTCCAGCGCCGCCACCAGAAGGTGATCGAGCTGGCGCCCGCCCCGAACCTGGACCCGGAGCTGCGGGACCGGATCTGCGCCGACGCGGTGCGCTTCGCCCGGCAGATCGGCTACCGCAACGCCGGCACCGTGGAATTCCTGCTCGACCGGGACGGCAACCACGTCTTCATCGAGATGAACCCGCGCATCCAGGTCGAGCACACCGTGACCGAGGAGGTCACCGACGTCGACCTGGTCCAGTCCCAGATGCGTATCGCGGCCGGTGAGACGCTGGCCGACCTCGGTCTGTCCCAGGAGACGGTCACCCTGCGGGGCGCCGCCCTCCAGTGCCGTATCACCACCGAGGACCCGGCCAACGGCTTCCGCCCCGACACCGGCCGCATCAGCGCCTACCGCTCGCCGGGCGGCTCCGGCATCCGCCTGGACGGCGGCACCACCCACGCGGGCACCGAGATCAGCGCCCACTTCGACTCGATGCTGGTCAAACTGACCTGCCGGGGCCGGGACTTCAAGGCCGCGATCGGCCGGGCCCGGCGTGCCGTGGCCGAGTTCCGCATCCGCGGCGTGGCCACGAACATCCCGTTCCTCCAGGCCGTCCTGGACGACCCGGACTTCCAGGCCGGGCGGATCACCACCTCGTTCATCGAGCAGCGCCCGTACCTGCTCACCGCGCGCTCCTCTGCGGACCGCGGCACCAAGCTGCTCACCTTCCTCGCCGACGTCACCGTCAACAAGCCGCACGGCGAGCGGCCCGCGCTGATCGAGCCGACCACCAAGCTGCCCCCGCTGCCCACCAGTGAGCCGCCCGCGGGCTCCCGGCAGCGGCTCGTCCAGCTCGGCCCGGAGGGCTTCGCCCGCTGGCTGCGCGAGTCGCCGACCATCGGCGTCACCGACACCACGTTCCGCGACGCCCACCAGTCGCTGCTCGCCACCCGCGTGCGCACCAAGGACCTCCTCGCCGTGGCCCCGGCGGTCGCCCGGACCCTGCCCGAGCTGCTGTCCCTGGAATGCTGGGGCGGCGCCACCTACGACGTCGCCCTGCGCTTCCTCGCCGAGGACCCCTGGGAGCGCCTCGCGGCCCTGCGCGAGGCCGTGCCCAACATCTGCCTCCAGATGCTGCTGCGCGGCCGCAACACCGTGGGCTACACGCCGTACCCGACCGAGGTGACCGACGCCTTCGTGCAGGAGGCCGCCGCCACCGGCATCGACATCTTCCGGATCTTCGACGCGCTCAACGACGTCGGCCAGATGCGGCCCGCCATCGACGCCGTACGGGAGACCGGTACGGCGATCGCCGAGGTCGCCCTGTGCTACACCGCCGACCTGTCCGACCCCGGCGAGCGCCTGTACACCCTCGACTACTACCTCGGCCTTGCCGAGCAGATCGTCGAGGCGGGCGCGCACGTCCTGGCCATCAAGGACATGGCGGGCCTGCTGCGCGCCCCGGCCGCCGCGAAGCTCGTCTCGGCCCTGCGCCGGGAGTTCGACCTGCCGGTGCACCTGCACACGCACGACACCGCGGGCGGCCAGCTGGCCACCTACCTCGCCGCGATCCAGGCCGGCGCGGACGCGGTGGACGGCGCGGTGGCCTCCATGGCGGGTACGACCTCCCAGCCGTCGCTGTCGGCGATCGTGGCCGCGACCGACCACTCGGACCGGCCCACCGGCCTCGACCTCCAGGCCGTCGGCGACCTGGAGCCGTACTGGGAGAGCGTCCGCCGCATCTACGCGCCCTTCGAGGCGGGCCTGGCCTCACCCACCGGACGCGTCTACCACCACGAGATCCCCGGCGGCCAGCTGTCCAACCTGCGCACCCAGGCGGTGGCGCTCGGCCTCGGCGACCGCTTCGAGGACATCGAGGCGATGTACGCCGCCGCCGACCGCATGCTGGGCCACCTGGTCAAGGTCACCCCGTCCTCCAAGGTGGTCGGCGACCTCGCCCTGCACCTGGTCGGCGCCGGGGTGGACCCGGCGGACTTCGAGGCGGAGCCGAACCGCTACGACATCCCCGACTCCGTCATCGGCTTCCTGCACGGCGAACTGGGCACCCCGCCCGGCGGCTGGCCCGAGCCGTTCCGCAGCAAGGCCCTGCGGGGCCGCGCCGAGGCCAAGCCGGTGCGGCAGCTGACCGCCGAGGACCGCGAGGGCCTGGAGAAGTCCCGGCGCGCGACCCTGAACCGGCTGCTGTTCCCCGGCCCCACGCGCGAGTTCGACACCCACCGCCAGGCCTTCGGCGACACCAGCGTCCTGGACAGCAAGGCCTTCTTCTACGGGCTGCGGCCTGCCAAGGAGTACGCCGTCGACCTGGAGCCCGGCGTGCGGCTCCTGATCGAGCTCCAGGCCGTCGGTGACGCCGACGAACGCGGCATGCGCGCCGTGATGGCCACGCTGAACGGTCAGCTCCGGCCGATCCAGGTACGGGACAAGGCGGCCGCCTCCGACGTCCCGGCCACCGAGAAGGCCGACCGGACCAACCCCGGCCACGTCGCCGCGCCGTTCGCCGGAGTGGTGACGCTCGCGGTCACGGAGGGCACCGAGGTGGAGGCCGGGGCGACGGTGGCGACCATCGAGGCGATGAAGATGGAGGCCACCATCACCGCGCCCAAGGCGGGCCGCGTGTCCCGGCTGGCCATCAACCGGATCCAGCAGGTCGAGGGCGGCGACCTGCTCGTCGAGCTCGCCTGAACCGGCCGGACCCCCTCAGGCGTTCCCGGCCCGCCGACGGCACCGCACCGAGCCGTCGGCGGGCCGCTGGGCCCTGTAGGAGGCCCGGCTCAGACGCGGCTCCACTCGAGTCGCAGCGCGCGTCCCTGCGCGCGGCCCGCCTCGGCGGCCGGGCCGCGGGTCGCCGGGTCGAGGGGGTTGGGGCCGATCCCGGCCAGGGAGGCCTCGTCGGGCTCCACCAGCAGCACCTGGGCGCCCTGGGCGCGCAGCTCCGCCACCGCCTGTTCCAGCGGCGCGTCACTCGGGAACGGCTCGGTGACCCCCATCGGCACCACCACCAGCACCCGCGAAGCGCCCGAGGCGTAGTCGGCGTTGGCGATGGAACGCACACCGCCGTCGACGTACCGGCGCCCGTCGATCGTCACGGGCGGCCACACACCCGGCACCGCGCAGCTCGCCGCGACCGCGTCCACCAGGTTCACCCCGGAGGCGCTGTCGAACACCCGCGGTTCCCCGGTCTCGGCGTCCACCGCGACGATCCTGAGCGCCCGCGCGGGCCACAGGTGCACCGGCAGCCGCGACTCGATCACCGCCCGGCGCTCGGGCTCCGGCACGGTCGTCGCGCCCAGCGCCACCCTGCCGACCGCGCGCCGCATGTCCGCCACGGTCGCGGCATCGCCCATCGCGGCGGCGATGTCCGCGGCGAACCCCTCCAGATCCATCTCCGCCATGATCTCGGCGGCCTGTGACGCGGGGTCGACCTGCCGGGCGTACAGCTCCGCCAACGCGAGCCCACTGCCCAGCTGCGCCGCGACGGCCGACCCGGCCGAGGTCCCGACGATCACGTCGGCCCCCGTCACGTCCTGCCCGCTGTCGGCCAGCCCCGTCAGCAGTCCGGTGATCCAGGCGATACCGCCGACCCCGCCGCCGCCCAGCACCAACGCCTCAGTCATGCCCACCCTCTTGCTCGTCGTGTCCATGCAAGGACAAGTATGAGTGAGGGAGGCCGTACGGATGGGGTGTGCCGTCGCCCCCGGGCGTGCGGCGCGGCGCGCCCGGGGGCGACGGATCGCGGAGGGTGGCGGATCAGGTCCGGGGCGGGTTGTCCCGGCCCTGCTCGCGGCCCAGCTGGTCCTTCATCTGCTCCTGGGCCGTGTCGACCTGGCGGCTGTACTTGCCCTGGGTCTTGTCGTCGACGTAGTCACCGGCCTTGTCGACGCCCTTGGACGCCTGGCTCTCATGGCCCTTCAGCATGCTCTTGAGCTTGTCCATCATGGACATGATGTGTGCCTCCTCGGCGGAACGGGCCCCGGCGGAACGGGCCCCGTTACCAGGGTCGGCACAGGCCCGGTGATCCGCATCTCGGGCGGCCGGTCAGGCCTCCGTCGTGAAGGGGCGGACCCGGGCGATGAGCAGGGCGACGTCGTCGTGGTTCGCGGGATGCCTCAAGTCGTGCAGAAGCCGGTCGCAGGTCTCCTCCAAGGAGGAGTCCGGCTTGTCGAGGAGGTGCAGCAGGATCTCGAGGCGCTCGTCGATGGAGTCCTCGCGCGTCTCCACCAGTCCGTCGGTGTACAGGACCAGCTGGTCGCCGGGGGCGAGCGTGACCGTGGCGGTCTCGAAGGGCACACCGCCGACGCCGAGCGGTGCGCCGGTCGGCAGGTCCAGCAGTCGGGGGTGCTCGCCGCGGCGGACCAGGGCGGGCGGGAGATGGCCGGCGGTGGCGAGGTGGCACTCGGCGCTCCGGGCGTCGTAGACGGCGTACACGCAGGTGGCGATGTACTGCTCCAGCCGTGAGGTGAGCGCGTCGAGGTGGTGGAGCACCTGGGCGGGGTCGAGATCGAGGTCGGCGTAGGCGGTGGTGGCGGTGCGCAGCCGGCCCATGGTGGCGGCGGCGTCGATGCCGCTGCCCATGACGTCGCCCACGACGAGGGCCGTGCGGGCGCCGTCGAGCGGGACGACGTCGTACCAGTCGCCGCCGACCTCGTAGGCGGCCTGCGCGGGCTGGTACCGGGAGGCCACCCGCAGCCCGGGCAGGCGCGGCGGGTGATCGGGCAGCAGACTGCGCTGGAGGGCCTCGGCCGCGTTGCGCACGCTCTGGTGGGCGCGGGCGTTGTCGATGCACACCGCGGCCCGGGAGGCCAGCTCGACCGCGATGGCCATGTCGTCCTCGTCGAAGGGCCGCGGATCGCGGGCGCGGGACAGCCCGAGGAAGCCGATCGTGGTGCCGCGGGCGGCGAGGGGCACGGCGAGGTAGGAGTGCACTCCGGCACGGGCCAGCAGGGTGGCCGAGTGTTCGTCCCGGGCGATGCGCGACAGGTCGTTGCCGTCGGCGTGCCGGACGAGGAAGGGGCGGCCGGTGCGCACGCACCGGGCGGCCAGGCGGTCGGCGGGGTAGCTGGTGATCCCGCCGGGCGGGTCGGCGGCCCGGAGGGCGTCGGTGGGGTAGGCGGCCTTCACCGCGAGGGCGCGGAAGAACGCGGGAGAGCCTTCGGGGGAGGCGGGCCGGTGCTCGTCGAGGATGGAGTCGAGCACGTCGACGGCGGCGATGTCGGCGAAGGCGGGGACGGTGACCTCGGTCAGTTCCCTGGCCGTCTCCTCGACCTCCAGGCTGGTGCCGATGCGGGCCGAGCCGTCGGCGATCAGGGTCAGGCGCCGCCGCGTCTCGCTGGCCTCCTTGGCCGCCTCGTACCGCTCGGTGACGTCCACCACGAGCTCGGCCAGGCCGAGGATCCGGCCCTGGGTGTCCTCCAGCCGGAAGAGCGAGATCGTCCAGGCGTGCTGGTGCCCGGGGTCGGCCTTGGTGTGGCCCACCAGCGGCGCCTGCTCGACCATCGGCTTCCCGGTGCGCAGGACCTCCCGCATCGCGGCCTCGGCCGTGTCGAACTCCGCGTCGCGCGCGATCTCCCGGTAATGGCGGCCGAGGTGGTCCTTCGCGGAGACGGCGTGGATGCGTTCCAGGGCGGGGTTGACGGCCACGTACCGCAGATCGCTGTCGAAGATCGCGATCCCGATGGGGGACTGGGAGATCAGCCGGGTGGACAGGGCGACGTCGCGCTCCAGCTCGTGCAGCGTCGGTGAGTCGGTGCCCAGGCCGAGGGCGTAGAAATCGCCGTGGTCGTCCAGCAGCCGCATGTTGCGCAGCTCCACCTGCCGTGTGCTGCCGTCCTTGCGGCGGATGGGAAAGGTGCCGGCCCAGCTCTGGCCGGTCTCCATGACGTCGATGAAGGTCTTGACCACCCAGTCCCAGTGCTCCGCGTGGACCAGCAGCCGCGCCGCGTACTCGCCCAGCGCCTCCTCGGAGGTGTAACCGTACAATTGTTCGGCTTCTGGGCTCCACAGAGCGACCCGCCCGTCCGAGTCCAGCAGCACCGCTGCGACGGCGAGCACGTCCATCAGCCCGCTGGGCTGTGACGAGTGGTCCTCCGGTCGCCCGGTTCCGGTCCGGCCGAGGATCGCCGGAGCCCAATCGGCCTGGCTCATCGCAGGCACTCCTTCCGCCGGCGGAGCGGACCGTCCGTCGGTCCGGAGAGTGGCCCGCCTGCGCCGGAAGACGCCTTGCCTTCCATGGTCCCCCCGATGCGCCGGTCGACACACCCCGTCTTCCGAGCGGCTCTGTGCCGGACGCCCAGGCCGCGCGAGCACAGCCGAGCGTGGGGGAGTGCGTGCCAGGCCTCGCGACGCCGGGATGATCCGGACGACAGGGCCTAGGACCAGGTCATGCCGGCGAGCAGGGCCGCGACGAACAGGGCGGCGCAGCCCAGCAGGACGAGCACACGGGAGCGGCTCAGGAAGGACGGGCGGGAGCGCTGCGCGGCGGCCCGGTGCACCGACGTACGCCACTCCGTGTCCGGCGCCGGGACGGGACGGTCCGCGCCGGAGGCGGCGGGCATACGCGTGCCGGCACCCCGCGCGGCCGGTGCGGCGGCCCGCCCGGTGGGGACCCGCGGCCCGTACGGGCTCCCGGCGGTCGCCCCGAGGTGCTGGCCGGGCAGTTCCTGCGGCAGGGGCTGCGCCGTCCCGCGCCAGGCGCCGCGCCCGAACCAGTCCGCCACCTGCTCGGCCGAGGGCCGGTCCTCGGGCCGCTTGGCGAGAAGCCCGAGCAGGTAGTTCTCGAAGGCGGGCGGCAGTTCGACGCCGAGCCCGCGGGGCGGCACCGGAGCGGCGTCCAGGTGCTGGTGCAGGATCATCAGGGGGCTGTCCCCCTGGAAGGGCGGACGGCCGGTGAGGAGCTGGTAGAGCACACAGCCCAGGGAGTACACGTCGGAGGCCGGGCCGGCGGGTTTGCCCAGCGCACGCTCCGGTGCGAGGTAGAGGCTGGTGCCGACGATCTGCCCGGTGGCGGTGAGGGCGGCACCGGGGTCGTCGAAGAAGCGGGCGATGCCGAAGTCGCCGATCTTCAGCGTGCCGTCGGCGTCCAGCAGGAGGTTGGCGGGCTTGATGTCGCGGTGCACGATGCCCTGCCGGTGGGCGGCGGCGAGCCCGGCGGCCGCCTCGGCGGCCATCCGGGCGACGCGCGCCGCGGGCAGGGGGCCGGAGCCGGCGAGCAGCCGGGCGAGGCTGTCGCCCTCGACCAGTTCCATCACCAGGAACAGACCGCGCTCGTGCTCACCGAAGTCGAGTACGCCGACCACGTTCGGGTGGTTGAGGGAGCCGGCGGTCTGTGCCTCGAGATGGAACCGGGAGGTGGCGGTGGGGTCGGAGCTCTGGGGCAGCAGCAGCTTCACCGCCACGGGTCTGCCGAGTATCTCGTCGAAGGCCCGCCAGACCTCCCCCATGGCGCCCCGCCCGATCGCGTCCTGCAACCGGTATCGGCCCGCTGCCAGCACCTGTGGTCCCACCCTCTTGCCGTATGACATCTCGACCGCCGCTCGCGTCGACTCACCACGTGAACAGTCAACTCACCCGTGAACAAAGGGTGTAGGCGCTGCGGCGACCCAAGCGTAGCGGCTCCGGGAGGACCGGTTCCCCGATCCGCCCAGGTGGGGGCACGGGAGCCGTGACGGAGGGGAGCGGCGCGGCCGCCGGTCCCCTCCGCCGGGGAGCGTCAGCCCTTGCCGAGGAGCTTGTTCATCTCGGTGATCTCGGCGGTCTGCCCGGTGACGATGTCGTCGGCCATGGCCGTGGCGGGACCGTAACGGCCCTTGGTCTTCTCGGCCGTGGCCATCTCGACGGCGCCTCGGTGGTGCTCGACCATCATGGTCAGGAACATGGTGTCGAAGCCGTTGCCGGACGCCTTCGCCAGCTTCTTCATCTCCTCGTCGTCCATCATCCCGGACATGCCGGAACCGGTGGAGTGGGCGGAGTGGTCCATGCCCGGCATCGAGTCCATCGAGTTCATCGAGCCGCCGGACGCCGGCACCTTCTCGTTCCAGGCCTTCAGCCAGCCGCTCATGGTGCTGATCTCCGGGTCCTGGGCCTTCTCGATGCGCGCGGCGAGGTCCTTCACCTTGGCGGAGGACGCCCGGTCGGCGGCGAGCCGGGCCATCTCCAGGGCCTGCCGGTGGTGGGGGATCATGCCCTGGGCGAAGGAGACGTCCTGGGCGTTGTGGGCGCCCGACGCGGCGGTGGCGCTCGACGACGTCGGGGTGGAGCCGTGGCCCTGGTGGCCGCTGCCGGTGGTGCCGTCGTCGTTGCCGCAGGCGGCGAGGACGAGGGCGGCGGTGACGGCGGTGGCCGCCAGGGCGGCGCGCCGGGTGCGGGTACGGGTGTTGCGCATGGGGGAACTCCTGTGGTGCGTAAGGGATCTGGGCATGCCGGGGCGCGCCGCGCCCGGTGCCTCGTCGGGCGGTCGGCGCGGTGCGGGCGGTGTCTAGATCCGCAGGAGTTGCAGTTCGGCCAGGGAGGGTGGCGCGCGGGCGCCGTCGGGAGTCCGGGCCGCGTGCGAGCGCATGGCTTCGGCGCGGCCGGGGACGGTCACCGGGTCGGGTACGAGGGCGGGCAGCGCCGGTCCGCCGCTCACCGTCGCCGCCTTGCAGACGGAGTCGGCGTGCTGGAGGTGGCCCCCGCCGCAGTCGTCGCCGGCACAGCCGTCGTGCGGTGTCACCGCGACCGACGTGGGCCGCATCCGGGCGTGGTCGTCGTGGAGGCCGCCGCCGGGGGCCAGGGCGTGCATCGCCATGAGGCCGGCCAGCACCGCGAGTACGAGCAGCGCCCAGGACCGCCGCACGGGCGGTCGCTCGGAAGGCTGCTCCGGACTCGTCATCGGGATCATCCTAGGTGATCGTGCTCGCCCTGATCGGACACACCGCGCCGTCGGCCGATGCCCCGGCCCCACAGCCACGCCCAGGTCCGGGTCAGCCCCGCGATGTCCGAGCTGTGCACGGCGGCCACCGCCGCCATCACCGGCCACGCCAGGAAGGTCACCGCGGTCTCCGCGAAGCCCCCGTCCGTGCCCACGGCGACGACCGCGAACTCGGCGACGAAGGCGAGGCCGCCGAGCAGCGCGCCCACCAGGGCCAGCGGCCAGGGCCGGACGACGACGCGGGACGCGAGGGCCAGCCCCCCACCGAGGACCGAGCCCATGAACACACCGGCCACCACACTGCCCGCGACGAGCAGCCCGCAGTACCGGAGATCACGCATGGCGAACTCGGTGTCCCCACCGGTCGCGAGTTCCACCACCGCCACCATCAAGGCGAGCACCGCCCACGGAAGGCCCGGCGCGCCCGCCATCACCATGCCGACGCGCATCCCACGCCCCAGCGCACCCCGCCCGCGCATACGGCCCCCCTGGTCGATCACCTGTACCAGGCGGCAGACTACTCAGCGCACTTCACGGATGCCGAGGGGCCTTCCGCGAGCTTACGGTGGGCGCAGCGGGCCCGCGCACGGCCGGGCCCCTCGGCAGCGGCCGAATCGGGATCGGGAGGCGAACCGGTGACTGTGACTCCCCGTCGTACCACCCCGGCGGCCGCCTCATGACCGCGGTCGCCGTCGTCGGAGCCGGCCCGGGCCTGGGCGCGGCCGTCGCGCGCCGGTTCGGGCGGGAGGGGTACGACATCGCTCTGGTCGCCCGTGACCGGGGCCGCCTGGACGCCCTGGCCGGCGACCTCGCCGCCGACGGGGTCGGCGCGCGCGGCTTCGCCGCCGACGTACGCGACCCGCAGGCCCTCACAGCTGCTCTGGGGGCGGCTGCCGAGGCCGTCGGACCGATCGAGATCCTTCAGTACAGCCCCGTCCCGCACCGCGACTTCATGCGTCCCGTGCTGGCGACCACGCACACCGATCTGATCGGCCCGGTCGAGTTCTCGGTCTACGGTCCGGTCGCCGCCGTCCAGCAGGTGCTGCCCGGCATGCGTGCCCTGGGCCGCGGCACGATCCTGTTCGTCAACGGCGGCACCGCCGTCGTCCCGCACCCCGAACGGGCGGGCACGTCGATCGCGTTCGCCGCCGAGAGCGCGTACGGCCATCTGCTGCACGACAGACTCGCCGCCGAGGGCGTTCACGTGGCACAGCTGATCATCCCCGGTGAGATCATTCCCGGTCACCGCCGCAAGGACCCGGGCGTGCTCGCGGACGTGCTGTGGTCCCTGCACCAGGACCGGCACGGGTTCCGGCACTTCGCCGACGACCTGAACTCCTGAACCCGGCGAACGGCGCGGTCCCGCTGAACGGCGCGATCTTGGGCAGACGGTAGAGGTGATCTTCACATCCGTCAGAGGGGGGAGCCTCACCGCCGTGACCACGCCCGGACGCCGCCTGACCCGCGACAGCCGCCGACGCCCCTTCGACCTGCGCGCGACGGCGCTGTACTTCGGCCTTCTCGCCCTGCTCCTGTGCGTCCTCGGCCTCACCGCCCGCGCGGTGGCCGCCGCCTTCGAACGCCGTCCGGCCTGGATCGCCGTCCTGTGCCTCCTGGCCGCGGCCTGTGCCCTGGCACTGCGACGCGGGCGGCGCCGGTGGACCGCCCGGCGGGCCGCGCACCGGGCCGCCGCCGCCCTCGACGCGGCGACACGCACGGCCGCGGAGGCGCTGGAGCCGCCGCGGGACGAAGGCGACGCCGTGGACTACGACGCACTGGACGCCGACGAGTTCGAACAGGCGATAGCCGTCCTGTGCGCACGGGACGGCTGCTCACCGGTGGACGTCGTCGGCGGAGCCGGAGACCTCGGTGCCGACATCCTGGCCGTGACCCCGGACGGCCGGCGCGCCGTCATCCAGTGCAAGCGGTACGGCGACACCCGCCGGGTCGGTTCGGAGGAACTCCAGCGCTTCGGCGGCACCTGTTTCACCGTCCACGAGGCCGACATCGCGATCGTCGTCACCACCGGCGACTTCACCGCGCCGGCGGCCGAGTACGCCGGGCTGTGCGGGATCGTCTGCGTGGACGGCCGGGCCCTGCGGGACTGGCACGGCACCACGGGACCGCCGCCCTGGACATAGGCGTGCGGTGGCGCACCACGCGCGCCGCACGGGAAACTGAACAGCAGGTATATGACAGGGAGTTGGACATGACACGCGTCCTGGTCATCGGCGGCGGGATCGCGGGCACCGCGGTCGCGCTGGCCCTGCACAAGGCGGGACTGGAAGTCGCCGTGTACGAGGCACACCCCGACACGGCCGAGGACATCGGGGCGTTCCTGACCTTGGCGAGCAACGGCATGCGCGCGCTGGCTCAGCTCGACGCCACGGACGCCGTCACGGCGATCGGGTTTCCGTTGACCTCGTTGCGCTTACTGGACAGCCAGGGCACCGAGTTGGCGCACGCGCCCATGGGCGAGGCCGACGACCCGGCCCTGCGCTACCGGTGCCTGCGCCGCGGCGAACTGAACGCCGCCCTCCAGGCCGAAGCCGTACGCCGGGGCATCGGCCTGAGCCACGGCACCCGGCTGCTGTCCGTGGACGACGGCCGGGACCACGTCACCGCGCGCTTCGCCGACGGCAGTACGGCGACGGGCGACCTGCTCATCGGCGCGGACGGGCTGAACTCGACCGTCCGCCGGCTGATCGCCCCCGGTGTGCGGCCCGGGTACGCGGGCCAGCGCGTCTTCTACGGCTACACCGACGGCGCGCCGCCGCCCGGCGGCACCGGCCACATCACGATGGTGCGGGGCACCGAGGCCGCCTTCGGCTACGCGGTCTCGCCCGAGGGGGAGACGTACTGGTTCGCCCGTGTCACCGGCGAACCGCTGCCCGCCGACGAACTCACCCTGGCCACACCGGCCGCCTGGCGTGACCTGCTCGTCCCGCTGCTGCGCAAGGACGCCACGCCCGCCGCGGACATCGTCGCGGCCTCCAGCGGTCGCGTCATGGTCACCAACGCCACCGAGATGCCGCTCGGCACCGCCTGGCACTCCGGGCGGTCCCTGATCATCGGCGACGCCGCGCACGCCGCCTCCCCGGCCACGGGGCAGGGGGCCTCGATGGCCCTGGAGGACGCCGTCGTCCTCGCCAAGTCCCTGCGGGACATCGCCGATACCCGGACCGCGTTCTCCGTCTACGAGGCATGCCGCCGCCCGCGCGTGGAGCACAACATCACCGTCAGCGGACAGATGTCCCGCGGCACCCACGCCCCCTCCGGCACCGGCCGGCCCCGTCCCGGGGACGACGAGCCGGCCCGGCTGCTCGACTGGGACACCGACATCCGCACGTCTGCCGGCCGATGACCCGAGACCGTCCCCCTCGGCGAGCCGCGGAGCCCTGAAGATCTCGTCAGCCATACGGCGGACGCTACAAGTACGGCGAGGTCCCCGTTCCCGGAACGGGGACCTCGACGGGGCGTAGCGCCGCTCAGCGCCGGAAGGCGTCCTTGGTCTTCTCCTTCGCCTGACGCAGGTCGCCCTTCGACTTCTTGGTCCGGCCCTCGGCCGCCAGCCCCTCGTCGCCCGTGGCCCGGCCGACGGCTTCCTTCGTCTTGCCCTTGGCCTGTTCCATCTTGGCCTTGGCCTTCTGGTCTCCAGCCACCTTGTTCACTCCCAGTCGCATTCGACATCGGGGTTACCACGCCGGGTGACCGCCCGCGGGGGACGTAAACGTCGACCAGGCACCGCGGGGACTCGGGAGTCAGAATTGGTGGGGGAGGCGAGACGGGATGGCTGAGCGGCGGCCGGCCCTGGCCCGGCCGCCGCGGACCGGCCGCGACTGAGGGAGCGAGATGGGGCTTGCGGGAGTGATGCGTCCCTCGAAGGCGGCCGGGCTCGCCGCGGCCGGTTCCCGGCTGCTGGCGAGCGGGGCCGCGCCCGCGCTCGGCCTGGTCGCCGGGGCCGCCACCGCGACCGCGCGGGCGGGTGTGCGCGGCGCCGACACCACGGTGCGGGTCGCACGGGTCGTACGCAACGCCCTGCCGGGCAGGACCGGCCAGTGGCGGTCGGGCGCGCGGGCCCACCTCGCGCTGCGGCCGGCCGACCCCGAGCGGCTCCGGTCGGCGGGCGATGCCCGGGCGGTGGTCCGAGCGTGCGAGAGGGTGGCCGAGGTACTGGCCGAACACCCCGACGTGGTACTCGCGTACTGGGACGGCGGGCTGGGACGGCTGGTCGTCACAGCGAGCGAGGAGGCGCTCATCGACGTGGTGGTCGAACACGCCGAGGGGCTCGCCGAACGCCATGGCCTGGTCTTCGTGGAGGACGAGCCGGAGGAGTACTCCCACCCCGGTGACCCGAACGGCGTACGGCTCGCGGCGGCGACCCTGGCGGTCGACGTCGTCGGCGCCGTCGTCGGGTTCACCGCGTCCGCGCTGCCGCTGCCCCGCTCGGCCCGTGAGGTGACCGCCGGGGTCACGCTGCTGCGCGAGAACCCGCGCTTCCGCGCCTGGCTGGCGGGCCGTGTCGGTCTCGCCCGGATGGACCTGGTGCTCGCCGCCGCCAACGCGGCCACCCACGCCGCCGACCGCTCGCCTACCGCGCTGGTGCTCGACGGGGCGCTGCGCTCCTGCCAGCTCGCGGAACGCGTGGCGCGCGCGGCGGTGTTCGACGCCGATCACGACCTGCTGTCCGGGCCCGGCCGGGTGAGCGTGCCCGCCGGTCACTGCCCGCGCCCACCGCTGCGGACCGCCCCGTACCAGGAGTACGCCGCCCACGCCTCGATCGGCAGCGTCCTCGGAGCCGTGGTGACCGAACTGGTCAAACACGATGTCAACGAGGCGGCCGAGGCGGTACTGGCCGGCTCGCCCAAGGCCGCCCGCTACGGCCCCGGCGCCTTCCACGCCGTGCTCAGCGGCACCCTGGCCCGGCGGGGCGTGCTGGTGCGGGAGACCGCGCGGCTGCGGGAGCTGGAGACCGCGGACACCCTCGTGCTGCACGCCGGGGCACTGCGCGCACCGGACGGCGGCCCGGACCCCTGGTGCGAGGCCGTGCTCGACGCGGCGCGGCACGCCCGGCTGAACGTGGTGATGACCGAGGACCCGGCCCTGAGCGACCTCGGCGGACTCGCCGACCGGGTGGTCGAGGGCGGCAGGCCGTGGGACGAGGTGGTGCGCGAGCTGCGCGAGCGGGGCGACACCGTCATCACGGTCGCCCGGCCCACCTCGGTCCACGAGGCCGACGTGCTCGCCGGACTGCTCGGCGGCGACGTGGCCGTCGCCCTCACCGACCGCGACGGGGCCGTCGTCTGGGGCGCGGACGTGCTCGCCGCGCACGGTCTGACCGATGTCTGGCGGCTGCTGACCGCCGTCCCGGCCGCACGGGCGGTGGGCCGCAGATCGCAGACCCTGGCCCGCTCCGGAGCCGTCCTGTCCGGTCTGCTGGTGGCCGTCAGCGAGTCCCGCAAGCCCAAGGGCTCACCGCTGCCCGGCCTGCGGCACGCGCCGGTCGACGTGGGCGCCGCCGCGGCGCTGCTGAGCGGAGCGCGCGCGGCCCTCCGGGTGGGCACGGCCCCGCCTCCGCATCCCCGCCCGCGCATCGCGTGGCACGCCCTGGAGGTCGAGGAGGTCCACGAACGGCTGGCGCGGGAGACCGCGGCGCAGCCCACCGCCGTCGAGCGGACGACCGGCCGGGTGCGCGGTCTCGCGGAAGCCGCCAGAAAACACCCCGTGGTCGGCCCCGCGTCCGCCCCGGCACGCTGGGCGGTGCAGCTCGGCCGGGCCGTGAAGGGTGAACTCGACGACCCGCTCACCCCGGTGCTCGCGGTCGGGTCCGCCGCCTCGGCGATCCTCGGCTCCGCCGTGGACGCCCTGCTGGTCGTCGGGGCGCTCGACCTGAACGCCACGATCGGCGGCGTCCAACGGCTGCGGGCGGAGCGTGCCCTGTCCGGACTGCTGGCCGAACAGCAGCAGAAGGCGCGCCTCAGCCGCCCCGCCGAGCGGCCCCCGGAAGAGCCTCGGGAAGAGCCCAGGGAAGAGCCCCGGGAAGAGCCTCACGAACAGCTCCGGGAAGAGGCGGAGGCCCGGCCGTCGGAGCCGTCCGACGAGGCGCGGACCGTGGACGCCGCCGAACTGCGCCCCGGCGACGTCATCGAACTCACCGCCGACGACGTCGTACCCGCCGACGCCCGTCTGGTGTGGGAGGACGGGCTGGAGGTGGACGAGTCCGCGCTGACCGGCGAGTCCCTGCCGGTCGACAAACACACCGAACCCACACCGCGCGCCGCCGTCGCCGACCGCCGGTCCATGGTCTTCGAAGGCACGACCGTGGTCGCCGGACACGCCCAGGCGATCGTGGTCCACACCGGTGACCGCACCGAGGCGGCCCGGGCCGTCCACCTCGCGGCCCGCAAACCACCGGCCGGCGGCGTCCAGGCCAGGCTCCAGGAGATCACCCGCAAGGCGCTGCCCCTGACGCTCGCGGGCGGGGCCGCGGTGACGGGGCTGTCCCTGCTGCGCGGCGCCCCGGTCCGCCGGGCGGTCAGCGGCGGGGTCGCGGTGGCCGTCGCCGCCGTCCCCGAGGGGCTGCCGCTGGTGGCCACGGTGGCCCAGCTCGCCGCCGCCCGGCGGCTCAGCAGGCGGGGCGTCCTGGTCCGCACCCCGCGCACGCTGGAGGCGCTGGGCCGCATGGACACGCTCTGCTTCGACAAGACCGGGACGCTCACCGAGAACCGGCTGCGCCTGGTGCGGGTGGCCGACGCCCGGGGCACGGTCCGTACGGTCACGAGCCCAAAGTCCGCCGAGACCGTACGGGTCGCCGCGCGGGCCTGCCCCCGTGTGGACGGGGACGGAGAGGACAAGCCCGCCCACGCCACCGACGAGGCGGTGCTGGACGCGGCCGGGCCCGACCCGGACTGGGTGCAGACCGAGGGCCGCCCCTTCGAAACCGGTCGCGGTTACGCCGCGGCCGTGGGCCACTCCGCGGACGGACTCCGGATGCTCGTGGTCAAGGGCGCGCCGGAGACCGTGCTTCCGGCCTGCGCCGACCTCCCCTCCGAGGCCTCGGCGGCGGCCCACGCGCTGACCGGCGAGGCGCTGCGGGTCCTGGCGGTGGGGCACCGCCGGCTGGCGGCGGACGAGGACGACGCCGACGCCCTCGACCAGGCGCTGGAGGGGCTCCGCTTCACGGGTCTGCTGGCGCTGTCCGACGTGCCCAGGGAGAACTCCCGCGCCCTGGTCCAGGAACTGCGGCAGAGCGGCGTCCGGCCGGTGATGCTCACCGGCGACCACCCGCAGACCGCCCGGGCGATCGCGATCGAGCTGGGCTGGCCCGCGGACACCGAGGTCGTCACCGGCGACGAGCTGGCCGAGGCCGACCGTTCGCGGCGGGCCCGGATCCTGCGCGACGCGGATGTCGTCGCCCGGGTCGCGCCCGAGCAGAAGCTCCTGGTCATCGAGGCGCTGCGGGACGCCGGCCGGGTGGTCGGCATGGTCGGCGACGGCGCCAACGACGCCGCGGCGATCCGCGCCGCCGACATCGGGGTCGGCATCAAGGCCCGCGGCTCGGCCGCGGCACGCAACGCTGCCGACATCGTCCTGACCTACGGCGATCTGGCCGTGCTGACCGATGCGGTGGCCGAGGGCCGGGCGCTGTGGCGCTGCGTCGCCGACGCCATCGCCATCCTGATCGGCGGCAACGCGGGCGAGGTGAGCTTCGGCATCCTGGGCAGCCTGCTGGCCGGCGCGGCCCCGCTCTCCACCCGCCAGATGCTGCTGGTGAACCTCTTCACCGACCTGTTCCCCGCGATGGCCGTGGCGGTCACCCCGCACGAGGAGGACCGGGAAGAGGATCCGACGGCGGCATCCGACGAACAGCTCGTCACGTCGCTGCTCGGCAGACCGCTGATGCGACAGATCCGGCACCGTGCCCTGACCACCTGCCTGGGCGCGACCACCGCCTGGCTGATCGGCCGCTTCACCGCGGGCACGGCCCGTCGCTCCACCACCATGGCCCTGTGCGCCGTGGTCGGCACCCAGCTGGCCCAGACCCTCGCCGACCGCCGGGACAGCCCGCTGGTCCGGTTCACGGCGCTGGGCTCCGCCGCGGCCCTGGTGGCGTTGGTCCAGACCCCCGGTGTCAGCCACCTCTTCGGCTGTACCCCGCTCGGCCCGTTCAGCTGGGCGGGTGTGGTCGGGGCCATCGCGCTCGCGGTGACCGGTCAGCGGGCGCTGCCGCAGGCGGAACGGGCCGTGCTGGGGTGGTGGCGGTCGTCCGGTGGGCCCGGGGAACCCGTCGAGGGAGCGCCGCAGCGGGTGGTGGACCTGGCGCGACGGGCCTGGGAGGCGCTCGACAAGGCCGTCTCCGGCCCGGCGCCCGCGGCCGCCCCGGCGAGGTAGCACCGCCCCGTCCGCCGGGTGGTTGTCAGTGGCGGATGCGAGGCTGCCCGGCATGGATGAGCAGGAGTTCATGCGCGGCCGGGTGTACGGGGCGGACCACGACGACGCCGGTCCCCGGCCCGACCACGCCTACGCCCAACTCGTCGGCGGGCCGCTGGACGGGCTGCTGCTCGACGTCACCGACGGCCCCGGCCGGGCACCGGGCGAGCCGGTGGCGCTCATGACGGAAATAGGCCGCTACGGTCCGGGCGGCCGCACTCTGTACGCCCCCCGGCCGCACGACGGCACCCGTTACGACTGGCACGGCGACCTGCCCTGAGGGCGGAGCCGGTGACCGGGTGGCGGCCGGACGAGGAGCCGCCGGCCACCCGGCCCGTGCGTGTCAGGCGGCTGCCTTCAGCGCGGCCGCCTTGCCCTTGGTGACGGCGTCCTCGTGCGCCTGGGCCTTGGAGGCCTCGGCGAGCGGGATCAGTTCCGCCATCGCGGGGTTGGAGTGCGCCAGGGTGAGCTCGGGAACGATGAAGTCGACCTCCATCCCCATCATGTCGACGAGGACCGCCCGCAGCAGGTTCTGGACGTACTCGAAGCCCTCGCGCGGGGTGCCGGGAGCGTAGGAACCGCCGCGGCTGGCCACGACGTACACCGGGGTGCCCTTGAGCGGGGACTCCTCGGCCATCGCCGTACGGCCCACGAGGATCACCTGGTCGAGCCACGCCTTCAGCGTCGACGGGATCGTGAAGTTGTACATCGGGGCGCCGATGACGACGGCGTCCGCGTTCTCCAGCTCCTCGATCAGCTTCAGTCGCTCGGCGAAGGCCGCCGCCTGCTCAGGGGTGTGATCGGCCGGATCGGCGAAACCGGCGGAAGCGCTCAGGGTGTCGAGATGCGGAACCGGGTGGGTGCTCAGGTCGCGGTGGATCACGGTCCCGTCGGGGTGCTGCTCCTCCCAGGCCTGGCGGAAGGCGGCCGTGACCGAGCGGGAGGCGGAAGCGGCCTCGGGCCAGAGGGACGAGTCCAGTTGCAGCAGCGTTGCCATGGTGATCTCCAAAAAGGCGTGCCGAATGGAACGAGACCGGGGTCGGCCGTTCCGTGCGTAACTAGTAATAACACAGGGGCTTACTTTTTCTCAGCTCCGGTGAAGGTCATAGTAGACTGGGGATCATGAGGGATCACGCCGCAGAGCCCTGCAAGAAGGTCGACAGCGCGATCACGCGTGTGTTCTCACTGCTCGGCAAGCGCTGGACCGGCATGATCGTCGCGGTGCTGATGGAGCACCCGGTGCACTTCTCCGACCTGCGCCGCGCCATCCCCGGCCTCAGCGAGCGCATGCTCTCCGACCGGCTGACCGAACTCGGCGCCGCCGGACTCGTCGTGCGCGAGGTGGACGAGGGCCCGCCGCTGCGGGTCTCGTACCGGCTGACCGAGGCCGGCTCGGCCCTCGAGCCGGCCTTGAAGGAGCTGGCCGTCTGGTCGGAGAAGCACCTGCGCGACACGGGTTGCTCCGAGCCCTGCCCCGACTGATTCCCTGACCAGAACTCAATAGTCGGTTCCCGCCCCTGGCTTCACCGACGTACCGGACGGTATACAAGCCCCGTCGAAGGTGCGAAGGCATCAGGGGGAGGAATCCGATGGCGGACGGCACGTATCCGGGCGGAGCGGCGCGACGGCGGCGGGCGGTGGCGCTGGGGGCGGCGCTCGGCGGGTGTGCTCTGGTGGCCGCCTCCACGACGCCCGCGGCGGCGAACGGAGCCGGCGGGCACGGCCACGGCACGCGGTACGTGTCGCTCGGCGACTCCTACACCTCGGGTCCTTTCATTCCACAGCAGGTGGACGCGAACTGCGCGCGCTCCGACCACAATTACCCCTCCCTCGTGGCGGCGGAGCGACGCGTGACGGCGTTCAAGGACGTCAGCTGCAGCGGGGCGACGACCGAGGAGATGTGGAAGCCGCAGGGCTCCAACGCCCCGCAGCTGAACGCGCTGCAACGGGACACCGACCTGGTGACGGTCCAGATCGGCGGCAACGACATCGGCTTCGGCTCGATCATCCAGACCTGCGCCCGCCTCGGCTCCCAGGACCCGACGGGGAACCCGTGCGAGCGCTACTACGGCTCCTCGGGGGTCGACCAGCTGGCGGTGACCATCGTGCGGACCGCCCCGAAGATCGACCGTGTGCTGCGGGCCGTGCGCGCCAGGGCCCCGCACGCGCGGGTGCTCGTCGTCGGCTACCCGGATCTCCTCCCCGACGACGGCAGCGGCTGCTTCCCCTCCGTCCCGTTCGGGGCGAAGGACTTCCCCTATCTGCGGGACACCGGCAAACGGCTGAACCTGATGCTGCGCATGGTGGCCGCGTGGAACCACGCCGAGTACGTCGACACCTACGGCCCCACGCGCGGCCACGACATGTGCAAGGCGCCCGAGGACCGCTGGATCGAGCCGCTCCAGCCGGCCTCGCCCGCCGCCCCCGCGCATCCGAACGCCAAGGGTGAGGAAGCCATGGCCGGCGCCGTGCTGGCACGTCTGGGCCAGGGGCACGGACGCCGTTGAGTGGTCCTACCGGGTGACCCGGTCGGTCGCCGCGGCCGGCGCGGACGGTGACGGGGTGTCCGGCACCGGCTTCCGGGCCGCGGCGGAACGGGACTTGCGCAGGAGCAGCCGTCGCGCGGGGCGTTCCACCGCCTCGTACAGGACCCAGGACAGTCCGAGGGACACGGTGAACGCGACGGCGGTCACGGTCAGGGCCGTCGGCAGGCCGAACCGCGGGGACTTGCCGAGGAGTGTGGTGCCGGTCCGGATCACCAGGAGATGGACCATGTAGAAGGCGAACGACAGTTCCCCCAGCCGCACCAGCCGTCGGTGCCGCCACAGCGACGGCAGGTCGTGCACATCGGCCACGGCCGCCGCCGGGATGAGCAGGGCGAAGCCGATGACGGTGCAGGTGGTGGCCGGGTATCCGGCGGTGACCTGCGGGACGAAGAAGTAGCCGATGACCGCCAGCGCGAGCGAGCCCTCCAGGCCGGGTCCGCGCCACCGGCCGAGCAGCACCAGGCGGGCGGTCGCGGCGCCGAGGACGAACTCGGGCAGCCGGGCGGCGGGGAAGGCGCTGATCGGCTGGCTGAACCAGTGGTGTGTCTCGGTGTGGGCGAGCGCCAGTACCGCCAGTACCGATGCCCCGGCGAGGGCCGCCGATCCCCGGGCGCCGAGACGGCGCAGCAGAAGGGCCAGCAGCGGGAAGGCGGCGTAGAAGAAGGCTTCGCAGGCGAGGGACCAGCTGACCGGGTTCAGGGTCTGCCACCAGGGGCGCCACCACGAGTGCACCAGCAGCACGTCGGCCAGTCCCTGGCGCAGGGTCGGCCTCGCCTGATGGACCGGCGCGCAGGTCATCAGCAGCGCGATCACGACGGTGACCAGGTGCACCGGGTAGATGCGGGCGATGCGCCGCCACCAGAAGCCGAGCGCCCGGTCGTTCGGGCGTGCGGACCATGTCAGTACGAATCCGGACAGCACGAAGAAGAAGGACACTCCGCTGGCCCCGGCCCCGAACGCCCAGGTCACGACGTGGCCGCCGGTGCCGCCGAAGTAGCCGAAGTTGTGCACGTGCAGTCCGAAGACCAGCAGCGCCGCCACCCAGCGCAGTCCGGTGAGGGAGGGGAGTGTGGTCGTCGAGGCGGATGCGGCGGACAGTGGGATCTTCGTACCGGGGCTGGTGGTCGTGGCGGCGGTGGCGGACGGCGTCCGGGGCGTCGTGGTCGCCGTCGTCATGGAGTCACCTGTCGGTGGATGTTCACGCGGGGCATGAAAGGGAACGTTGCCCATTCGGAACTGTTCATTCCGCTCTCGTGCGAAACATCACACCGCTGCCGAATCAGAAGGCGGGAATTCCACCCGGGAGCCCGTGGTTGAGGTCTATTGCTGACATGCTCGGATCAAGATCGAGTGTGTGGTGAACGAAGGAGGACCTCATGGCCCGCAACACCGCGCGCCCCGTCGTCCGGCTGAAGTCGACGGCCGGAACCGGCGTCACCTACGTGACCCGCAAGAACCGCCTCAACGACCCCGACCGGCTCGTCCTGCGCAAGTACGACCCCACGGCCGGGAAGCACGTCCTGTTCCGCGAGGAACGCTGAACCACGGGCGAGCCGCCACATCGCGCCGGACGACCGGATGCCTATGGTGAGGTGTGGCCAGAAGTGACGCCGAGCGTCATCGCCGAGGGCGTCGGCCGGGATACAAGTCCGCGGCCGGCGTCTTCGCCGTCGGCATGCTGGGCACCACCCTGCCCACACCGCTCTACGGGCTGTACCGGGAGCGGATCGGGTTCTCCGAACTGATCGTGACGGTGGTGTTCGCCGTCTACGCGGTGGGCGTCATCACCGCACTGCTGATCGCCGGCGGTTTCTCCGACGTGCTGGGGCGGCGCCCCGTGCTGATGTCCGCGCTCGGGCTGTCCGCACTCAGCGCGCTCTGCTTCCTGTTCGAGGGCGGGCTGCCACTGCTGTACACGGGCCGGGTGCTGTCCGGCTTCTCCGCGGGGCTGTTGAGCGGCACGGCCACCGCGACCGTCCTCGACCTGGCACCGCCGGGACTGCGCGCACGGGCCGGCCTCGCGGCGACCGCGGCCAACATGGGCGGCCTCGGCCTCGGCCCCCTGCTCTCCGGTTTCCTGGCCCAGTACGCGCCCTGGCCGCTCGAACTGCCCTTCCTCGTCCATCTCGCGCTGCTGGCGGTCGCCATGGCGGTCACCTGCCTGCTGCCCGAGACCGTGCGCCACGTCGGCCCCCGGCCTTCGCTGCGGCCGCAGGGCATGACGGTGCCACCCGAGGTGCGGGGCGTCTTCCCGTCCAGTGCTCTCGCCGCCTTCGCGGGTTTCTCCCTGCTCGGCCTGTTCACGGCCGTGGCCCCCGCCTTCCTCGCCCAGACGCTGGGTGAGCGCAATCTGGCGGTGGCCGGTGCCGTCGTCTTCTGCGTGTTCTGCGCCTCCACCTGCGGACAACTCCTCATGGGACGCATCGGTGCCCGCGGAGCCCTGACATGGGGCTGCCTGGTACTCGTCGTCGGCCTCCTCCTCATCGGCGCCTCGCTGTTCCTGACGTCCCTGCCGGTACTGCTGGTCGGGGCTGCGACGGGCGGTGTGGGGCAGGGCATGTCCTTCCGCGCCGGTCTGACCGCGGTGAGCTCCGCGGCCCCCCAGGAGCACCGGGGCGCCACCATCTCCGCGTTCTTCGTCGTCGCCTATGTGGGGATCTCGCTGCCGGTCGTCGGGGTGGGCGCCCTCGCGGTGACCCTGGGCGTACGCGACGCCGGGATGGTGTTCGCGTGCTGCGCGGTCCTGCTCGTCGCGGCCGTGGGCATCCGCGTGCGGCGACGCCCCCCACGGGAACTGTGACGCGCCGACCGGTCACCGGCGACCGGACGGCTCCGCCGGGATCGCCGGGATCGCCGGGATCGCCGGGATCGCCGGGTGAACAGGGTCAGCTCCTGCGCAGAACCCTGTTCGCGCCTGCCGCGGCGGTGGTGGCGAGGAGCCAGCCCGCGCTGACGAGCACCACGGCCGCCCATTGCGCGGCGCCGCCGGCCGTGAACGCCGGCTGCTGCCCGAAGTCGACGACGGGCAGCAGCAGATCCAGGGTGTATATGGCGGGCTGGAAGTCGGGCCGTGCGCCGTCGCCGGTGAACTGCGGCGGCCAGGTGGCGAAGACGGCGGTGCCGGCCGCGAACAGCGCCGCCAGGAGCCACACCGCGCGGGCCGGCCGGTAGCCGTAGCCGACGGTGAGGTCCTGGAGGACGCTCCAGACGCGGGCGGGCCAGGTGAGCGTGGTGCGGATACGGCGCTGCTCGGCCAGCAGCACGGTGCGGGCGTCGGCGTCCCGGCCGTGCTGCCGGTAGGTGGCCGCGAGCTGCTCGTACGGTTGCAGGGCGAAGCCGGTGGGGTCCCGGTCCAGCCAGGGCAGCCGGTCGCCGCCGGGCAGTGTGGGATGGACGCTGTCGTACACCAGGCCTTCGAGGAGCAGCGCCCGCGGCCAGCTCGCCGGGGCGTCCCGCACCACGCCGACCCGGGTGTGCCTGAGATCGATGGTGCCAACGGGGGCCTCGCGGGGCTGGAGCGCGAGTTCGGAGGCCGTGGAGCGGCGGCAGGTCAGCGCGGTCCGGCCGCTCGGAACGTCGAACAGGGCGTCCTTGAAGCAGAGTTTGGCGCGTACGGTGATGCTGCTGAGCGAGATCCGGCCGTGTGCGGTCAACCCGTCGCAGCAGTTGAACTCGGCCCCCACCTCTATGCCGTTGGCGCGCAACGCCGGTCCCGCGAGGCCGGTCAGATCCGCGCCCTCGAAGAGGACCGAGCCGCCGATCCGGGCGTCGCAGAGGTCCACGGTGCCCCGCGCGACGAAGCCGCCGCGGCAGTTGAGGGTGCCGCCGACGTGCAGGCGCTCGGCCGTGAGCGCCGTGCCGTCCGGGTGGTGCAGCCGGGCCCTCTTCAGCACGACGCTGCCGCGCACCGTGGTGTCCCGCAGGTCGACGCACCCGTGCACCACGAGCCCGCGGCCCGCCTGGATGTCACCGCCGACCGTGGCGCACAGCAACTGGAGTGCGGGCTCCTCGCGCCCCTCGCCCGTGCCGGTCAGGGTGCTCTCCTCCAGGTGCAGCGTGCCGCCGATCGAGGCGCCGTAGAGGTTGATGCCGCCCTCGCTGGTGAAACCGCGGTCGAGGTGGAGCCCGCCGCCCACACTGAGTTCGGCTGCCTGGAGGCAGACGTCGGCGCCCCGGATCCGCGCGCCGCACAGAGTGAGCGCGTCCCGGATCTGGGCGCTGGTGAGCCGGACCTGTCCGGCGCATTCCAGGCCGGCCGCCGAGAAGCCCTCGTCGACGGAGAGTGACTCGGCGTCGATCGCGGGCCGCTCCCGCGCAGCCACCGTCCGCGAGCGGTTCAGTGACAGACGTGTGCCCACGCTGAGGGACCGCAGATCGAGCGTGCCGTCGATCGCGCAGTCCGCGAGCACGCATTCCTGATCGATCCGGGTGCCCACCGCCGTGAGTCCGGGCAGCGCGCAGTCCCTTATCTCCAGGGCGTTGAAGTGCCCGCCGTCGAAGCAGGGCGCCTCGTCCAGCCGGCAGGACCGCAGGCGTATCGCGCACCGGACGTCCGCCTCGGCGAGATCGAGCCTGCCGGTGATGCGCGTTCCCCGTAGGCGCAGGCGGGCGAGGCTCCCCGGCACCGGCCGGGGCGCGGCGACGAGCAGCCACCGCACGACCTCGGCACGTACTTCCGGCACGTCGTCGCACCACTCGCCCCGCCGGTACGCCTCCCACAGACGGCGCTCGTGCGGCTCCCAGGCATCCGGCGGCCCCTCGTCCGACACCGCGCGTCTCCCCCTTCGGCCCAGCGGCAGTGAAGCACCGCATGGCTACCCGACCCGGGTCGATCTCACGCCTGCGCCGCCGGGCGCCCGGTCTTCGACACCTTCACGGAGAAGTCGTTGTCGACCGTGTAGTAGGGAGACACCACCGCGTTCCCGGCCGTGGTCGCCGGGTAGACGAACACCTCCTTGCGGTCCGCCACGTCGTCGAGCAGTCGGGCCAACCGGATGAGGGGTGCCTCTGCCGCGGGGCGGACGAAGACGTCCCAGACGCCGCTGCCGGTGCTCGTGCCGGCGGCGAGCTCCTCGTGGTCGAGGACGAAGGAGAGGCTTCGGCCGTCGTCTCCCGGCTGTGGCGGAAGAGTGCGTACGGTGCCGTCGTCGCGCAGGCGCAGGTGGACCACCGCCCCCTCCGGGAGGTCGGCGCCGTGCAGGCGTGCGGCGACCGTCGTCGACCCGTCCGTGACGTCGACGCGGCCGGCCTCGGCGTGGGCGGGGCGCAGCCAGGCGCGCACGGCGAGATATCCGTCCTTGGTGACGTAGGGGATCCGGACGGCGAGCGGTGACGGCCGGTCACGCAGGTGGCCGTCGACGAGGGCCCGCAGGTCGCGCAGGCCGGGCCGCAGCCGGACCCGCGGGGACTCCGGGTCCGGCAGCAGGTACACGTCCCAGCGGCCCTCCGCGAGCGCGGTCCGCGGTTCCAGTGAGGCGCGCAGGCCGTGGCCGGCGGGCTCGAGGCCGAGGACGTGGCGGGTCGTCTCGGGCTGCCCCTTCTTGGGGCGCAGCCGCAGGAGGAGTCGCTGTCCCTCGGCCGGCGGCAGCGGCAGGTCGAAGGTGATCCGGCCGTCCGCGTCGGCCGTACAGGCGACGCGCGGCTGTGCGTCGTGTTCCGTGTTGCTCATCGTCCTGCCCTCCGGACCCTGCGCAGTACGCCGTTGGCCGCGACCGACGCGGCGTCACGGGCGGCGAAGCCCCGGCTGGTCAGTACCCGGCGCAGGGGAGCGTGTTCCCGGGCGACCGGATGTCCCGCCCGCCGGGCCGAGACCGCCTCGGTCAACAGGCGCTCGGCCTGTTCGAGCACGGGGCCGGGAGCGTACCGCCGCGCGTTCTCCACGGCCGCCCGGCCCGCCCGGCGCCGCCGCTCGTCGTCCCGCACCAGTTCCAGCAGGGCGGTGCCCAGGGCGGCACGGTCCCCGACCGGCACCAGCCGGCCGTCGACGCCGTCCTCGATGATCTCACCGGGCCCGTAGGGGCAGTCGGTGCTCACCACCGGCAGACCGCAGCGCATCGCCTCGACGATGGTCATGCCGAACGGCTCGAAGTCGGAGGCGGCCGCGCCGATCGACCCCTTGACCCACTCCGCCTCCATGGGGGCGGCCGCACCCATCAGGTGGACGTTGTTCCACAGCCCCAGCTCCACGATGAGCCGGCGCAGCCGATCGCGCTGCTCACCCTTGCCGTAGATGCGCAGCTGCCAGTCGGGGTGCTCGGCGGCGACCGCCGCGAAGGCCTCGATGAGGAGGTCGTAGCGCTTCACCGGGACCAGCCGGCCGGCCGCGACGACCACCTTGGCACTGCCGTCCGCGGTCGGGAGGGTGGGATCCGGCACGCTGTTGGGGAGGTTCTCCACGTGCACGCCGGGCAGTCTCATCTTCCGCCGGTACGCGGCGGCGTCCGCCTCGGACACGGTGGTGAGCACGTCCAGCCGGGGGTAGGCCCGGCGCAGCGCGGTGCGCAGCTGCGGCGAGTGGTTGTCCAGGGTCAGGTGCTCCTGGCCCACGCGTGCCACGTGGCCGGGCGCCTGGAGCGCGAGATGCACGTTGAGGCCCGGCCGGGTGCCGATCACCACGTCGGCGTCGGTCGCGGCGAGAAACGCGCCGATGCGCTCGTCCGTCAACTCGCTGTACTGCTTGTACCGGTACTCGGCGCGGGGAAAGACGCGCGCCGGTCTCAGCTGCTGGGGATGCTCCTTCTCCTGCCGGAGGTCGACCAGCGGCCGCAGCGCCACCCTCGGGTCCAGGGCGGAGTGCGGCCGCTCCAGGTGCCGGAGCACGGAGACGATCTCCACGTCGTGCCGGTCCGCCAGCGCCTGCGCCAGGTTGAAGGTGGTGGTGATCGTGCCTCCGATCCCGTAGGCGTTGTGCAGCAGGAAAGAGATCTTCATGGCGGCCTAGACCATGCCAACTTCTTTAGGGTTGCGCCTTGTTACCGCTTCGTGATGCCGGTGTCGTGCTGCGTACCCGTACGCGGGGTAGAGGAAGTGGCCCGGCTCGGCGGTCATGGGCGCGAGGGCGCGTAGAAGAGGTACGTGGCCGAGTAGGGGACGCCGACCTGGCTGTCGCCCGTGCAGGATCCCGTCGGCGCGAGGCCCCCCTCGGTGTGGAGGCGCTGGATGTAGGAGACGGCGCCGAACATGCCGTCGCCGCGGGTGGCCGTGGCCTTGAGCAGCAGTTCCGGTACCGCGTCGGCGTGCGGAACGCTTGCCCCGGGGACGGCGGCGGCGTTGACCGCGCTGCCGTCGACGGTGGAGATCCACACCGGGCCCTTGCTGTGCAGGGCGACGGGCCGGTGCCGCGGGTCGTGCTGCTTCCAGAGGCCGGCGGCGGGCTCCAGGAAGGTCCAGGAGCCGTTGACGCAGGTGTAGGTCTGCACGCCCTGCGCATCGAGCGCGGCGACCCGCTCGTTGCCGTCGGGCACGCGCAGCTGCGGGGGGATCGCTGTTCTGTGGGCGTCGACGGAGGCGCGGGCCGGCGCGTGGTCGGCCGCGTGACCGACCGTGGCGGCCCCCAGGACCGCCGCGGCTGCTGTGGCGAGGCTTCCGGCCATGAGTGCGGCGCGCTTGGTGAGCGTCATGCGGGATTCAACTCCGGGCATCGTGGCTGCTGGGCGTGGCTGACGTGCTGGCTGACGCGTGCACAGGACGGTACGGACCGGACGCGCAGCGTGTTCAGCGACGCACGCGAGATGGATGTGGCTCACGTCACATCCATGGCTGTCACATCCTGCCGGGCCGACCAGTCAGAGAGGTGTACGCATCAGCAACCGCACAGGAGTCCGTCATGGAAGCTCGCCTGAACCACTTCGGCAACCCGGTCGCAGCCAAGTTCCTCAAGTACATCAACTCGGCGGGCAAAGCGGTGTCGGAGTCGACGCTGCCGGCCGCGACGCAGGAACTGGTCAAGATCCGCGCCAGCCAGATCAACGGCTGCGGCTTCTGCACCGACATGCACACCAAGGACGCCGCCCACGCCGGGGAGACCTCGCTGCGCCTGAACCTGATCGCGGCCTGGCGGGAGGCCAAGGTGTTCACCGACGCCGAGCGCGCCGCGCTGGAGCTGACGGAGCAGGGCACCCGCATCGCCGACGCCGCCGGCGGTGTCTCGGACGAGGCCTGGGCGAACGCCGCCAAGCACTACGACGAGGACCAGCTCGCCGCCCTCGTCTCCCTCATCGCCCTCATCAACGCCTACAACCGCCTGAACGTCATCGTCCAGCAGCCCGCGGGCGACTACCAGCCCGGCCAGTTCGGATAGATTTCGGATAAACAAGGAGGAGCTCATCCGGCGGTCCGGTCGCAGGTGACGTCCCCGGCGGGCAGGTGCCCGCCGGCGAGGTAGGCGTTGACCGTCCTGTCGACGCAGGAACTGCCGAAGACGCCGTACACCGCGTGCTGGTCCGCGCCCCGGAGGGTGACGAGGCGGGAGGCGGGCCACATGCGGCGTACCTCGAGCGCACCCTGGTAGGTGGTGCGCGGATCCCCGGCCGCGTTGACGAGCAGGGCCGGAAGGTCGGCCCGGATCGTGGTCGGGCGCTCGCGCGGCCGGTCCCAGAACGCGCACGGTCCGATGTTGTTCGTCACCGGCCCGAACAACGGGTCCCGCGCGCGGGAGCGCTGGACGTCCCGCCAATAGGTCTCCGGGTCGCGTGGCGCGGCCACGTCGCCGCAGAGGATCGCCGACTGCACGCTGCCGTAGGGGGAATCCGCTCCGGTCAGCAGGAAGTCGAGCGTGTCGGCCAGCCACGGGGTTGGGGTGACGACGGCGCCGCCGGTGGCGCGGCGCAGGTCCCGCACGGCCCGCGCGAGTGCGTCGTACGCCGTGTCGTTGTCCTGCGACAGGCCGTTGAAGACGACCACCGGCACCACCTGGTCGTCCACGCGGTGGCCGCCGATTCGCAGAGGCGTGCGTCCCGCGGCCGCCTGAACGCGGTCGACGGCCGCCAGCACCGCGCCGCGGGTGCGGCCCAGTCCGTACGTCCCGTCGCGCGCGGCGGTCCAGGCGGCCCAGCCCCGCAGGGCGTGCCGGTTGGCCTCCTCCGTGCCGCGCAGCAGCCGGGGGCTGTAGCGATCGGGAGCGAGCACCCCGTCGAGGACGACCCGGTCGGTGCGGCCGGGGAACATCGTGGCGTAGACCTGGCCGAGGTAACTGCCGTACGAGTAACCCAGGTAGGAGATCCTGCGCTCGCCGAGCGCGGCGCGGACGACGTCCATGTCGCGAGCGGTGTTCCGGGTGCCGGCGTACGGCAGTACGTCTCCCGCGTACGTGCGGCAGCGGCGGGCGAGTTCCTCGGCGAGGGCTACCGAGCGGTCGAACCCGGCACGGTCGCCGCCCGCACCCCGGATGAAGGAACCGGTGTGCCAGTGGCAGTCGAGTGGCGTGCTGCGGCCGACGAAACGGGGGTCCACGCCCACCACGTCGTAGCGCTCGCCCACGTCCTTCATCGCCTTGCGCACCCACGGCGGGTCGCCGAGCGTCTGCCCGCCGGGGCCACCGCCGTTGAGCAGGACCGCACCGATGCGGTGGGCGGTGTCGGTGGCCCGGATGCGGGAGATGGCGACGGTGATCGTACGGCCGTGCGGGTCGGCGTAGTCCAACGGCACGGTGACGTCCGCACACTGGGCGCCTGCCTGCTGGAGTTCCTTGCCGGTGTCGTCGTCGGGACCGAGCACGCAGCTCTTCCAGGTGAGGTGCTGCCGGTGGTAGGGGGCCAGGGGGTCATGGGCCGCACCGGCCGGGGCCGCGGTGGCCGGTGACGCGGTGAGGGCGAAGACCGCGGCGAGGCACAGGGCGGCCGTCTTCGCGATGCGCGTGGTGGAGCCGGTCATGCGGATGTCCTTTCTGAAGTCCTGCCCGTGCAGAGGGACTTGTCGACGAGGTCGAGGAAGTCCTGTTCGGCCGGAAGTGTGGCCGGTACCTGGTTCAGTGCGACGGCGACGCTCCGGCCGCCGGGCCCGACGGCGGTCAGCGCGCGGTGGCCGCCGGGCACGGTCCCCGCATGCCCCCACCACAGGCCGCCGCAGGACAGCGGAGAGGCGATCAGCCCCAGCCCGTAGCGGGCGCCGGGCCACAGGCGGTCCGGGTCGGCGGGCACCGTCCGCCGCATCTCGGCGAGTTGGGCCGGCGGCAGCAGGTGGCCGCCGAGCAGTGCGGTGACGAACCGCGTCAGGTCGGCGGGCGTGGAGACCAGGCCGCCGCCGACGCCCGCGAAGGTCATGTTCCAGGCGGTGCCGTCCACGAGGTGGCCGTCGTCCGTGGTGAAGTAGCTGTGGGAGTGCGGTCCTTGGATGCGCGTGCCGTCACCGGGCCAGTACGTGTCGCGCAGCTTCAGGGGATCGATGACGCGGCGGGTGATCTCCGCCTCCGGGCTGCGGCCGGTGACCTCGTGGACGATCACGCCGAGAACGAGGTAGTTGGTGGTGGCGTAGTGCCAGCCGCCCTGTGGGCGTGGCAGCTCGAGGGCTCGCGCGACCAGCTCACGCGGCTCGAAGTGGCGGTACCGCAGCCGTTCGGGGTGCTCCCACTCGGGGGCGTCGAGGTAGTCGGGCAGCCCGCTGGTGTGCTGGAGGAGTTGCCGTACGGTGATGCGGCGGCCGTCGTGTCCGTGTCCCCGGATCAGCCCGGGCAGATAGTGGTCGACGGAGGCGTCGAGCGAGAGACGGTGTTCGGCGGCGAGTTGCAGGACAACCGCCGCGGTGAACGTCTTGGTGACGCTGCCGACGCGCAGCCGGTCCGTGGCGTTCATGGGGCGTCCGGTGCGCGGATCGGCCGTGCCGGCGGTCTCGGTCCAGCGTCGGCAGGGCGCGCTCGGAGTGCCGTCGGTGACCAGGACGGCGGCCCCCGCGATCCGGTCGCGGGCGGTGAGGGTGTGCAGCGCGCGACGGACCTCGTCGTGCGGACCGCAATGGCCGAGCGTGTGCGCGGCGGCCGGCCGCGCGGTCGCCACCGGAGCCGCGGCCAGCACGACGGCCGTCACCAAGGCCGCGAGACCACGGCGACGGCCGGGCGCGGAGCTGGGTAAGTAGGTTGCCATGCGCCCTCACGCTAGGCACCGGCCGTTCCTCGATCACTCCGGCTGACAGCCGCATCGGAGGTGGGGACAACCCCCGCCGAGAAACGGTGGAACACCCCACCGAGGGCTACGCGAGCCAGAGCGAGCCGCGCCGGTGACGGGCCGGCGGCACATCCACCGCGTCCGCGGCGTCGAGGGCCAGTTCATCGGCGGTGGAGTTCACCAGCCGCAGAAGAGTCCCCACTTGGGCCCGCAGCCGCTGTCGCGCCCGGCGTTCCTCCGTCGCCGACCACCACGCGACGGAACGGTCGTGACCGTGCCGGGCGAACGAGTAGAAGTCCACCTCGCGGCGGACCGCACACGGATGGGGCCTCCTGGACTCCCGTGCCGCATCGGTGAGGCTGCGGGCGCTGTACCTGAGGTCGCGCAGAACCACGGAACGCCAAGGGCTCCCTGGGCGGTGGTCGGCTGCGTTCCGGCTGTGTGCGGCGGGAACGTGGTGGGCGGTGCGTGCCACGGGGACTCCGTCGGTAGTCACCGCCAGGTATCTCCTGGCGGCTACCGGAAGCCCGCCGGTCCCTTCGCGCGCGAGTCGTCCATGCCCGCAACGATATCCCGCGGCATGGGTGAACGGGCCTGGCGCGCGGGGGGTTTCAGGGGCGAGGGATTTCCGGATGCGGCGCGCCGCGTCACCGTGGTGGGATGCGCCGTATGAGCGACGCGCTGCGCGACCGTATCGAGCGGTACTACGCGACCGTGCCCCTGCTGTTCGCCGACGCCGAGGACTTCGGCCCGCTGCGGCTGTTCGTACGCAAGGCACCGGGAGCCCCGTACTACGGCGGCCCGGGCCACGCTCGACCCACCGCGGAGGGAGCCGCGGCGGTGACGGGCGCGGACATCGCCCGGGTGCGCGCCCGGCAGCGGGAACTGGGCGTGCCGGAGGCCTTCGAGTGGCTCGCCGAGGCGGCACCGGCGTTGCGCTCCCGTATCGAGGACGCGGGTCTGCCGGTGGCGGAACGCCCGCTGATGGCCCTCGACCCGCGCCGTGCGATACCGCCGCAGCCCCTGCCGGAGGGCGTCCGGCTCCATGTGCTGTCGGCCGACGACCCGGCCCTGCCCATGACCCTCGCACTGCCCCGACTGGCCTTCGCCCGTGCGGGCACGGCCCCCGGCTCGGCGGGCAGGGCGGAACTGTCCGCGCTGGCCGGCGAACTGACCGCGGACGGCACGGTCGACACGATCCGCCCTTCGCTCCTTGCCGGGCACAAGACACTCGTCGCCGCCCTCGGCCCCGACGGCACCCCGCTCGCCGCCGGCCACTACCACCCGGCGAACGGCACCACCGAGATCGGCGGCATCGGCACCCTGCCCAGCGCCCGCCGCCAGGGGCTGGCCGCCGCCGTCGCCGCGGCTCTGGCCACCCACGCCCGCGACCGCGGAGTGCGCACCGTCTTCCTCGCCCACGCCGGCGACACCGCCGCCCGCATCTACGCCCGCCTGGGCTTCCGCCCCGCCGGCAGCACTCTCCTGATCGCCGATCAACCCGCACGGTCGTAGCCGCGTTGGGCACGTAGACCGTCGCCGACATCTTGACCCCGCCGGAACCAGCGGCTTAACGTTCCGGCGTTCGGAATGATTGAAACGATTCAATTCCTGGGGTGCGCTGATGCAGGAACACCTCCCGCGGCGTGGCGGGATCCCACGCCGTTCGGTGCTGGCCGTCGGCCTTGCGGCCGGTACCGCCGCGGCGTTCGGTGCCGCGCCGCCCGCCGCGGTCGCGCTCGACGCGGACGGCGGGAGCGGGCCGGGCCGCGACTGGTTCGCCGACCCGCCGACACCGGTGCGCCCCAGGTTCCGGTGGTGGTGGCCGGACGGCCTGGTGGACCCGGACGAGATCGCCCGCGAGATCGACCAGATCGCGGAAGCGGGCTTCGGCGGGGTCGAGATCGCCGCCGTCCACCACAGCATCCGGGACAAGTCCGTCCTCGACACCGCACACCACGGGTGGGGGAGTGAACCCTGGCGTGACGGCGTCGAGGCGGCACTGCGGCGGGCCGCCCGCCGCGGCCTCACCGTCGACCTCACCCTCGGCCCTAGCTGGCCCGTCGCCGTGCCCGGCCTCACGCCCGACGACGAAGCGGCGGCCCAGGAACTCGTCCACGGGCGCGTCTCGTTGGCCGGCGGAGCCACCTACCAGGGGCCCGTGCCGCCACCCGTGCGCGAAGCGGCCACCGGCGTCACGAAGCAGCGGCTGCTCGCCGTGCAGTCCGCCCGTGTCGAACCCGCGAACTCCACGCGCAAGGAGACCGGGCTCGACCCGACGAGCGTCCTCGACCTGACCGACACCGTCACCGACTCCACGCTGACCTGGACGGCGCCCGACGACGGGGACTGGGTGCTGATCTCCTACTGGCGGCGCGGCTCGGGACAGCAGCCCGAGTCCGGCCCCCACTCCTCTCCCGCCGCCTACGCCGTGGACCACTTCAGCGCCGAGGGCACCGCCGCGGTCACCGGCCACTGGGACAAACGGCTGCTGACGTCCGCCATGAGACGGCTGCTGAAGGCCGCGGGCGGCGCCTTCTTCGAGGACTCCGTGGAACTGGAGACCGACGGGCTGGTCTGGACACCGCGACTGCCCGAGGCCTTCGAGAAGCACACCGGGCGGACGCTGCGGCCGTACCTGCCGGTGCTCGTCCTCGACAGGAGCAACCAGGTCTTCGCCTTCGAGGCCCAACTGACCCGGCAGATCAGACACGACTTCTGGGAGACCGTGTCCGGCCTGTTCAACCGCCACCACCTGCGAGCCCTGCGCGGCTGGGCGCACTCCGTGGGCATGGACCTGCGCGCCCAGCCCTACGGCCTGCAGACCGACGCCATCGCGTCGGCGGCGATCCTCGACACCCCCGAGGGCGAGTCCCTCGGCTTCAAGAACCTGGACGACTTCCGCTGCCTGGCCGGCGGCCGGGACATGGCCGGGCGCACGGTGCTGTCCTGCGAGGCGGGCGCGTACAACGGCTCGGCGTACAGCACGACATGGGACCGTTTCCTGCGCACCATGGGCGGCGCCTACGCGGCGGGCGTCAACCAGACGGTCGTGCACGGCTTCTCCTACGCCACCGCGCCGCAGGTGAGCTGGCCCGGCTTCGCGGCCTTCAGCCCCTACAACGGCGCCCCCGGCTACGGCGAATCCTGGGGACCCCGGCAGCCCACCTGGCAGCACCTCACCGACGTCTCCGGCTACCTCGGCCGCGTCCACCGGGTCCTCCAGTCGGGCACCGCGAGGGCGGACGTCGCCGTGTTCCGGCAGACCGGCTACACCGCCACCGGCATCGGAGCCTCCTGGTTCACCGCGACCGGTGTCCCGCTCGGCTGGACCCACCAGTTCCTCAGCGGTCCGCTGCTCGACCTGCCCGGAGCCACCGTGTCCGACGGCCGGCTCGCGCCGGACGGCCCCGCCTACAAGGCGCTCTTCGTCGAGGGTGACTTCTTCTACGGCTCCACGCCCACGCTCTCCGTGACCGACGCCCGCAAGGTGCTCCAGCTGTCCCGGGCCGGACTTCCGGTCGTCCTGTTCGGCGCCTTCGACCAGGCACTGACCCCGGGAGTACCCGCCGAGGGCGAGACGGACGAACTGCGCGAGATCCTCGCCCGCCTGCTCGCCCTGCCGGGCGTGGTCCGCGTCACCGACAAGACGGCGATCGGCGACGCCCTCACCCGGCTCGGCGTGACCCCCGACGCCCGCTACGCCACCTCCTCCACACTCCTCAACGCCCACCGGGTCACCGCGGAAGCCGACTTCTACTACCTGTGCAACGGCAAGCACGCCGAGACCGTCAAACCGCCCGTGGCGGCGATCGACCACGAGGTGACACTGCGCCGCAGCCGGGACGGCGCCACCGTGCCGTACCTGCTCGACCCCTGGACGGGCAAGGCCGTACGGATCGCCCGATACGCCCAGGACGGGCGTGACTTCACGCTGCGCGTCACGCTCCAGCCGGGCCAGGTGATGATCGTCGCGCTGGGGCGCCCCGGACTGTTCGGCGACCGCGACGGAAACCGCCCGCACGCCCTGGCCACGGACGCCGACGCGGTGCTCTACACACGGCGGGGCCTGACCGTGCGTGCCACCGGCGCGGGCACCTACACCACACACCTGTCCGGAGGCCGTACGGTCACCACGGCCGTCCCGTCCGTGCCCGCACCGGTCACACCCGCCCGCTGGCGGCTGGAAGTCGAGGACTTCCAGCCCGGATCCGACGCGACCCGGACCGATCGGGTGCGCCGGTCGCTGACGCTCGACACCCTCCTGCCCTGGTCGCGGATCCCCGAGCTGACCGACTCCGCGGGAATCGGCCGGTACCGCACGACGGTCACCCTGCCCGCCGGATGGGACTCGTCCCACGGCGCGTTCCTCGAACTCGGGCAGGTCAGCGACACGTTCCGGGTCACCGTCAACGGCACGCGACTGCCCCCGGCCGACCGCCTGAGCCCCGTCGTCGACCTGGGCGCCCTGCTGCGGCCCGGTGACAACACGCTCGAGATCGAGGTCGCGACACCGCTCATCAACCGCCTGCGGGTCGTCCAGCCGGCCGTGTTCGGCACGGCCGCCCGCCAGGACCACGGACTCGTCGGTCCGGTACGCCTGGTGCCGTACGTGCAGGCGGCCGTGGACTGACGCCCCAGGATTGAACGTTTCAATCTCCGTCGCTCCGAAGGGACCCCGGCACCGTGCCCGCACAGCACTCCAGATCCGCCCCCTCCCGCCGCCAGATCCTGTCCGCCGCCTCGGCCACGGCGGCCGTCGCCGCGTTGTCGCCCACCGCCGCCTGGGCCGCCCCCGCGTTCTCGGAGGGTTCATCCGGCCCCGAGGGCGCGCTCGTCCCCTTCCCGCTCAGCGCCGTCCGGCTCCTGGAGAGCCCCTTCCTGGCCAACATGCGCCGCACCTGCGCGTACCTGCTCTTCGTCGACATCGACCGGCTGCTGCACACCTTCCGCCTGAACGTGGGACTGCCGTCCACGGCGCAGTCCTGCGGCGGATGGGAAGCCCCCGGCATTCAGCTGCGCGGTCACACCACGGGCCATCTGCTCAGCGCCCTGGCCCAGGCCCACGCCAACACCGGGGACAGCGCCTACGCGGAGAAGGCCGGCTCCCTGGTGGCCGTGCTGGCGGAGTGTCAGAAGGCCGCCCCCGCCGCCGGATTCCACCGCGGCTACCTCTCCGCCTTCCCGGAGTCGGTCTTCGACCAGCTGGAGGCGGGCGGCAGGCCGTGGGCGCCGTACTACACCCTGCACAAGATCATGGCCGGACTGCTCGACCAGTACCAACTCAGCGGCAGCCGACAGGCGTTCGACGTCCTGCTGGAGATGGCGGCCTGGGTCGACGCGCGCACCGCACCGCTGTCCCGGGAGCGGATGCAGACGGTGCTGAAGGTCGAGTTCGGCGGCATGAACGACGTACTCGCCCGGCTGCACCTGGTCACCGGTGACCCCGCACACCTGCGTACCGCGCGACGCTTCGACCACGAGGAGCTGTACGAGCCGCTGGCCGCGGGCCGGGACGAGCTCGCCGGACGGCACGCCAACACCGAGATCGCCAAGGTGGTCGGCGCGGTGCCGGGCTTCGAGGCCACGGGGGACACCCGTTACCTGGACATCGCCGACACCTTCTGGACGGCGGTCGTACGCCACCACTCGTACGCCATCGGAGGCAACTCCAACCAGGAACTCTTCGGCCCGCCGGACGAGATCGTCAGCCGGCTCTCCGAGGTCACCTGCGAGAACTGCAACAGCTACAACATGCTCAAGCTGGGCCGGCAGCTGTTCTGCCACCGGCCGTCCCGCGCCGCGTACATGGACCACTACGAGTGGACGCTCCACAACCAGATGCTCGGTGAGCAGGACCCCGGCTCCGAGCACGGCTTCGTCACCTACTACACCGGGCTGTGGGCCGGCTCCCGGCGGCAGCCCAAGGGCGGACTCGGGGCGGCCGACGGAAGCTACAGCGGGGACTACGACAACTTCTCCTGCGACCACGGCACGGGCCTGGAGACGCACACCAAGTTCGCCGACAGCATCTACTTCCGCTCCCGGGACGCCCACGCCGCCGAGTTGTACGTCAACCTGTTCATCCCGTCCGAAGTGCACTGGCGGGAGCAGAGAGTGACGTTACGTCAGGAGACCCGGTATCCGACCACGGACCGCACGCGGCTCACCGTCACCGCGGGGGACGCACGCTTCGCGCTGAAGATCCGTATACCCGCCTGGGTGGCCGACTCCGGCCGGCCGGCCGTGCTCAAGGTCAACCACCGGCAGGCCGCCCTCCGGCCGAGACCCGGTACGTACGCCACCGTCGACCGGCACTGGCGCACCGGGGACAGCGTCGAACTCGTCCTGCCGCGCGAGCCCGTCTGGCGGCCGGCCCCCGACAATCCGCAGGTGAAGGCGCTGTCGTACGGGCCGCTTGTCCTGGCGGGGGAGTACGGTGACATCCCCCTCGCGACCCTGCCCACCATCCGCCCGGACAGCCTGCGCCCCGCACCCGGCGCCCCCACGGCGTTCACCGCCGTCGCCGACGGCCGTACCGTGTCACTGCGGCCGTTCCACGAGGTGCACCACCAGCGGTACAACGTCTACTGGGCGGTGACACCGCGACCCGGCCGCGAACGGGACGTCGTCCGTTACCCGTTCGACGAGGCGAGCGGCACCTCGGCCGCCGACCGCACCGGCACCTTCGCCGACGCCGCCCTGGCCGGGGGCGCCACCTGGATCCGGGACGATTCCGCGGACGCCGTGTCCCTGGACGGGGTGAGCGGCCATGTCGCCCTACCGGCAGGGCTGTTGAGCGGACTGGACGAACTGACCGTCAGCGTGCGGGTACGTGTCGACACTCTCGCCGCCTCGGCCCGCGTGTTCGACCTCGGGTACCACAAGGAGACCTATCTGTTCCTCGCCGCGACCACCGGTGCCGGGCGGGCCCGTGCCGCGTTGAAGATCGCCGGCATGGAGGCGGAGGACTTCATCGACGCGGCCGGCCCGCTGCCCGTGGGCCGGTGGACGCACGTGGTCCTCACGCTGGCCGGCGGCACGGGCGTGCTCTACCTCGACGGCCGCGAATCGGGCCGCAACCCGGCGATGGTGTCCGGCCCGCTGCTGCTCGGCGCGACCAGCCGCAACTACCTGGGCCGCTCCCAGAACAGCACCCACCCGTACCTGCACGGCGCCGTGCGCGACTTCAGGCTGCACAACCGGGCCCTGACCGCCACCGAGGTGGCGCGACTGGGGGAGGGCACCCTTGTCTGAGAACGACCTGTCCAGACGTCACTTCGTGGCCGTCGCCGGAGCCGGTACCGCATTCGCGGTCGGGGTCCCCGGCCTCGCAGACGCCGCGCACGCCGGTCAACCAGCCTACTCGGCACGGCACTTCGCCGACCCGCCCAAGGACAGCCGCCCTACCGTCTACTGGTACTGGAACGGATCCGTCACCCCCGACCTGGTCGACACCCAACTCGCCGACCTGCGCTCCAAGGGCATGTACGAGGTCGTCCTGTTCCCCTTCGACAACGCCGAGATGCAGCCCGCGTTCTTCACCGAGGAATGGTTCGGCATCGTCGGACACGTCCTGCGCACCGCGGAACGCACCGGCATGCGGGTGTGGTTGTTCAACGACGACCACTTCCCCAGCGGCCGCGCGGGCGAGTACGTCGTCAAGGGCGGCACGGTCGGCTCCCGCACCTACGCACCGCGCCCGGACCTGCGTCTGAAGGCGCTGTGGCGGTCGACCACCGTCGTGGACGGGCCCGGCACGGTCGACCTGCGCCGCACCACCGGCGTCGGGGTGGAGTCGGGAGCCCTGGCCGTCGACGGCGCGGTCCTCGACGGCGCCGCCGTGCTGCGCGACAGCGAGCGGTGGACCGACTACACCGTCACCGGCAGCGCCAAGGCCGACCGCACGGCCGCCGGACTCGTCGTACGGGCCTCCCCGGACGGCCTCGACGGGTACGCGGTCGAGTTCGACCAGACCGGCGTCGTCACCGTACTGCTCCTCGCCCGCGGCACGGAGCCGGCCGAACTGCTGCGCAGCGGCCGGACCGACGGCTTCAACAAGACCAAGTTCCACACCCTGGCCGTCACCGTCCGCGGCGGCGGCCTGACCGTCACCCTGGACGGCAAGGACAAGGGCACCGTCCACGACGACCACTTCACGGCGGGCGGCGCGGGCGTGCGGGCGGTGACCGGCCGACGCGGCCTGTGGGACAGCCTCGCCGTCACGGCGGACGACGGTACGACGCTGTACACCTCGGCCTTCGACGACCCGGCCGCGGCGGGCGACTTCCCCGACCGCGACTCCCTCGGGGCGCAGGCCGTCGCCGCCGCGGCCCGGCCCGCCGGATCCGCCGACGCCGCCGAGGCGCTCGACCTGACGGCACGGCTCGCGGACGGCCACACCTGGCAGGTGCCGGCCGGCCGCTGGCAGATCGACCTGTTCGGCGGCGTCCCCCTCGTCGACGACAGCCAGGGCTACAGCCGCAGCTACCTCGACCTGCTCGACGACGAACCCGTGGAACTGTTCCTGGACATCGTGCCGGGCGAGTACCACCGGCGCTTCGGCCGCTACTTCGGCACCGTCGTCCCCGGCTTCTGGGACGACGAGCCGTTCTTCGCCTCCGCGGAGGCCCACTTCAAGCGGCTGCCGTGGTCACCCACGCTCGACGAGGCCCTGCGGGCCGTCGGCGCCGAACCCGGCGTCGCGTACGCCAGTGCCTTCGACGACCTGGGCCGCCGGGGCAGGATCACCCGTGGCCGCTACTGGCGGGCCGTGTCCAACCGCTTCGCCCAGTACTTCCGCAAGCAGGCACGCTGGTACGAGCGGCAGGGCGTCGCCCTGATCACCAATCCGCTGTACGACGAGACGGCCCCCGCCAAACGGATCCCCTCCACCGGCGACCTGCACAAGGTCAACCAGTGGGCCCACGTGCCCGGCGGTGACATCATCACCGCCGAGTACGTCGCAGGCGAGCCCACCATGATCCCCCGCAACCCGGTCTCGGTCGCCCACCAGGCGGGCCGCGAGCGGGCGTTGCTGGAGATGTTCGGCAACATGGGCTGGCAGGTCACCCCCGGATTCGTGCACGCGACCGTCGGCGCCCAGGCCGCCCGGGGCATCAACCTGACGGTCCTGCACGCCCTGTGGACCGACGAACGCGTCGTGTACTTCCCGCCGCCGTTCGGACCGCGCGCGCCCTGGTGGTGGGCGATGCGGCCCCTCGCGGAGTGGATCGGCCGGGTCATGGAGGCGGGCCGTGGCACGTCCGCCGCCCGCACCGCCCTGCTGCAACCGCAGCGCGCCGCCGAGCAGTGGACCGGCACCGGCCGGCAGGGCGACGTCGACACGGCGCTCGCCGACGCCGCCTACGCGCTGGAGCGGGCCCAGGTCGACTTCGACCTGCTGCACGAGGGCGCACTGTCCGGGGACCCGGACCTGAGGTACCGGGCGGACGTGCGCGACGGGCGCCTCGCCGTGGGCGCGGCACGCTACGAACTCGTGGTGCTCCCGGTGGTGCCGACGCTCGACGCGGCCTGCGTCCGTGTGCTGCGCGAGTTCGTACGTTCCGGCGGGACGGTCGTCGGCGTGGGCTCCCTTCCCTCGGACGAGGCGGACGGCAACGACCGCACACTCGCCCGTGCCCTGTCCGACCTGTTCGGCGAGGAGACGCAGGGCAGTCGCACCCTTGGCGCCGGGCGCGCGCTCCGGGTCGCCGACACCTCCGGACTACGGGCCGCCACGCACGAGGCCGGGGCCGCCGCCGCGGTCCTCGAACCCCCGCGGGACGCCGTACGGGTACTGCGCGTGAACCGGGGCGGGGACACCGCCTTCCTCCTCAACAACGAGAGCGGCGCCCCCGTCGAAACCGTCGCCACCCTCCCGGCCACCGGCGCGCCGGAACTGTGGGACCCGGCGACGGGCGGCACGGAACCCGCCCCGGTCCACCGCGGCACCCGGCGCGGCGTCCGCCTGCCGCTCGCCTTCGAGCCGTACCAGACCCGGATCGTCGTGGTCCGCCGCGACGAACCCACCCCGCCGCACCTGACCGCCGCCCCGCTGCCCGTCATCGGCGTCGAGCGGGACGGACACCTCCTGCGCGCGACCGTCGAAGCCGCCGCCCCCGGCGACCACCGGCTCACCGGCACCGACGGCACCCACACCTACCGCGGCACGGTTCGTATCGACGACCCGCTGGAACCGCTCGCCGTGGACGGCGACTGGACGCTCACCCTGGAACGCGACGGATCCACACCCACCACCGGCCCACTGGGCAGCTGGACGGCCCACGACCCCCTGTTCTCCGGCAGCGGCACCTACACCACCACGACCGACGTGGCACGGTCCCTGCTCGACGGCCGCCGGGTCCTGCTCGACCTCGGTGACGTGCGCGACGTGGCCGCCGTGACCGTCAACGGCCGCGAGCTCCCGCCCCTGTTGTGGGCGCCGTTCGTCGTCGACGTCACCGGTCTGATCGTCCCGGGACGCAACCGTCTCGGCGTGCGCGTCGCCAACACGCTCTCCAACGAGCGCAACAAGCCGCTGCCGTCCGGGCTGCTCGGCCCCGTGACCCTGCGCTTCCGGCGCCGCGTCACCGCCCGCCTCACCCGCGTCTGACGCACCCCCTCGACCCCCGGAGCATCATGCTTTTCTCTCGCCTCCCCGGCAGAAAGCGGCGCCGGTTCCTCCTCCCCGCCGCGCTGACCGCCTTCGTGACCGTACTGGCGGGCGCCGCGAGCGCCGACGCCACGACCACCGGCACCATCTCCCCGGCCGGCCTGCGCACCCAGCACCTCACCCACGCCCTCGGCATCGACGACACCACCCCCGCCCTCAGCTGGCGGACCACCGCCCGCGCCGCGAACGTCCTCCAGGGCGCCTACCGCGTCCAGGCCGCCACCTCCCCGGAGCGGCTCCGCGCCGGCCGTCCCGACCTGTGGGACTCCGGCACGGTCCGCTCGACCGTCCCCGAGACGACGTACGCGGGCAGGGCACTGGGCTCGCGCACGCGCGTCTACTGGCGGGTCATGCTCTGGTCGCGGCGCACGGACCAGGCCTCCGGCTGGAGCGACACCGCCGACTTCGAGACCGGCCTGACCGAGCGGTCGGACTGGAACGCGGACTGGATCACCCACCCCGCCTGGCAGTTGAGCAAGCGCACCGTCCAGCCGGTCGTCGTCGAAGTGCCCCGCACCACGGCCCGTTACCTGCGCCTGGACGTGACGAAACTCGGTCTGCCGCTGGCCGAGGACTTCCCCACCCGCACCTGGCGCGTGGAGCTCGGCGAGATCGACGTCCGCGACTCGGTCACCTCCACCACGGGCCTCGCCCGGGGCGCCGCGGTCACCGCCTCGGAGACCAGGACGATCCGCAAGACCTGGGAACCCGCCCTCGCCGTCGACGGCCTGCCCAACAGCGCGCTCCAGACCGCGGCCGGATACTCCGGTGCCGCGCACTCCGGCCCCGACGCCGGCGACACCCCGGTCACGCTCACCCTCGACCTCAGGACACCGAAGACCTTCGACCAGGTGGCGCTGTACCCGCGCGCCGACGTCCTCACCGACGACGGCCGCGTGCCCGACTTCCCCGTCGACTACACCCTGTCGAGCGCGGACGGCGCCACGGGGCCGTTCACCTCGCTCACCCACGTCACCGGCCAGGCGCCCCCCGAGCCGTACCTGCCGGCCGGACTGCCGCTGCTCGCCGACGACTTCACCCTGCCCCGCGCGGTCCGCAGCGCCCGGCTGTACATCGCCGGCCTCGGTGTCTACGACGCCACCCTCAACGGCCGCCCGGTCGGCGACGCCGTGCTGGAACCCGCCAACACCGACTACGCCGAACGCGTCCAGTACGCCACCTACGACGTGACCGACCGGCTGCGGACGGGCGCCAACACCATCGGCGTCGCCCTGGGCAACGGCATGTCCGATGTCGTCAGCACCGCCGACCGCTACCGCAAGCTGTACGGCAACCTCAGCGATCCCAAGCTGATCGCCCGGCTCGAGGTCACCCTGGCCGACGGCAGCGTCCGCACCGTCACCAGCGGCGCGGACTGGCGGGTGACCCTCGGACCCACCACCTCCTCCAACTGGTACGGCGGAGAGGACTACGACGCGCGCCGGGAACTCCCGCACTGGGACGAGCCGCGCGGTGACCGGCACGGCTGGGAGCGGGCGGTCGCGGTACCCGGACCGGGCACCGAACAGCGACCGGCGGTGCTCAGCGCCCGCGAGACCGAGCCGATCCGGGTCGTCGGGACCCTCACCGGCAAGGAGGTCGACGGCGCCGACGGAAGCCGAGTCTTCGACCTCGGCCGCAACATCGCCGGCTGGCCCGAGATCACCGCCGGCGCCCCCGCCGGGACCGAGATCCGCGCCTACCCGGCGGAGAGCCTCAAGGACGGCCACGCCTTCCAGTCCATCAGCAACGTCGGCGCCCCGCTGTGGGACGCCTACACCACCCGCGGCGCCCGCACCGAGACCTGGCACCCCCGGTTCAGCTACCACGGCTTCCGCTACCTGGAGTTGAAAGGTGTCCCCGACGGCGCCACCGTCTCCGTACGCGGCCGGGTCCTGCACACGGACAACACCTCGGCCGGTGACTTCACCAGCTCCGACCCGCTCGTCGACGGCATCCACTCGCTGATCCGGCGGGCGATCGAGGGCAACATGATGAGTGTCCTGACCGACTGCCCCAGCCGGGAGAAACTGGGCTGGCTGGAACAGGACCAGCTGGTCTTCCCCGCACTCGCCGGCAACTACGACATACAGGCCCAACTGCGCAAGATCGTCGGGGACATGGCCGACGCGCAGACCGAGGACGGGCTGATCCCCAGCACCGTCCCGGAGTACACCAGCCTGCCCGGTGCCTACCGCGACGACGCCAACTGGGGCGGCGCGTTCGTGCTCGTGCCCTGGCAGCTGTACACCACCTACGGCGACCGCGACACGCTGCGCACCTACTACCCGCGCATGCGGCAGTACGCCGCCTACCTGGAGCGCCAGGTGAGCGGCGGCATCCTGGACCAGGGCCTGGGCGACTGGTTCACGCCCGACCGCACCTTCCCACGGGCGGTGGCCGGCACCTACGGCTACTGGCGGGTCGTCGACGGTCTCAGCCGGATCGCCGGCGTCCTCGGCGACCGGCCGGCGGCCGACGAGTACCGGGCGAAGGCCGACGCGAGCGCCGGGGCCCTCGCCGCGAAGTACTACGACGCCACGACCGGTACCTTCGGCGGCGGCGGCCAGGGCGCCGAGGCGCTGGCCCTCGACATGGGCGCCTACCCGGCGGGGGAGAGGGACCGGCTGCTCGCCCACTTCACCACCGCCGTCGAGGCCGCCGGCCACCACCTGCTGCTGGGCGAGATCTCCCTGCCCGCCGCCCTCCGGGTGCTGTCCGCCGCCGACCGCGACGACATCGTCCACGAGATCGCCACGCAGACGACCAGTCCGAGCTACGGCTACCAGGTGCGGGCGGGCAACACCACGCTCGGCGAGTCCTGGGACGGCGGACCGGGCCAGTCGCAGAACCACTTCATGCTCGGCGCCATCGACTCCTGGTTCACCGGCCGCGTCGCCGGTCTCGCGCAGACGGCCGACTCGGTCGGGTACGCCGAACTCCTCGTCGATCCCGCGGTGGAAGGCGACATGACCTCGGCAGCCGGCTCCTACCGCACCCCGTACGGCATCGCACGCACCGCCTGGACACGCCATGCCGACCGGTTCCGGCTGACCGTGGACGTGCCCGCCGGGAGCACGGCGGAGGTTCACGTCCCCGCCTCCGACGGCCGTGCCGAGGCGCCGGCGGGCGCGCGGCTCCTGCGCAGCGGTGACACGGAAGCCGTGTACGAGGTGGGCTCCGGCCACTGGAGGTTCCACTCGACGATGCCGCAGGCCTCCCACGGGTAGCCGTACGCCGCACCAGCACCGCCCGACTGTGGCCGGATTGTTCGTCTGACGAGCGTTCGAATCCGGCGATACTCAGGGCTGGGCAATCCGTCCCAATCCCCTCGTTTGGAGGCCATCCATGCCCCAGACCAGAGTTTCCACCGCCGCCGTGCTCGACGCCTGGCTGTCCGGCGCCGAGAGCGCGTACGGGCAGGCCAACCCGGCCGGGCCCCTCTACGTCGGCGGCACCGCGGCCGAGGCCGCACTCACCGACCCGAGCGACTCCCTCTACGGCTTCTGTTCCAGCCCGAGCGGCTCCCACGGCAGCTGGTGCTGCTGATCACCTGAGGCACCTTCAGAAGAGCACAGGCGCGGGGGACCGCGTGCCGAACCACGGCGCGGTTCCCCGTGCTCCTTTTTTGGCATCGGGAGGGTGGACGGTGAGCGGATCGGTACCAGTGGAGCCGGGCAGGGGCGACGAGGAGCAGTGGTTCTCCCGGCCCGTACGAGCCATCGCCCGCCCGTGGCGGGAGGAGCTGGCCCGGCGGCTGGCCGCCGTGGACGCCCTGGGCCGGGCGGAGCGGGAGGCGGTGCTGGAGGGCGGCCACAGTGCCCTGCTCAGGTCGCTGCACGCCAAACTGTCCCGTCTGTTCCTGATCGAACTGCGCGCGCTGCACATGGCGGCGGGCGGCGGGCGGGCCGCCGAAGGCGCGGACGCCGTGGCCGACACGGAGACGTGGGCCGAGTTCATCGAGCAGGCCGCCGAGGAGGGCTACCTCGACCGGCTGGCCGGCCGGTACCCGACCGTGGCCACGCGGATCGCGTCGGTGGCACGGCTGTCGGTGGCGGCGACGGCCGGTTTCGCACAACGGCTCGCCGCGGACCGTGAGCTGCTGCGGCCGCTGCTGGACGGGCCCGCGGGGCAGCTGTGTGCCGTCGCGTTCGGAGCGGGCGACACCCACCGCGGCGGACTGACGGTCAGCCGGGCCGACTTCGCCGGCGGAAGCGTCATGTACAAGCCCCGGCCGTCCGACACGGATGTGGCCCTGGGCGCACTGCTGGACGAGCTGTACGCCGGCTTCCCCGGCGCCCCGGCGCCCGACGAACGCATCCGGGTGCCGCGGACGCTGCCGCGCGAGGGCTACGGCTGGGCCGAGTTCGTCCGCCACCGCCACTGCGCCGATGACGCCGAACTCGCCTCCTTCTACCGCAACATGGGGCACTGGCTGGCCGTGCTCCGCTTCACCGGCGGCACCGACATGCACGCCGAGAACATGATCGCCGCGGGCCCGGTGCCGGTGATCGTGGACGCCGAGACGCTCTTCGACGCCCCCGCGCCCTTCCCGCCCAGCGGCCGGGGCGACGCGGTGGACGTGGCGGCGGCGGCCATCCGCCGCACGGTGCTGCGCACCGGACTACTGCCCGTGCGCGGCACCGGATTCGCGCTCGGCGGGGTGGACATCTCCGGTGTCGGGGCGCTGCCCGGCCAGCAGCCCCTGATCCCGAACCCGGTGATCGCGGACGCCGGTACCGCGGCGGCCCGCTTCCAGGTGGACCTGGTGGCGATGCCGCCCACGGACAACCACCCCAGCCCCACCCCGGTGCTGAGCGTGTACTGGGACCGGATCCTGGCCGGGTTCCGCGAGATGACCGCGCATCTGCACCGGCCCGGGACGGATCCGTACCGGCTGCTGCGGCGCTTCGAGGGTGCCCGGGCGCGGCGGATCCTGCGGCCGACGCAGGCGTACGTCGACATCGGCCGGATGCTGTGGCACCCGGCGTCGTTGCACGACGAGGCGGCCGCCGTCGAGCGGGCCCGGGACATCCTGCGCCGCAACGCCGAGGTGCTGCCCGGCGCTCCGACCGACCGTGCGGCCATCGACGGCGAGATCGCGGACCTGCTGATCGGTGACATACCGATGTTCACCTTCACCGTGGACGCGGCCGCCGTACGGTCCACCGTCGAGGACTGGCGCACCGCCGACCTGGCGCTGGAGGAGTCGGTGATCCAGGACGCGCTGGTGGGCGCGTACCTCAACGAGCGTTCGCTGCCCCAGCGGGTGCAGGCCGCCGCCCGCGAACCGCACGCCCGTGACCGGGAGCGGCGGCGCCGCGACCTGGCCGCCCAGATGGTGCGGCGGCTGTGCGACGGGGCCGTGCGCGGCGAGGACGGCACGGTCACCTGGATCAGCCCCGTGTTCACGCCTGCGGGGTGGTCCATCAGGGTGCTGCCCGCCGACCTCTACACCGGCCAGGGCGGGGTGGCGCTGACCCTCGCGGAGTACGTGACCGAGGTGCGGGCGGGACGCGCGGACGACGTGCCCGGAGTCGCCGAGACCTTCGAGGGCGCGCTGCGGGTGCTGGTCTCCACCGAGGACCGGACGCCGACACCGTCGGCCGGGGCGTTCAGCGGTGCCGCCTCCCAGGTGTGGACGTGGCTGGCGCTGCACCGGGTGCTCGGCGAGGACTGGCTGCTGGAACGGGCCGCCGACCGGGCCCTGCTGCTCGCGGAGGGCGGCCGGCTGGTCGAGGACGACATCGAGGTGGACCTCCTCAACGGGGCGGCCGGCGGCATCGTCCCCCTACTGGACCTGGCCGCGGCGACCGGACACGACCGGTGGCTCGGCACCGCCGCGCACATCGGCCGCCGGCTCACCGGGCTGGCCACCGTCGACGCGAGCGGCGCCCGCTGGACGACCCGGCTCAACCCCGAGGGCATCGGCGGCTTCGCCCACGGCGCCACCGGCATCGGCTGGGCGCTGACCCGGCTCGCCCTCGGCGACGCGGGCTCCCCGGCCGAACGGCGCGACTGGACGCACCTCGGCGAGCGGGCCTTCGCCTACCAGGAGTCGCTCTACCGACCCGGGCACGGCAACTGGCTCGACGTCCGCGTCGGCGCCGAGGAGGACTTCTTCACCAGCTGGTGCCACGGCAGCGCGGGGGTCGGCATCGGCATGCTCGACCTCCACCGGCGCACGGGCGATCCGGCCCACCTCGACATGGCCCACCGCGCCGCACGCGCCTGCGCCGCCGAGGGCTTCGGCTGGAGCCACACCCTGTGCCACGGCGACCTCGGCCTCTGGGAGTTCCTCACGTCCATGGAGTTCGGCGACCCGTCGGCGCTCGACGGCGAGATCCTCACCGGCCTCGAACAACGCGGTCCCGTCGGCGGCCTCGCCCGCGAAGCCTTCTCCCCGAGCCTCATGTCCGGCCTGGCGGGAGTCCTCCACACCCTGCTGCGCATGCATCCCGGAGCCACGCTGCCCAATCCCCTCGTGCTCGACTGACCAATACTGTGCACATGATTGACGGCTGCAAGAAAACTGCCCTAGATTCCGTGGCGTTCAGTGCACTGAGCATCTGCCACCGAGCAACTGCCACAGGGCATCGGTACGACACGCTCCCGCCCCCACTCCCACAGGAGCCGCCGTCATGCGCACCCGCCTGCGTCTCTCCCTCGTCGCCCTCGCCACAGCCGCGGTCACCGCCCTGACAGCCGGCTCCGCCCCGGCGGCGGTGCAGGCCCGGACCGCGGCCTCCGGCCATCTCACCGGCACCCTCGCCGACGGAGGCACCTGGATCGCGGACGTCCCCGCCGGCTGGAACGGCACCCTGCTGCTGTTCAGCCACGGCTTCGGCCCGCTCGTCGCCCGCGACGCGCCCACCGACGCCGTACGCGACGAACTCCTCGCCCAGGGATACGCACTGGCCGGCTCCTCCTACGACCCGAACGGCTCGATGTGGGCCCTGGCCAGTGCGGAACGGGACCAGTTCGCCACCCTCGACGCGGTCACCGCGCGGATCGGCACACCGAGCCGCACCCTGTCCGTCGGCACCTCCATGGGCGGGCTGGTCAACGCCCGGATCGCCCGCGACGGCGCCGGCCGCGTCGACGGCGCGCTGGGCCTGTGCGGGCTGGTGGCCGGCGGCACCGACCTGGACAACTACCAACTCGACGCCGAGTACACCCTCGCCCGGCTGCTCCTGCCCGAACAGGACGTCAAGCTCGTCCGGTTCGGCTCCGCCGACGAGGCCGCCGCCACCGCCCAGCAGCTCACCGCGGCCGTCACCGCCGCACAGGCCACACCGCGGGGCCGCGCCCGCATCGCGCTGGCCGCCGCTTTCCTCAACCTGCCGGCGTGGGCCCCGGGCCGGACCGCCCCCGCGCCGACCGACTGGGCGGGCCAGCAGGAGCAGCAGTACGCCTGGTTCGCGAGCGGCATCCTGTCCTTCGTCGAGGGCGGCCGGTACGCGGTCGAGCAGTCGGTCGGCGGCGACAACTCCTGGAACCGGGGTGTCGACTACGCCCGCCTCCTCGCCGGATCCGTCCACGCCCCGCAGGTCCGTGCCCTGTACCGGGCGGCCGGACTCGACCTGCGCGCCGACCTGAAGGCCCTGACCTCGGGCGCCCGCATCACCGCCGACCCGGACGCCGTCCGCACCGCCGAGCGCACCTCATCCGCGGGGCAGGGACTCGCCGTACCCCTGCTGGACGTGCACACCACCGCCGACAACCTCGTCCCGGTCGAGCAGGAGCGCCGGTTCGCCGACCGCGTCCACGCGGCCGGCCGGGGCGCGCTGCTGCGCCAGGCCTACGTCGAGCGCCAGGGCCACTGCACCTTCACCACCGCCGAGACGGTCGCCGCCCTCCACGCCCTCGAACACCGCGTCGCCTCGGGCAGCTGGGCCGCCGCCGGCCCGGCCGCCCTCCAGCGGTCGGCCACCGCGCTCGGCCTGGACGGAGCGGCCTACGTCCCCTACCGGCCGGCGACCCTGACCGTCACCGGGTCCCAGCCCTACCGGGGCGTGCCGAAGTCCTGGGTCCAGTAGGAGCCGGGCTGTGCGAGACCCACGCCGATCTGCTTGAAGGAACAGTTGAGGATGTTCGCCCGGTGGCCGGGGCTGGACATCCAGCCCGCCATGACCTGCTCGGGGGTGGAGTAGCCGTAGGCGACGTTCTCGCCGTAGGCGCTCCAGCTGTAGCCGGCCCTGGTGATCCGGTCGCCCGGGGACGATCCGTCGGACCCGGTGTGCGACATGTTCTGGTGGGCCGCCATGTCCGCGCTGTGCGCCTGGGCGGCCTTGGCCAGGGTCGCGTTCGAGGTGAGGGCCGAGCACCCCACCTTGGCGCGCTCCGCGTTGACGAGCTGGATGACGCGGGCGGCGACCCCGGAGGCCGTGGCCGTCGGCTTCGGGATGCTCGGCGCCGAGGGGGTCTTGGCGGCGGGGGCGGTGGCCCTGGGGCTGGGGGTGGTGGTCTTCGGCGTGCCGGGTGCGGTGCCGGTCCGGTGCTTCGGCGCGGTGGTCCGCGCAGTGCTCGGGGCGGCGGTCGGGGCCTTCGACGCCGGTGACGCGGTGGGAGCGCTGTCCGTGGCGCCGTCCCAGCGGTGCCTCCAGTGGCGGTACCACTGGAGGTCCCGGTCGGTGTTGCCCCGCCACTCCGCGGCCGTGTTCGTCGCGGTGCCGTGGGCCTGATCTCCGCCGCCGGCTCCCCAGTCGGCACAGGCCATGGCGACGGACGGCACGCCCACGGCTCCCACGACGGCGGCGGCGACGGCTATCCGGCGGTAGTACTGCTTCTTGCTGTGCTTTCCCATTGCGTGACCTGCCCTGAACTGCGACGACGTCCTGCGGGTCGTCATTCTTGGGAGGGCCGCACAGAGAGCGCAAAGGGCTCTTGGTACTACCCGGCTTCGTAGGCTTTCGCGGCCCTTGCCAGGGGAGTGGGGGCGTGCTGGTCGTGCCGCCGCGGTGACGGGGAGCGCTGATGCTCCGTCAGCAGCCTTTGAGTGTCGCGAACGGGCGAGAACCCCTGAACGGGCGGAATGCCTTCGAGCCGCACGCGAGACGTGTCCGCACCAAGACGGACAAGTCTCCTATGTCACCGGAGCGGCTGCTACTAACCGGCACGGCGAGGTCGTGGGCCCGGCGTGACGGTTGTCACGGAACCGCGTGTTCCGAACATGTATGGATCCAGAAAGATGATGCAATCCACACACTTGACCGACTCCAGAAGAGGCGTACGGTTTCAAGTGAGATTGCACCCGTCCCGCGAAGGCACCACCCCATGGACCGCACTGTCCCCCGAGACCCCCACCAGAGCGTGACGCTCGGTGCGCCGCTGTCCGGGAGCGGCCTGGAATCGTTCGTCGGCGGACCATGGACCCTGCCGTGGTCGCCGACCGCGTGCGCTCGAGCCAGGGCCGCCGTCCGCGACGTACTGTCCCGATGGGGTCTCACCGGCCTCGTCCCGACCGCCGAGCTGCTGGTCAGCGAGCTGGTGGGCAATGCGCTGCGGCATGCCGACGGCCCGATGAGCCTCACTCTCGAGTGGGTGGCCGATGTGCGCTGTCTGGTGAGTGACGGCTCCTCGGTGCCGCCCCGTCCGCGCGAGGCGGACCTCGAGGACGAGTCCGGCCGCGGACTCGCGCTGGTCGACGCACTGGCCGTGCGATGGGGCTGGACGTACGGGCCCGTGGGCAAGAGCGTGTGGTTCGAGCTGTCCGCGGATCTGGCGGCGGCATGACGGCCACCTCCACCGCCGACGAGCCCATGGCACTGGCCGCCGCACGGCTGCGCACGGCGGGCATGCGGGTCACCGCCCCGCGCATGGCCATGCTGACCGCCGTCCACGAATCGCCCGGCCACCTCGACGCCGACACTCTGCGTGAACGTGCCCGGCGGATCACCGGCCGTCTGTCGCTCCAGGCCGCCTACAACGTGCTGCGCGCGCTCACGGACGCCGGTCTGGTCCGGTGCACTCAGATCCCGGGTCACCCGGCCCGTTACGAGATCGAGCGCCACGACAATCACCACCACTTCGTGTGCCGCGCCTGCGGCGCCATCCGTGACGTGGAGTGCACGGTGGGTGCGGCTCCCTGCATGGAGCCGCTGCTGCCGGACGAGTACGACACCCAGGAGGCCGCCGTGACGTTCTGGGGCCTGTGTCCCGACTGCCGGGGCGCGACCACGGCCCCCTGATCGACTCCCCTCGGCCGAGCTGTGAAACCCTTCACAGTTCGCTGCAAAACGGGCTTTTCGTGGCGACGGTCACGTCGCGCGGCAGGCAATTTGTTTAGGTTTCGCGGGTCTGTGCCGCTGTCCCGCGAACTTGCCGAGGTCCTGCCGATGCCGTACCGCCCCTGCCTCCTGCCGCACAGGCGTGCCGCGATGTGGGCCGGCGCCGTCGCGACCTCGGTGGCGGGGCTCCTGGCGGCCGGGGCGGTGGACCCGGTACCGGCAGCGGCCGCCCCGGCGGCCGCGCGGCCCGGCGCCGCCACCGCGGGGTCGGACGCGGCGACGGCCGCGTTCCTCGATCGGGTGCGGCCGCAGGGGAAGGAACGGGTGTCGGCCGCGGCTCTCGACCTCGACGACTCCGGCCGCGAGCCCGCCGTGTACGGCGACGACACCCCTTTCGACACCGCCAGCATCGTGAAGGTCGACATCCTTGCCGCGGCGCTGCTCCAGGCCCAGGACGCCGGCCGTAGTCTCACCGCGCAGGACCGCGCCCGTGCGGAAGTGATGATCGAGCACAGCGACAACGACGCGGCGAGCGCGCTGTGGCGGCGCATCGGCCTGGCGCCCGGTCTGGACGCCGCGAACAAGCGGCTGGGACTGACCTCGACGAAGGGCGGTTCCGGCACCGACTGGGGGCTGACCCGGACGACCGCGAGCGACCAGATACGGCTGCTGGGCGACATCTTCGACGCCGGCCCCCGCGCAGGCGGCGCTTCCCCGGCGCTGGACGCGGCGTCCCGCGCCTGCATCCGCACGCTGATGACTCGTATCGCCGGCGAGCAGGCCTGGGGCGTCTCGGCTGCCGCCGACTCCGGATGGGCGCTGAAGAACGGCTGGCTGAAGCGCACCGCCACCAAGCGGTGGGACGTCAACAGCGTCGGAGAGATCACCGCGGGCGGGCACCACTACCTCGTCGCGGTCCTCTCGGACGGGAGCACGACGATGGGGGGCGGTGTCTCCCTGGTGGAACGCGCGGCCAGGGCGGCCGTCTCCTCGGCAGCCGCCCGCTAGTCCGCGTCGCGCACCTACGTCAACCACGCCGGAGCGGCCTGGCCGGACGCGCCCAGGTGGGCCGTGGCGAGCACGGTGCCGTCGGACGCCGTCACCCGCGCGCCGGTGAGTGCCTTGGGATCGACGGAGGCGGGGCTGCCCCAGGAGCCCTTTCCTCCGCGCAGGGTCATGGCGCCTACGGGAACCGTGCTGCCGTCGCTGTGGACCAGCAGGCAGAAGACCTTGCCGCTGTAGGGCTTCCCGGCACCGGCGAGGTCGATGGTCATGTAGATCCAGCCTTGCGGATCGGCGTGCGCATAGACCTCACCGACCGGTTTCCGGCCGGCGGTCGAGGTGAGGTCTCCGGACAGCATCTCCGTGCCGCTGCCGGGGGAGGTGGCGGACGGGCCGGCCGCGACGTCCTCGATCGCCGTACCGACCGCCCAGCCGCCGAACCCTATGGCGACGACGAGCGCGGCGGTGGCGGAGGCGATCCGCAGCCGTACCCCGCCGCGTCGGCGCTGGGGTGGCACGGAGGGCTCGCGGGCGTGCGAACGCCCTTCCCGACCCGGCGCCCCCTGCGTGAGGGCCTGCGCCACCCTGGTCTCGAACCCGACCGGCGGCTCGTTGCCGGGCAGCAGTCCGATCAGCCCGTCACCCACGAGGGTCAGCTGCTCGATGTACTCCCGGCACTCCGCGCACTCGTCCAGATGGGCGACCGCGCCGGCCCGTTCCCGGCCGGGCAGCACGCCGAGCGCCAGTTCGGCGCCGATCTCCCGCAGTTTTTCGCAGGTCACGTCACTCGACATGGTCGCCTCGTTTCGGAGCCGCGAGTGTGGTCCGCAGCTTGCCCATCGCCGACCTGATGCGCGTCTTGGCGGTGCCCAGCGGGATCTTCTCCGAGTCGGCGACCTGCTGGGCGGTCATGCCGTAGATGCCCGCCATCACCAGGGCTCGCCCCTGTTCGGGCGGCAGCTCCGCCACGGCGGCCCGCAGCAGGGAGGACGCCTCGTCGGCCAGCGCGTGCCGCTCGGGTGTCTCGCTGACGACCCCGAGGACCGCCTCGAGGTCCTCGGGCGCCACCGGCTCCGGCCGCCGCGAGCGTACGGCGTCGATGGCCAGGTTGTGGGCGATGGCCGTCAGCCAGGTCCGCACCGAACCGCGACGCGCGTCGTAGATCTGCGCATGGCGCCACGCCCGCTCGAACGTCTGCTGGGCGACGTCCTCGGCGAGCTGCGGATCCCCGACGACGGCGATGGCGACACCGAAGACCGTGTGCTGGAACCGGCGCACGAACGTGACGGCGAGCTCCGGATCGCCCGTGGCCAGCCCGGACAGCAGAGCCTCGTCCGGGAGGCGGCTCACGGGGAACCGAAATCTCGACATATCAGTATGTACGGTCCATCCGAGCCCTGGGATTGCCCGGCCGTCACGGAATCGGAAGGGCATATTCCGATTCTCCCTCGGTCAGGCTCGCAGGCACCCGGCGGATTTGCCTTGGAGTGCGCTCCAGCCGCCACACTGATCGCGACGGATTTCGTACCGGGGACCGAAGGGCGGCAGCACATGGAGACGACGGGCCGGGCGGGACACCCGCTGCCGTACGACATCTATCCGCAGGCGATCGAACGGGAGACGCTGCGTTTCGCCGAGGTGGCCAGGGGCGCGGACCCCGCGACCGCCGTGCCGTCCTGCCCCGACTGGACGCTGGCCGAGCTCTCGCGGCATGTGGGATCGCTCCAGCGCTGGTTCTCCGCGCTGCTGACCCGGCTGGTGCAGGAGCCCCCGCGCAGCCGGGACGTGGAGCTGGGGCTGCCCGAGCGCGCGCAGGAGTATGCCGACTGGGTGGCGGCGGGCGTACCCCAGGTGGCGGCCGTACTGCGGGCGACGGACCCCGAGGCGGCCATGTGGGCGTGGGGCGAGGACCAGCATGCCCGGTTCTGGGCCCGGCGGATGCTGTTCGAGACGCTGGTGCACCGGGTGGACGCCGAGCGTGCCGTCGGCCGTGAGCCGGACATCGATCCCGTCCTGGCGGCGGACGGGGTGGACGAGTTCCTCGTCAACCTGCCCTACGCGGGCCTCTTCGCCCCCGACGTGGCGAAACTGCGCGGCAACGGCGAGATCATCGCCTTCCGGACCACGGATTCCGTCGACGGGGCCGGTGAGGAGTGGCGGGTGCGGCTGGATCCGGACGGATTCCGCCTGCTGCCGCGCGTGGAAGGCGGCACCACGGAATCCGCGCCGAACGTGACGGTGGGCGGGCCGGCCGCCCTCCTCCTGCTGCTGCTCTACGGGCGCCGGTCGTACCGGGAGGCGGTCTTCGAGGTCTCGGGAGAGGTCGCGGCACTCGATTCGTGGTTCGCGCACACGGCCTTCTGACCGCGCCCGCGGACAGTGGTCCGCCGTGACTGATGTGACCCATGTGACAGCAGAGACAGTGGTGACCAGCGCTCTTTGGGCAGGGTGGTGACGATTCGGGACAAGCAGTGCTAGAAAGGCCGAATGCGAGACCGATTTGCCCGGCTTAGGCGAATATCGCTGCGACCACTGTCGGGAAAGAGCCCGCGGAGCGTCGCGGGGCAGGTGTTCATCCTGCAGGTGGCACTGGTGGTGCTGCTCGTGGTCTTCGCTGTCTTCTCTCTTTTCCTGCAGTCGCGACGGGACACCAACGCCGAAGCCAAGCGCCGTTCCATAGCCGTCGCGCAGACCTTCGCCCACTCCCCGGGCATCCTGACCGCGCTGCGCACCCCCGCTCCGTCGAAGGTGCTCCAGCCGCTGACCGAGGCGGGGCGCAGGTCCGCGGGCGTCGACTTCGTCGTCGTCATGGACACCCACGGCATCCGCTACACCCACCCCATGCCGAGCAAGATCGGTAAACGGTTCGTGGGCACCATCGGGCCGTCGCTGGCCGGGAAGGTCTACACGGAGAGCGTCCACGGCCCGCTGGGGCATGAGGTGCAGGCCACCGTTCCCATCAAGGACACCCGCGGCAAAGTGGTGGCCCTCGTCTCCGCCGGGCTGAAGGTCAAGAACGTCACCAACCAGGTGGACCGGCAGATACCGATCATCCTGGCCGCCGGAGGAGGCGCGCTCGGAGCGGCGACTTGCGTGACGGCTCTGGCAGGCAGGCGGCTGCGCCGCCAGACCCACAGCCTGGCCCCGAACGAGATGACCCGCATGTACGAGCACCACGACGCCGTGCTGCACTCCGTCCGCGAAGGCGTGCTGATCATCGATGGCAACGGGGTGCTGCTGCTCGCGAACGACGAGGCCAGACGCCTTCTGGCACTGCCCGTGGACGCCGAGGGCAAGCGGGTGGCCGAGCTGTCGAGCCTGGAAGCCGAAATGGTCCTGCTCCTCGTCTCGGGCCGCGAGGCCACCGACGAGGTCCACTTCGCCGGGCCCCGGCTGCTGGCGGTCAACCAGCGGCCCACGGACCGCGGCGGAGGCCCCAAGGGAACCGTGGTCACCCTGCGCGACTCCACCGAGTTGCAGGCCGTGTCCGGCAGGGCCCAGGTCGCCCGGGACCGGCTCAAGCTGCTGTACGACGCCGGACTGGGCATCGGCACCACCCTGGACGTGGTCCGGACGGCCGACGAACTCGCCCGGGTCGCCGTCCCGCGCTTCGCCGACTTCGTCACCGTGGACGTGGCCGACGCCGTGCTGCACGGGGAGGAGCCCGCCACCACGGCGACCGGCATGCGACGTATCGCCGTGTCCGGCATCCGGGACGACCACCCCCTCTACGAGAAGGACCGGCTGATCGACTTCCTGCCCTCCACGCCGCAGGCCCGCGGCTACGGCACCGGCCGCTCCGAACTGGTCACCGACCTGTCCACCGCCACCGGCTGGCGCGCGCAGGACCCGGAGCGGGCCGAGGGCATCGTGGACTACGGCATCCACTCCCTCATCGCGGCCCCCATCCGAGCTCGTGGCATCGTGCTGGGCGTGGCCAATTTCTGGCGGTCCAAGGAGCACGGTCCCTTCGACGAGGAGGAGCTGTCGCTGGCGGAGGAACTGGTCGCCCGTGCCGCCATCAGCATCGACAACGCCCGCCGCTACTCACGTGAGCACGCTTTGGCCGTCACCCTCCAGCGGAGCCTGCTGCCGCGGGCCCTGCCCGAGCAGAGCGCCCTCGAGGTCGGCTACCGCTACCTCCCCGCCCAGTCGGGCGTGAGCGGCGACTGGTTCGACGTGATACCCCTGCCCGGCAGCCGCGTGGCCTTGGTGGTCGGTGACGTCGTCGGCCACGGCCTGCACGCCGCCGCCACGATGGGACGACTGCGCACCGCGGTGCACAACTTCTCCACGCTCGACCTGCCGCCCGACGAGCTGCTGGGCCATCTGGACGACCTCGTCGGCCGTATCGACCAGAACGAGACCTGCCCCGAGACTCCCGCGGCCGTCGTGGGCGCGACCTGCCTGTACGCGATCTACGACCCGGTGACGCGCCGCTGCGCCATGGCCCGAGCCGGGCACCTGGCACCCGTGCTGGTCCTCCCGGACGGCAGCGCCGCCTTCCCCGACCTGCCGGCCGGACCGCCGCTCGGCCTGGGCGGCATGCCGTTCCAGACGGCGGAGTTCGACCTCCCCGAGGGCTCCCAGCTCGTGCTCTACACCGACGGCCTCATCGAGGACCGCACCCGCGATCTGGACGTGGGCATGGAACTGCTGCGCGAGTCCCTGGCGGGCCACCCCGACCGGCCGCCGGACGAGAGCTGCCAGGCCGTGCTGGACGAGCTGCTGCCCGACCGGCCCCAGGACGACGTCGCCCTCCTCATCGCCCGCACCCGGGCGCTGTCGCCCGACCGGATCGCCGGCTGGGACGTGCCGCCCGATCCGGCCGCCGTCGCCAAGGTGCGCCTCGCGGCCGCCGACAAGCTCGACGAGTGGGGCCTGTCCGAGCTCGGCTTCGGCATGGAACTCGTCCTGAGCGAGCTCGTCACCAACGCCATCCGCTACGGCAGCGAACCCATCCACGTCCGGCTGATCCACGACCGCACCCTGACCTGTGAGGTGGCCGACGCCAGCAGCACCTCACCGCATCTGCGGTACGCCGCGACGACCGACGAAGGCGGCCGCGGCCTCTTCCTGGTCTCCCAGCTCACCGAACGCTGGGGCACCCGGTACACCCCCCAGGGCAAGGTGATCTGGGCGGAACAGGCACTGCCGAAGACCGAGGACGGCGGCGGGCCGTGTGGCCTGAACAAGGCGCCGTGACCCCACATCTACCCCACCGAAATGGCATGAGCCGTTCATTCTTCATCCATATGTGACGCGTGGAGCCGAAAAGATTCGGCCATTGACTCTCCCCGCACGGCGCCCGGTCGGGCCCGTGCGGGGAGAGTCATTTCCTTATTGGGGGGACGCACGTGGTGTCCGCGCTCGAGGGGTCCGCAGGACCGGATCCCGAAAGACCCGTGCTCCGCAGGCCGTACGCGGCCCCAGGGGCGGGCGACCGCATCTTCCGGTTCCAGTTGACGGCCACGGGTGTCGCGGTCCTCGCGATCATGGCGGCCGTCGGGCTGTTCCTGCTGCTGAGGGCCGGTCAGGCGCTCAAGGTCAGGGGCTTCGCGTTCCTCACCACGGCCGAATGGCAGCCGGACGTACACCGGTTCGGCATCGCCGCCGTGCTCACCGGCACTCTGCTGATCGCCGCCGTGGCGGTGACGATCTCCGTGCCACTGGCCGTGGGAACCGCGCTGTTCATCACCGACGTGGCGCCACGCCCGCTGCGCCGCACCCTCGTGACGATGGTCGACCTGATGGCGGCCGTGCCGTCGGTGGTCTACGGGCTGTGGGGGCTGTTCTTCCTCCAGCAGCACGTGATCGGACTGTCGCGCTGGCTGTCCGACTGGTTCGGCTGGATCCCGTTGCTGAAGGTGGACGGGACGCAGCCCGGGGAGCCGCTGGCCTCCGACAGCGTCTACACCGCCTCGACCTTCGTCGCCGGCATCGTCGTCGCCCTCATGGTCGCGCCGATCCAGTGCTCGGTGATGCGCGAGGTGTTCGCCCAGGCACCGGCCGGTGAACGCGAGGGCGCGTACGCGCTCGGCGCCACCCGCTGGGGCATGATCCGGGCGGTCGTACTGCCGTACGGCAAGGGCGGCATCATCGGCGGCACGATGCTGGGCCTGGGCCTGGGCCGGGCGCTCGGCGAGACCATCGCGGTCTACCTGATCATCTCGCCGGTCTTCGTCATCCAGCCGCACATCCTGCAGACCGGCTCCAACTCCGTCTCCTCCCTGATCGCCCTGCACTACGGAGACGCCTCCAGCTTCGGGATGTCGGCACTGATGGCGGCCGGCCTGGCGCTGTTCCTGCTCACCCTGGCGGTCAACTTCACCGCCTCGTCCATCGTGGCCCGTTCCCGGTCCGGCGCGCAGAGCGAGGCATGAGATGACCGTCGTGGAAGACACCGCTCCGCTGCCCGTGCCGGCCGGGCCGGACCCGGCGCCCGCACCGACCGCGTCCGCCGACCCGCCCGACGCGCCGCGCCGCATCGGCGGGCCCACCCGCTCCGGAGTGCTCTCCCTGTGCGGCGCGGCGGCCTCCGGCTTGTGCGCGGCGGTGCTGCTGTTCGGTGAACTCGCCCCGTTCTCCGGCCCGTTGGGCTTCTTCGTCACGGCCTATCTCGCCTTCCTCGGCATCTACGCGGTGCTGACCGGGCTGGAGGGGAACGGGCAGGCCGTACGGGACCGGGTGATGACCGTCGTGCTGTGGACGGCGGCCGCGCTGCTGTTCTGCGCGCTCGCGCTGGTCGTCGGCTTCACCGCCTGGCGGGGACGCGAGGCGCTGCCGCACGGCAACTTCTTCACCCAGGACATGCAGGCGGCCGGCCCGCTCGACCCGCTCACCCACGGGGGCATCGCCCACGCGATGCTCGGCACCCTCGTCATGATCTCCATCGCGCTGGCGATCACGGTCCCGCTGGGGCTCGCCTGCGCGGTGTACCTCAACCAGATCCCGGGCCGCTTCTCCCGGTTCGTACGGACGATCGTCGAGGCGATGACCGCGCTGCCGTCGATCGTGGCCGGCCTGATGGTGTACGCCACCTGGATCCTGGGCCTCGGCATGCAGAAGTCCGGCCTCGCGGCGGGCTTCGCGATCAGCGTGATGATGCTGCCGATCGTGATCCGCGCGGCGGACGTCGTGCTGCGGCTGGTGCCCGGCACGCTGACCGAGGCGGCGGAGGCGCTGGGCGCGCCGCGCTGGCGGACCGTGTGGCACGTGGTCCTGCCCACCGCGCGTTCCGGGCTCGCCACCGCGGTCATCCTCGGCACCGCGCGCGGCATCGGCGAGACCTCGCCCGTGCTGCTCACCGCGGGTTACACGGCGGCGCTCAACGCCGACCCGACGAGCGGACTGATGGTGTCGTTGCCGCTCGCCGTCTTCAACTTCGTCAAGTCGCCCGAGCCCGCGATGATCGCCCGCGGCTTCGGCGCGGCGGCCGTGCTGATGGCCCTGGTGCTGGTGCTCTTCGCCATCGCCCGCGGAGCGTCACCGCCGTCCGCCACCTCGCCCCGCGGCGGCCTGCTCAGCCTCGCCGCCCTGCTGCTCGGCATCACCGCCCAGCTGCTGGTGTTCAGCGGCGTCCAGCAGCACAACGCGCAGCACGCCGCGTTCGACGACCTGCGCAACCGGCTCGCCCTGGGCACGGCCCCGGTGTCCCAGACCGACCAGCAGGGCAGACTGCTGGCGCCCGGCACCCCGGTCGCGCTGCTCGGCATACCCGAACTGGGCCTGAGCCAGGTCGTGTTCGAGGGCACCGACTCAACCGTCCTGACCGACGGTCCCGGTCACGGCCGGGACACCCCGATGCCCGGACAGGCCGGCACCAGCGTGCTGATGGGCCGCGCGGCCGCGTACGGCGGCCCGTTCGGTCATCTGGCCGATCTCGCCGAGGGCGACACCTTCACGGTGATCACCGGCCAGGGCAAGGCCGAGTACCAGGTCCTCGACGTACGACGGGCCGGTGACCCGGCGCCCGCGACCCTGGCCCCGGGCAAGGGCCGCCTGGTGCTGGTCACCGCCGCGGGCCCGCGTTTCGCACCGGCCGGCGTCCTGCGCGTCGACGCCGATCTGGTCTCCGCGGCCTTCCGGACCCCGGCGGCCGTCATCCGCTCCGGCACGCTGCCGGAGGCCGAACAGCCCATGGCCCGCCCCTCCGGGATGCCCTGGCCGCTGGTGATGTGGCTTCAGGCGCTGCTGCTCGCGGCCGTGGCCGCCGTGTGGACCTGGCACCGCTGGGGCCGCCACCAGACATGGATCGTCTTCGCCCCGGTCGTCGCGGTGCTGGGCCTCCAGGTCGCCACCCGCACCACCGAACTGCTGCCCAACCTGCTGTGACCGACCCCGACCAGAGGTGGCCCACCATGACCGACACCGCCGTACTCCCCGTAGCCGCACCCTCGGACGCCGCCCCCGCCATGCTGGAGGCGCGCGCGGTCTCGGCCTGGTTCGGCAGCCACCAGGTGCTCAGCCGGGTCTCGCTGACGATGCCCGCGGGCCAGGTGACGGCGCTCATCGGCCCCTCCGGCTGCGGCAAGTCCACCTTCCTGCGCACCCTGAACCGCATGCACGAGCTCATTCCCGGTGCGGCCTTCGGCGGCGAGGTCCTCTTCGAGGGCGAGGACGTCTACGCCCCCGAGCGGCGCCTGACGGACGCCCGCCGCAGCATCGGCATGGTGTTCCAGAAGCCCAACCCGTTCCCCGCGATGTCGATCTACGACAACGTGGTGGCGGGCCTGAAGCTGACGGGCGTCCGCGCCGGCCGCCGCGAGAAGGACGAACTGGTGGAGGAGTCACTGAGCCGCGCCGGCCTGTGGAAGGAGGTCCGCGACCGGCTCCGCCAACCGGGCGGCGCGCTCTCCGGCGGCCAGCAGCAGCGCCTGTGCATCGCCCGCGCGCTGGCCGTACGCCCCCGCGTCCTGCTCATGGACGAGCCGTGCTCCGCGCTCGACCCGACCTCCACCCGCCGCGTCGAGGAGACGATCCATGAACTCGCCGGCGAGGTGACCATCGTGATCGTCACCCACAACATGCAGCAGGCCGCCCGCGTCTCCCGGCAGTGCGCCTTCTTCCTCGCCGAACAGGGCACCCCCGGCGGCATCGTCGAGCACGGCGCCACCGAGGACGTCTTCGACTCCCCGAAGGACCAGCGGACCGCGGACTACGTGGCGGGCCGCTTCGGCTGACGCCACCTGACGGCGGAGGCCTCGGCGCGGCCCTGCCACGTGGCGGCGCCTGCCCCGCGGTGCGTGTCAGGGTGCGGTGAACAGGGTCGGGAAGCGCGGCGCGAGCCATGGTCTGCGGCCCCAGGCGACGACCTGTCCCCGCGCGATGGCCCGCCACGGGTTGCGGCGGCCCAAGGCGATCAGGAGGAAGGTGACGGGCTCGAGCAGGATGGTGCAGTCCGGACGGTCCGGTGGCCCCGGGGTCACGTTCACGGCGCCGTCGGCCAGGACGACGCCGAACGCCGCGCCGTTCCGTAGCCGGATGGCGTACCGGGCCGTGAGGCCGGCGGTGGCCGCCGGGTCGGCGACGCGCGGCATGACCGAGAGCATGAACGGCATGCAGAGCATCACGCGGTCGCGGTCGAGCATGTGCCTGCGGTGCGCTGCCCGAGCGAGGTCGTAACCGTGGCCCAGCATGTGCGTCAGCAGGTATGACCCGAGTACCGCCGGGTCCATGGGGCCGAGTGGGGTGAGGGGTGTCGGGTTCTCGGCCGGCCCGTGGGACGCGGCCTGCCCCACGGCCTCCAGGAACAGGCCGGCCTGCTCGCTGATCATCGTCGCCAGCGGCTCCGCCCGGCGCTCCCCGAACCCGGCCAGCGCACGCGCGTTGGCCGCGGCCAGACTCCCGGGTGTGCCGTCGCCGTACGGGCGTTCCCGTCCGGACGCGAGGTCGGCCATCAGCTCGTTGGCCAGCGCCAGATGGGCGGCCGCCTCGCCGACCGACCACCGCGATCCGGGTACGGGAGCCGAAGTGTCGGGCACCGCGCGCAGCAGAGCGGCTATGTCACCGGCGGTCTCGACGATCGCCTGCCCGAGCCCTTCGGGCAAAGGCCCTCTCCTGTCCTGCCGAGCCGTCGTACGCACACCGCGCCCCTTCCGCCTGGCGCGTCTCTCGCGCACGTGACGTCGCACCCAACCAGACCCGGGCATGCCCGACAAGCCCTCACGGGTGTCGTACCTCCAGGGGGTCCACGGCCGGACTCCGGCCATTCGGGTGATCTCCTTCTCAGGCCGAATGGCGCGGGAAACCAAGGCGGACAGGCCCGTCGAACGCTCGTCGCCGCCACGGCGATCCATGCGGAGTGGCAGCCCGACGCGGGCCGACACAAACTGAGATCCACGGTTCGCGATCCAGGAGGTCGAATGGTGGAGCAGTCCTCCGAGGTTCCCATATCCGGACCAGCGACCGAAACGGAAAGAAGACTCGCGGAGGTACTCGCCGACGTCGCGTCCCTCGAGCGCATTCCGGTCGACAGTCACTTCTTCACCGACCTCGGCGCCAACTCCCTGGTCATGGCCCAGTTCTGCGCAAGGATCAGGAAAATACCGGACCTGCCGTCCGCGTCGATGAAGGACATATACCGGCATCCCACGATCCGCAGCCTGTCGGTGGCTCTCGCGGCGGTGCCTCCCGCACCCGCCGAAGCGCCGGTGACGCCGACGGGCGGCCCGACGAGCCGGCCGACGAGCCGGCTGCACCATTTCCTCTGTGGCACCTGCCAATTGCTGGCCTTCCTGGCCTACTCCTTTGTGGCGGGCCTGGTCACCTCCCGGGGATACGAGTGGATCGCCACCGGATCAGGTCTGGCAGTGATTTACCTGAGGTCGCTTCTCTTCGGGGGCGCAGTCTTCGTGGCCATGTGCCTTTTCCCGGTCATCGCCAAATGGCTGCTCGTCGGCCGCTGGAAACCCGGCGAGTTCCCCGTCTGGGGTCTCTCCTATCTACGGTTCTGGCTCGTAAAAGTGCTCCTCCATGCCAATCCGATGGTCTTCTTCGTCGGAAATCCGCTGTACGTTCTCTACCTCCGGGCACTCGGCGCGCGCATCGGCAAGGGGGTCACGATCCTCTCCCGCTCCGTACCGGTCTGCACCGACCTGCTGACGATCGGGTCCGGAACGGTGATCCGCAAGGACGCGTTCCTGCTCTGCTACCGGGCACACGCGGGCCGCATCCAGACCGGACGGATCACGCTCGGCCGCGACGTGTTCGTCGGCGAGAAGACCGTCATCGACATCGACACGTCGATGGGCGACGGAGCGCAGATCGGTCACTCCTCGGCCCTGTACCGCGGCCAGTCGGTCCCGGACGGCGAGCACCGGCACGGCACCCCGGCACAGCCCACCCGGACCGACTATGTGCGGGTCGCGCCGGCGAGGTGCGGCACCCCGCGCCGGGCCTGGTTCGGACTCCTGACCCTGCTCCAGTTGTTCTTCCTGTACCTGCCGCTGGCCTTCGGCGGGGTGTACATGCTGTTCACCGGGGTTCCGGCGATCGGCAGACGACTGGCTCCGGACATGGACGGCCTCGCGCCGTCGGCCCTGATCACCGACGCGCTGCTGCTGTCCCTCGCGCTGTTCCTCGGCTTCGTCGTCGTGGGTCTCGTCGTGCTGTACACCGTGCCGCGGCTGCTGAGCCTGGCCGTCAGACCCGACCGGGTCTATCCGCTCTACGGATTCCACTACGCGGCGCACCGGGCGACGGCCCGCATGACCAACGTCAAGTTCTTCGCCTGGCTCTTCGGCGACAGCTCCTACATCGTCCACTACCTGCGCGGCCTCGGATACGACCTGTCCCGCGTCGAGCAGACCGGGTCCAACTTCGGCACCGAGGTGCAGCACGAGAGCCCCTTCCTGGTCTCCGTCGGCAGCGGCACGATGGTGGCCGACGGGCTCTCGATCCTCAACGCCGACTTCTCCAGCACGTCCTTCCGGGTGTCCCGGGCGTCGATCGGGGCACACAACTTCCTCGGCAACAACATCGCCTACCCCGCGGGCAGCAGGACGGGCGACAACTGCCTCCTCGCCACGAAGGTGATGGTGCCCCTCGACGGAGAGATCCGCGAAGGGGTGGGACTCCTGGGTTCCCCCTGCTTCGAGATCCCCCGGTCGGTGGAGCGCGACGCGCGGTTCGACCACCTGCGGACCGGGGACACACTGCGCCGGTGCCTCGCCGCGAAGAACCGCTACAACCTGCGCTCGATGGCCGTCATGCTGTTCGCGCGGTGGCTGCACACCTTCCTGCTCACGCTTCTCGCGCTCGCCTCCGTCGGCCTGTACGGCGTGCTCGGGCATGTGGTGATCGCCGGATATCTGGCACTCACGCTCGCGTCGACCACCCTCTACTACATCCTCGTGGAGCGCTGCATCACCTCGTTCCGCGCGCTGCGGCCCCAGTTGTTCTCCATCTACGACCCGCGTTTCTGGCGGCACGAGCGCCTGTGGAAGGTCCCGGACGAGCACCTGAACATCTTCAACGGGACGCCGTTCAAGCCGCTGGTCTGGCGGCTGCTGGGGGTGCGCATCGGCAGCAGGGTGTTCGACGACGGCTGCTACCTGACGGAGCGGACGCTCAGCACCATCGGCGACGACTGCACCCTCAACGCCGGTAGCAAGATCCAGTGCCACTCGCAGGAGGACGGCACCTTCAAGTCCGACGGCACCACCCTCGGCGCCGGCTGCACGCTCGGCGTCGGCGCCCATGTGCACTACGGCGTGACGATGGGCGACGGCGCCGTGCTGGCGACCGACTCCTTCCTGATGAAGGGCGAGGAAGTCCCCCCGAACGCCCAGTGGGGCGGCAACCCCGCCGCGGACCTGCCGGATGCCTCCGGCCAGTTCCGCGGCAGCGGCTCGGAAACAGCAATGTCTACGGCGGGCGGCGCTGCGGCGACGCTGAGTTGAGGAAGGCCATGCGATGGGAGCGCGCGTAGAGGCGGACCGGGAGTACTGGAGCCGTGTGCTGACCGCCGGAGGTGTCACCCCGGTGCCACGCTGGGCTCCGGAGCCGGTCGCGGGAGTCGCCGAGTACGAGGCGACCGTGCCGGACGCCGTGGCGGCAGCGGTGCGTGAGCTGGCGCGGCGGTCGGCGGTGCCGGTGAGCGCGGTGCTGCTGGCAGCGCACACCAAGGTGCTGGCCGCCGTGTCCGGTGAGCGGGAGGTCGTGACGGGTTACGTCGCGGGGGAGCGGGGCGGACCGCTGCCGTGCCGGCTGACCGTTCCCGACGGGACCTGGCGCTCGCTCGTGTCCGAGGCGCACCGGGTCCAGGCCGAGTTGCTGACACACCGGCACTTCCCGGTGGAGGAGCTGCGGCAGGAACTGACGGTGGCGGGCCCGTCGTACGAGGTCGTGTTCGACCCGGCGGGGGCGGAGGGCGGGCTCGTCGACGACGCCGCGCTGGGTGTGGGCTGGTGGGACCGGGACGGGCGGCTGTCGGTGCGGCTGCGGTACCGCACGCAGGTGCTGGACACCGACTGCGCCGCCCGGGTCGGGGGCTATCACCTGGCCGCGCTGCGGTTGATCGCGGCGGACCCGGACGCCGATCACACCCGGCAGAGCCTGCTGTCCGCCGACGAGGTGCACGAGCAGATCGAGGGACTGGCCGGGCCCCGCCGCGAACTGCCGTCGGCGCGGGTGCACGAACTGTTCGAGCAGCGGGTGCGCGCGCATCCGGATCTGGTGGCGGCGGTGCACGGCGAGCGGGAGTGGACGTACGGCGAGCTGAACGCCCGCGCCAACCGCCTGGCACGGGCCCTCCTGGAGCGAGGCCTCGACCGCGAGGACGTGGTCGCGGTGGTCACCGAACGCCATCTCGACTGGCTGGCGGCGACCTTGGCGGTGTTCAAGGCGGGCGGCGTCTACCTGCCGATCGAACCCCACTTCCCCGCCGGACGGATCACGGCGACCCTGTCACGAGCCGGGTGCCGGCTGGTGCTGACCGAATCCGGTGGCACCGACACCCTCGACCGGGCCCTGACCACCCTGCCGGGCGTCGAGAAGCTGCCGATCGAGACGGCGTACCGGGAGCAGCACGACGGCGGAGACGTCGGCGTGAAGGTCGCCGCCGGCCAACTCGCCTACATCTACTTCACCTCCGGCTCCACCGGTGAGCCCAAGGGCGCGATGTGCGAACACGCGGGCCTGCTCAACCACCTCCACGCCAAGATCGACGACCTGGAGATCGCCGAGGGATCGGTGGTGGCGCAGACGGCCCCGCAGTGCTTCGACATCTCGCTGTGGCAACTGGTGTCCGCGCTGCTCGTCGGCGGGCGGACCCTGCTGGTCGGGCAGGAGGCGATCCTGGACGTCGAGCGGTTCCTCGACACCGTCGTCGGCGGCCGGGTCGCCGTGGCGCAGGTCGTGCCCTCCTACCTGGAAGTGGTCGTCTCGTACCTGGAACGGCAGCCCCGCGCGCTGCCGGACCTGCGGTGTGTCTCGGTGACCGGCGAGGCGCTCAAACGGGAGCTGATCCAGCGCTGGTTCGCGATCCAGCCCGGGATCAAGCTGGTCAACGCCTATGGCCTGACGGAGACGTCGGACGACACCAACCACGAGGTCATGGCCGGCGTCCCCGAGCGTGTGCTGCTCGGGCGTGCGGTCAACAACGTCCACGTCTACGTCGTCGACGAGCACCTGTCCCTGGTGCCCCTGGGCGCGCCGGGACTGATCGCCTTCTCCGGCGTCTGTGTCGGGCGGGGCTACGTCAACGACCCCGAGCGGACCCGTGAGGCCTACCGGGAGGACCCGTACCGGCCGGGGGAGCGGCTGTACCTCGGCGGTGACTGGGGCCGCTGGCAGCCCGGCGGCAGACTGGAGTTCCTCGGCCGCCGGGACAACCAGGTCAAGATCCGTGGCTTCCGCATCGAGATCGGTGAGATCGAGAACACCCTGCTGCGGGTGCCCGGAGTACGCGACGGCGCGGTGGTCGTCGCCGAACGGGGCGACCACAGCAAGCACCTGAACGCCTTCTACACCGGCCGGCACCTCCAGCCGGACGCGCTGCGCGAAGCCCTGGGTGCCGAACTGCCCGCCTACATGATCCCCTCCGCCTTCCACTGGCAACCCGCCCTGCCGCTGACCGCCAACGGAAAGACCGACCGGAAGGCCCTCACCGCGCAGGCCGAGCGGACGGCTGCCGTACAGCCCGTACAGAGCGACGGCACGGGTGCGCGCGACGACGGCCCCCTCACCCCGACCGAGCGGAAGCTGGCCGCCGCGTGGGCGGAGCTGCTGGGCGTCCCCGAGCACCGGATCGGCCGCACGGACCACTTCTTCGACTCCGGCGGCACCTCACTGTCGGCGGTGAAACTCACCATCGCCCTGGACCGTGCCGTGTCCCTCAAGGACATCACCCGGCACCCGGTACTGTCCGACCTCGCCGCCCTCCTCGACGGCACCTCCCGGCAGCGCCCGGAACTGCTCCAGTCGCTGTCGGAAGGGGGCGGTGCGCCGGACTGCGTACTGGTGTGCTTCCCCTACGCGGGCGGCAACGCGGTCAACTACCGGCCGATGGCGGGCGCCCTGGCGGCCGGCGGGGTCGCGGTGCACGCCGTCGACCTGCCCGGTCACGACCTGGCCGCCCACCCCGAGCCGTTCGCGCCGATCGAGCAGGTGGCGGACCGGGTCGCCGCCGAGATCACCGCCCGCGGCCTGACCAGGGTCATGCTGTGGGGCCACTCTTCCGGCGCCGCGATGGCGGTGGCGACGGCGAGGAAGCTCCAGGAGCACGGCGTCGACGTCACCCGGGTGTTCCTCGCCGCCCAGCTGCTCGGCACCGCCTCCGGCCGGCGTGCCGCCATCGCCGAACTGACGGGTCTGAGCGACGCCCGCATCGCCGCGGGACTGACCGCCGACAGCGGCTACACCGAACTGCGGGAGCTGAACGCCGAGCACGCCGAGCACGTCGGTGCCGCCTACCGGCACGACTGCGTGTCCGCCCACCGCTACTTCGCCGCCGCCCTGGCGGCCCCACCCGCGGTGAAGCTGACCGCGCCGGTCACCGTGGTCGTCGCCGCCGACGACCCCAGCACCGCCGGGTACGCCGACCGCGGGCACGACTGGCGGCTCCTGGCCGAACGCGTGGAGCTGCACGAACTCGCCGACGGCGGTCACTACTTCCTGCGCACCCGCCCGGCCGAGGCCGCCCGGGCCGTCCTGGGCGCCGTCGAACCCCTGGCCTCCTCCTGAACCTCCCGTCGCCTCCCACGGGGCAACCGAAAGGAGACAGCGATGTCTTCCTCACCACCCCTGGCCGCACCGCTCGACGTACCGCCGCAGCCGGACAGACCTCCGATCCTGCGGGTCGAGTCCCCCGGGGACGCGGCGAGCTGGGCGGCCGAGCACCGCGAAGCGCTGCGGGCCCAGGTCACCGAGCACGGTGCGCTGCTCGTCCGGGGCCTGGGGCTGCGGGACGCGGCCGGGGCCGGCGCCGTGTTCAGGGCACTGACCGGCGGCCTGATGACCGAGCAGGAGGCCTTCGCCCCCCGCGACTCCCACGGCCCGGGGGTGTACTCCTCCACGACCTGGCCGGCGAACCAGCCGATGTGCATGCACCACGAACTGAGCTACGCGCTGGAGGTGCCCGGCCTGATGCTGTTCGCGTGTCTGACCGCGCCCGGCCAGGGCGGGGCGACGGCGGTGGCCGACGCGGAGGAGATGCTCCGGGCGCTGCCCACCGAGGTGACCGAACGCTTCGAACACGAGGGCTGGCTGCTGACCCGCGCCTACAACGAGGAGATCGGGGCGTCCCTGACGGAATCCTTCGGCACCGACGACCGCGCCGCCGTCGAGGAGTACTGCCGCGCCCACGCCATCGACTTCACCTGGCAGCCCGACGGGTCCCTGCACACCCGGCAGCGGCGCAGCGCCGTGGTACGGCACCCGCTCACCGGCAGGCGGTGCTGGTTCAACCAGATCGCCTTCCTCAACGAGTGGACGCTCGCCCCGGAGGTGCGCGAGTACCTGGTCGACGTCTACGGCGCGGACGCACTGCCGTTCAACACCCGCTTCGGAGACGGCACCCCGATCGGCGAGGACATCGTCCGGCTGCTCAACACCGCCTACGAGGAGCACACCCGGCGCGAGCCCTGGCAGGACGGTGACCTCATGCTCGTCGACAACATCCGTACCGCGCACAGCAGAGAGGCCTTCACCGGAGAGCGCCGGGTACTGGTCGGCATGGCCGAGCCCCGGCGGTTGCCCGATGGCTGCCCGACCCCGGAGGCGAGCCGGCGATGACCAACCTGTTGTCACCCACCACCCAGCGGTCCGGCTCCGGCCCGGCCCCGGCGCCGACCTTCGCGGTGATCCCCGGCGCCCAGGTCCAGCGGGCTCTGAGCGGGCGCGAGAAGCAGATCGTGGAACTCGTCGAGGCCACCTACCGGCTGCACGGCGCCGGCCGGTCCGTGAACCCCCCGTCGTACTTCCTGCGCTTCCCGGACCGCCCCGCGGACCGGATCATCGCGCTGCCGGCCTCCATCGGCGGGTCGGTCCACGTCGACGGCCTGAAATGGATCTCCAGCTTCCCGGCCAACGTCGACGCGGGCCTGCCCCGGGCCTCCGCGGTCCTCATCCTCAACGACCACGACACGGGCTACCCCTTCGCCTGCCTGGAGAGCTCCATCATCAGCGCGACCAGAACCGCGGCCTCCGCCGCACTGGCCGCCGACCTGCTCAGCCGCACCCGGCCCCGCCCCGCACGCGTCGGCTTCTTCGGCACGGGCCTGATCGCCCGCTACATCCACACCTTCCTGACGGGCACCGACCGGGACTTCGACAAGATCGGCGTGTACGACGTCTCCGCCGACAGCGCGGCCGGTTTCCGCGGCTACCTGGAGCAGACCGGCGCCCCCGGCCAGATCACGGTCCATGACAGTGCCGAGGAACTGATCCGCTCCAGCGACCTCGTGGTCTTCGCCACCATCGCGGGCGCACCCCACGTCAGCGACCCGGCCTGGTTCACCCACAACCCCCTGGTCCTGCACATCTCCCTGCGCGATCTCGCCCCGGAGATCCTGCTGTCCTCGGCCAACATCGTCGACGACATCGAGCACTGTCTGAAGGCCGACACCTCTCCGCACCTGGCCGAACAGCTCACGGGCAACCGTGACTTCCTGGACGGCACCCTCGACGACGTCATGAGCGGCCGGCTCACCCCGCCGTCCGACCGGCCGGTGATCTTCTCACCGTTCGGACTCGGTGTCCTCGACCTCGCCGTCGGCAAGTACGTCTACGACGAAGTGGCCCGGGCGGGTCAGCTCCGCCTCATCGACGACTTCTTCCACGACCTGCGCCGGTACGGCTGAGGCGAATCCGCTCGGCGCCGGCATCCGGAGGCCCACCGTGCCTGTCATATCCGCTCCCCATGCCTTCAACGAAGGCCAGCTGTTCGTCGACCTCGAGCCGGTCCTCGGGTGCCGTCTCCACCTGAAGTGCGAAGGCTTCAATTTCGCCGGCTCCGTCAAGTTGAAGGCCGCGAACGAGATGGTGGAGGCAGCAGAGCGAGACGGCCTGCTCACCGAGGACTCGATCGTGGTCGAGTCCTCCTCCGGGAACCTGGGCGTGGCGCTCAGCATGATCGCCGCCAGCAAGGGCTACCGGTTCCTGTGCGTGACGGACTCCCGTTGCAACCTGTCGACCAGACTCCTGATGGAGGCGCTGGGCAGCGAGGTGCACATCGTGGCCGACCTGGACGCCAACGGTGGCTTCCTCGGCAAGCGGATCGAGTACGTCCGCGCGCTGTGCGCGTCCGACGACCGCTATGTGTGGCTCAGCCAGTACACCAACGCGGGCAACTGGCGGGCGCACTACCGCACCACGGGACCGGAGATCGCCGGCCACTTCCCGCGGCTCGACGTGCTGTTCGTCGGGGCGGGCACGACCGGGACCCTGATGGGCTGCGCGCGCTACTTCCGGCAGTGGCACCGGCCGGTGCGGATCGTCGCCGTGGACTGCGTGGGCTCGGTCTCCTTCGGCGGCGAGCCGGGCCGCCGGATGATCCCCGGCCTGGGCATGAGCATGCGTCCGCCGCTGCTCGACGAGTCCTACGTCGACGACGTCGTCCGGGTCGAGGAGGTGGACACCATTCGCACCTGCCACCGACTGGCCCGCCGTGGATTCCTGTTCGGCGGCTCCACCGGGACCGTGGTCAGCGGCGCGACGGACTGGCTCGCCCGGCACGACACGGGAGGCCTGACCGCGGTGGCCATCGCTCCCGATCTCGGCGAGCGCTACCTCGACACCATCTACCAGGCCAACTGGCTCCAGGACCTGTACGGCGACGAGATCTTCGACCCCGAAGAGGTGCCCGCGACCTCCCCGAGGGGCAAGCCGACGGAGCGGCGCCGCGCCGTCGGCGGCGACCGTGGAGGGCAGCACTGAAGGGGCCGGAACGGCGGGGGCCCTCACCCCGGCCGCGATCCTGCGACCGTGACTCATGCCCCTGATGCCCGTATCCTCGTCAATGCCAGACTTTTCCGTAAAGGTACGAAAAGTGGATTGTCTCGGGTGTGAGTGGGGCGAAGCGTGGTTCGGTCCGGCGGAGAACCGAAACCGGCGGGGCGTGCGACAGGCGGCACAGGGCCCGCCCGTTTCCGCGAGCGGTTTCTGCAGGGTGAGCCGGTCGAGACGGGCGTACGCATCTCGATCCTGAACTCCTGGCAGCGCTGCCGCTCCCTGGGACTCTCGCCCGACCAGCGCGACCTTCCCTTCCGGGAGGACTTCGATCCCGCCGGACGGATCGTGCGCGCGGCCGTGCCGGTGCTCGACCGGCTCCAGGTGAAGTTCTCCGGCAGCGAGATGAACATCTCCGTCGCCGATGGGAACGGAACGGTCCTCTTGCGCCGGTTCGGGCGGGCGTCGCTGGTCAGAAGCCTCCCGGCGTTCCAGAAGGTCCCGGGCTTCGTGTTCGCCGAGCCGGTCGCCGGCACCAACGGGATCGGGCTGGCCCTGGCGGAGCGGCAACTCATCCGGGTCTACGGAGCCGAGCACTTCGCCGAGCGCTCCCAGGGCAGCGCCTGCCTCGCGCTGCCCGTCCGTGACCCGCTCAACGGGCGCATCGAGGGCGTGCTGTGCATGGGCTATCCGCGCAGCGACGAGACCCCGGGCCTGGGCGCGGTGATACGCAAGGCGGCCGCGGCCATCGAGCGGAGGCTGCTGGGACAGAGCTCCGAACGCGAGCGCGCGCTGCTGACGGCGTACCTCGCGGCGGAGGCCGAAGCGGTGGCGGACCCGCACCACAGCGTCGCCGTGGACGAACTGGCCCCCGAGCTGCGCCCACGTGACCAGGCCATGCTCCTGGAGAAGGCCACCGAGCTGATCTCCCGCGCGCAGCGGGCCGCCGTGGAGGTGTCCCTGCTCGACGGACGGCGGGTGACACTCCTGAGCCGTCCGATGACGAGTGCCTCCGGGACGGAAGGCATCGCCGTCGAGGTCGTCCTCGTCGGGGCCTCGCCGGCGGGTTCCCTCGTCGTCCCGCACCAGTTCGACTCGCCGTCGGGCTTCCCCGTCCAGCCTGCCCTCGTCTGTGCCGTCCCCTCGCTCGCGCGCCTGTCCGCCACTCCGCCGTCGGGGCACCCTCTCGCCGACGCCGCGCCCGGCCTGGTCGCCGTGGGCGGGACGGCACTGACCAACGGGGCCGACGGCACGGCGGACGACCACCCCGGCCGGCCGTCCGAGGCCAGGGGGCTGGTGATGGTGGGGGAGCCGCGCGTGGCGACGTACGCCCTGGCCGCGCGCCGCCGGCTGGAGCTGCTGTCCGAGGCCAGTGCGCGCGTGGGTACCACCCTGGATGTGCGCCGTACCGCCGAGGAGCTCACCGAGACGGCCGTCCCGCGACTGGCCGACTACGTCACCATCGACCTCGTCGAGGCCGTGGTGCGCGGTGAGGAGTCCGCGGACCCCCTCGGCGACCTGCGCCGCGCCGTGGTCCACGGCATCCGCGACGACCTTCCCTTCATCCCGGTGGGCAAGCGGCCCGACTTCGGCCCGACCGCGCCCCAGCTGCGCTGTCTGACCAGCGGACAGGCGGTGCTGGAACCGGACCTGAAGGTCGCCGCCGGCTGGCTCGCCCTCGACCCCGAGCACACCGACGCGCTGCTGGTCCACGTCCACTCCCTCATCGCGGTACCCCTGGTCGCCCGCGGTGTCGTGCTCGGCGTCGCCGGCTTCTACCGCGCCCAGGACCCGGCCCCCTACGGGGATGACGACGTCTCGCTGGCCCAGGAACTCGCCAGCCGTGCCGCCCTGTCCATCGACAACGCCCGGCGCTACACGCACGAGCGCACCATGGTCCTGGCCCTCCAGCGCAGACTGCTTCCGCACGGCCTGCCCGACCAGAACGCCGTCGAGGTCGCCCACCGCTACCTGCCCGCCGAAGCCGACGTGGGCGGGGACTGGTACGACGTCATCCCCCTCTCCGGCAGCCGCGTCGGCCTCCTGGTGGGCGACGTCGTCGGCCACGGCATGCTCTCGGCCGCCACCATGGGCCGGCTGCGCACCGCCGCACGCAGCTACGCCGAGCTCGACTTCTCCCCGGACGAGGTCCTCATCCACCTCGACAACCTCGTGGGGCGCCTGGACCGGGAGGACCCCGACGGCGAGGGCACCGGGATCATCGGCGCGACCTGCCTGTACGCCATCTACGATCCGACCACGCAGCGGTGCGTCATGGCCCGCGCCGGTCACCCGCCGCCCGCCCTGGTCCGCCCCGACGGCACCGTCACCTACCCCGACCTGCCGGCCGGACCCCCGCTCGGCCTCGGCGGGCTGCCCTTCGACGCCGTCGAGATCGACCTGCCCGAGGACAGTCAGCTGGTCCTCTACACGGACGGACTCATCGAGGACCGGAACCGCGACGTCGACGCGGTCCTCGAGCAGTTGCGCGGAGCCCTGGCGCACGCGAACCGCACACCCGACGAGACCTGTGAGGCGATCCTGGACGCGGTGGCACCCAGCCACCCGTGCGACGACATCGCGCTGCTCGTCGCCCGCGCCCACGCCGTGGACGCCCGGCGGATCGCCACCTGGGACCTGGCCGCCGACCCCGCCCTGGTCAGCGAGGTCCGTGCGTCCGCGAACCGGCAACTGGCCGACTGGGGCGTCGACGAGGCGGCGTTCGCCGCGGAACTGATACTGAGCGAGCTGATCACCAACGCCATCCGCCACGGGGCCGGCCCCATCCGGGTGAGGCTGCTGCACGACCGGGCCCTGATCTGCGAGGTCTCCGACACCAGCAACACCGCCCCCCACCTCCGTCGGGCGGCCAGCACCGACGAGGGGGGCCGCGGCCTGTTCCTCGTCGCGCAGTTGTCCCGGAGCTGGGGCACGCGCTATCTGTCGCAGGGCAAGGTCATCTGGGCCGAGTGCGGGCTCGACGCCGCGTGAGAGGGGTGCGGCACGCCCGGGTATGCCCGAAATAGAATGTTTTATTCGGCTAGTATCCCGCTTGTGCACGACGCTCCAGACCCGTCTGCGAAGGCGCCGGCGCCCTTCGGGACACCACCCCTGGTCCGCATCCGCGGGCTCGGCAAGCGGTTCGGCGGCACCGTCGCGCTGGCCGGGGTCGACCTCGACGTCCACGCCGGAAGCGTCCTCGCCCTCCTCGGGCCCAACGGCGCGGGAAAGTCCACGCTCATCAAAGTGCTCGCCGGCGTCCATCACGCCGACGCCGGGCGGATCACGGTGGACGGGCACCCGCTCGGCAGCGCCGCCGCCTCCCGGCGCATGTCCTTCATCCACCAGGACCTCGGTCTCGTGGAATGGATGACGGTCGCCGAGAACGTCGCCCTGACCACCGGGTATCCGCGACGCGCCGGGCTGATCTCCTGGCGGCGCACCCGCGAGCGCGGCGCCGACGCCCTGGGGATCGTCGCCGGACATCTCGACCCCGACGCGCCGATCGCCCGGCTCGGCCCGGCCGAGCGGTCACTGGTCGCCATCGCCAGAGCCCTGGCGGCGCGCGCGAAGCTCATCGTCCTCGACGAGCCGACCGCCCGTCTCCCGGCCCCGGACTGCGCCCGGCTCTTCCGCGTCCTGCACACCCTGCGCGACCAGGGACACGCCATCCTCTACGTGAGCCACCGCCTCGACGAGGTGTACCAGGTCGCCGACACCTTCGCCGTCCTGCGCGACGGCCGCCTCGTCAGCCACGGCCCGCTGGAGGGCCACAGCCCCGGCCGCCTGGTGCACGACATCGTCGGCGAGGAACCGGCCGACTACCGGCCCGCCACGGCTCCGGCCGAAGGGCCGCCCGTACTCACTCTCGACGGCGTACGGACCGCCGGCGCCGGACCGGTCAGCCTGGAGCTCAGGGCCGGGGAGGTCCTGGGACTGGTCGGTCTCACCGGCGCCGGACACCTGGACCTGGGCCGGGCCCTCGCCGGCTCCCACCCCCTCCTCGACGGGCGGACCCTGCTCGGCGGCCTGCCCTATCACCCCCGCACGGTCGCCGGCGCCGTCCGGCTCGGTGTCGGCTTCGTGCCGGGCGACCGACTGCGGGAAGGGTGCGCCGCCGACCTGACCGTACGGGAGAACCTCCTGGCCAATCCGCGCGCGGGAGGCACGGCGCCGATCTGGATCGGCCCTCGCCGCGAACGGGCCGAGGCCGTGACCCTGATGGAACGGTTCTCGGTGCGCCCCCGTGACAGCGAGGCGCCCCTCGCCACCCTGTCCGGCGGAAACCAGCAGAAAGTCATGATCGGCCGATGGCTGCGGGCAGGCCCGCGCCTGCTGATCCTCGAGGAGCCGACCGCGAGCGTGGACCTCGGAGCCAGGGCCACGATCTACCGCCTGCTCGACGAGGCGCTGGCCGCGGGCCTCGCGGTCCTGCTCGTCTCCACCGACTTCGAGGAGGTCGCGCGCGTGTGCCGGCGGGCCGTGGTCCTCGTCCGCGGGGCCGTGACGGCCGAACTGAGCGGCCCGGCCCTCACGGTCGCCGGGCTCACCCGGGCGGCCTCGGCCCTGCCTCGTTCCGGAACCGCGACGAACCCATGACGGCTCCGCCCTCGCCCTCCTCGCCCCGGCCGCGACCGCACCGACCGGGCGGGCACCTCATCGGCGCCTACGGCCTCCTGGTCCTCACGGCCCTGCTCGTCCTGATCTTCTCCCTCGCCCTGCCGCGCACCTTTCCCACCCTCGACACCCTCGACTCGATCCTGTCCAACCAGTCGATCCCGGCCGTCCTCGCGCTCGCCGCCATGGTCCCCATCGTGACCGGCGCGTTCGACCTCTCCCTCGGCTACGGCCTCGGCCTGGCGCACGTCATGGTGATGCGGCTCCTCGTCCACGACGGGTGGCCCTGGCCGCTCGCCTGTCTCGTGGTGATCGCCGGCGGGGCGGTCGTCGGCGTCCTCAACGGTGTGATCGTCGAGTTCGGCCGGATCGACTCCTTCATCGCCACCCTCGGGACCGGCAGCATGATGTACGCCGTCACCGGCTGGATCACCGACGGCGGCCGGATCGTCCCCGGCCCGCGAGGCCTCCCGGCCGGCTTCACCGACCTCTACGACGCCACGTTCCTCGGCCTTCCGGTCCCCGCCTTCTACGTCCTCGCCCTCGCGCTGGTCCTCTGGCTGCTCCTGGAGCGGCTGCCGCTCGGCCGCTACCTGTACGTCGTCGGCTCGAACCCGCGCGCCGCCGACCTCGTCGGCATCCCGGTCCGCACGTACACCGTGTACGCGTTCGCCGGATCGGGGCTGCTCGTCGGCATCGCCGGTGTGCTGCTCGCGGCCGAGCAGCAGATCGGCAATCCGAGCGTCGGTCTCGACTATCTGCTGCCCGCCTTCACCGGCGCCCTCCTCGGCTCCACGGCGATCAAACCGGGCCGCCCCAACGCCCTCGGCACCGTGGTCGCCGTCGCCGTCCTCGCCGTCGGCCTCACCGGCATCGCCCAGCTGGGCGCCGACTTCTGGACGGTCCCGCTGTTCTACGGCGGCACCCTGCTCATCGCCGTCGGCCTGGCCGGCTACGCCGCCCGCCGCCGGCTGCGCACCGGCGCCGCCGCGGCCCGCGACACGCCGGCCGAACCGCCGCCACCGTCCACCCCGACACAGGAGGGCGGCACCACCGGTCCCGCTCCCTGACCCGGCCCCGGGCACGGTGTCCCCGCCCCCGCCGCAATCTCCGCTCAGCCCTCCGCGAGGAGCTCCCGTGCACGGCACCCGCAAAGCCACCCCCGGCGCCCGCCAGGTCCGGCTCGCCTCGTGCGCCCTGCTGGCCGCGGCGATCGCCCTCGCCGGCTGCGAACGCGGCTCGACGGACGGCACGGGGGAGTCCACGACCGGCCCGAACGGCTGCCCCGCCGTCCACACCAGGGCACAGGCCGCCGTCGACCGGGCGGAGCGGACCGACGTCCCGTGGGACGGGCCGACCACCGGCCCCCCGGCGGTGCCCCGCAAGACCATCGTGTTCGTCGCCCAGACCATGACCAACCCCGGGGTCGCAGGTGCCGCGAACGGGGTGCGCGAGGCCGCGCGGGTGATCGGCTGGAACGTCCGGGTGATCGACGGCCAGGGCACCCCCACCGGAATCCGGGCGGCGATGAGCGAGGCGGTGACCCTCAAGCCCTCGGGCATCGTCATCGGCGGATTCGACCCCGGCTCGACGGCCCCGCAGACCGCACGGGCCGACGCCGAGCACATCCCGCTCGTCGGCTGGCACGCCCTCGCCGCTCCCGGCCCCAGCCGGCGGCCCGAGCTCTTCACCAACGTCACCACCCGCGTCGAGGACGTGGCCGGCATCAGCGCCCAGTGGGTCATCGCGGAGTCCCGCGGCCGCGCCGGGGTCGTGCTCATCACCGACGCCTCGATCCCCTTCGCGAAGGACAAGTCCGACCTGATCAGGAAGAAGCTCGCCACCTGCCGGGGCGTGAAGCTGCTGGCGTACGAGAACATCCCGATCCCCGACGCGAGCAGCCGCACCCCGCGGGAGATCTCCTCCCTGCTGTCCCGGTTCGGGAACGAGTGGACCCACTCCGTGGCCATCAACGACCTCTACTTCGCCGACGCGGCCCCCGCCTTCCGCGCGGCGGGCCGCAAAGGCGCCGGCCCGCCGTTCAACATCGGCGCCGGCGACGGCGACCCCTCCGCCTTCCAGCGCATCAACAGCGGGCAGTACCAGGCCGCCACCGTCCCGGAACCGCTGTCCCTCCAGGGCTGGCAGATCATCGACGAGTTCAACCGCGCCTTCTCCGGCCGCCCCGCCAGCGGATACGTGGCCTCCGTCCACATCACCACGGCCGGCAACAGCGGCGGTGCCACGTCCTGGGACCCGTCCGGCTACCGGGAGGCGTACCGGAAGATCTGGGGCGGGTAGCGGACCGCGCACGCGAGTGGCCCACCGCCGCCGCGCCCGGGGCCCGGCGGCACGGGCTACGTCCACCACGGCTTCGCCGAGGCCGCGTCCGCCGTGCGGTGTCGACGGGGCGTACTGTGGCCGCAAAGGTGACCGAGGCGGTGGTGGCGGATGGAGTGGCGCGAGTTCGCCGAGCGGATGGCCCTGCTCGCGCGGGATCTGCTCCGGCAGGACTCTGTCCAGGCGACCCTGGACGAGATCACCGCGTCGGCGGTGAAGCTGGTCGAGGGCTGTGACGCGGCGGGGATCCTCGCGGTGCGCAAAGGCAAGGCCGTGACCTTGTCCGCCTGCGGGGACATAGTCACCGAGTGCGACCGGCTCCAGGGGGAGGTGGGGGAGGGGCCGTGCTTCGATCTGGCCCGCGGCGCGGACAACGGCGGCGAGCGCGCCTTCCGTATCGCGGACATGACCCAGCCCCCGGGATCCTGGCCCCGCTTCGCCGCCGGCGCCCGCGAACTCGGCATCGGAAGCATGACGGGCGTCCTGCTCTACACCCACAACGAGGACTTCGGCGCGCTGAACCTCTACGCGCGCCGCCCCGGGGCCTTCGACAAGGACATCGAAACCGCCGGCTGGCTGCTGGCCTCGCACGCGGCCGTCGCCCTGGCCGACGCCCGCGCCATCGACCAGCTCGAGCACGCCCTGGAGACCCGGCACGCCATCGGCGAAGCCATGGGCATCCTCAGGGAACGCCACGGCCTGAGCGAGGAGGAGGCCTTCAACGTGCTGCGCCGCCTGTCCCAGCACCACAACATCAAGCTGCGGGACATCGCCCAGCGGGTGAGGGACGAAGGCACCGCACCGGCCTGACACCGAGGTGGGGTGCCCGGCCGTACGACCGGGCACCCCACTTCCGCGCGGCCTGGCGACTACCGGCGGCCTACGCGGCCGCGGTACCGCCCTTGGCGCGCTTGCGGCGACGCAGGGCGAACCCCGTGGTCACCGCGCCGGCGGTGAGCAGGCCGGCGGTGAGAGCGAGCGGCGGGGCCGGGGAGGCGGAGGTGCTCGCGGCGGCGTTCTGCGCCTTGAGGTCCTCGACGTACGGCGGGTACGCGGCGTGCGTGGAGGCGGCCGTCGAGGTCTGGCTGTAGTGCGGGATCCGCTGGACCGACTTGACCGAGCCGTCCGGGTTCAGCAGCACCTGCTTGTCGTTGGGGTGCCGGAAGTCGAACATGTGGGTGAGCGTGCCGGAGCGCTGGTCGAAGGAGGCGTCACCGATGCGGCCGGTGTGCCAGTTGTCCTCGATGAACTTGGGGATCGACGCCTGCTCGGTGGCGGTGTGGTCCACCGAATTCACCTTGCTGTAGGGGGAGATGACCAGCAGCGGCTGCCGGGTGCCGGGGCCGCAGCGGTCCGCGTAGCCGCCCGCGGCGGCGGGGCCGGCCTGGCAGGCGGGGCTGTCGAGGGCCTTGCCGTTGGAGCCGGCGGTGGAGTCCTTCGAGCCGTTGAGCACATCGGCGCTGACGTGGTCGTACCAGCCGTCGGAGTCGTCGTAGGCGACCACGACCGCGGTGGACTTCCACTGCGGGGACCGCTGAAGCGCGTTGATCTCCTGGACCAGGAAGTGCTGCTCGTCGATCGGGTCGGAGTAACCGGCGTGGCCGTCCTGGTACTCGGCGGCCTTCAGGAAGCTCACCGCGGGGAGGTTTCCGGCCTTGAGGGCGGCATCGAAGTCGGTCAGGTCGTAGTTGTGGTTCGCCCGGCCGCCGTGTCCGATCTCGGCGACGTCCTTGGGAGCAAGGTGGTGCGGGTTGGACGTCGACTTGTAGTACTGGAACGGGGAGTGGTGCGGGCTGTAGTCCTCCGCGGCCGCCCCGCCGATGTTGGTGTGGGTGGCGCCGCCGCACTTGGCGTAGTCGCCCTGCTTGCCGTCCCAGGCGGTGCTGGGGCGGAAGCCGCCCTGGAACCAGCCCCAGCTCACACCCTTGGAGTTGAGCAGGTCACCGATGTTCTTGCCCTGCATCGCCGCCAGTGCGCTGGTGCTGGAGTGGTCCTTGTCCGAGCAGTCGTCGTAGGCCGGGTCCGGGTCGTTGATGACCGTGCCGACGCCCTGGGCGTTCGGGGAGAGGACCGCGTACGGGTCGGGGGTCTTGGTCTGCTTCGGGTTCTCCGTGCCGGAGGCCGGGTCGACCGAGATGACGCCGTGGGTCTGACCGGAGATCAGATTGAGCGCGCCCGGTGTGGACGGGCCGTAGACCGAGCTGAAGGAGCGGTCGTTCAGGGCGTACCGCTGCGCGTAGTTCCACAGGCCGGTGACGGTGTTGCCGTCGTAGTAGTCCATTACCAGGCCGGGCTCGCCGAAGAGGCCCGAGCACTTGCTGACTTCGGTGTTCTCGACGTACTTGTCGGCCTTGCCGCCGTCCGCCGCGTACTGCTCGGGGCCGTAGGAATGGTTCTGGTCGCAGGTCATGGCCTGCGAACTGGCCAGCCGCTTGGGCGCGTACAGGTTCGGGTTCTTCGTCAGCAGCCCGGCGTTGAGCAGGTTGTCGGCCTTCGGGGTGTGCTTGCCGGCCTTGAACGTGGTGCCGTCGGTGTTGGCGGCCTTGGGGTAGGTGGCGAAGTAGTGGTCGAACGAGATGTTCTCGTCGTAGATCACCACCACGTGCTTGATCGGAGTCGCGGTACGCGTGCCGGGGTGGCCGTGGCCGCCGTGTGCCGAAGCCGCCGACGCGGGGACGACGCCGCCGGCGGTCGCCAGGGCCGCCGCGCCGAGCAGGGCGCCCACACGGCTCAGCCGGCGCCGCGCACTTGAGGTTCTTCCTGTGCCGATCATGCTGTCTCGCCTTTCCGAGAGCACTGATTTCCGCTGCCAGGACATCGAAGGCCCTGGCATCCACGGCGGGATCCTCGGCAATGCCGGCGGCGGTGCGGGGGTGCGGCCGTGACAGGTGAGCGAATGTTCGGTCAGGAAACCCTCAAGCCAGGAGAGTGCGTCCCAGCCAGTCGGAGCTGTCCCGTACTCCGGGCAGGGCGAAGAAGTAGCCGCCGCCGAACGGGCTGATGTAGTCGACCAGGGGTTCGCCCGCCAGCCGCTTCTGTACGGTCTCGAACTGGCGGGTGAGGTCCTGCTGGTAGCAGCAGAACAGCAGGCCCATGTCGAGGTTGCCGTTGGAGTCCATGCCCCGGTCGTAGTTGTAGCCGCGGCGCAGGATGCGCTGTCCGGCGCTGGCGGCGGTGCGTGGATCGGCCCGCCGGATGTGGCTGTCCAGCGGGATCACATCACCCTTCGGGTCCTGCGCGTAGTCGGGGACATCGGTCTCGTGGCGCCCGTCCAGGGGCGCGCCGGTGTCCCGGGCGCGCCCGAACATCCGCTCCTGCTCGGTGAGGGAGACCCGGTCCCAGAACTCCACCAGCATCCGGATCAGCCGTACGACCTGGTAGCTGCCGCCGGCCGCCCAGTCCGGCTCGCCGCTGCCGCTGCCCACCCAGACCAGGCGGTCCATCTCGCGGGTGTCGCGCACGTCCGGGTTGGCGATGCCGTCCTTGAAGCCCATGTGGTTGCGCGGAGCACCGGAGGGGCGCGGCGGGCCGACGAAACCGTCCATCCGCCAGCGCACCTGCATGCCGCCCCTGGTGTGCCGGGCGAGGTCGCGCAGGGCGTGCAGCACCGTGTCCGGGCTGCCGGCGCAGAACTGGACGCTCAGGTCGCCGTGGCACCAGTCGGCGTCCAGGTCGTCGTCGGGGAACGACGGCATGGCGGTGAGCCGGCGGGGCCTGCGGTCCGCGAGACCGTAGCGGTCGTCGAAGAGGGAGGCGCCGACACCGACCGTGACGGTCAGCCGGTCGGCCGGGACGGTGGGGCCGAGGGTGCCGGAGTCGGCGGGCGGGGCGGTGATGCCCGGTTCCTCCGGGCTGCCGCCGGAGGTGAGGAACCGGGCCCGGTCGGTGAGTGTGCGCAGCAGGTCGGCGAGTTCGCCGCGGTTCGCCGCGGTGGCGTCGAAGGCCACGAGTGCCGTGGAGCGCTGCGCCGGCGTCACGATCCCGGCCTGGTGCGGGCCGTGGAAGGGGACGGTTCCGCTCTCCCGGGACGGCGCGGCGGAGGCCGAGTCGTGGTCGGCGGCCACCAGTCCGGCCCCGGCCACGGCTGCCGCGCTCGCCAGGAAACTCCGGCGGCCGACCTTGTCCGGGGCGTTCACGCGGTCCTCCGTACGTCGGTGAGGGTGGCCACGTCGGCGAGCCTCTCCACCAGTTCGCCCAGGTCCGCGTCGGCCCTCTCCCGCTGCCCGCGGGTGAGTTCGGACAGGGGTGTCCACGTCCCGCCGCGCCGGAAGGAGTCGAGGGTGTGCTGGGTGCGGTCCAGCCAGGAGTCGAGCGCGGTGAGGCCGGTGTCGCGGGTCCGCAGCAGCGGGCGCAGATACCCGAGCAGTACCCGGGTGCCGTCGAGGTTGGCGCGGGCGGTGGCCAGGTTACTGCCGCTGCCGTAGTCGGTGCGGCCGGTCAGCTCGAACTGCACGGTGTTCTCCAGGATTTCGTGCGCCCGCAGGCCTACGTCCGCCGGATCCATCCGCTGCCCCGGCCAGCCGTCGCGCAGTGCGTGCACGGCCTTCGCGAGCCGGTCGGCCGGGCCGCGCAGGCCGGCCGCCGACTCGCCGTGCCACAGCCCGTACTCGAGGCGGTGGAAGCCGGCGAAGTCCGGGTCGTGGACGCCGCCGGACAGCCCGCCCGTGGTGCCGTCGATCTCCGCGTCCGCGTCGCCGAAGGTGCCGTAGGCGGCGCCCATCCGCTCGTACACCAGGTGCGCGGGCAGCCAGGCGGCACGGGCCGCCGCCAGATCTCCGCGGCGGACGGCGTCACGCAGCGCGTCGGTCCTCTTCGCCAGCTCGACGGTGCGGGCCTGGATCCACTTCTGGTAGGCGAGCGTGGGCGGGATGAGGTCCTGCTGGCTCACCGGCACGGCGGCCGGGCCGCTCTTCACGGAGCCACCGGTGACGCGCACGGTGGGGCCGGTGACGGCGTCCGCGTCGTCGGGCAGACACCTGAAGGCGTACGAGCCGTCGCCGAGCGTCACCCGCAGCGGGCGGACGGTGCCCGGCGCGAGCCCTTCGACCTCGCCGTAGACGGCGCTCGTCGCCGGGTCGGTCAGGTACACCTCGGCCGCCGCGCCGGAAGTGTTGTGCAACTCGAAGACCTGGCGGCCGGGTTCGGGGTGCGTCCAGCCGCGACCGCAGCCGGTGGCGGCGATCTGGACGGTGGTGTGCCGCAGACCGTCGGCCGCCGCCCGGTGTCCGCTCCCGCCGGAGCCTCCCACCGACAGCACACCGGCGGTCACCGCGGTCGCTGCCGCCAGCGCGCCGACCGCGAGCAGCGCGGTGCGCCGCCGGGCGGGACTGGATTCGGCTTCAGGCACGCCGGGCCTCCTGAAGGTCGTACGGACGAGGCGCCATGATCCTAGGCAGGTCGCGGAGCCGCGGCCGCCTCCCTGACCAGCTGCTGACCAGAGCAAAAGCGAGAATTCGTCCGCGGTTCACCCGCTCGTTCGATCGGCGGCGCCGAGTGAGGCGCGTCACACTCGCGTCGGCTCGTGTCTTCAGGAAATGCACAGGATTCTCAGGGGGATTTCCTATCGCTGCCCGTCAAAGGCATATGTGGAATTCCTGTGACCTCGGTGATGTGGCATTGCGGGCGGGGTTCGCCGTCTTCTCGTGACACGTTTTCCCGACCCGTTGAACACGCTCTTCGGGTGCCGCGTATGAATGCGTGAGACCGACGGTCGAGTTCACGGTGAATTCCACGGTCCGACTCCCGATCGATTTAAGGAGCTCGCATGCAGAATGTCAGGATGCGCGTACCCGTACCGCGGCCGCAGCGCCCCCAGGGTCCCCCACCCCCGCCCCCGCCGGGCCGGCGCCCCCCACGGCCGGGCCGACCGGAACCGCGCCGCTGACCCAAGTGGACGCGTGAGTTGAGGCTGCCGTTCACCCCGTGCGTCTCCAGCAGGGCGCGCGGGGCGAACGCGTCCTCGGGAAGGTGGAGAGGACGGTCCGGTGGCGGGCAGACAGAGGATGCGGACAGGTGTTCCGGCGGCGTTGGGATTCAGACGGCACGCGCGGATTTCACCGGTCACCACATTCCGCCGCTTCTGGCCGCTGATCCGTCCCGAGCTGTTCCTGCTCGTCGGGGCGGCGCTGTGCCAAACCGTATCCGTGGCCTGTGACACGGTGGCGATCCAGGTTTTCTCCTATCTGACGGACTCGGTTCTCACGTCCGGCGATCCGTCGAAATTCTGGCTGCCCGCCGGAATATGGCTCGCGGTGGCCTTGGTGGGCGCGGCGGCCACCTTCGGCGCCCACCAGTTGACGACCCGCGCCGGCGAGACGTTCCGGCTGCACTGCCGCGACGCGCTGTTCCGGCACGCACAGCTGCTGCCGCCCGACTTCTACGACCGACACCACCAGGGCGATCTGCTCGCCCGGCTCACCGGTGACGTGGACGAGGCGGAGCACGTGGTGGCGTCGGGCCCGGTCCAGTTGCTGAACACCGTGGTCAGCGTGCTGTTCTTCGCGGGCGCCGCGCTCCTCCTGCGCTGGGAGCTCGCGCTGCTGACGTTCGCCGTGGCTCCCGTCTTCGGGCTGGCGGCACGCCGCCTGTCCCGGCCGATCCGGGCGCTGTCGCGCGCCGAGCGGGACAACAGCGGCGCCCTGGTGCAGGCGCTGGACGAGAGCATCGCCAACATGCCCGTGGTGCAGGCCTACAACCGGCAGGACACCGAGCGGCGGCGCGTGCACCGCGAGGGCCTCGCCTGGCTGCGCAGCAGCCTGGCCCGGGCCCGGCCGGCCAATGCCTACCAGCCGCTCGCCGACGTCGTCGAGTCCGTCTCCGTCCTGGCCGTGGTCGGAGCGGGCGCGTGGGAGATCAGCGCCGGACGGCTGACCGTGGGCGGTCTGCTGGCGTTCGCCGCCTACCTCGGCTATCTGTACCCGCAGGTGCAGGCCCTCGGCGGTCTGGCGGTGAGCCTCTCCTCGGCGACGGCGGCCGGCGAGCGGATCTTCGAGGTGCTGGACGCGCGTCCCGCCGTACGCGACGCCGTCGCACCCGCCGACGGCTCTTCCCCCAGCGCCCACGAGGACCGTCGGCCGGGCGGCGGCACGGCCACCGGCGTGGTGTCGTTCGACAACGTCGGCTTCGGCTACCCGGGGGGCGACCGGCGCGTCGTCGACGGCCTCACCTTCACCGCCCGGCCCGGTCAGCTCGTGCTGATCGCGGGTGCGAGCGGCGCGGGCAAGTCCACGCTGGCCAAGCTGCTGCTGCGGTTCTACGACGCCACCGAGGGCCGCATCCTGATCGACGGGCGGGACATCACCGGCATGCCGCTGCACGCGCTGCGCGAGCTGGTCACACTGCTGCCGCAGGAACCGATGCTCTTCGACGGCACCGTCCGCGAGAACATCGCCTTCGGCTGCCCCGACGCCGACGAGGACCGCATCCTGCGCGCGGCCGCGGCGGCGGACGTCGACAGCTTTGTACGGAACATGCCGGGCGGCTACGACGCGCCCGTGGGACAGGGCGGGCGCAGGCTCTCCGGTGGCCAGCGGCAGCGGCTGGCCATCGCCCGGGCCCTGGTCCGCGACACACCCGTGCTGGTGCTGGACGAGCCGACCACCGGGCTGGACGGCGAGGCGGCCGCGCGCGTGCTCGAACCCCTGCGCCGCCTGATGGCGACCCGCACGGCGTTCCTCATCACCCACGACCCGTGGCTGGCCGCGCAGGCCGACGCGGTGGTGGACGTCACCCCCGGCGCCACGCACCCGCCGTACGAGACCGCCGACGCCCTGGGAAGCAGCCCGGTGTAGAAGGGGCAGCACCCGACGGTCACCCAGCGGCTTCTGCCGGGTCGCCGAGCAGCGCCGGCTCGCGCAACTCCCGGCGCAACTCCTGGCGCAGCACCGGAGTCAGCGCCTCGGCACAGGACTCCGCGACATGGCTCTCGTCCCGGTAGACGAACGTGTCGCCCACGACCACGGGACACTTGCCCGAGCGCGGGCACAGCCAGGGCTTCGGGTCGAGGACGGCGGCGCCGGCCCGCCGGGCGGCCTTCCGGCCGGCCTCCCTGAGCACCGGGTCCCTGACCGCGTCGCGCTGGTCCGGCTCGCAGTTCTCCAGCCACAGGGGATAGCTGGACGCGCACTCGACGGCATCGCCCTTGGGCCACGGATTGTCGAGCAGTACGGCAACGTGGTCCGCGGCGCGGACCAGCGTCCGGTAGACGCGTTCGTAGCCCGCCTCCCAGTCCCGCCGGGGGTCCGCCATCCGCCGCACCGGCGTGGCCGCCTCGGAGGAGGAGGCGACCACCAGCGTCGGACGCAGCCGCGCGATCCGCTCCAGCGTCTTCTCCCGCCACGTGTCGCACGCCTCGTACGGCCGGTGCTTGTTGACGGTCGTGATGTCGGCGGTCTTGCAGGACGCCTTCGTCAGCGACACCAGCTTCCACCCGTACTGCCGGCTCAGCTTCTCCAGCGCCGGGAACCACTGCGCGGCATGGGAGTCCCCGTAGAGGACGACGACCCGGTCGGAGGTCCGCTCCCCGTACGCGCAGGCGGGTGACTCGGTGGCGGCGTAGTCGACGTGACAGCTGTCGCGGTAGACGGCCGACCGCTGCTTCTTGATGTCGGGGAGCCACGGTGACATGTTGCGCGGCAGGCCGGTCGCGGGTGCGGCGACGAGGCCGGCGAGCCGGGTCCGCGGGTCCTGGGCCGTGGTGAGGGCCTCGTCGAGCCTGGCGGCACGGACGCCGGAACCGATCGACGGCGGGAAGTGCGCCGCGACGAGGGCGCCGGACACGACAGCCGCCGACAGGCCGAGGCCGAACGACACGGCCGCGGTGGGCCTGCCGCGCAGCGGGCCGTGGAACCGGACGGGGTTCTCCACGAGGTGCAGGCTCACCCAGGCCAGCAGCAGGGCGGCCGCGCACAGGGCGAGGTTCAGCAGGGGCTCGGCCGCCCGGCGCAGGGCCACGGGGCCGATCATCAGCAGTGGCCAGTGCCACAGGTACCAGCCGTACGAGAGGTCGCCCAGCCAGGTCGCGGGGCGCAGCCCGAGCGACCGGGAGGCGAAGGACGGGGCGGCATGGCACCCGCCCGCGATCACCAGCGCGGCACCCAGCACGGGCAGCAGCGCGAAGTGGCCGGGAAACGCCGTGGCGTCGTCGTACAGCACCGCCGACGCGACGACGCAGGCGAGCCCCAGCCACGTACCCGTGGCGGACAGCGGACGCGGAACGCGCGCCGCCGCCCCGGCGCAGAAGGCCAGCAGACTCCCGGCGCCCAGTTCCCACAGCCGTGTGTGCGGACCGAAGTAGGCCCAGGAGGGCGAGGTCTCGGCCGCCCGGACGCCCAGGACGTACGACACCAGGCACAGTACGGCCAGCGGCAGGGCCCGCGGCCACGGACGCCTGAGGAGTTTCCAGCTGACGAGGAGGAGCACGGGCCACAGGAGGTAGAACTGCTCCTCCACGGACAGCGACCAGAAGTGCTGGAACGGCGAGGGAGTACTGCCCTCGCGCAGGTAGTCGGTGCCGGAGGCCGCCAGGTCGATGTTCATGAAGTACGACGCACTGGCCACCGCGTCGTGCAGGAACTCGGTGTAGCGGATCTTCGAGGCGAAGAGCCGGCAGCCCGCGATGGTGGCCAGCGAGACCAGGGTCGCGAGGGGGAGGATGCGCACCGCGCGCCGGGCGTAGAAGCGCCGCAGCGACAGCGATCCGGACCGGTCGGCCTCCCGGAGCAGGCCCGAGGTGATGAGGAACCCGGAGATCACGAAGAAGACATCGACCCCGACATAGCCGCCCGCCAGGAACGGGACTCCCGCGTGCGCGAGCACGACGAGCGTGACGGCGAGCCCGCGCAGTCCCTGGATGTCGCCCCGCGAGGGAGGTTTCGACGAACGGGGAGGAACGATTCGCTCGGGGCGGGAGGCCGTGGGAGTGTGCGTCATGCCCTTCAACTGTCCGCGGATCAGGGGAAGTTCCGGTGATGTGCAGGAGCGCCGAAGGCCGACGGTATACCGAGGCGGGATTTCCGCCAAGGCGCCAGGTGGGCGGGCACCTTGGCGAACGTCGGCGAACTTCGCACACCCACGGCCCGCCACTGGCTACCATCGTTGGCCGAGCCGCGGGCAGCTGACGGGACGAATCGCTGCCGCGGAGGAACACGGGGGTGGACCGTGAAACGGTCAGTGGTGTTCGTGCACGGCACCGGGGTGCGCGAGGAGTCGTACGACGCGACCTTCTCGACGATTCGCGGGGAGCTCGGCAGGATCCGGCCCGGATGGGAGGTGCGCGGCTGCCTCTGGGGCCCCGCCGAAGGAGCACGGTTCGTGCACAACGGCGCCTCGATCCCGGGCTACCCCGACTCCGGCGGCGGCAGGGAGCAGGACGCCTCCAACGCCCAGTGGCGGGTGCTCTACCAGGACCCCGGCTACGAACTCCGCCTCCTCGGCCTGCGCACACCGCCCAGGACGGGCATGGCTCCCGGGCTCCCGCCCGCCGAGCGCTTCCGCACCGCCGTCCGGGACTACGCGCCGTCCGACGATCTGCTGGCCCGCTTCGAACGGTACGGCCTGCGCGGGGACTTCGAGGCCGCGCTGCGCACCGTACGGGAGTCGGAGGAGTTACGGGACGCCGCCGCCACCGTCGACCAGAACGGCTTCGAGCACCGGCACGCCGTGGCGAAGGCCGTGGTCGCGGCCACCCTCGACGCGGCCGAACAGCGCGGCGCGGACGCCCTCACCGGCCCCGCCCGTGACGCCCTCCTCGCGGCGCTCAGCACCGAACTGTCCGGGGAGAGCCGCGCGTTGACCGGCAAGTTCGCGCAGGCGGTGAAGACCTCCGCCCTGCGCGCGGCGACACGGCGCGTCGTGGACCGGCGCGGCACGCTGAGCGACAGCATGCTCCCGATGATCGGTGACATCCTCCGGTACCAGGCCCGGGGCGACGGCGTACGGCGGCTGATCCGGCGGACCGTCGAGAACACGCCCGGCGACCGGATCACGCTCCTGGCCCACAGTCTGGGCGGCGTCGCCTGCGTCGATCTGCTGGCTCTGGAGCGACTGGACCGGGTCGATCAGCTGATCACCGTCGGGTCCCAGGCCGGGTTCTTCTACGAATGCGGCGCGCTCGTCTCCGGCGAGCACCCACACGGGCCGCCACCGGACGTCCTCACGGCCTGGCTGAACATCTACGACCCCTGGGACCTGCTGGCGTACGGCACGGCCAAGGTGTTCGACGGGCGCCCCCACGACCTGGAGGTGTCCAACGGACAGCCCTTCCCGCAGGCACACAGCGCGTACTGGCACAACCCCCGGGTATGGGACGCCGTCGACGCATGGCTGAGCTGAACCAGGTCGATCCCGCCGACGTCAGGGCCGTCGTCGTGGGACTGGAGAACTATCCCGGCGCCCCCGAGATGAGCCTGCCCGGAGCGGCGGACAACGCCCTGCGCTTCGCGCGCTGGCTGCGTCGGGGCGACGTGCCGAAAGACAACATCACGGTGCTGCTCTCCCCACTGGACGACGCCATCGGATCGCTCACCGCCACGGCCGCGGAGGCCGACATCCGCTGGCGACGCGTCGCGAAGACCGACGACATCCGCGACGTCTTCGTCCAGGAACTGAGGAACACGCCGGGTGAACTCCTGTACGTGTACTGGGGCGGCCACGGAGTCCTGGGCAAGGACGGGGGCCGGCTGCTGTTCACCCCCGACGCGACCGCCGCAGACCTGCGCTGCATCGGCGTGGAGGAGTTACGCGTCCACCTGACCGGCGTGGACCTGCACGGTTTCGCCCAGCAGGTCCTCTTCTTCGACGCATGCGCCACGTTCGTGGAGAGCCACCAACTGGACCACGGCCCGGCTCCGGTGCCCTTTCCCGGCTGCGACCGCCGCACCGTCGACCAGTTCCTGCTGCACGCGGCCCGCGACGGCCAGGCCGCGGTGCACGACATGGCCGAGGGCACGGGCGTGTTCTCCCGCATGCTGCTGGACTGGCTGGAGGAGCACGCCCCGGACCCGCTGCCCGGCCTCGCGGCACTGGAGGACGCCGTACGGACCTGGTTCGACGAGCGGTACGCCGTCGGAGCCCCGCCCCAGACACCGACCACCTGCCGGCACCGGTCCCTCGACGGCAGGCGGGACACGACCACCGGCTACGCCCGGCCGGTGAACCTGGAAGCCCGGCTCGAGGTCGCCGGCGCCGTCCGGGAGCAGCTCGGCAGCGACAAGGGCGGATGCCTCATGTGGGCCGGCAAGGTCGCCAGACTCTGCGGGTCGTCCTGCTTCGCCGACGGCTACTCGGTCGAGCGGTTCGCCGAGCTGCTCCTCGGCACCCCGAGGGCCATGGCGACCCTCGTCGAGGAACTGACCCGCAAGGACAAGCGCGAGGCCGCCCGGGAACTCCTCGACCTCTCCCTCGCCCTCCAGGCACCCGGACTGCTCTCCGTCCAGGAGTACGCCGACCTCCGCTCCCTGCTCGCGCGGTGGCCCGCCCTCTCTCCGGCCACGGTCAACGCGATCACGCAGGAGGCCGTCCCCGGGAGCAGCGTCAGGGCCGACAGCGGCGAGCCGTTGGCCACGGCCCGGCTCATGACCCACGTGGCCGGACTCGAGGCCTCTCCCGGCCGCCGCAGCCAGGCTCCGCCGTACGCGCTCAGGGTCCCCGCTGTCGTGCGTTTCCTGCACTACCTCGCGCTCTGCTCCGAACCCGTGGCGGCCGACTACCTGCTGCGCAAGGCGCTGGACGACTGGACCGAGAGAGTCGTACGACGGCTCGGCATCGAGGGCGCACTTCAGTCCGTACGGGAAAGGGCCGTGCGGTGGAACAAGACGTTCGCGGTGACACGCACCCTGCCCCGCGTCGTGGTGCAGATCTATCCCGACGAGCCACGCAAGCTCTTCACCTGCGTGGTGTGGGTGGATCCGGGAACAGGTGAACTCTCCCGCTTCACGCACCCGGACAACGGAAGTCCCATCACCCCGGCACAGGCCGTGCTGCTCATCGAACGGGCCGTCTGGTCCGTCACCGCCGACGACGCCTCTCCCGTGGTGGAGATCGTCCTCCAGCACGACGATCTGTTCGACCTCCGCGTCCACACCTGGGACGGCTCCGACGGCGACGAGACGCTGCCACAGGCCGTCCTCGCCGTCGACCACCGGATCACCCTGCGCTGTGCGCCGATGGCGTCCACCCTCTGGGAGGAACGCAGACAGGCCGCCCTCAGGAGACGGTGGGCCCGTCGCGCGGCCGGGACGGTCGTGTATCTCGACGACCGGCACGCGCAGGCACCCGGACAGCACGCCTACGGAAGGCTGCAACGGGACCTCGACGCCGCACGCGTGGTGGTGCGCACCGCCCGGACCACGGGTGCGCTGCTGGTCCGGGCCGCCCTGGTGCTGGGCTATCCCGTCGTCATCTGGGACGTCTCCGACTCGCAGCAGGTCACCGACACGCACTTCGCGTCCCTGGCGCCCGAACGCGATCTGCACGAACTGCCCGGTCACCTGCGTGACCACTGGGCGCTGAACAAAGAGGACTCCGCGAGTCACCCCCTACAGCCGGCCCTCCTCCTCGAGGACCACGACCGACGGCTTCCCCCGGTGCTGCCGCTGACCCAACCCTCCGGTCCAGAAGAAGCGAGTTACCGATGACCAGTGTCCCCGATGCCGGTGCCGAGCACTCCGGATGGGAGCTCTTCCGGGGCGACGGGCACCAGCGCACCGTGGGCCTCCCCGAGGCCCCGCCGTGGCGCCGCTTCGACGGCGATACGGACACCGCGGAGGATGACGACGGCACCGCCCCGGAAGCCCGCAGGCCGCACTACGTGATCGGTCGCGACGAGGTCGAGGTGATCAACGCCGCCCTCCATCTGCGCCGCCCCCTGCTGGTCACCGGCCACCCCGGGGTCGGCAAGACCTCGCTGGCCGAGGCCATCGCCCATGAGCTGGACCTCGGCCCCGTCCTCCGCTGGCCCGTCAACAGCCGTTCCACCCTGCACGACGCGCTCTACCGGTACGACGCGATCGGCCGTCTCCAGGAGAGCGGCCTGCGGACCGACAAGGGGCAGGCCGCGCCGAACATCGGCAACTACGTCCGCCTGGGAGCCCTCGGCACGGCACTCGTCCCCACCGACAGGCCCCGGGTGCTCCTCGTCGACGAACTGGACAAGGGGGACGTCGACCTGCCCAACGACCTCCTCACCGTGTTCGAGGAGGGCAGCTTCGAGATCCCCGAGCTCTCCCGGCTGCCCGAAACACAGCGGCAGGTAGACGTGTTCACCGCGGACCGCGACCGCCGGGTGACGGTGAGCCGCGGGTTCGTGCGCTGCACCGAGTTCCCCGTCGTGGTGATCACCAGCAACGGCGAGCGCGACTTCCCGCCGGCCTTCCGGCGCCGCTGCCTGCCGCTGTACCTGGCCGACCCCAGGGAGGGACAACTCAGGGAAATCATCGCCGGCCACCTCGGCCCTGAGGCACTGGCGGACGCCGAGGGACTCATCCAGACCTTCCTGGAGCAGCGCGACCTGAAGGAACTCGCCACCGACCAGTTGCTCAACGCCGTGTTCCTGCGCCGGGGCGGCGCCCCCCTCGCCCCCGACGGGCTGTTGCAGACGGTACTGCATCAGCTGAATCCCGGCGGCTGAGCCGTGTACGGGGAAGTACGCAAGGTCCTGGAGGGTGCCGGGCTCGACGTCGACGACGTCGAACTCCTCGATGCCCTGTGGCTCGCCGGACGCCTGCCCGACGGCCCCGACGCGCCGCTCTCCGCCCGGCTGCGAAGCGGCCCCGAAGCGACGACCGACGTGTCACGGCGCGACACGACGCCCGGGACGACGGCGACCGGTCCTCATACGTCCGGTTCGGAGCCCTCCGACGTCCCGGATCCCGATGCCGGCACCGGGGCCGGCAGCGACGCCGCCGACGACACCGAGCCGGACCCCACCGGACAGGAGGACCTCGCGCCGGTCACGGGCGCCCCTGCGGCGGACGGTCCGTCCGGCGTGTTGCGGCTGCTTCCGGGAGGCAGGGTCCTGGGCAACGACCTCGTCCTCGGCCGCGCCCTGCGTCCGCTCAAGCGCCGCGTGCCCAGCGCCTTCCGTACCGAACTCGACGAAGACGCCACCGTCGCCGCACAGGCCGACACCGGCGTGCCGAACGTGGTCCTGCGCCCACTGCCCGAGCGCTGGCTGCGGCTCGCCCTGGTCATCGACAGCGAAGTGTCCATGGTGCTGTGGGAACACCACTGCGGCGAGCTGCACGCGGCCTTCGAACGCAGCGGCGCCTTCCGGCAGATCGAGATCCACCAGCTGCGCCGCGACCCACCGTCGCCGTCCGGCAGGCGTGGGTCCGGCATGTCCCTGGTGCACCCGTGGCGGGACGGCAGGACATCGGCGCTGCCCACCGCCGGGCTGAACGACCCGTCCGGACGCACCCTGGTCCTGGTGATCACGGACGGCACCGCTCCCGGCTGGCGGAACGGCCTGATGCGTCCCGTACTGGAGCGATGGGCCAGGGCCGGGCCGACAGCGGTGCTCCACGTGCTGCCCCGCCACCTGTGGGCCGGTACGGGAGTCACCGGCGACACCTGGCACGTCACGGTCCCACGTCCCGGAGCGCCCAACTCCACCTGGCAGGTGGCCGATCCCGTGCTGCCGTCGTCCATCGCGCCCTTCGACGGGCCCCGCGTACCGGTCGTGGAGCTGACGCCGACCGGACTCCGGGCCTGGGCCAGGGCGATCACCACCGTCGGGCAGCCCGTCCCGATGCGCCTGTGGGAACCCCGGTCGGCGGCTCCCGCGGTCCGGGCCACCACCGTCGGCGCCCACGCCGATGCCCATGCCGACGTCCGCGCCTTCACGCGCTTGGCGTCGCCCAGGGCCGTACGACTCGCCGCGCATCTCGCGGCGGTGTCCCCCGCGACGGTGCCCGTCATGCAGCTGGTGCAGTCCTGTCTGTCCGACCGGTCCGAGGAGTCCGAGCAGTCCGAGCACTCCGAGCACTCCGACACGACCGCTCTCGCCGAAGTGTTCCTCGGCGGCCTGTTGAAACAAGTGCGCGGCTCAGGACCGGGCCTTTCCCAGGCGCCCGCGAAGCACCGCCTGTTCGACTTCACCGCCGAGGCGAAGGACCTGCTCCTCGACACCGTTCCCCTGGCCGACCTGATGGCTTCCAGCCTGCGGGTCGGCGAACGCATGGCACGACTGGTCGGCCGGTCCCCCGATTTTCCCGCCTGGCTGCTGCCGTTCCGCGGCACCACCTGGGAAGCGGCCGAAGGGCAGCCGCAGCCGTTCGCGCGCATCGGGGGCTCGTGGCTCGCGCGGCTGGGGCTGGACGGGGGTGTGGATCGGTTGGGGGACGAGGAGGCCGCCCGTGAGGTGCCTCCCGACGAATTGGTGCTTGTCCTCACCGACCTTCCATTCCAACACGTCCAGCTGCTGGAGTACTTGACAGACGTCGAGGAGTTGGTGAACCGCGGCGGCGATCGAGCTGCCCTGGGCAGGCTCCCCGGGACCGCCTGGCGCGTCGCCCTGGTGGATGCGAGCTCCCGAGCGGGCTCGGCCGCCGCGCTCATCGATCGGGTCGGGCTATGGCTCGGACCGCGAAGGATCTTCTTCGTCGGCCAGGCGACGGGACTGAAGGCCGCCCTCCGCATCGGCGACGTGGTGGTCGCGACCGAGGCGTATTCCATCCGGCGGACCAGGAGAAGGTTCCCGGGCTTCCTGGTGAGTCCGGAAACCCTCGGGACGCCGCACCAGGTCCGACAGGCGGCACGCAGGGCGCTGGACGACCGGCCCGACGTCGTCTTCCAACCGGTCGCCGTGGGCAACGCCGCCCTGGCCGATTTCGCCGCGCCGATCGCCGCTCAGCTGCGGGAGCACGACCGGGACGCGGTAGCCCTGGAGCTCGGCGGCGTGGGAGCCACCCTGCTCGACGGCGCGTACGAGGCTTTGATCGTCCTTGGGGTCAGCGACCATGCCGATACGGAGTCCCGCGTGGAAGCCGAGGCCCCGGGGAGCTACGCCGCGTCGAAGGCTGCTGAAGCGGCCCTCGACGTGCTGCGCACGCTGGAACCGGAGACGGACGCGGTCCCCGTGTCCGGCGCGGACCACTTCGACTTCCGGGATTCGACGTTCACCGGGCCCGCGGTCGGCACGGCTCTGACCGGGCTGCCTCCGCGCGTGTCCGGCGTCACCGGCCGGGACCAGGAACTCGCCTATCTTCTCGAGTTGTTGAGCCCCACCGGGAGGGAGGGTGCGGAGTCGGTCCACTCCCTGGTCGTCTCCGGCCTCGCCGGGATCGGGAAGACCGCTTTGGCGGTGGAGGCAGCGCATGTCGCCCACCTGCGAGGCTGGTTCCCGGGTGGGGTGCTCTTCCTGGATCTGCGTGGGTACGACAACGACGCAGTCAGCGAGGAGCAGGCGTTGGAGACGATGCTCAGGGCCTTGGGCGTCAGACCGGAGCACGTTCCGCCGCAGCCTGACGAGCGTGCCATGCTCTACCGCTCGATTCTGACGGAACGTCTTCGCGTGCAAGGTCCCGTGCTGGTGCTGCTCGACAACGCGGTCTCGTCGCAGCAGGTACGGCCACTGATCCCGGGTGGCCCCCAACACCGACTCCTCGTCACCTCACGCCACAGGCTGGTCCAACTCGAATCACGGTGCATGGATTTGGACGTTTTCACGCCCGGCGAGGCGCACGGTTTCCTCGACCGTGCCCTGCGGGTCGCCGACCCGGCGGACACCCGGGTGGCCGACGAGGCCGAGGCGGCCGCGGAGATCGCCAGGCTCTGCGGGCATCTGCCGCTTGCCCTGCAGATCGCGGCGAGCCTGCTGACGGCGGACAGGGAGAGATCCGTCGCCGAACTCGCCGACGAACTGGCCGGGTCCGCCAATCGTCTCGCCGTTCTGGACGACGGTGAGTACAGCATCCGCGCCGCCTTCGACCTGTCGTACCGACGGCTGTCGGCCGACGAGGCCCGCCTGCTCCGGCTGTTCGCCGCCGCTCCGGGCCCTGACGCGGGTGCCGAGGTTCTCGAGGCCCTGAACGGAACGGGGACGGTGGGCACGGCGCCGACTCGTGTGCTCAGTGCCCTGGCCCGCGCACATCTGGTGCAGCGACGGAGCATGCCGGGACGGTGGCGGTTGCACAGCCTGGTGAAGGCGTACGCGAACAGTCTGACGGTGGGCGATCCGGTGCTGTCGGAGGAGGCCGACGCGGGCCGTGAGCGGGTGCTGCGGTACTTCCTGCGCACGGCCGACGCGGCCGACGACCGCCTCCGGTGGCTGCCGGGCCAGTTCGAACCCGCGCTGTTCGCCACCCAGGAGGAGGCACTGGTGTGGCTGGACTCCGAGCGACTCGGACTGCTGGCGGCCGTCCAGTGGGCCGATGAGGAGCGGTTCGCTCCCGAGGCGGTGCGGCTGGCCATCTGCCTGGCGGGTTATCTGAAGCGACGCAGGTACACCGGAGACTCCATCGCCGTCTACCGGATCGCCCAGCGGGCCGCCCGGCGCACCGGGGACCGGCTCAGTGAGGCCAACGCGTGGGACAACCTCGGCAACGCCCTGCGGCGGGCGGGCCGGGTCGAGGAGGCGATCGAAGCCCATGTGCTCGCCCGAGATCTGTGCCGGGAGATCGGGGAGCGCAACAGCGAGGCCATCACGTGGACCAGCCTCGGCAACGCCCTGCGGTGGGTGGGCCGGGTCGAGGAGGCGATCGACGCCCATACCGTCGCCGTCGAGCTCTGCGAGGAGACCGGAAACCTCAGCGGCGTGGCCCGCGCGTGGGACTGCCTCGGCAAGGATCTGCTACAGGCCCACCGGGTGGACGAGGCGATCGTCGCCCACGAACGCGCTCGCGATGTGTACCTGCGGATCAGGGACATCGAGGGCCAGGCCTACGCTTGGCGCCACATGGGTGACTGCCTGCGCCAGGTGGACCGATTGGAAGAGGCGACCGAGGCGTACACCCGGTCGCTCGACATCCTCCGCGCGTTCCAGGACCGGTACCAGGCCGGTGCGGTTCTCGCACGCCTGGCCACCGTGCACGAGGCCGCCGGCCGAGGATACGAGGCAGTGGCCGCCTACCAGGAGGCCGCGGAGGCCTACACGAGCGCCGACGCCCCCGATGAGGCCGCCCGCGCATCGGCCCGTGCCGTCGAGGTCATGTCCGCCATGGAGGGGGGCGACCACATCGCCTGACGCGGACGTCATCGAGGCGGCCCCGGCGTCAGCGCGGCGATCAGCAGTGTCCGGTCGTCCCTTCCGGCCGGGGCGTTCGGGGTGTGCAGCAGTCGTCGGCACAGCGCGTGCAGCGTGTCCTGGCTGTGTGTGACGGTGGTGGCCGACTCCAGGGCGCGTCCGAGCCGGGTGATGCCCTGGTCGATGTCCGTCTGACGGGACTCGACCAGGCCGTCGCTGTAGAGGACGAGCAGGGCGGGCTCCGGGACGTCCAGCACCGTGGCCTCGTAGGTGCCCGTCCCGAGTCCCAGGGGCAGGCCGGGGCTGGTGAGCGTGACCGGCACGGCGCGTCCGTCCGGGCCGCGGATCAGTGGGGGAGGGTGGCCGGCGCCGACGAGGACGCACGTGTGCCGCTCCGCGTCCCACTCGGCGTAGACGCAGGTCGCGAAGGAGGCACCCGGGGTGTCGCAGGCGAGCGCGTCGAGCCGGTGCATGAGATCGGCCGGTGGGAGGTCGAGTCCCGCCAGGGCGCGGACGGCGGTGCGCAGCTGGATCATCGCGACGGCCGCCTCGGGGCCGTGGCCCATCGCGTCTCCGACGATGAGGCCGATCCGCCCGCCCGGCCGGGGCAGGACGTCGAACCAGTCACCGCCGATGATGTCGCCGTCACCGGCCGGCAGGCAGCCGTGGGCGATGCGGCACCCGGGGAAGTCCGCGTCGGCGGCGGGCAGCAGGCTGCTGCGGATGGCCAGCGCAGTGCGGCGCTCCCGCTCGTACCGGCGCGCGTTGTCCAGGGCCACGCAGGCCCGCGTCGCCAGCCGCTCCACGGCCACGGCGTCGGCGGCCTCGAACGGCGCCCGCTCGGGTCCTCGGGTGCAGGCGATGAATCCGACGGGCACGTCCCGCAGATGCAGGGGCACGACCAGGAAGGACGCCGTTTTCAGCAGGTCCTCGATGCGGGAACTGTCGTCCGCGAGCGAACCGAGCCGCTCGGAGGTGTGGGTGTCCATGCCGTCGAGCAGGTGGGTGCGCCGGGTGGCGAGGGCGCGTGCGTAGGGCGTCTCACGGGGGAAGACGATCACTTCCCCGAGGGGGAGCAGCGGTTCCCAGTCCTCGGCGGTGTCCGAACCCACGCGCACGGCGAGGCGGCGGCCTTCGATCTGCGGCGGGTCGGCGGAGGCACCGCTGTTCTCCTCCTGCAGCCAGCGCTCCAGCAGATAGACCGACGCCGCGTCGCAGAGCTCGGATGTCAGCGCGTGCACGACTTGGTTGCCGGTCAGCCGCAGGTCGAGTTCGGAGCCGATGACGTCGGCCGCGGGGGAGAGGGAGGGCCGTGCTTCGTTCCGCAGGGTCGTGCCTTTCCGGGTGGGGCCGGGGCGTCGCGCAGGGCAGGGAAAAGAGCGGAGGCAGAGGGTCCGCCACGCTGTGAGGTCACTATATGATGATGCGTCAAGATCATTGATTAGTAGGGGTGTTGGGAGGGGTGATGTGATGTCCGCTGGTGAGGGTCTGCCGGAGGGAATCGATCCGGACAAGGCGAGCGTTGCCCGTATGTACGACGCCATGTTGGGCGGGCACCACAACTTCGCCATGGACCGTGAGGCACTTGCCGCGTTCACGGCCATCGATCCCCAGGTCCGGACGCTCGCCCGGGCCAACCGTGCCTTTCTGGGCCGGGCCGTCCGCTTCCTCGTCGACGCCGGGGTGCGCCAGTTCATCGACCTGGGCTCCGGCATTCCCACTCAGGGAAACGTCCACGAGGTGGCGCAGTCGGTCAGCCCGGGGACCCGGGTCGTCTACGTCGACAACGACCCCGTGGCCGTGGCGCACAGCGCGGCCCTGCTGGCCGACAACCCGGACGCGGACATCGTGAACGCCGACATCCGCCGGCCGGCCGGCATCCTGTCCGCCCCGCAGGTGGGGAAGCTGATCGACTTCGACCAGCCCGTGGCCGTGCTGATGATCACGATCCTGCACTTCATCTCGCCGGAGGAGAACCCGGCCGGCATCGTGACCGCCTTCCGCGACGCACTGCCCGGCGAGAGCTGGCTGGCGATGACCCATGCCACGAACCAGGACCGCCCGGAAACAGCCGCGGCCGTGGGGCAGTTGTACCGTTCGCGGGCCAGTTCTCCGGTGACGGCACGTTCCCGCGAGGAGATCCTCGGCCTGTTCGACGGCTTCGACCTCGTCGAGCCGGGCCTGACCTACGTACCCCTGTGGCGCCCGGACCCGGACGACGAGATCCCGGACGACCCGTCCGAGTACTGGGTCTACGCGGGCGTCGGACGCAAGACGCCATAGGGCGGGCCGCCACCGATCGGTTCGTCAGTCCGGGATCCACAGCCAGGCGTGCCTGCGGTACTCCTTGACCTTGACCAGTCTCCGGTCGAACCGCTGGACGTCCGGTCCCGGACAGCCCCCGGCGACGACGTACTCGTACAGCTGGTCGGAGACCAGCACGGCGAAGTCGGCGTCGGGATGCTCTTCCAGGGCGTTGCGCAGCACCGCGCTGTTGAGCAGCCGGCCGGCCTCCACGATCGTGGACCCGGAGAAGCCGAGCGCGGCCATCCCGACCGGGCCCACGACCGTGGACAGGCGCAGCCGCATACGGTCGCGGAAGCGGGCGTTGTCGGCGGCGAGGCGGTCCTGCCACGAGCGGATCATCCGGGGGAGTGCCCGGTGCGGCTCCGTGTCGGCGGGGAGGAACACGTTCATCCCGTCCCCGGTGCCCTGGTGGTCGGTCTCCTCGAGGCGGTGGCCCAGATCGCCGAGGACCTCCCGGACCAGCGCGGCCAGCCGCTGCTGCACGCTCTCCTTCGCGGGCGAGGAGCGGCTGCCGTACCGCTCGACGTCGACGGCGAAGCCCACGCGCGGGCTGGTGCGCCGCGGTCCCTGGTGGCTTCCGGTGGGTGGTGGCTCGGGTGCGCGCACCCCGTCCCCGTCCGGTGGCAGGACAGGGGCCGGCGTCGTACGGTCGTCGTCGGCCGGTCCCAGGTGTCGCGCCAGTTGGCCGATCTGCCGGGCTTTCTCGGCCGCGGCCGCCAAGTACTCCGCGTCGTCGTCGAGTTGGCGGGCCAGCCACTCGGCGAGCCGCCGGTCGGTGCGGAACGGCTCGGCGAGCGCCGCCGTCATGTTGGCCGCGGTGATCTCCACGGTACGGCGCATGGTGCGCACGTCGGTCGCGGCGAGCGTGAGGTCGGCCTCGGCGAGCCGCAGCCGGGCGAGGGCCCGGACGTCGCCCGTCGGCGTCTCCAGCGCGCTTCGCACCCGCCCGACGAGGTCGTTCACCTGGTCGACAAGGCACTTGAGCTGCTCGCCGTCGCCCCGCACCCGGGCCTGGTAGCGGAGTTTCGCCGCGTGCATGAGGTAGCGGGCCAGCGGGGGCATGTCGGGATCGCCCTGGCTCCAGGTCCAGGCGCTGAGTTCGGCGTCCTGTTCCTCGGGCGCGAGGACGACGACGCGCCGGGCCGCCTGTTCGTCGTCCCCGGACGCCTCCCACACGGCGAACCCGTCCTCGGTGGTCCAGCCCCGCTGCGTCCAGTACGCAATGTGGTCGGCGCCGGGCAGCACGGCCCGCACGGCGTGCGCGCTCGCGTCGAGCGACGGGGCCGGCCGGTCGGCGAACTTCGCCTGGCAGACGCGTACGACGCCGAGCAGCGCGTCCGTACCGAGCGCGGCCAGTTCGTCCCACCACCGGTCGAACTCGATCCAGCCGGGCGGTGACGCCGACCCGATGCGCAGCCGGCGCGACGGTGTGTCGAACACGGCGCCGAAGACCATCGACAGGTTCACCACGTCGTGCTCCCGCCGCACGATGGCCTGGTATTCGCCCGTCCGGTCCTCGATCGCCGCCGCGGGCCGTCCCGCGGGCAATGTCCCGGCGGCGGTCGGCAGGACGGTCGGCAGGCCGGTTTCCGGGATCTGGTTGATCATGGCCAGCCCGTCCCGGCACCTTTGCCAGATGGCGTGGAGCTGCTGGTAGGCCTGGTCGGCGTGCGGGCCCTGGGCCGGGGCGAAGACGTGGACGACGAGCTCCTGGTCAGCCGGTGGACGTGCGGGCTGCGTCACCGTCACCTCCCGCGTCGTCCGCGGGGGCGCCGGGCGGGACCTCCGGCGGCCGGCCGCCGAGCGAGTGCACCAGCTGGTCGGCCCGGTCCCGGGTCTTCTCCGGCACCGGGATCAGCGACTTGGCGCCGATCCTGGTGGCGCGCACGGGACCGGCCAGTTCCAGTTCGGCCGTGGCATCGCGCAGCGCGTCACCGTCGCCCGCGGCCAGGGCCTCGGCGAGCGAACCGACGATCGCCTCGACGCGCTCCCAGCGTTTTGGGGCCAGATGCCATGCGAGCATGTCGCCGAGGACATCGACGGCGTCGTCACGCGCCTCGCCGTCGATCGGAGCCGCACCGGACATGTGATCCCCCTCAGCCGCGTGTGTCGGCGTTCGCTCACTGTAGCCAACCGCCCTGCTGAACGGCCTGTGACCGGCCTGTCGAGGCCTCACCGCACGTGCCGGCCCAGAATTCGGGCCACTTCGATCCGGCAGGCAACCCTGATCGGCTTTTCGCCCTGTTCACAGATGACGCACATGTGTCACCCATGCCGCCACATGGTGCCTACCACTTCGGACCGACGCAGAGCGAGGAACCGATGACCAGACAACAGCCCAGTGCATTAACCCGTTCGGCGTTCATCGCGGCCGCGGCCTTGGCTCTCGGCGCCGCCGGGACCGTCACGGCGCCCGGCGCGACCGCGGCCACCCAGCCGGGGACGCCGAAACTCGAACTCATCGCCGCCACCCCCGCGGTGACCCTCGACCGCTGGGAGGGCGAACCCGGCGTCTCCCTCGACCTCGGCACCTATGTCACGGTCGACGGGGGACCGCTCGAATTCCGTGTGACGCGCAAGTCCTACCACGATCCCGTGGTCGCCTCGCAGATCATCCACTCCGGTGGCAGGACCGTCACCAAGACCCTGCCCAAGGACCTGGTGAAGGACTTCTCGGGCCTGCCGGGCTTCCTCCAGATCAGTGTCACCGATCAGTCCGGCAGGAAGGTGGCCGCCACCACGCAGACGTTCTGCCCGAACACCAGGGCCGGCCGGATCCGCCCGGACGCACCCGGCACCTCGAAGTATCCCGGGGGCTGCTCCGACAACCCGTTCACACTCGGCGGGGTCTGGGGTGTCGAGAAGGGCTGGGCCGCGGCCACGACACCGGGTTTTGACTCCGGCAGCACGGTCGACCTCCAGCCGGGTGTCTACTCGGCCAAGGTCTCGGTGGCGAAGAAGTACCGCGACCTGTTCGGGATGTCGGCCAAGTCGCAGACGATCAAGGTGACGGTCCGTCAGGGTTCCGACGGCGGCAAGGGCTTGGCTTCCGGACGGCGCCCGGCCGGGGACGCGCCGAAGAGCCCCAGGCCCGCCTCGAAACGCCCGACCGGCTCGGCGGGCGTGCCCGCGGGCGTGCCGAAGCCGGACCTGCGCGCCCTGCCGGCGTACGGCATCGCCATCACCGACGGCGAGGACGGTGACGTCCCCGGCAAGGACTACCTGGCCTTCAGCGCCACCGTGTGGAACGGCGGCCCCTCGCCGCTGGTCGTCGACGGCTTCCGCAGTCCCGGCAAGGACAAGATGGACGCCTACCAGTACTTCTACGACAGCAAGGGCAGGCAGGTCGGGTACACGCCCACGGGCACCATGGAATGGGACCCCCGGGAGGGCCACCAGCACTGGCACTTCAGCGACTTCGCCAGCTACCGACTGCTCGGCGCGGACAAGAAGGAGATCGTCCGCAGCGGCAAGGAGGCGTTCTGCCTGGCCAACACCGACGCCATCGACTACACGGTGAAGAACGCCAACTGGCACCCGTACAACACCGACCTGGCCACCGCCTGCGGTGAGGAGACCTCCGTGTCGGTGCGCGAGGTGCTCGACGTCGGCAACGGCGACACCTACAGCCAGTACCGGCCCGGACAGTCCTTCGACGTCACGAACCTGCCGAACGGCACCTACTACATCCAGGTCATCGCCAACCCCGACAACCGGCTCAAGGAGCAGAGCACGACCAACAACATCACCTACCGCAAGGTCGTCCTGGGCGGTACCGCCGGTGCCCGTACGGTGACCGTGCCCAAGTACGGCCGCGTGGACGCCCCCTGACACCTGCCGGGCGGAGCCTCACGGGGCTCCGCCCGGCTCACCGCCGGCTCGAGGCGGCCGTCACGACGTGGCGCCGGTCAGGGCGAGGAACTCGCTGCGGGAGCGGGCGTCGGTGCGCAGCAGGCCGAGCATGGTGGAGGTCATGGTGCTGGATCCGCCTGCCTGGACGCCGCGCAGGGTCATGCAGGTGTGTTCGGCCTCGATCACCACGCCGACGCCCTTCGGCTCCAGCTGGGTCTGGAGCCAGTCGGCGACCTGCTTGGTCAGGCGTTCCTGGACCTGCGGGCGGCAGGCGAAGTGCTCGACGACACGGGCCAGTTTCGACAGGCCGAGAATCCGGCCGCCGGGCAGATAGCCGACATGGGCGGTGCCGACGAACGGCAGCAGATGGTGTTCGCACACCGACCGGACCGGGATCCGGCGCGCCAGGACGAGTTCGTCGTAGCCCTCGTCGTTGGGGAAGGTGGTCAGGTCGAAGGGGCGGGGACTGAACAGTTCGGCGTAGGCGCGGGCCATCCGCCCCGGTGTGCCGCGCAGGCTCTCCGAGTCGGTGGAGATGCCGAGGGACCTGAGGAACCGGCTGGCCGCGTCCTCCGCGGCGGCCAGGTCGATGCCGCCCGGTTCGTGGATCACCCGCAGGGCGGGCACCGCGGGTGCCGGTCCGTCCGGGGCCGGAATGCGAGCGGTGGCGTGGGCTGAGAGCTCGGTCATGTCAGCTGCCGCCGATACCGAGGGCGACGAGCAGCACCAGGACGAGGGTGACCACGGCGAACAGTCCGTGTGCCAGCACCACCGGCAGCGGGAAGTGGCGTTCGGCGGGTACGGCTCCTTCGGTCACCGGCGCGGCCGCGCCGCCCGGCGTCGCCGCGGCCGTGGCACGGTCCCGGTACACGGGGAGCCAACGTCCCAGCATCACGAATCCCAGCAGGGCGACCGGCAACAGCAGACCGAACGCCGTCCAGGCGAGGCCCCCCTTGTCGGCCACGACGTAGACGATCCACACCACCAGGCCGACCGCGGCCAGGGCGAAATGACCGAAGACCACGGGCGCAGGCAGACGGCTCGCACCGGACTGCTGCTGCCGGATCCCACCGCGTTGGATCCAGGTGCCCAGCATGTAGAAGCCGCCGAGGGCGGTGACCAGCCACGCGATCAGTGCCGCGATGTCCATGGGGAACTCCCGAGTGATGGAGAGTGCGGGGAGACGTAGCCCTCTGCCTGAGTGCCTTCGTCGGCGACGCGCACGCCGTAGCGGTAGGAGAGCTTGCCGCCGAGGAATCCCGAGACGCCCAGGACCGCCAGGCTGACGGCGGACAGGGCGAGCGGGCCGAGGCCGACGCTGCCGCCGTCGGTGTAGCCGCTGTGACGCCAGAGGAAATTGATGACGTAGGCGGCGGTCACCAGCAGGTTCAACGTCATGTGCACCAGGCCGGTGCGGAACGCCCGGGTCCCCGCGGGGATCCCGAGCAGGTCGAGGAATCCGACCATGGCGGCGAGCAGCGCCCCGATCACCCCGACCGCGATCAGCCACTCCGAGCCCTGGGTCAGGAAAGCCGGATGGCTGACGACGTGGGAGGCGATGTCGAACGCCAGGCCGGCCACCCAGGCGCCGATCGGCACCGTCACCAGGATCGGATGGAAGGGATGACCGTACGGACCGGCGAGCGCGGCACTGGTCGGCCGCTTCGCCTGAAGCTGAGACTCACTGGCCATCGCTACCTCCTTCGCTTTTCACCAACAAATCTTTGTCTTATTGCAGGAGGACGTCAAGGCGTGCAGGTCATGACGTCGCAAACAACGCAGCGCCCACGCAGGCAGGAGTTACCGTGGTCTGGTGGCTGTAGACCCGACTTCGCCGGCCGACGCGGCCGGCGCCGCGATCGACTCCGTCAGCGTCCTGGGCGAGGACTCGCGGCGACGCATGTTCGCCTTCATCCGACGCGCCCGCCGGGCCGTGACCCGCGACGAGGCCGCCGCCAGTGTCGGCATATCGCGCAAGCTCGCCGCCTTCCACCTCGACAAGCTCGTCGACGCCGGCCTGCTGCGCGCGCACTACGAACCGCCCGGTGGGATCCGCAAGGTCGGCAGGCAGCCGAAGGTCTACGAACCCACCGACGCCCAGATCACGGTGAACATCCCCGACCGGCGCCACGAACTCCTGGCCGACCTGCTGCTGGACGCCGTCCTGACGGAGGGTGCCGACGAGAACGCCGCGCAGGCGGCGGTCCGGGCCGCCGGCCGGCGCGGCCGGGACATGGGCGAGGCCGAACGGGACCGCACCCGCCCCGGCCGCCTGGGCCCCGAACGCGGTCTGACCGCCTGCGAGCGCATGCTCGACCTGCACGGCTACGAGCCCGTCCGCGAAACCCCCGCCCAGGTGCGGCTGCGCAACTGCCCGTTCCACCCGCTGGCCGCCAAGGCCCCCGACCTGGTGTGCGGGATGAACCACGCCTTCCTCACCGGCTACCTCGAAGGCCTCGACATCACCGGGGTGCAGGCGGTCCTGGCCCCCGAACCCGGAGAATGCTGCGTCCGGCTCGGCCCCGCCGCCGAGATCCCCGAAAAAAGGAAGAAGCCGTTGGCTTAATCTCTGAGCACGGAAGAGGCATCGTCATGAAACCGCCGACTGAACGGCGGTCGGACACCGACGCCCGGACCGCCTTCCTGGATTCGTACGGCGCCGACCTCGGCATCCTGATTCTGCGGCTGACCGTGGGGCTGGTACTCGCCGGGCACGGCGCGCAGAAGCTCTTCGGTCTGTTCGGCGGGCCGGGACTGGCCGCCACCGGCAGACAGTTCGCCGAGCTCGGCTATCACCCCGGCACCTTCAACGCCGGCCTGGCCGGAGCCAGTGAACTGCTCGGCGGGCTCGGTCTGGCCGCCGGATTCCTCACCCCGCTGGCGGCCGCGGCCGTCGTCGGAGTGATGATCAACGCTATGGCCGTCACCGCTTCCCACGGGCTGTGGTCCACGGACGGCGGCCTGGAGTACCCCATGTGCATGGCGGCTGCCGCGCTCGCCATCGCGGGGGTGGGGCCGGGGCGCCTCTCCCTCGATCGCCCCTTCCCATGGCACCGCGGAACCGTGCGCACCGGTGCGTTCGCCCTCGGGGCCGGCGGGCTCGGCGCGGCGGTCGTGCTGGCGCTGTGACCGTTACGACTCCGCCGTGACGTGGGGGTGGGGAAGCGTGCTGCGGTCGGCTTCGTCCTGGATGAGCAGGGAGAGCAGTGATGCCACGGTCAGCCCGGCTTCGGCCGGGTGCCGGAGGATCTTGCTGGGGTCGATCCGGTAGTTGTTGGTGCGCCCCTCCCGGGTGTGGGAGAGATAGCCGTCGCGTTCCAGGTCGGCGATGATCTTCTGGACGGCGCGCTCGGTCAGGCGGCAGTGTGCGGCGATGTCGCGGATGCGCGTGCTGGGATTGTCGGCGATGGCCGCCAGGACCCGGGCATGGTTGGTGAGGAAGGTCCATCCGGTGTGTGGTTCGGGCACTCCGTCCATGGCCGTCAGCTTACCGGCCGGGCATTCAGGCATTCAAAAGCACGTACTGTTTTTCATGTATTGGTTGACGGGAATGGGTCGGTCGGGGGAGCCTGGAGCCGGAGGCTGGTGATCAGGCGAAGGACCAGGCGAGGAGAAGGACATGCCGGAGCCTGCGCCGCGGGCGCAGCCCCTCATGGCGAAGGGCGTCGCACGTACGGACAGCGGCAGCGGCACGCCGTTCGTGCCGTGCCGGGCGACGCTCGCCGTCGTGCGGGACGGCACCCGGATGGGCGTGGTGGTCCGGGGTGAACTCGACTTCGACGCCGACCGGTGGCTCCGGCATGACCTGGACGACGCGCTCAGGCGCTCGGTCGACGGCATCACCCTGGACCTGAGCGCGGTGGACTTCTGTGACTGCGCCGGCCTGGGCATCCTGCTCACCCTGCGCAAGCGGGCCCTCCAGCAGGGCAAGACCGTCACCATCCGGGCCGGCAGTCCCACGGTCGAGCGACTGCTCGACCTGACCGGTGCCGGGGAGCTGTTCGAGCCCCCGGGCCCTTTGTCGGACCGGATCGATACGGTCGGCCCATGAGAGCTGCTGGAACCTTCACCGTCAACGCCTTCGTCCCGACCGAGCTGAAGCCCGACCCCGCCGTGGCCACCGGCCTTCCGGTGGGTGTCGCGACGATGGACAAGCGCTTCGAGGGAGAGGTCGCGGGCCGCTCGGCGACCTTGTTCACCGCCGCGTTCGACCAGACGACCGGGGTCGGCACCTATGTGGCCATGGAGTCGTTCGAAGGCTCGCTGCACGGCCGTGACGGTGCCTTCAACTTCGTGCACTCGGCGACCACGTCCGGCAGCGACCGCACCGCGGAGTTCTTCACCATCGTCCCGTCGAGCGGTACCGGGGAGCTGGCCGGGATCTCCGGTGCGGGCGGCATCACGGTCGACGCCGACGGCACACATCGGATCTGGCTCGACTACTCGCTCACCTGAGTACGCCCGAGTACGTCACCGGCCCTGCCGCAGCGGGGTGATCAGCTCGTCGGCCGGCCACCGCGCCACGCCGGGCGGGTAGGGGCCGCGCAGGCTCAGCACGATGTGGGTGAAGCCTGCCGCGATCAACTCGGCGAGGGCGGCGCGGTCTTTGGCCGGTCCTGGCCAAGCGCCTCGCCGGGCGCCGGCGCAGCACCGAAGGCTGGCGCAGGAACGTCGTCGCGCTCACCGCAGAGGGGCGCAAGCTGCTGCGCAGAGCCGAACGCACGCGCCTGGACGCTGAACGCCGCTTCCTCGCGCCCTTGCCCGCCACCGAAGCGGACGCACTGGTGGGTGCGCTGCGGAAGCTCACCGCCGAGCCCGCGGCGCCGGACCGATAGGGCCTACTTGGACTCGACTCGTCCGAGCGGGTCGGGGTCGGCCGTGAGCGTGTCACATGCCGCCTGCCAGGCGGGATCCGCGGAGTAGAGCTCGGATCGGAGGTAGGCCCAGGTGAGCCGTTGGACCGCGGACACGCGCTCGGGGTTCTCGTCCGTGGTCTCGGCCACGTCGTATCCGGAGATCCCGCCGAGCCCGTGCTCCGCGTCGAACAGGGTGAGCAGGGACTTGGGGCCGGGGGAGAGGTGGTACGGGTCGGTGTGCCATTCCGGGCCACGGACCGTCAGATGGGCGGAGGCGTCCTTGTCGCCGGCGACCACCAGTGTGGGTGTCGTCATCCGGGAGAAGTCCGTGCTCAGGAAGAACGAGTAGTTCTCGGCCACGAACTCGGTGACGGCGTCGCCGCCCCTGCCGGGCGCGGCGAGGAGTACTCCCGCCTTGATCCGGGGGTCGGACAGGTCCACTTCCGTTCCGTCGTCCGGATCGGTGACCCGGGCGCCCAGCAGCAGGCTCGCGGTGTGCCCGCCCATGGAGTGGCCGGCCACGGCCACCTTGCCGCGGTCCAGGCGGCCGAGGAGTTGCGGGACGGCGGCTTCGACGGCGTCGAGCCGGTCGAGGATGCGCTTCATGTCCTCGGCCCGTGACCGCCAGTACAGAGGCGCCCCGGGTGTGCCGGGGTCCAGGCTCAGCGTCCTGGAACTCAGATGGGTCGGCTGGATCACGACGAAGCCGTGCGCCGCCCAGAAGTCGGCGAGCGGGGCGTAACCGTTCAGCGAGGAGAGGTGGTTCGAGTGGCCCTGGCCGTGTGACAGGAGGATGACCGGCAGATCGCTCCCGGTCACGGGCGCGGAGACCCGTATCCGAAGGTCCACGGCCCGGTCGGGGGCCGACAGGACCACCGGGCTGACCGAGAGGACGGGGACCGGCGAGCTGATGGTGTCGGCCGGGTGGATCGGTGCACTCATGGGGCGTATTTCCCTTCACATGCAGGAGCGGCCCGCTACAGCTACGCTGAAACGGAGCGTTGTTCCGATTAATATACGGAACGGCGTTCCGTTTTGGCAACAGCCGTCGGCCGTCGGGTCGTGACCGGCATCGGCTGTTACTCACTTTCGGGTGACGCCGACCCTCGTCATGGGCGTCGATCCTTCATGCCTCAACGTGTCTCAGATAGTTGGGTGATACAGGCGAGAGTCACGTGAATATGGACAATTCGTAACACGCGTCGCGTATCCCATGTGGTTGGCGCGTCCGGTTGCAGGGTGTCGGTGCGCGGCCGCCCGGCCGCCACCCGCACCGAGCCCCCGCCGGCGCCGCGGCAGCAGACCGCTCGCCGGGGGTGTGCTCCGAACCCTGTGAAGGGGGACCCCCGTGTCCGTATCCGTTTCTGTGACCACCCGCCGTCTGACCGCCGCCGCGGCTGTCGCCGCGGCCGTGGTGGGGGCGGTGGCGCTGCCCGCGTCGGCCGCCGACCACCACCAACGGCCTTTCGACCGTGACCGCGTGGTCATCAGCGACGTGCAGTACCTCTCCCCGGGCCGGGAGGACCGTTCCCGCCGTTCCCTGAACCGGGAGTGGGTGGAGATCACCAACAACGGCCGCCGTGGCGTCGACCTGGACGGCTGGACGCTGTCCGACGAGGACGGCCACACCTACACGTTCCGCTACGCACGGCTGGCCGGCCGTGCCACGGTACGCGTCCACACCGGCCTCGGCCGGGACAGTGCCACGGACCTGTACCAGGACCGGCGGACACACGTGTGGGACGAGGACGCCGACACCGCCACCCTGCGCGACGACCACGGCCGGTTCGTCGACGCCTTCTCCTGGGGCCGGGACCACCACCGCCACGACGGTGGCGACCGCTGGGGCGGCGAGCGCCGTGAGGGCGGCCGCGGCTGGGACGGTCGTCGCGACGGTGACCGCGAGGAGGGCCACCACCACCACGGTGACCACCGCCGGTAGGCGGCCTGCCCGTTGGTGACCGCTGACTCGCCGGTCGGTCACCTCCGGTACGCACGGCTGACGGCGCGCCGCCTTCCACGGTGGCGCGCCGTCTCCTTCGCTCACCGTCACCCACTTGGTCGCCACCCGGCTCTGCTCGGATTGACAGCTGCCTCACCGGGCGCGGTACTGAACACGAGGGGCTCTTGGTCAAGAGTTCCCCTGTGGTGCACTCCACCACCCCCCATCTCTCCCCGCTCAGGGAGCCGCCATGACGGTGCAGCAACAGCAAGCCATGATCCCGACGGTTCTGGTCTACGAGGACGACCCGGGATTTCCCCCCACGCATGTCAACATGCCCGTGCCGCATCCCGTTCCTCAGCTCGACACCCAGCCCTTCCCGACGGCCATAGCCGAGCCGGCGCCGCAGCCGGACAGCGCGGGGCCGGGCACGGAGGCGTTCCGCTACTGGGTGGCGGCCGACGCGCTCAGCAGGGCCAGCCGGACCTGGGGTCCGCTGGTTCCGTCGGGAACGCAGTGGCATCCGATGGTCGGACGCGCACTCACCGCGCACCTCAACGCGGGAGACGACCTCAACGCCTTCTACAACCGCAGAGGCCTGTTCTTCTTCCGCCACACCGTGGCCGGGGTCACCGTCGCCGCGTGCGAGAGCTCCGAGGTCGTCGAGCACGAGACGGGTCACGCGGTCCTCGACGCCCTGCGTCCTCAGCTGTTCAACATGGCGAGCGCCGAGGCGGACGCCCTGCACGAGGCGTTCGGGGACATCAGCTCCCTGCTGAGCTCACTCCGCCTGGAGTCGCTCCGGACCGCCGTACTGGCCGAGACCCAGGGGGACCTCGAACTGTCCTCGCGGCTGTCACGGGTGGCCGAGCAACTCGGCTGGGCGATTCGCCAGGGCCACCCGAGCGCGGTCGACCCGGACTGCCTGCGCAACCTGTCGAACAGCTTCTTCTACACCGACCCGGTGCACCTGCCACCGAGCGGGCCCGCGAACGCGCTCTCCAGCGAACCGCACTCGTTCTCCCGGGTGTTCAGCGGCGCCTTCCTGAAGGTCGTCGCCGGGATCTTCCACATGCAGGACCTCCAGGACCAGGCCGGTCTCGGGGCGGCGGGCGAGATCGCGGGCCAGCTGCTGGTGGACGCCGTGGTGGCCGCACCCGTGGTGTCCGGCTACTACGCGCAGATCGCGGGTCACATGATCGCCGCGGACCAGCGCCGCAACGGCGGCCGGTACAGCCAGGCCCTGCGCTCGGCGTTCATCCGCCACGGCATCCTCTCCATGGAGGCCGCCGCGTCCATCACCGGGCCGGAGGTGGCCCGCCGGAGCGCCGGCATCACCGAGGCGATGCCGGGCGGTGCTGACGACCAGGGCATGACCCCCGTGACGATCCAGGGGACGATGTACGGCATCACCCAGCCCCTGACGCTCGCCGCCCCGGCGGAGGAACGGCGGTTCGGCATCGCCGGCTCCGACCCCGCCGGCGGCACGGTGCGGCCCGCCGATCCCGAGCGGGTCGCCACGTCGTACCTCGAGGACCTCTTCCGCCGCGGCCGGGTCCACGTGCCCGAGGAGCACCGCTCGGACGCGGCGTTCGTGGACGTCAGCCCGACCCGGCTCAAGACCCACGAGATCGCGCGCGCGACGACCGGAGAAGGCCTCGCTCTGATCCGGCGGTGCTTCGACTAGCCGAAAACCCGACTAGCCGAAATAGCGCAGACGACGGACGGTCAGCCGTCCGTCGTCCTCGCGTTTGACGACATGCGTCGTCCTCGCCGTCGGCTCCTCGCCCTCGAACACCGCCTCGCCCCGCGCCAGCAGGTCGCTGACGTACTTGTCGGTCGCCCGGCGCTCGGCGTCGTCGTTCGCACCGGCAGCCGCGGCGCCACCGTCCACCGGCCCCCGCAGGTCCACCGTGAAGCCGCCGCGTTCGAGGGCCTCGGCGCCGCGTGTGGTCGCCATGGCGAGCACCAGCCGTTCGGACACGGCATTATCGGGGACGGCCTCGGTCTCGTCCATGGCCGCGGTCAGCTCCGGCAGGCCCCGGCCGTCCGGCACTTGGATCCGCGCCCGGAGCACGGCACGGTCCTCCAGCGCGGCGAAGACGAACACCGGGTGGGGTGCGGTGCGCATCCCCGCCTGTCGTGCGAAGGCACGCTCGTCGGGATCCTCTCCCACGAAGACACAGTCGCCGGCCGGCACACCTCCCGTGCTCGCCACCGCCTGGTCGAACAGCCCGCGGTCGTTCTTGGCACCCCAGTGCACGAGGCTCACGTCGGTGAAACGGCCGGGGAACGCCTTGTGCAGGGCCGCGGCGGCCCGTGCGACCGCGCCGCCCCCCGAACCGGGGTTGGAGATGACGCCCTTGCGCACCTCGCCCAGGGCGTCGAGGACGGCGATGACGCGCGGCCGGGGCAGAAGTGTCAGCGAGCCGTCGGGCTCCACGCGGGCATCCGCCAGGGTCGCCCCGATGTCGAAGAAGATCACAGGCATCTGGGATGCCTTCCCGCGGCGACCTCTTCCGTCTATGGTCCGCCCGGGTGACAACCGCCTTGCGGAGAGCCGCGCTTCTAGCCGTCGGGGCACTGCTTGCCGGTTCCCTCGGTGTGCCGGCCGTCCGGGCCCGTGACGGTCACCGGCAGCGGTTCGGTTCCGGGGGCGGTGACGCGTTGGGCCGCGACGGCCGTGCAGATGAGCTGGAAGGCGGCGAGACCGTCCGGCTTGGCCGTGGGCACGGAGAGTTCGATGAGCACGCGGCCGCCGTTCGACGTCACTTTCACCGGGGCCGAGGCGGGGGTGGCTTCCGGCCGGACCAGGGTGGGGGTGTCCGTGGGGGTGTCCGTCGGGGCATCCGTGGGGGTGTCCGTGGCAATGGACGGGGCCGCAATGGACGGGGCCGCAATGGACGGGGCCGCAATGGACGGGGCCGCAGTGGACGGCAGCGGTGGCAGCAGCGTGTGCAGTCCCTTGAGCCGTTCCTTCTCGGTCGGCCCCTGGAGCAGCAGCCGCACGGCCGGCTCGACGCCTACCTCGGCGGCCATCTGGCGGGGTACGGGGACCAGCGTGCCGTCCGCCACGAGGTAGACCCATGTCGTCGCCACGGCCCCGCCGGCGGGGCCGCCCGCCTCCACCACCCCGGTCGTGGGGATGCCGCAGGAGACGAGCGCGCACAGTGACGGAAGGATCAGCGACGCGGACCGGCGTACACCTCTCATGACCGGCCTCCTCGTGGCGACGCGCCCTTCGGCGGCTCGACCCGGGGCGGACGCGGCGGATCCTCCCTGCGCAGGGGAAGTTCCACGGTGAAGACGGCACCGCCCTCCGGCCGGTTCCCGGCGCGCACGGTCCCGCCGTGCACGCGGACGTTCTCGGCGGTGATCGCGAGACCCAGGCCGCTGCCTTCGGTCCGGGTGCGGGCGGCGTCCGACTTGTAGAAACGCTCGAAGACATGAGGCAGCACGCTGTCGGGGATTCCGGGCCCGCTGTCCAGCACCTCGATGACGGCCAGGTGGTCCGCACCGGGCTCCCCGCCCCCGTGCAGGCGCAGTTGGACCGGGCGGGCGCCGTGCCGGAGGGCGTTGCCGACCAGGTTCGCGACCACGACGTCGAGCCGGCGCGGGTCGACGCGCCCGCGCAACGCGTCCGGTGGCGGCAACCGGACGTCCACCAGGTCGGTCCAGGCGCGGGCGGCGAGTGTGCGCCGCAGCGACTCGGCGAGGTCGATCTCGTCCAGGTGCAGCACCGCCGCGCCAGCGTCGAACCGGGAGATCTCCATCAGGTCGTCCACCAGGCGGGCCAACTTCACGGTCTCCTCACTGATCAGCCGTACCGCGGTGGCGGTGTCCGGGTCGAGGCGGGCGGCGTCCTCGTCGAGGACGTCCGTGACCGCCGACATGGCGGCCAGCGGGGTGCGCAGTTCGTGCGAGACGTCCGCGGCGAACCGACGGGCACGGGCCTCCATGTCGCGCAGTTCCGCGACCGACTCCTCCAGGGCGGCGGCGGTCTCGTTGAACGTGTGCGACAGATCGGCGAGTTCGTCGGAGCCGTCGACGGCGAGCCGGGTGTCCAGTCGTCCCTCGGCGATGCTGCGGGTGGCGCTGCGCAGCGCCCGCACCGGACGCAGTACCCCACGCGCGGCGAGCAGCGCGAGCAGCACGGCCAGCGCCAGGGCGGGCACGGCGGCCCTTTCGACGGCGGTGACCAGGGCGTCGACGTAGGCCTGTTCCGTGGTCTGCGGCACCGTGAGGAAGACGTGGAGGCCCGAGGAGGTGGCACGGTCGGTGAAGATGACCGACATGCCGACGACGAGTGCGGTGTGATCGCCGCTGTGCACCCGCTGGAAGACGGTGGCCTGCCTGGAGTTCACGGCCTCGCGCAGGTCCGGCGTCAGTTCCTCGAACCGGTCGTCGGGGACGGAGGTCGCGTTCAGGTCGCGATAGGTGACCAGGACGCGCCAGGTCCCGGACGGCTCGGCTGCCGCCACGTTGGCCGCGAAAACCCTCAGCCCGGCCTCGTTCGACGGCACGCTCAGTGTCGGGGCGAGCCGGTTCACCTGGGCGCGCAGCTGGCTGATCACCATGTCCTGGCTCTGCTGGAGCACGCCCGTGCGCGCCTCACGGAAGGTCAGGGCGCCGGTGGTCAGGGCGGTGAGCGCGGCCACGAGCGCGAACGCCACGACCAACCGGGTGCGCAGGCCGCGCAGTTGCGGGACCTTGGCGCGGGCTCCGAGCAGCCTTCGTGCGCGGGGTTTCGGCACGGGCGTCACAGGGAGGCGAACCGGTAGCCGAAGCCGCGCACGGTCTCTATGTAGCGGGGCTCGCCCAGCTTGGCGCGCAGCCGTTTGACACAGGCGTCCACCAGGCGCGCGTCCCCGTGGTAGCTGTGTTCCCAGACCGCTTCCAGGAGTTGCTGCCGGCTGAACACCTGGCCGGGCGAGGCGGACAGGAGCAGCAGGACCCGCAACTCGGACGGGGCGAGCGCGACGGGCGCACCCCGCAAGGTCACCGAGAAACCGGCCCGGTCGACGGTCAGGTCCCCGTAGGTGTCGAGCTTCGGCAGACCGTCGCCGACGGGTACCGCGGTCGCACGCCGCAGCACGGCACGGATGCGCGCCTCCAGCACCCGGGCCTGCACGGGCTTGACCACGTAGTCGTCGGCCCCGGCCTCGAGCCCGACGACGATGTCCTCGTCGTCGCCCCGCGCCGTCGCCATGATGATCGGCAGTGTCTGGTCGAGGGCGCGCATCCCACGGCACACGTCCAGGCCGGGCATGCCGGGCAGCATCAGGTCCAGTACCACGACGTCCGGCCGGAAGGACCGCAGGACCTTCAGCCCCTCTTCCCCCGTGTCGGCGGCGGCGACCTCGTGGCCCTGGCGGCGCAGCGCGAGGGCCACACCCTCCCGCACGGCCCGGTCGTCTTCGATCAGCAGAACGCGTGGCATGCGCTCAGTATCCCTACGACCTCCGGGAGATCGAGAAACTGTTACCGGATGATCATATGAGCCAAACCCCGGCTCGCTGTTACCTTTTCGTTACCGTTCGGGCCAGATTTGATCACATCGCGATCACAATCTGAACAACCATGACCGCGCACAAAACAACTCCCTCCCGCACCCGTCGCCGTCGGAACGGCCGCGCGCACGCCTCCGCGCGCGGGCCGAAGGCGCCGCTGTGGGGCGGACTGGCGGCCCTGACCCTCTTCGGCGCCGCCGGTCTCGCGGCCGTGGGCTGGACTTCTCCCGGCGCGACCGGCGCCCACGCCGGTGCCGGTCGCGCCGACGCCCGCGCCGACATGCGCGACGCGCCCACCGGACACGCGAGAGCCGGCTCCGAGCCCACCCGGCCGACCCCGAGTGCCACGTCTTCGCCCAGCCCGTCGACCAGTTCCTCCGCCCCTCCCTCCCGGCAGGACATCCCGGCCACGGGGCCGGGCACGTTCACCACCGCACCCGGCGGCAGCGCCAGGGTCGGAAAGGGGAAGGTCCTGCGTTACCGGGTCGACGTGGAGAACGGCCTCGACCTGTCCGCCGCGGACGCGGCCAAGGAGGTGGAGCGCGTGCTCGCCGACCGGCGCGGCTGGACCGCCGACGGCCACTCGGCGTTCCAGCGGGTGTCCGGCGGCACCACCGACTTCGCCGTACGGATAGCCACACCCGGGACCGTGGACAAGATCTGCGGTGAGTCCGGGCTCGACACCGGCGGCAAGGTCAACTGCGACGTCGGCCGCAACGTGATGGTCAACCTCAGACGCTGGCTGCTCGCCACACCCGTCTACGCCAAGGACGTCACCGCCTACCGCGCCCTGATCGTCAACCACGAGGTCGGCCACTTCCTCGGCCACGGCCACGCCGGCTGCCCGGGCACGGGGCGGCCCGCCCCCGTGATGATGCAACAGATCAAGGGCATGCACGGCTGCGTGCCCAACGTATGGCCGTACGACGAGCGGGGACGGTACGTCACCGGGCCCGCGGTTCCCTGAGCCCATGGGTTTACGCAGTACGAGTGAATGAGGGGGCTTTTCGATTCGGTGCCAGTGGTAGATCTTTTACGGTCTCTGCGTGGATCCGGCGGCCGCAGAGGAGGTCCTGCGGGCGGGGGGCCGGTTGAGAGGCGCACCGGATGGTGGGGTTGGGCAAGTCGCCGGACACACTCGGGGGACGGACCGGGACGAGGGCCTGGGGCGCGGTCGGTGTGGTGTGTCTCATGGGAACGGTGCTGGCTGCCGGCGCGTGGTGGACGGCCGGCGGCCCGGCGGCACGGATGGTGGACAACGGGCCGTCCATCGGCTGCTGGGTGTTGACGGCCTCTTTGATGCTCCGTGCCTGGGGCGCGAGCGGCCCGGTCCGCAAACGCCTGCTGCTGTTGGCGGGTTCCGCGGCGTCCGGCGGCGTGTACCGGGGCGCGGTCGACATGCTGTCGGCCCACCCGCAGGTCTGGGGACGGAACGCGCTGAGCTCAGTGGTGGTCACCGGCGTGACGCTGGCGGTCGGACTGGGGATGGCGGGTCTGGTGGTCGCCGCCGATGCCGGTGCGGGCCGGCACGTTCTCCTGCGGCGCCTGTTCGACGGGGTGGTCACGGCCGGGTCGGTGTTCATGACGGGATGGGTACTGCTGCGGGAGGCCGGTGACGGCTGGCGGCTGGGGACGGGCATGGTCGGCCTCCTCTGGGCCGCGGAAGTCGTGTTCCTCAGCTTTCTGTTCGCCCTGCGCCGGCTCGTACGCGGCGACCAGCGGGTCACCCTGTGGGTAGGCGCGGCGGGATTGTCCCTCACGCTGATCGGCGACAGCCTGCGACTGTGGACGATCGGCCCGAACGGCTTCGAGGTGATGTCCTGCCAACTGGTCGACGCCTGCGACACCGCGGGACTGCTGCTGCTCTCCGCCGGCCCTTGGGTGCCCGGCGGGGCGAGCGTCCTGGTCGCCGGTCAACCGACGCTGCAACTGGGCATAGAGGGCGCCGCCGCGTTCATCCCCCTGACCGTCTGCACGGTCACGGCGCTGGGTTATGCGCTGGCTCCTCTGTCCCGCGACCCGGTGCCGTTGCTGGTCGGCGGGACGGTCATGCTCAGTCTCTGGGCACGCCAGACGTTCCTGCCGAGGGAGAAGGCCGGCAACGACGACTGAGACGACGCGACGGCATGGCGGCAACGAGCCCCACCCGCCTGTCCGTCGGGACGGCCCTGCGGACAGGGCCGTCCCGGGGAAGGGCTACGACGTGCTCACGCCGATGGTGAGGGTCGCCTTGTAGCCGTCGGAGACGCTGTCGCCGAGCGCGGTCAGCGTCAGCAGGCCGGAGGCGGCGCCGCCGTCGTCGTAGATGGTGTCGTCGTCGAGCTGCGTCTCCGTGGTGGTGTTGTCCGAGTACGGCGAAGACGCCTGGACCTCGGTGTTGATGTCCGGGTCGAAGAACAGCTGCCCGGTGTGGACGAGCGTCCCGCCGGTGTACGAGTCGTCGGTGAGCGTCACATCCGTGTGGACCCGCAGGTGGACGTGGACGGCGCGGGAGACGTAGTGGCCGGGCCAGATGGAGGTGATGTTCACCTGCCCGTCGGAGTCGGTCATCTGGCCGCCCCGGAGGAAGGTGCCGTTGTCGGTCTCCGTGTGGCCGTTGCCGCCGACGAAACCGGAGTACTCGCCGAGGGAGTCGCAGTGCCAGATCTCGACCAGGGCGTCCCCCAGGGGGGAGCAGTCGTTGGCGGTGTCGACGACGGTGAAGGTGTACTGAACCTCGACGCCTTCCTTGCCGTCGCGGATGTCCTCCCGGACCAGGGCGCCCGAGAGGGAGTACGGTCCCTCGGTGACCTCGGCGGTGAGGGTGCAGACGCCCGCGGAGGACGAACTGGTGGCGGTCGTGGTGGCGGAGGCGTCGGTCTCCGCCGTGCTGGTGTCGGTGCTGGCCGAGGCGAAGCCGGCGACCGCGAGTCCACCGGTTACGGCGATACCGCCGCCGCCGATGAGGACGCGCCGTCGCTGTACGCCCTTGCCCCGTCGATGCCGGGCGGGCTGGGAGGAGTCGGAGAGCTCTGGTTCAGGTGACTGCGGTGTTGCGGAGGCGTTGTCTGTCATGGCCACGAACGTAGAGACGCACCTGAAGAAAGCATTGAAAGCGCGCTGTGAGCGGGCTGGGGACATAGCCCCCAACTGCCGCGTATCTTCAGGAAGTCGGGGCGCATTCCGCGTGTCCCTGGGCCTGGGGCGGGGGTTCGCGGAAGGGGGGTGAAATGAGTCGCGCACGGCGGTCGGCGCTGCTAGCTTGCCGCGGTGGATCTCTTCTCACGGTCGTGGACGGCGTTGCGCGCGGCGGTCGCCGAACTCCCGGACAAGGACTTCGAGCAGCCGTCCGGCTGCACGGGCTGGCTCGTACGTGACCTCGTGTGCCACCTGGTCATCGACGCACAGGACGTCCTGATCACCCTCGTCACCCCCGCCGAAGCGGAACCGACCGTCAACGCGGTCACCTACTGGAACCTCGTCGAAGCCCCGACCGGCGACGACCCGCTCGACGCGCTGGTCGTCCGGCTCGCCGCCGCGTACGAAGAGCCGCGGCTGCTCAAGTTCCACCTCGACGACGTCGGCTCCGCCGCCGGACGCGCCGCCGAACTCGCCGACCCCACCGCGCGGGTCAGCACCCAGGGTCAGGTCCTCACCGTGGGTGACTATCTTTCCGCGTACGTCATGGAATGGACGCTGCACCACCTCGACCTGATCGCCCGGCTCCCGGACGTCGCGGGGCCGCCCGCGGAAGGCCTGTCCCGTTCCCGGGCGATGCTGGAAGAGATCGCCGGGTCCGCGTTCTCCAGGTCGTTCTCCGACGAGGACGCGCTCCTGATCGGCACCGGACGCCGGGCACCGACCGCCGCGGAGAGTGCCGAACTGGGCTGGCTGGCCGAGACGTTGCCGCTCTCCCTCGGCTGAGACGTGGCCGTCACTCGGGGTGGGTCACCGCCTCCTTCTGCAGTTGCACCGCCGCCAGGAGGCTCAGCTTCGGCTCCGCCTGGCGCAGCGCCTTCACCGCCGCGACCGAGGCGATGTCCCCCGTGAAACCGACGGCGGCCAGCCGGGAGCGGACCCAGCGGGCGCGCAGCTGGTTCTCGGTCGCGACGGCGGTGGACTCGACGAGTGCGGCGGCGCGTTCCAGACCCGGGCGCTCCTCGGGCGAGGCGTCGGCCAGCGCCTGGCGCAAGGCCGCCGCGACCATGTCCGCGTCCCGGATCACCAGCACGGCGTCGTGTTTCCTGCTCAGTCCCGCGAATCCTGTCATGCGGATCATGGTGACCGTCATGCTCCGTCGATGCCAAGCGACTTGAGCAGTCTCAGAGGTGGACGGTCATCTCCACGGTGACCTGGCGGACAGCCGCCGTCCTCGGGGAAGAGCGAGGTGGTGAAGGCGGTACACAGCCGGCGAAGACGCGGTCCATGAGGCCGATCCGAAAATCTCTGGCAGGGCCCGGTCGTGGCCTGATGGAATGATCTTGCGTCCGGTCACTACGATCGGAGCTCAAGACAACCGTTCGACCGGCCCGATGCTGGGTGCCGGTCGGGGTCGCCGATGCCAGGGTCCGCTCCCCGGGTTGCGGTGATCTTCCTGTTCCAGGAGGACCCTCCCGCATGTTCCGACGTATTGGCAACACCGTCGTCCGACATCCTGTCTGGACGATCGTTGCATGGCTGATCGCGGCGGTTGCGATCGTCGCCACCGCTCCAAGCCTGCCCTCGAACAGCGACGAGAGCAGTTTCCTACCGAAGAGTTACGAATCCATCAAAGCGGCGGATCTCCAACAGAAGGCGTTCCCCAGCGCCTTCACCCCGTCCGCGATCGCGCTGTACCAGCGCACCGACGGCGGCAAGCTGACCGCCGCCGACCAGAAGGACGTCGCCCGGATCACCACCGAACTGGGCAAGAAGCACATCGACCAGGTGCAGAAGGTCGTCCCCGGCCAGCCGTCCAAGGACGGCAGGTACACCATGACCCTGGTCCAGATGGACAGCAAGAACGCCGGCCAGCCCAAACAGGCCGACGCGGCCAAGGTCCTGCGTGACGACGCGAAGGAGCTGACCAAGGGAACGCAGCTCGACGTCAAGCTCGGCGGTTCCGCCGCGCAGGCCCTCGACCAGCAGGATTCGTCCAAGCGCGGCCAGGCGCTGATCGGCATCGGCACCTTCGCCATCATCCTGGTGACCCTGCTGATCATCTTCCGGGCGCCGATCCTGGCCGTACTGCCCCTGATCCTGATCGGCCTGGTGTCGGCCATCGCCAACGGGCTGATCGCGTACGCCACCAAGCTGTTCGATCTTCAGGCCAACAGTTCGATCTCGTCGATCCTGATCGTCGTGCTCTTCGGCGTGGGTACGGACTACTTCCTCTTCCTGATATTCCGATACCGCGAACGCCTGCGCGCCGGCGACGAGCCCAAGGAGGCCATGATCAACGCGGTCGCCCGGGTCGGCGAGGCCATCGCCTCGGCCGCCGGGGCGGTCATCATCGCCTTCCTCGCGCTGTCCCTGTCCACGCTGGGCTTCCTCAAGCAGATGGGCCCGGCGCTGGCGATCGCGGTCAGCGTCACCCTGATCGCGGGCCTGACCCTGATCCCGGCCGTGGTCTCGCTCATCGGGCCGAAGGTCTTCTGGCCCTCGAAGTCCTGGCGGCAGGAGCCGGACAACGCCCGTTTCGCCGCCCTCGGCCGTGGCGTGGAGCGTCGCCCGGTGCTGACCGCCGTGGCATCCGGCCTCGTCCTGCTCGTGCTGTCGCTGGGTACGCTCGGATTCAACGCCACGTTCGACCTTGCGTCGGGGTCCATGCCCAAGACCAAGGAGTCCATGGTCGTCCAGGACGAGATGCAGAAGGCGTACTCGGCGGGTGCCGCGGCGCCCACGGACGTCTACCTGTCCAGCGCCGACGGCAAGCCGCTGGACAAGACCGCCTTCGACGCGTACGCGCAGAAGCTCGGTGCCGTGGACGGCGTCGCGAACGCCCGGATGTCCCAGGTCAACCAGGCCGGCACCACGGCGGACTTCACCGTCACGCTCAAGTACGAGGCCTCGACGGACAAGGCGATCGACGCCGTCGGCAGGGTGCGCGACGTCGCGCACTCCGACGCCCCCGACGGCACCGAAGCCGTCGTCGGCGGCATGTCCTCGATCTACAAGGACATCGACACCGCGGTCAACCACGACTACCGGACGGTCTTCCCCGTCGCCGCCGTCCTCATCATGGTCATCCTGGGGCTGCTGCTGCGCAGCGTGGTCGCGCCCTGGTACCTGATCGCCTCCGTGGGTCTCGGGTTCGGCGCCACCCTGGGCGCCACCGTATGGATCTTCCAGGAGGGACAGGGACACTCGGGTCTGATGTTCATGCTCCCGGTGATCATGTATCTGTTCGTGGTCGCCATCGGTACCGACTACAACATCCTCATGATCGCCCGGCTCCGCGAGGAGGCACGGGAAGGGCGCGAACCGCGTGAGGCGGCCGGCATGGCGCTCAGGCATGCCGGGCCGACCGTGGCCGCGGCGGGCTTCATCCTGGCGGCGACCTTCGCCACGATGATGCTGGCGGGCAACGCGCTGCTCACGGAGATGGGTTTCGCGGTCTCCTTCGGCATCGCGGTCGCCGCCTTCGTCATGGCGATGTTCTTCACTCCGAGCCTCACCGCGCTCATCGGCCACGCGGCGTGGTGGCCGGGGCACGGGGACCGGGCGGAGGAAGGGACGGCCGGCGCGGCCTCCGGACCCGTCGGTCCCGGACGGGAATCCGACGAGGACCGGGACGAGACCGCCCACGATCCGTCGGCGCGCCGCAGGTAGGAACGTCATCGGCGCGCGTGCCGGAACCGCGGGCGCCCGGGGTCCCACACGGGACCGCGGGCGCCCGCGCTGCGTGGCGGGTCAGGACTGGGCGCCGAGCCAGTCGTGGACGGCGGCGGCGGTCGTGGGGGCGTGGTCCTCCAGGACGGTGAAATGGTCACCGGACACGGTGACTTCGGCGTGCGGCAGACCCCATGGCGCGGGCGGTTCGGTGCCGGGCAGCTCGTCCCTCGCCCGGACGAAGAGCGTGGGAGCCGACAGGGCGGCCGGCGCCCAGCCGGAGTAGAGCGCCAGGTAGCCGGCCATCGCGGTGAGCCGGTCGGCGTCGGCCGGCGCGAACTGCGCCGCCCTGTCCAGCATTCCGGCTGTCATCGCGGAGAGAGCGGGCCCGTCGTCGCTGCCGGCCGGGTAGGTGTCGATCAGGACGACGGCGGCCGGCCCGGCACCCGCGCGTTCCAGATACTCGGCCACGGCGTGCGCCACCCAGCCGCCGGCCGAGCGGCCCAGCAGGGCGAACCGCTCGCCGTCCGCGCAGGCGAGCACAGCGGCGGCCTGAGCGGCCACGAAGGCGTCCAGCGTGGCCGGCAGCGGTTCGCGCGGCAGGAATCCCGGGTGCGGCAGTACCGCGACCGGCCGCAGGCCCTGGAGGTCCCGGCCGAAGCGGGTGTACTCGTGCGGTCCGGAGAGCGAGCTGAGCGCCGGGAAGCAGATCAGCCGGGGCCCCGCGCCCTCGGTCGAGAGCGTGACGGCCTTGGGCGGTGTCCCGAGGGCCTCGGCGCTGTCGAAGACCCTCCGCAGGCGGGAGGCGATCGTCAGCAGCGCCATGCCGTCCCACGTCCGGCCCGCGGCGCACGCGGCACGGAAGAGCGCGGACAGGGAGTCGGAGGGGTCGCCGTTCCCCGCCGACGTCTCCCGCGGCACGCTCGCCGCCGCCGAGTGGGCCTGGGACCACCGTTCCTCGAGGTGGGTGGCGACCGCACGAGGCGTGGGGAAGTCGAACAACAGGGTGGACGGGAGGGACAGTTCCGTCACCGTCTCAAGACGGTTGCGCAGTTCGACCGCCGCCAGCGAGTCGAGGCCCAACTCGGTCAGCGTACGGTCCGCGTCGATCGCCGACGGTCCCGCGCCGTGGCCGAGCACAGCGGCCGCTTCGGTGCGTACCGCGGTCAGCAGCAGGGATCCGTGTTCGTTCGCGGGTGCGGCGGCCAGCCGTCGGTGCAGCGAACCACGACCATCGGGTTCTGCGGGCGCGGCGGGGTTCCGGCGGGCGGACTCCCGGCCCGGCAGCCGCGACAGAGGCGCACCGGCCATGCCCATGGCGCCGGAGGACGCCGGGCCCAGGCGCGCTGCCACGAGCACCGCCTCGCGGCTGCCGACGGCGGTGTCGAAGAGCGCGAGGCCCTCCTCGGTGCTCAGCGGGACGAAACCGGAACGGGCCATCCGCCGCAGATCCACACTGTTCAGATGGGCGGTCATACCGTCGCTCTGCTGCCAGGGTCCCCACGCGAGAGACGTGCCGGGCAGGCCGAGACTCCTGCGGTGCTCCGCCAGAGCGTCCAGGACGGAGTTCGCCGCCGCGTAGTTGCCCTGGCCGCCGGAGCCGAACACCCCGGCCACCGAGGAGAACAGGGCGAAGACCGCCAGGTCGTGGTCCCTGGTCAGTTCGTGCAGTGCGAGGGCCGCGTCCACCTTCGGCCGGAGCACGCGAGCCAGCCGGTCCGGGGTGAGCGCGGGGATCACCCCGTCGTCCAGGACACCCGCGGTGTGCACCACGCCGGTCAGCGGGTGCGCCTGAGGCACACCGGCCAGCAGAGCGGCGAGCGCGGCGCGGTCGGCGACGTCGCACGCCGCCACCGTCACCTGGGCGCCCAGGCCGGTGAGTTCGGCCCGGAGCTCGGCGGTGCCCGGGGCATCGGCGCCGCGCCGTCCCGCGAGCAGCAGATGCCGCACGCCGTGCTCGACCACGAGGTGACGCGCGATCGCCCTGCCCAGCGAACCGGAGCCTCCGGTGATCAGGACGGTGCCGTCGGGGTCCAGCCGACGGCTGGGGCCCGCACCGGTCACCGCACCGGCGGCGCGGACCAGCCTCGGAACGTACGCGACTCCCCGGCGCACGGCCGTCTGCGGCTCCATGCCCGCCACCACCTGTGCCAACGCCCTCAGCGAATGGGCGTGTTCGTCCACGTCGACGAGTGCGAAACGGCCCGGATTCTCCGTCTGAGCCGAGCGGACCAGTCCCCACACCGACGCGTAGGCGACAGCGGAGACGTCCGCGTACGGCCGTTCTGCGGCCCCGATGCCGACCGCCCCCGAGGTGACGACGACCAGGCGCGAGCCCGCGAGCCGGTCCTCGGCGAGCCAGTCCTGCACGAGCCGCAGCGCCCAGGCGGCCGTACGGTGTGCGGCGGAGGCCGGGCCGGTGCCGTCCGCGACCTCGGGCAGGGGCGGACACGGGGCGAGGACGACGGCCGGTGCGGCGGCGCCCGCCGCGGCCAGGTCCGCGTACCGCGTCGTCGTGACGCCGCAGGGGACGAGCGCGTCGACCAGCCGCGGATCGGCCTCGCCGAGCACGCCCCATGCGGACGGTCCAGGAGGTGCGGCGGCAGAGGAGTCCGCCGGCCGAGTCCAGTCGACCCGGAACAGGGAGTCTGCGTGCACGCCGGCGGCGCTCACCTGCTCGCGCGGAAGCGGCCGCAGTGCCAGGGAGCGGACCGTGGCGAGAGGCCTCCCGGTGTCGTCTGCCAGCTCCAGTCCCGCCCGGTTCTCCGCTCCGGGGGACATACGCACCCGCAGCCGGCGGGCACCGGAGGCGTGCACGCGCACACCGCTCCAGGCGAAGGGCAGCGACACCGCCCGGCCGGAGCCGTCGTCGGGCGTGGCCCCACCGAGCATCATGGTGTGCAACGCCGCGTCCAGCAGGGCCGGATGCACGGCGAACCGGCCGGCGTCGGCGTCCCCCTCCTCCGGCAGCACGGCCTCCGCGAGGACGTCGTCGCCGAGGCGCCAGGCGGCTCGCAGCCCCTGGAACACCGGGCCGTAGCCCAGTCCGCCGCGCGCGAGCCGCTCGTAGAAGCCGCCGCCGCCGTCCTGCCCCGGCCCGCCGTCGAGCGGCAGCGGTACGGCGCCCGCCGGAGGCCAGTCGGGCAGCGCGGCCGGTGCCGCGGACCCGCCGCCCGCAGGCGGGCCCGACGGCTCTTCACCCGCCAGGACACCGGAGGCGTGGCGGCGCCACGGCCCCTCGGACGCGGGCGTGTGCGGCCGCGAGTGGAAGACCACGGCCCGCCGCCCGTCCCCGTCCGGGCCGGACACCTTCACCTGCAACTCGACGGTTTCGGTGGTGGGCAACGGCAGCGGTGCCGTGAGAGTCAGCTCGTCCAGGACCTCGGCGCCCACCAGGCCCCCGGCGTGCAGGGCCAGCTCGACGAACGCCGTCGCGGGCAGGAGCACCGTGCCCAGCACCGCGTGGTCGGCCAGCCAGGGCGCCTCGCGCAGCGAGAGCCGTCCGCTCAGCAGCAGGCCGTCGTCGTCCGCCGTGGACGTGGCGGACCGCAGGAACGGATGGAGTCCGGCCCCCGGTGACGTCACGGACTCCGGTCGCCGGTCGGAGTCCAGCCAGTACCGCCCGCGCTGGAACGCGTACGTGGGCAGTGCCGTACGCCGTGCGCCGCGTCCGGCGAACACCTCCCGCCAGTCCACGCCCACCCCGTGGGTGTGCAGCGCGGCCACCGTGGCGAGCAGCGCCTCGGCCTCGGGACGGGAGCCGCGCAGGGCGGGGACGACCAGGGGTGCCGGCGTGTCGGCGAGGCAGTCCTGCGCCAGGGCCGACAGCACACCGTCGGGGCCGAGTTCCACGTAGTGTGCCGCGCCCCGTTCCCGCAGGTGGCGCATCGAGTCGGCGAAGCGGACCGGGCGTCGTACATGCTGCACCCAGTGCTCCGGTGAACTCACCTCCTCGGCCGTGGCCGCCCGGCCGGCCACGGCGGTCACGAGGGGCAGGCGCGGAAGGGAGTAGGTGAGTTCCCGGGCCACTTCGGCGAAGTCGGCGAGCATGGGCTCCATGTGCGGGGAGTGGAACGCGTGGCTGACCCGCAACCGTGAGGTCTCGCTGCCTCGTTCCCGCCAGTGCGCGGCGATGTCCAGTACGGCCGCCTCGTCCCCTGAGACGACCACGGAGGAGGGGCCGTTGACGGCCGCGATGTCCACCTCCTGCTTCCGGCCGGCGAGAAACGCGAGGGACGCGGCCATCTCGCTCTCACCGGCCCGCACGGCGACCATGGCCCCTCCGGCGGGCAGCGCACCCATCAGCCGTCCCCGTGCCGCCACCAAGGTGCAGGCGTCCGAGAGGGTCAGTACTCCCGCGACGTGCGCCGCCGCCAGCTCGCCGACGGAGTGCCCCGCCACCATGTCGGGACGCACGCCCCAGGACTCCAGCAGCCGGAAGAGGGCGACTTCCAGGGCGAAGAGCGCCGGCTGCGCGAACCGGGTCGTGTGCAGGTCGGCGCCCGCCTCCGAGCCGTCCGGCGCGAACACCACGTCCCGCAGCGGGCGAGGCAGGAGCGGGTCCAGCAGCGCGCAGGTCTCGTCGAAGGAGCGGGCGTAGACGGGGTGGGCTTTGTACAGTTCCCGCCCCATACCGGCCCGTTGGCTTCCCTGACCGGCGAACAGGAAGACGACAGGGCCCTTCCGGCGGGGCCCGCCGGTGATCACGCCCGGTCGCTGCTGCCCCTCGGCCACCGCCTTGAGGGAGGCGAGCAGGTCCTCGCGGTCCCCGGCCACCACCACCGCGCGGTGCTCGAAGGCGGCACGGGTCGTGGCGAGGGAGAACCCGGTGTCCAGCAGGCTCGTCGCGGGGTTCGCGGCCACTGCGGCATGCAGCCGCGCGGCCTGGGCGCGGAGCCCCGCGGCGCTTCTGGCCGAGACCGGGAACGGCACGGCTGCCGCCGGGGCCGAGGACGTGGAGGCCGCGTACTCGGGGGGTGCCGCGGCGGACGGCTCCGGTGCGGGGGCCTGCTCGAGTATCACGTGGGCGTTCGTCCCGCTGATCCCGAAGGAGGACACGCCCGCCCGGCGCGGCCGGCCGGTCCGGGGCCACGGCACCGGCCGGGTCAGCAGCGACACCGTCCCCGACGACCAGTCCACCCTGGGTGTCGGCTCGTCGGCGTGCAGGGTGCGGGGCAGCTCACCGTGCGCCATCGCCTGGACCGTCTTCATCACGCTCGCCATGCCCGCGGCGGCCTGCGTGTGACCGATGTTGGACTTGACGGAGCCCAGCAACAGCGGGCGCTCCCGGGACCCGTCCTGCCCGTAGGCGGCGAGGAAGGCCTCCGCCTCGATGACGTCACCCAGCCGGGTGCCGGTGCCGTGCGCCTCGACCGCGTCGATCTCCTCGGGCCGCAGCCGCGCGTCGGCCAGCGCCTGCCGGATCACCCGCTGCTGGGCCGGCCCGTGCGGGGCCGTCAGGCCGTTGCTCGCGCCGTCCTGGTTGACGGCCGAGCCGCGCACCACGGCGAGTACCGGATGACCCGCACGCCTCGCCTCGGACAGCCGGGTCACCAGCAGCATGCCGGCGCCCTCGCCCCACGCGGTCCCGTCCGCCGCGGCACCGAACGCCTTGCAGCGGCCGTCGGGAGCCAGCGCGCGCTGCCTGCTGAACTCGACGAAGGAACCGGGCCCCGACATCACCGTGACGCCCCCGACGAGGGCGAGGGAGCACTCGCCCCTCCGCAGCGCCTGGGCCGCCAGGTGCAGGGCCACCAACGACGACGAGCACGCCGTGTCGACGGTGATGGCGGGCCCTTCGAGACCGAAGGTGTAGGCGATACGGCCGGAGGCGACGCTGCCCGCGTTGCCGATGCCGAGGTACCCCTCGATGTGCTTCGGCGCGACCGCGAGACGGCCCGCGTAGTCGCTGTACATGACGCCGGCGTACACACCCGTCGCCGTGCCGCGCAGGGCGCCGGGATCGATCCCGGCCCGCTCGAAGGCCTCCCAGGCGACCTCCAGCAGCAGCCGGTGCTGCGGATCCATCGCCAGCGCCTCACGGGGCGAGATACCGAAGAACTCCGGATCGAAGCGGTCCACACCGGACAGGAAGCCGCCTTCCCGGACATACGTCCGTCCGGCCCGCCCGGGATCCGGGTCGAACAGCCCTTCAAGGTCCCAGCCCCGGTCGGCGGGGAACGGGGTGATGGCGTCGACGCCGTCGGCGACCAGCCGCCACAACTCCTCGGGGGACTCCACACCACCGGGGAAGCGGCACGCCATCCCGACGATCACGACAGGGTCGTCGGCGCCGCCGGCCTCTCCAAGGCCCGTGTGCGCGGTGCCCGTCGACTCCCCGGTCAGCCGGACCCGGAGATGGGCGGCCATCTCGGCCGCGGTCGGAAAGTCGAAGGCGACCGCTTCGGACAGGGCGAGACCGGTCGCCGCCGACAGCCGCCCGCGCAGCACCGTCGACGACAACGAGTCCAGGCCCAGATCCCGGAACGCGGTCCCCGGCTCCACCTCGTCGGCACCGCAGCCGAGCACGGCGGCGACCTCCGCGCGGACCAGAGCCAGCAGATCCGCCGCCGTGGGCCCGGTCCGCGGGGCGGTCGCCGCCCCCAGGAGCCGGGCGGGCCCGTCGGCGAGCGCGTACCGCTTGGGCTTTCCCGAGGCCGTGCGCGGGACGGCGGCCACCTCGTAGAGGTCGGCGGGGACCTTGTACGGGGCGAGGCGCGCACGGCAGGCGGCGAGGATCGTTCTCCGGTCGAGCCCGCCGGCCCGTTCGGGGACCAGATAGGCGACCGGCACTTCGCCGAGCACGTCGTGGGGGCGGCCGGTCACCGCGGCGTCCGCGATCTCCGGCAGATCCAGCAGTGCCGCCTCCACCTCGGACGGGTGGATGTTCTCCCCGCCCCGGATGATCAGTTCGCTGACCCGGCCCGTGATGGTGATCTCGCCGGAGGCGTCGATCCGGGCGAGGTCACCGGTGCGGTACCACCCGTCGCGCAGGACCTCGGCGGTGTCCTCGGGCCGGTTGAGATAGCCGGCCATGACACCGGGGCCGGTGATCCACAACTCGCCCTCACCCGTGGCCTCGCCGTCGCTGCCGCCCCCGACCCGGGCCCTGAGGCCCGGCACCACACGGCCGCAGGAGCCGGGCGTCCGGTGGGCGCCCGGCGCCGTCATGGTGGCGGGCCCCGTCTCGGTGGCGCCGTAGTGCTCGAGGAACGGGACGCGGCAGATCTCCTCGAAGGACCGCTGGAAGGCGGGTGTGACCGCGGCACCCCCGCTGATGCAGCCACGCAGCGCGGGCGCCCTCAGTCCCTCGCCGCGAACGGCGTCGAGGAGCTGGGCGTACGTCGTGGGCACACCGGCGAGCAGCGTGCACGGGTCGTCCGTCCGCCGCAGCTCGCCGAGCACGTCCGCCACCGAGAACCGCGGCAGGATCCGGGCGCCCGCTCCGGTCGCGGTCACCCCGATGACGCACGTCAGCTGGCTCATGGCGTGATGGAGGGGAAGCGGCCACAGCAGACGGTCGTCGGCCGACAGCCCGAGGACGCCGACGATGCCCGACGCGACCGACCACAGACGGCTGCGCTGCGTCGACAGCACGCCCTTGGGTGTGCCGGTCGACCCGCTGGTGTAGAGCAGCCAGGCCACCTCGTCGAGTCCGAGGTCGTCCGGCGCGGGCACGCGAGGCTCGGTGGCGGCCCATTCCTCGTAGCCGGCCGAGCGGTCCGTTCCGGTGCCGTCCACCGGTACGACGGTCACCTCGGGGCGCTCGGCCAGCAGGCGTCCCAGCCGGACCGACTGCTCCCGGTCGGCGAAGACCACCCGGGCGGCGCTGTCGTCCAGCATGTGCGCCAGCTCGGCGTCGGAACTCCGTGTATCCATCGGCACGCCGACCGCACCCGCCCGGAGGACGGCGAGCAGGCTCTCGACCACCTCGACGCGATTGCCGAGCAGGACCGCGACGCGCTCGCCGTGCCGCAGCCCGAGTCCGGCCAGATGACCGGCCAGCCGTCCGGTCCTGAGCTCCAACTGCCCGTACGTCACGCTGGTACGGGAATCCTGGAACGCGATCTTGTCACCGAAGCGCCGGGCATGCTCCCGAAGCAGTTCCGGAAGCGGTCTGATGCGGTCTGTGCGTGCCGTCATGTGGTTGCGTTCTTCCTTCGGGCAGGGGGAGTTGATGCTGCCATGCCGCCGCCGCACAACTCGACCGCGGCACGCCACCCGCCCTGCCCGATGTCAGCCGGTACGGCCGGGCAGTACCTGGATGGTGCCGCCGACCGCGCGCTCGCCCGTCGCGTCCGAGGGGTTGTTGAGGAGCACACCGTGGACGGCCATCGCGGTGGAGCCGCCGCCGTCGAGGTTGAGGGCGTCCACGGCGCCGAGAGAGCGCATGAAGGCAGCGGCCTCCTGGAGTGTGAAGCCCTCGCTGCCACCGGTCCGGCGGCCGTCCACCGTGGCCAGGATCAGCCTTCCCTCGGCGTCGACACCGGCCATGGTGCGCGGCTGGCGGACATTCGCCCAGGCGTAGCCGAAGGACAGGTCCTGCGGGTCGACGACACCCTCGGCCGCCGCGTCGACGCTGATGCGGCCGTGCCGGACGAGGGTGGGGGCGGCACTGACGATGCTGTCGTCGCGGTCGAGCCGTACCCGCTTGCCCGCCGTGTCGCGGACGACCTCCCGCACGGCGGCCGGCCGGCCGACGGGCGCGTGGTGGGTGAGCCAGTCGGCCGCGGCGCCGATGCCCTGGAGTACCGCGCCGTGCGCCGGAACGGTTCCGCCGCGGGCACCGGCCGACACCACGCGGCCGTCGGCGTCCAGCACGACCTGCGTGCCGGGCCCGGTGGGCAGCGGAGCGCCGAACTCGCCGGTGAACAGCACCAGATCGTCGGTCGCGTGGCAGGTGACGTCCTGCCAGGGCAGCTCGCTGGGGCTCGCGCCCGGACGCCCGCAGTCCCGGACCAGACCGGGCACCCGGTTGATGCCCTCGGCCTGGTAACTGTCCGCCCCCGCGCGCACGGTGACGCTCGTCGTCAGGTCGGCCACCCGCACCTGCCGGCCGCCGTCCCCGATGATCAGGGCCGCCCGTGATCCTGCGGCCATCGACTCCAGTTCACCGTGGTCCGCGCTGAGGCCGGACTGCGTGCCCTGGACGCCGTCGGCGTCGGAGGTGACGAAGAACCCCGCGTTCACTCCCACCAGGGACCCCAGCTTCGCGGCGACCGACGAAGTGGTCGCACGCTGGGCGACGTTGCCGTCATGGGTGCCCTCGACGGTGCCGGTGAAGGTGCGCGGATCGATGACCGCGACGTGCACGTTCTCCCGGTCGGCGGGCTGATCGGCGTCGTAGCCCGTCCAGTCGACGGCCGTGTGGAAGCCCGCCGCGGTGACCGCCTGGGCCGCGCTCTGGGCGGCCGCCTGGGTGGTGTACGAGCCGATCCTGACCCGCAGGCCCATGACGCCGTGCGGGGTGTCGGCGTAGTCGGGCCAGCGCACGGTCTCCACCCGCGGTGCGAAACCGTCCGCGCTCAACTGCCCTGCGGTGGCGTCGGCCCAGGACCGCGGTCCCACCGCGGCCCAGGTCGCGGCCCCGCTGAGGCGGCCGGTGCCGGCGCGCTGCACGGTGACCGTCCAGACCGGCTCCGCGGCACCGTTCTCGATGCCGGCGCTGCGCACCCGCACGCCCGGAGCGACCGTCTGCGTGGTCCATGTGACGGTGTCCGCGGCCTGAGCCGTCCCCGGGACTCCGCCCGAGGTGACGACGGCGAGCGCCGCGGCGGCGCTCAGCACCGCTCGTACGCGCACGGAAGACCGGCTGTCCCTGTGGTCCATGGCATCCTCTCGTTCCCACGGCGAGTGGCCGCACGAGCCGAGCCCTTCCGGCCATCTGTCGCGAATGATCCCAACGGGCGAGTGGTGCCGCAGCGGCGCGCAGTGATGACGCCTCGGGTAACAGTAGGAGAATTGCCCCGGTGTGGGAGCGGAGTACGGCCGTGTGCCACGGCGGGCCGGCCGTCCCTCCGCTCCCACGAGCCGTCACTTGGTGTAGACCTCCGCCCGGTCCACGCTCACGAACGCCGCCTGCGACGTGGCGTCGTGCTCGCCGGTCACCCGCACGCGCAGGGTATGGCGGCCGTACGGCAGTCGCGGGCTGATGTACTGCACGGTCTCGCCGGTACGGATGGTGCCGTAGAAGTCGACGCGCTGCTCGGCGCCTCCGTCGACGCTCAGGGCCGCGATCCCGTTACCGGTGTCCCGCACGGACAGCAGGGCGATGCGGGTGCCGGTGAACGTGAAGGTCGCCGTGTTCCCGGCCTGGTCGCTCCAGTGGTCGTCGCCCCAGAAGCACTGGGTGCCGCAGCCGGTGCCGGAGTTCCACGCGCCGGTGTACGTCACCGTGCCGTCGCCGCTTGAACGGCCGTCGTCGTTGATCCAGTACGTGCCGGAACCCGGGTCGCCCGAGGGCAGGTCCTGCGTGGCGCCCATGGCGAGCGGACGGCCGAGGTTCGGGCTGCCGTCGGCGTTCCATGTGATCTTCTGGGCGCGGGTGGTGCGGTTCGAGTAGGTGAACGTCGAGGTCGTCTTGGCGTGGTAGACGATCCAGTCCTCCGTGCCGTCGGGCGAGCGGAAGAAGGCATGGTGGCCGGGGCCGTAGACGCCGTGGTCGTCGGCGCGGGAGAAGACCGGGCCGGAGTGCTGCTTCCAGTTCGAGGGCACCAGGGGGTCGGCGCCGTTGCGCAGGGACATCATCCAGAGCTGGTAGTCGGGCTTGCCCGTGTCGCAGGTCGAATACGTCATCCACGTACGGCCGTTGCGGTTGAGGAACTCCGGTCCCTCGCGGACCTCGGGGCAGCCGCCGGCGGCGTCGATCGCGACGGAGTCGCCCGAGACGGTGTAGGGGTTCGACAGCGGCGCGATGTTGATGCCGTTGTGCTGGTACTGGTTGATGCCGGCGTACGCGAGGTAGAGGCGCCCGTCGTGCTGGAAGACGCCGGGGTCGATCGCGAAGTCGGAGGCGTGGTTGGGCGGGGCGAGCTTCGCCTTGAAGTGGTAGGGGCCCGCCGGGTCGTCGCGGTCCGACTCCAGCACGTAGACGCGGTGGTGGTCGTCGACGCCGTCGTCGGCGGTGTAGTAGAGGTACCAGCGGTTGCCGAAGCGGTAGAACTCCGGGGCCCAGATGTCGCGGTTGCGTGAGGTGTCGGTGTCCGTCCACACGGTGACGGGGTCGGCGGTGAGCAGCGTGCCCAGTGAGGACGAACGCCACATGCGGATGCTGCCGCCCTGCGTGGTGGTCAGGTAGTAGGCCCCCTTCCAGTACGTCATGTAGGGGTCGGGGCCGGTGTTGAGCGGGTTGCGGAAGGTGCCCGTCGCGGCCGCGGTGCCGGCCGGTTCGCTCGGTTCGGCGGTGGCCGGCGGGGCGGCGACGAGACCGAGCAGGACGACCAGGAGCGAGAGAAGAGCTGTGAGGGGGGTGATGCGCGGTCCGGCGCGCATGGGCGACTCCTTTACTCGTTGTGGGACTGCGTTGTCGTGGGGCACGTCCCGGGGCGGGAGTGCCCCGGCGGTCTCACTGACCGCCCAGGCCGGTCGTGGCCACGGACTTCACGATGTGCCGCTGGAAGAACATGAAGACCACGACGAGCGGGAGGGCGGCCAGCACGGCGGAGGCCATCGTCTGGGCGTACTGGATCCCGTAGGCGTCCTTCACCGAGGTGATGCCGACCGGCAGGGTCATCAGCGCGGGATCGGAGGTCGAGACGAACGGCCACAGGAAGTTGTTCCACGCCCCGATGAACACGAAGATCGACACGGCCGCCAGCATCGGCCGGGACAGTGGCAGCAGCACCGACCAGAAGATCCGCCAGTGTCCGGCGCCGTCGATACGGGCCGCCTCCTCCAACTCGTGGGGCAGCGAGTCGAAGTGCTTCTTCAGGATGAACACCATCACGGGTGCCACGGTCTGCGGCAGGATCACCGCCGCGTAGGTGTCGAGCAGGTGCAGGGTGAGCATCTGCCGGAACCACGGCACGATCAGCAGTTGCGGCGGCACCAGCACGGCGGCCACGGAGAGCGTGAACAGCAGACGGCGGCCGGCGAACCTGGTGCGGGAGAAGGCGTATCCGGCCATCGCGGAGACCAGTACGGTGATCACGGTGACGGCCGCCGAGATCAGCAGGCTGTTGAGCATCCACAACGGCAGGTCGCCGCGTTCCCACACGGTGCTGAAGCCGTGCAGGGTGAAGCCGTGCCGGGGCCAGAACCAGTGCGCGGGATCGCTGGCGTCCGCCTCCGACTTGAACGCGGTCAGCAGGGCCCACGTCATGGGCAGCAGCCACACGACGCCGAGGAGGACGAGTGCTCCGAGCGCGAGCGCACGGGTGAGGCGGCCGTCGCCGAGGGTGAGGTTCGTACGGCCGCGCGGGGCGCTTCGGTGAGCTCTCAGCTCTCTTATGTGGCCGGACGTCCTCGGTGCCGGCGCGGTGGTGCGGACGGGCAGGTCGGTGGAGGTCATGTCACTTCTCCCGGCGGCGGAGGGCGGCGTACTGGACGGCCGAGGCGATCAGGACGAGGGCGAAGAAGATGTAGCTGATCGCCGAGGCGTAACCGAGCCGGTAGCCGGTGAAGCCGACGTCGTAGATGTACTCGACGACCGGGCGCGTCGAGCCGTTCGGGCCGCCCTTGGTGAGCAGGTACACCTGGTCGAAGACCTTCAGCGAGGCCAGGACCTGGAGCACCGTGATCACGACGGTGATGCGGGACAGCTGGGGGAGGGTGATGGACCACAGACGCCGCCAGGCACCCGCGCCGTCGATGGCGGCGGCCTCGTACAGGTGGTCCGGGATGGACTGCAACGCGGCCAGACAGAGCAGGAAGTTGAAGCCGGCCGTCCACCACAGCGTGGTCAGGGCGATGGCCCACATGGCGACCGACTCGTCGCTGAGCCAGGCGACTTGGTCCAGACCGAGGACGTCGAGGAGATGGTTGTACAGGCCGAGGTCCGGCTGGTACAGCCAGAGCCACAGCAGGCTGACCACACCGACGGGCAGCAGATAGGGGGCGAAGAAGGCCAGCCGCCACACCCACTGGCCGGGCAGACCGGTGTGCACGAGCAGGGCCAGGCCGAGCGCGACCAGGACCAGCGGCACGGTCGAGATCAGGGTGAACCACACCGTGTGGCCGAGCGAGCGCCACATCTCGGCGTCCTTGAACGCCTCGGTGAAGTTGTCGACGCCGACGAAACTCGGGTCGTGGGCCGACAGCGAGGTGTCGGTCAGGCTCATCCACAGGCCCTCACCCAGCGGCCAGAGCATGAACACGGCGAACAGGACGAGGAAGGGGAGGGCGAACAGCAGGCCGGGCGGGATCAGCCGGCGCACGGACGGGACCCCAGGGCGTGGAGCGGCTTGGGGAGAGGACATCGTTGTGCCTCCTGCGCGGGTGGTACGCGGCCGGATCAGGCCGGGCTGGGCTTGGAGAGGAAGGTGTTCAGGCGCCGCACCATGGCGCGGGCCGCACGGTCGGGGGCGAGGCCGTCGAGGAGGGCCTGCTGGAGCACCTGGGACATGGCGTTCTGGAAGTCGGAGCCGGCGCCGGCGAACCACACCGCGGGGTCGAGGACGACATGGTCCTGGGCCTGGGCGTAGTGGGACTGGGGCTGAAGGCGTGCGTAGGCGCGGGTGCGGGTGACGGGCCCGTAGGCGGGGATGTGCCCGGCGGTGGCCCAGATCTGGCCGGCCTTGAGCAGGGCGGCGACCGCCCGGTGCGTACGGCGGCGGCGTTCGGGGTCCGGGTCGGGGTGGCGGGGGAGTACGAAGGAGTGCGAGTCGGCGTACACCGCCGGGGTGCCGAAGACCGTGGGGAAGGGCGCCGCGCTCACGTTCTTGTCCGCGGCGCGGAAGGTGCCGAGCTCCCACTCGCCCGAAAGGATCATCGCCGTCTGCCGGTTGGCGAAGGCGGCGATGGCGGCGGCGTAGTCGAGCCGCTTGGGGTTGACCTGGCCGTCGACGAGCTTGGCCATGAAGGCGATGACCTCGGCCATGCGGTCCTCGTCGACCTCCGCGGGTCCGCCTTCGGGCAGCCGGAAGGTGCCGCCGGTCTGCCGGTACAGGCCGTAGAACAGCCGCCAGCCCTGGGCGGTGTCGGTGACGTAGCCGAAGGCGATGCCCTGCTTGCCGGAGGCCTTGGCGAGTTCCCGGCCGGCGGCCAGGAACTTGTCGGTGGAGGAGAACGCGTCGGCGTCCAGGCTGCCGTCCTTGGTCAACAGCCCCGCCTTGGCGGCCGGTTCGGGGTGGAAGAAGACGATGAAGGGATGGGTGTCGAGCGGGACGGCGTACGTGTGTCCCTGGTACTGGGTGCGCGACCAGACCGCGTCGGTGAAGTCGTCGCGGCCGACGCCGTACTCGGCCAGCACGTCCAGGTCCCACGGGTCGAGCAGCCCGGTGGGGGCGTAACCGGCCAGCCGGGACATGTGCGCCACGGCGACATCGGGTCCGCGGCCGCCGGCGGAGGCCATGGCGAGCTTGGTGTAGTACGGCGTACCCCACTCCAGGACGGTGCGCTCGATGCGCGTGCCCGGCATGTCGGGGCGCGCGGCGCGCACCATGTCGTTGAGCAGGCCGCCGTCGGCGCCGCTGAACAGGTCCCACAGGCGCACGGTCGACGCGTCGGCGGCCTGCGCGGACCCGCAGCCGCTGAGCGTCCCGGCGCCGAGGAGGGCGGCCCCGGAGGCGAGCGCGGTACCGAGCACGCGGCGCCGGGTCGGGCCGGGGGGACCGACCGGGACGGGTATGCCGGTCATGGGGGCTCCTTTCCACGGGCGACGGTGCGCCGGGAGAGGGCTCCCGGGTACCGCCACCGCACGGATCGTTCTTACATCGATGTAAATCCCGGGCAGGGTGCGGACTTCTTCCGCTCGGGCGGTACGGGGGAGGGCACTACGCCTTGCCCTCGTAGGCGGCCGGGCGGGCCTGGGCCCGGCGCAGCCGTTCGGTGCCGACCTTCTCGGTGCGGTCGAAGCGGTAGACGCCGTTGCGCTCCTGGAAGACGTCGGTGAGCTGGGTGTAGCAGTAGCCGAACATGTCGGGGTCGTCGAGCAGCACGCCGGTCAGCCCGGTGAAACGGTCGACGAACTCCTCGTCCGTGCGCGGACGTTCGCCGTACCCCCAGGACGTCTCCCGCTCGTCGCCGGCCGCCGCCACTGCCTCGGGGTCCCACCAGATGCCGCCGAACTCGCTGCAGAAGTACGGCTGTCCGCGATAGGGCACCGACCAGGACCGTCCGTCGGGCGCCGTGTTCACATACGGCCGGTCCTCCGCCAGGCCGTCCATCGTCTTGGCGAAGGTGTCCGGGTCCTGCTCGTAGCAGTGGGAGTCGTAGACATCGGTCTCCGGCACCCGGTGGGCGTAGCCGGAGGCGTCGATGACGGGACGGGTGGCGTCGGCCTGCTTGGTGGCCAGGAACATGCCGCGGGTGACGTCGTCCAGCTGGGTGATGCGGTCGTGCAGGTGCTGGTACGTCTCGTTCAGCGGGCACCAGCCGACGATCGAGGGGTGCGAGTAGTCCCGCTCCACGGCCTCCAGCCACTGGGTGACGTACGAGGCGTCGGGCCGCTGGTTGTCGTCGCGGGCGCCGGTCTCGCAGCCCCAGTCGCCGAACTCGCCCCACACCAGGTAGCCGAGCCGGTCGGCGTGGTGGAGGAAGCGCTCCTCGAAGACCTTCTGGTGCAGGCGGGCGCCGTTGAAGCCGGCCGCGAGGCCCAGTTCGATGTCGCGGACCAGGTCGGCGTCGCTGGGGGCGGTCATCAGGCCGTCGGGGTAGTAGCCCTGGTCGAGCACGAGCCGCTGGAAGAGCGGTTCGCCGTTGAGCAGCAGCCGCTTGCCGTGGATCGAGACCGAACGCAGGCCGGCGTAGGAGCCGACGGTGTCGACGGCCGCGCCCTCGGCGTCGAGCACCTCCAGGACGAGGTCGTACAGGTGCGGGTCGACGGGCGACCAGACCCGGCGCCGGTCCTCGGGGACGGCCAGCACCAGCCGGGGCGCGAGGCCCAGGTCGGCCCGGGACTCGGCGGTCGCGACCGGGCCGGCCGCGTCGCTCAGGGTGGCCCGCACCCGGTGGCCGGGCAGGTTGGCGGTCAGCGGCAGCTCCAGGTGGAAGGAGCCGGACGCCAGGTCGGGGGTGATGCGGGGGCGTCCGAGGGAGACGGAGCGGGGGACCGGCTCGAGCCACACCGTCTGCCAGATGCCCGTGGTACGGGTGTAGTGGCAGTGGGAGTTGGCGTACCAGGTGGCCTGCTTGCCGCGCGCCTGGGCGCCGTGCCGGCTGTCCCGGGCGCGTACCACCACGGTCAGCTCCCGGCCCGGGGCGGCCAGGTCGCCGAGGTCCGCGGTGAAGGGGGTGAAGCCGCCCCGGTGCCGGGCGACCTCCGTGCCGTCGGCCCAGACCGTGGTGTCGTGGTCGACGGCCCCGAAGTGCAGCAGCACCCGCGAGTCGGTCCAGTCGTCCGGAATCGTCACCGTGCGCCGGTACCAGACCGCCTCCAGGAAGTCGGTCTCGCCGATGCCCGACAGCTCCGACTCCGGGCAGAACGGGACGAGGATCCGGTCGGCGAGTTCGCGGTCCCGGAGGCCGCGCTCCAGGCCGGTGTCGGAGCGGTCGATCTCGAACTGCCACTCGCCGTTGAGGTTCAGCCATGCCTCGCGGACGAACTGAGGCCTGGGGTACTCGGGGCGGGGAGGGGCCGTGAGGTGCGGGACGGGCATGCTGCTCCTTGCATCCGGAGTGCTGTTCGGTGGCTCGGACATGGCACCATGGCGATTACATCGATGTAAATAGTGCGGACGGAAGTGAACTCCGGAAGAGGCCGGGCCCATCGGATCGGCCCGGGGTCCGTTCGTGCGGATCGGTATGATCCCGGCAGGCGGAAGGGTGATCAGCGTGGCGGCCAGACCGAGGATCAAGGACGTGGCGGAGTACGCGGGTGTCTCGCCCAAGACCGTCTCCAACGTGATCAACAACTTCGAGCATGTCTCGGACCAGACCCGGGCCGCGGTCCGCGAGGCCATCGACGCCCTGGGCTACCGGGTCAACGTGGCGGGACGCCAGCTCCGCCAGGGCCGCACCGGGATGATCACGCTCGCCGTTCCCGAACTGGACGTGGCCTACTTCGCGGAGCTGGCCAAACACGTGATGGCCGAGGCGGACCGCCGGGGCCGCACCCTCCTGCTGCACAGCACCGGGGGAGTGCGCGAGCGTGAACTCGCCGCGCTGCACGGCTTCGACGCGCACTTCTCCGACGGTGTCATCCTCAGCCCGCTGTCACTGCTGCCCCGCGACCTGGCCACCCGCGACCGGCGGCTCCCCGTCGTCCTGCTCGGCGAACGCCCCGCGGCCGGCACGACCGACCACGTCGGCATCGACAACGTCGCCGCCGCCCGCGAGGCCACCGAGCACCTGCTCTCCCGCGGGCGCCGCCGTATCGCGGTCATCGGCGGGTCCGTCCGGGGCCGTCAGGGCACCGACCGGCTGCGCACCGACGGCTACCGCGAGGCCGTGGCCGCCGCCGGCCTGCCCTTCGACGAGGACCTCGTGACGCCGGTGCACGCGTACCACTGGCAGGACGGCGCCCGTGCCGCCGCCGCGCTGATCCACCGGGACACATCCCCGGACGCCCTGCTCTGCCTCAACGACCACCTGGCGCTGGGCGCGCTGCGCGCACTGCACGAGGCCGGCCGGTCGGTGCCGGGGGACCTCGACGTCATGGGCTTCGACGACATCGAGGCGTCCCGTTTCAGTGTCCCGTCCCTGACGACGGTCGCCCCCGACAAGGAGCAGATCGCCCGCAGCGCGGTGTCCCTGCTGCTGGACCGCATCGACGATCCCGAGTCGGGCTCCGCGCAGCACCATGTCGTCGGGCACGAGGTGATGGTGCGGGAGAGCACCGGGGGCTGACTCGACCGTTGTCATGACCCTGGACAGCGGCCGGGAGCCGTGCTCTGATGCCAACGGTCACCGTTTCCAACGTTGTAATGAGTTGTCGGACCGAAGCGGTGAGCCGCCACCCTTCCTCAGTCAAGGAGGACCGTGCGCATCAGATCGCTCAGACACCGCCTGTCCCTGCTGATCGCGGCCGCACTCGCCGTCGCCGGACTGTCCGCGACACCGACCGCGACAGCCGCGGACGACCCCGTCCAGGTTCACGGCCTCAAGGGCGAGTACTACACCCAATCCGCCCCCGGGGCCTTCGACTTCGCCCAGCTCAAAGCCACCGGATTCGACCCGCAGCTCGACTTCGGCTCGCTGGAGTCCCGCCTGAACTCCGCCACCGGGCAGTCGGACGACGTCAGTGTCCGCTGGACCGGCCGCATCGTGCCGGAGAAGACCGGCGCCACCACCTTCTCGATCATCGGCGACAACGGATTCCGCCTCTGGGTCGACGGAAAGCTCGTCATCGACCACTGGGTCGACGACTGGGACCGCGAACAGACCGGCGAGCCGGTCGAGTTGGCCGCAGGGAAGGCCTACGACATCAAGGTCGAGTACTTCGAGCACTACGGCGGCTCCAACCTCCACCTGCGCTGGACCCCGCCCGGCGGCACCAAGACCGCCGTACCCCAGTCGGCGTTCCTGCTGCCCGAGGGATACGCCTACAACGGCGCCATCGCCACCACCGTCCTCGGGGACGGCCGCACCCTCCGGCTGGACTTCGCGCAGCCGCTCGCCAAGCCCGACGCCCACCTGACCGACCACCTCGACGCCGTCATCGGCGGCGCCACCTGGCCGCTGGGCGACGCCCGCCTGAACCCCGCCGACTCCAAGTCCCTTCTCGTACCGCTGAAGGAACCCGTCGTCGGCAACAAGACCGGCACCGCGCCCGGACTGGCCGACGTCCGCTACGACGGACAGGGCGGCCTGACCGCAGATGATGGCAACGTTGTCAGCTCCTTCTGGAGCAGCGGCGCCAACCACTCCACCTACGAGCTGCGCACCAAGTGGGCCGACGACGTCACCCCGGCCAACGCGCACCGCGAGTACCCGAGACCCCAGCTCACCCGGGACGCCTGGCAGAACCTCAACGGCAGCTGGCAGTTCGCCGCGGCCGAGAAGGGCGAACAGCCGCCCGTGGGCCGCACCCTGGGGGAGCGGATCCTCGTCCCGTACCCCGTCGAGTCCCAGCTCTCGGGCATCGAGCGGCACGAGGACCGCATGTGGTACCGCCGCACCTTCACCGTCCCTTCCGGCTGGAAGATCGGGGACCATCGGCGCCTCCAGCTGAACTTCGGTGCCGTCGACTGGCAGGCCGAGGTCTACGTCAACGGCACCAGGGTCGCCGAACACCAGGGCGGCTACGACAAGTTCAGCGCCGACATCACCGACGCGCTCAAGCCGGGCCGCACCCAGGAGCTGATCGTCGGCGTCTACGACCCGACGGACGCCGCGAACGGCGAGAACCCGCCCGTCGGCAAGCAGCGCCTGGACCCGAGCGGCATCTGGTACACCCCGACCTCCGGCATCTGGCAGACGGTGTGGATGGAGCCGGTCGCCACCGACCACGTCGACCAGCTGAAGCTGACCCCGGACGTCGGCAGCGGCACGCTCACCGTCGCACCGCAGGGCGTGCGCGACGGCATCCGGATCACCGCGACGGCGTACGACGGCAAGCGCCGGGTCGCCACGGCCACCGGCCGCACCGGCGAACCCCTCACCCTCACCATCCCGCACGCCCGCCTCTGGTCACCGGACCACCCGTTCCTGTACGACCTGAAGGTCGACGTCGGCGCCGACCGCGTCGGCAGCTACTTCGGCATGCGCTCCATCGCGGTGGAGAAGGTGAACGGCGTCCCGCGCACGGTCCTCAACGGCAAGCCGGTCTTCATGATGGCCACCCTCGACCAGGGATTCTGGCCCGACGGCCTGTACACCGCACCCAGTGACACGGCCCTCGCGTACGACCTGAAGATGCACAAGAAGATGGGCTTCAACGCGGTCCGCAAGCACATCAAGGTCGAACCCGACCGCTGGTTCTACTGGGCCGACCGGCTCGGCCTGCTGGTGTGGCAGGACATGCCGGCGATGACAGCGGGCCTGAACCCGTCCACCGCCGCCCGTGCCGAGTACGAGCGCGAGATGAAGCAGATGATCGACGAGCACATCAGCAGTCCCGCGGTCGTCATGTGGGTCGTCTTCAACGAGGGCTGGGGCCAGTACGACATCGGCCGCGTCGCCACGCAGGCCAAGTCCTGGGACCCGACCCGCCTGGTCAACAACATGTCCGGCCTGAACCTCGGGGCCGACGGCGGGGCCGGCGACATCATGGACGAGCACGGCTATCCGAGCCCGGCCCTGCCACCGCATCCGGACGGCCGACGGGCCCTGGTCAGCGGCGAGTACGGCGGTCTCGGGCTCGCGGTACCGGGCCATGCCTGGTCGGTGCAGCAGTCGTACGTCGACGTCGACCCCACCACCTACACCGACGACTACCTGAAGAAGCTGAGCGAGGTGCGCGCGCTGGCCTGCCGGGGCAGCAACGGCGCTGTGTACACACAGATCACGGACGTCGAGGGCGAGCTCAACGGCCTGATGACGTACGACCGAAAGGTGACCAAGCCCGACGTGGCGCGGCTGAAGGCCGCCCAGGACGCGCTGATCGACGACGCGTCACGGGCGGATCCGGCGGGCTGCGCCTGACCTGGGCGACGCTCCGCGGCCCGGTCCGCCCACCGCTTCGGCGGCGGGCGGACCGGGTCCTGCCGTCCTGCCGCCCTGTCGTCTCAGGTCGCGCCGGTGAGCAGGGAGAGGTAGCCGAGCGACTGCCCGGATGCCGTGGGGTGGTAGGAGTCGGTGAGATCGAGCCAGTCGACGCTGTGCAGCCAGGGGCTGGACGAGCAGATCTCGTGCCCGGCGAAGGCGGCCCGGACGTCGGCGAACGTGAACCCGTGGGCGGCGGCGCGCCGGGCGATCACGCGGTCGAGGTGGTCCACGGCCTCGTTCAGCGCGGACCTCTCGGTGTCCTGGAGGCCGCGCGAACAGGTGCCGTGGAGCTGGTAGAGGTGGGGGTAGCCGAGCACCACCACACGGGCGGCGGGCGCCTTGCTCGTGATCGCCGAGTAGAGACGGTCGAGGTTGCCCGGGAGAGCCTCGTCCATGAAGGAGTCCGCCGCGGCGATGGCGGACAGGCACGCGTCATGGCCGGGCAGCGCGCAGGTCGCCATGACCCGGACGAAGCCCGCGTCGCTGCCGCCGACCGTGAGGGTCACCAGGCCGGTACGGGAGGTGAGCGGGCCGAGCTGGTCGGCCAGGACATCGCCGGTCCGTGCATGGTTGCACGCCGTGAAGTCGAAGGACGACGGCGCATGGGCGGTGGCCCACAGGGCGGGGTAGGCCCGGCCGCTGCGCAGGCAGTCCGTGCCGGAGGAGAGGTAGCCGCCGGCGCCGACACCGGCGGCGTAGGAGTCACCGAGGGCCACGTAGGCCGTGGCCGTCGTGCTCGGCGCCGCTTCCCCGGCCGCGGGACCGGCGAAGGCGGAGGCGGCCGCGAGGAGAAGTGAGGACGCGCCGGACGCTGTGCGGGACTGTCTCATGACCCTCTTTATCGCGGCCCGGCCCGCCCTCCACCCGCCGTGGCCGTCCCGCCCGCCCCGCCGCTTTGACAAGCGCCGGTGGCGATGCCCGCGCCGAAGCGCCCGGCACCGGCGGGGACGCCGGCCGGGCCGTGGGGCGCGGCGCACGGGCGGTGGCCCGGCGGGGTTCACCCGGTGAGCCGTCACCCGTCCGGCGGCCTCGCCGCTCCCGTCAGGGACGGACCAGGACCTTGAGGGCCTCGCGCCGGTCCATCGCGCGGTAGGCGTCGGGGACCTCGTCGAGGCCGACGGTGCGGTCGAAGACGCGGCCGGGGTCGACCGTGCCGTCGAGGACGCCGGGGAGGAGCTCCTCGATGTAGGCGCGGACCGGCGCGGGGCCGCCGGTGAGGGTGACGTTCGGGCCGAACAGGCTGGTGAAGCCGACCGGTGCCTCCTCGTACTGCGGGACGCCGACGCGGCTGATCACACCGCCCGGACGCACCACGCCGACCGCCATCTCGTAGGCGCTCATGTAGCCGACGCACTCCAGGACGGTGTGGGTGCCGTCGCCGCCGGTCAGTTCCCGCACGCGCTCGATGCCTTCCTCGCCGCGTTCGGGGACGACGTCGGTGGCGCCGAACGCGCGGCCGAGGTCGGTGCGTTCCTTGTGCCGGCCCATGAGGATGACGCGCTCGGCACCGAGCTGCCGGGCGGACAGCACCGCCAGCAGGCCGACCGCGCCGTCTCCGACGACCGTGACGGTGGTGCGGGGGTTCACGCGTGCCTGCTTGGCGGCGTGGTAGCCGGTGCCGTACACGTCGGACAGGGTCAGCAGCGAGGGCAGCAGCTCGGAGTCCTCCGCGACGGGCAGCCTGACGAGGGTGCCCTGCGCCTGTGGGACGCGGACCGCCTCGGCCTGGCCGCCCCCGACGTCCCCGGTGGCCCAGAAGCCGCCGTTGCGGCAGGAGGTGTGCAGGCCCTCGCGGCAGAACGCGCAGGTGTTGTCGGAGTACGCGAAGGGGGCCACGACCAGGTCGCCCCGCTTCAGGCCGGAGACCTCGGAGCCGAGCTCCTCGACCACGCCGATGAACTCGTGGCCCATCGGCGTGCCCTGCGGAGAGTCCGGCATGGTGTGGTACGGGTGCAGGTCGCTGCCGCAGACACAGGAGCGGACGACACGCACGAGGGCGTCGGTGGGCTGCTTCAGCACCGGGTCCGGCGCGTTCTCCACGCGCACGTCGCCGGCACCGTACATGAACGTTGCTCGCATGGGGGGTACCTCTTGTGCTCGATAGGTCGGTGGGGCCGGATCCGCGGTCAGGCCCGGGTGCGCGGGCCGGCGTAGCTGTCGTCGGTCACGTGCTCGGCCCACACGGTCTCGGGGCTGTCGTCGCCCGTGCCCTCCCACATCGCCAGGTGCTCCATGAAGTGGTCGGGAGCCGCGCCGTGCCAGTGCTCCTCGCCCGGCGGACAGGAGACCGTCTCACCGGGACGGGCCTCGAAGACCGTGCCGTCGCGGGTGCCGATCAGGGCGATGCCGGAGATGACGTGCAGGGTCTGGCCCAGCGCGTGGCGGTGCCAGGCGGTGCGGGCGCCGGGCGCGAAACGGACCAGGTTCAGTCGCAACCGGGACGGTGCGTCCCCGGGGTGGATCACGTCCCACCACACATCGCCGGTGAACCACTCGGCCGGCGCCCTGCTGGTCGGGGTCTTCTTCAGGAATTCCACGGAAGTGCTCCCAGCCCCCGGAGGGGGAATCGTTTCTCGATACGTCGGTGAATTCCGTACGCATCCCACGTATCCGTACGCATCCCACGCTCACACGGCGGCGCGGGTGCGCAAAGAGGAGAGTTTCCTCCTGGGACGAGAACATCCTGGGAGAAAACTCTCCCACCCACCCGGGGAGCGGCGGGTGCCAGACTGGCCCGTATGACCAGCAGCGCACACCTCAAGGAGCTGGGCGAGTTCCTCAGGGCCCGGCGTGCCGAGCTCAGCCCCCGCACCGTGGGCCTGCCCGACACCGGGGCGCCGCGCAGGGTGCCGGGGCTGCGCCGGGAGGAAGTCGCCCAGCTGGCCGCGATCAGCACGGACTACTACATCCGCCTGGAACAGGGCCGCATGCAGCCGTCGGCGCCCGTGTTGCAGGCCCTGGTGAGTGTGCTGCACCTGAGTGACGACCAGCGTGACTACCTGTACGAGCTGGCCGGCAAGGCCGCCGCCCGGCCCCGTCGGCGCACCGGGCAGAAGGTGCAGCCGCAGTTGCGGCGCCTCCTGGACGATCTGACCGTGACGCCCGCGATCGTCCTGGGGCGGCGCATGGACGTTCTCGCCTGGAATTCGCTGGGCGCCGCACTCGTCACCGACTTCTCGCGGATAGCGGAGAAGAAGCGCAATTACGTGCGGCTGCTTTTCGCCGATCCGGCGATGCGGCGGCTTTATCCGGACTGGGAGAAGGTGGCCCGCACCTGCGTCGCGCAGCTGCGCATGGAGGCCGCCAGGTATCCCCAGGATCCTCAGCTGGCCGCCCTGGTCGGCGAACTGTCTGTGCGGGACGAGGACTTCCGCACCTGGTGGGCCGCCCATCATGTGGCCGCCCTGAACGTCGGGACCAAGACCCTGCACCACCCCGTCGTCGGTGAACTCGTCCTCGACTGGGACACCCTCACCGCGAGCACCGACCCCGACCAGCAACTGATCGTCTGGACCGCCGAGCCCGGCACCCCCTCCCACGACGGTCTCCGCCTGCTCGCCTCATGGGCGGCCGACCGCCTCGAGGAGACGGAGGGCACTCGCTGACCACAGGCCTGTCACAGGGACACCGGAGCAGGCAGGCGTGCCAGTCCGAGCGCCTCCGTAGTCGATGCCCTGGCCCGCGCCCTGCAACTGCACCCGCCTAGTCCCGTGCCGAGTGACGGCCGTCGGCTCCGGTTCGCTCTGCGGTGACCGCCACCGTCGCGTACGGCATCGTGAAGCTTCCGCCCATTGCGTCGATGGCGGCTCCGACGCCGTCCAGTAGCTCTGCCAGCCGGTCCGGCGGGAGCCGGGTGAAGGTGCCGTGCGTGGGCATCTGGTCCAGCCAGGCGTCGCGGCTGTAGGTCCGCTCCCAGTCGAACCGCCACTGCTCCGGTTCGCCGAAGCCGCCGACCTCGCGGATCCCGTCGGCGACCTTGGTGAACAACTCCTGGTATCCCTTCAGGGCTCCCGTCGTCATCACCCGGAGGTCGAACGGCGCCTCGGGCAGCACCCGTCGGCAGACGTCGGTGACTGCTTCCGCCAGGTCGGGCGGATACTCGAAGACGTTCCAGAACGCGGCCAGCAGGCCCCCGGGACGCAGTGCCCGGACCGCCTTCGCCGCGCCCGCGACCGGGTCGATCCAGTGCCAGGTCTGCCCGGAGACGACCGCGTCGTACGTCCGGCCGACGGGGTCCCAGGCTTCGAACGCGGCGACCTCGACCTCGAGCCCGTACTGTCGCGCCCGCTCGGCCATGCGCGCGTCGACCTCGACCCCGAGCACCGTGCAGCCGGCCGCCTGGAACTGCCGGGCGACGATGCCGGTGCCAGTGCCGACGTCGAGCAGGTCGGGCCCGGGGCTGGCGGCGACGACCGCCTCCACCAGGGCGTCGGGGTAGCTCGGGCGGGTGCGGTCGTAGCGTTCGGCGTCCGACCCGAACGACTCCGCCATCTGTCGCTGCCGATGGGGCTCATTCCCGGAAATCGGTAAAGTGGTCATGTGCCCACTATGGGTGGGCGCTTGCCCACTCGTCAACGGGTGGGGCCCGGCGAAGGAAGAAGGCGATGCACGATGCCGACAGGCGTGGCCATCCGCGATGCGCGCGAGCAGCTGTTCGACGCCGCCGAGCGCGTCCTGCTCAGGGACGGGCCGAGCGCGCTGACCAGCCGCGCGGTCACCGCGGAGGCAGGCTGCGCCAAAGGTGTTCTGCACCGGCACTTCGCCGACTTCGACGCCTTCCTCGCCGAGCTGGTGCAGGACCGCATCGCCCGGATCGACGGCCAGTCCGCGGCCCTGCGCGATTCCGCCGGGACCGGCACGGTCGTCGGCAACCTCGCCCAGGCGCTGACCGACCTGTTCGGGCCGGTCGCCGTGGCGATCGTCGCCCTCGTCACCTTCCGGGACGAGCTGCGCGCCCGGCTCCGGCTGACCAGCCCGGTCGGCATCCCACTCCTGACGGAAGCCACGGCCATGATCGCCTCCTACCTCACCGCGGAGCGTGAACTGGGCCGCATCGCCGCCGACGCCGAGGTCGACACGCTCGCTCCCACGCTGATCGGAGCCGCGCACCTGCTGTTCGCCGACCGGAAGGGCGCCCCGCCGGAGACGGGGGCCGTCCGCAAGGCCGTGATCACGGTCCTCGCAAGCGCCGCCCAGGATCGGCCGTGAGGTCCTGACCGCGCATCCGAGCCGCCGCCAAACCCTGTTGAGAAGCCGCCCCGTGTCGAGCACAGTCTCTGGGCATGGAGTTCTTCTGCCACCACCGTGACCGGCCCGGCTCCCTGGCGCTGCGCCACGCACTGCTGGAGGAGCACTGGTCCTACATGGACCGGTACGCGAAGGAGCTGATCGCCCGCGGCCCGACCCTCGCCGCCGACGGCGACACCCCCACCGGCAGCGTGCACATCGTCGACCTGCCCGATCCCGCCGCCGCCCGCGCGTTCGCCTTCGATGAACCCGGCTACCAGGCCGGCGTCTACCGGGACGTACTGCTGCGCCGGTGGCGGAACATGCTGGGGCGCACGATGTGGGACTTCCCCGGCGGCCGGACCGGTGGCGACAGGTACCTGGTGCTCGGCCTCGGCGAGGGTCGGACCCCCGATCTCGCCGTGCCGCCCGACCGGGACGAGCTGATCGCGTACGGCCCGCTGCTGTCCGACGACGCCGCGACCTGGGTGGGTACGGCGGCGCTGGTCCGGGCACCGGGCCCGGACGCGGCACGAGCCGTGCTGACCGCGGACCGGTACGCGGACATAGAGGTCCACCACTGGCAGTTCGGCGGCCGGCGGTGACGGACCAAGGGCGTGCCGCGCCGATGGCTGCCCACGCGACCGGAAACCGATGACCGGCATCAGCTCCTGGCCAGTTGCTGGACGGCCTTGAGCGCCTGGCCCGCTCCGTCCTCGGTCGCCATGTGCCGCGCGGCCGTCGCGGCGGCTCGTGCGTATGCCTGCTGCTTCACTACGTGGCCGAGGGCGTCGGCGAGCCGTTCGGCGGTGAGGGACCGGAAGGGGACCGGGTCGGCGGCGGCGCCGACAGCGGCAAGGCGTCGCGCCCAGAACGGCTGGTCGGCGGTCACCGGTACCGTGACCGCGGGCACCCCGGCCCGCAACGCCGCGGCCGAGGTGCCGGCCCCGGCGTGGTGGACCACCGCGGCCAGACGCGGGAACAGCAGGGCGTGCGGTACCTCGCCGATGGTGAGAACGTCGTCGCCGTCGGCCGCGAGCCCGGCACTGCCGGCCTGGAGGATGCCGCGCAGCCCGGCACGGCGCAGGGCGCGCACGGCGATCTCGCTCAGCCGTTCCCCCTCGCCGGCCGCCATGCTCCCGAAGCCGATGAACACGGGCCGGGGACCGGCCTGGAGGAAGTCCTCCAGGCCTGCGGACAGCCGTTCGGCCGCATCGACATGGGGCCACCAGGTGCCTACGGCCTTCAGGCCGGAACGCCAGTCGGACGGTCGGGGCACGAGTGCCGTACTGAAGCCGTGCAGCACGGGCCAGTTCGCCTGTTCCTGCCGTCGGCGCATCGCGGATGCGGAGACCGGGGGCAGATCGAGGCGCTGGCGCAACTCCACGACCGCCTGCTCGTAGAGGCGGTCGACCATGCGCAGGGCGAAGCGCCCGGCCAGGCGGTTGGCGGGCCGGCCCAGTGAACGGGAACCGGTGACGACGGGCGGGAAGTCGCGGGTCGGCGCGGTGGGTTGGAGGTACACACCGAGGCTCGGTGCGCCCGTGGCCTCCGCGAGATGCCAGCCGAGCGGGGCCGTGGTGGCCGACAGCATGAGCAGGTCCGCGCCGTCGGCCATGGCGTCGGCGAACCCCTGGCCCAGTTCGGTGACGAACGCGGCGGCGGAGCGCATCAGTTCACGCTTGCCCGTGACACCACCGCCCGCCCGCGGGTCGGCGGGAAGGTGCCGGAATTCCAGCCCCGCGCCTCGTACGAGGGGCGCGAAAGTGTCCGTGGTGGCGAGGGCGACGTCGTGCCCGGCCCGGCGCAGCCCGGCGCCCAGGCCCGTGTAGGGCGCGACATCGCCACGCGAGCCGGCCGCGGCGATCAGGATCCTCATCGCTCCTCCTGAGAGCCGGTACGGCCGCCCGCGTGGCGGGCCGCGTTGGCGTGGACCGCCTTGCACATGTAGGCGGCCAGGCCCGGGCGTTGCTGTGACGGCGGTACGACCAGGGCGAAGGCGCGCGGGTCGGCGGCGAAGTCGTCCGCGATACGGCGGTGCATGTCGGGCGGGCAGGAGGTGAACCAGCGTGAGATGTGCAGCCGGTGCTCCTCGGCGAGGTCCATGGCCCGCTCGCCGTCACTGGGCTCCCGCTCGTCGAAGGCGGCGAGCAGCTCCGCGCGCCAGGCGGCGGCCTCGCCCATGAGCTGCCGCCAGTCGTCCTTGGTGTGGGCGGCCGCGCGCGCCATCGCCTCGCGCTGTCCCTCCGTGTGCGCCCACTTCAGTTCCGCCTCTGTGGCATAGCTCAGGTCGAAGGTGATCTCACCGAAGACCTCGAAGCGTTCCTGAGGGGTCAGGGACACCCCGGTCTGCTGGACCTCGATGGCTCGTTCCGCCACCTCGGCCAGCCGTTGCAGCCTGGCGATCTCCTCACTCAACTGCCGCTGCCGACCGCGCAGTTGGTCCACGACGTCGGCCTGCGGATCCTTGAGGATCCCGGCGATCTCCTCCAGGGTGAAGCCGAGCTCGCGGTAGAAGAGGATCTGCTGGAGACGGGCCAGGTCGGCGTCACTGTAGAGCCGGTATCCGCTGCGGCTGCGGCCACTCGGCGAGAGCAGCCCCGCCCTGTCGTAGTGATGCAGCGTACGCACGGTCACCCCGGCGAACCTCGAGACCTCACCCACGGAGTAACTCATCCACCTGCCCTTTCGTCGGCATACAGCTTCGAGCCTGACGTAAGGGGAGGGTCAACTCGCTCTCCGGACGGCGGGTGCCGCCGCCCACACGGAGCGGCGGGACCCGGCCGGGCTACCGGCTCGTGCCGGGCTTGCGTGGGCGCACGGTCATCAGCAGCGTCCGTGGGCGTACCGTGGCCCGGGCCACGGGCCGCACGGTCTGGTCCTCGGGGAGTTCCAGACGCACCGTCCTGGCGATCGTGGCGATGGCTGTGATCAGTTCGGTGAGCGCGAACCGGTCGCCGATGCATTTGTGCTTGCCGGCGCCGAAGGGGAGGAAGGCGCCGCTGGGCGGGGGCTGGGCGCTGTCCAGCCAGCGGTCGGGGTCGAAGGTGAGCGGATCGGAGAACAGGGTGGGGTCGCGGTGCAGGGCGTGCTGGCAGTAGGCGAGTTCGGTGCCCGCGGGGAGGGTCCACGCGCCGAGGCGGGTTTCGGTGACGGTGCGGCGGGTGACCAGCCACCCGGTGTGGTGCAGGCGCAGCGTTTCGTCGATCACACGGCGCAGGTAGGGGAGTTGAGTGACGTCCTGGAAGGTGATCGGCCGCTCGCCGAGCGTCTCCTCCAGCTCGGTGAGCACGCGGGCCTCGATGTCGGGGTGACGGGCCAGTTCGTACAGCGCCCATGACAGCACCGAGGCGGTGGTTTCGGTGCCGGCCACCGCCAGGGTGAGGATCTCCGAGCAGATCTGGAATGCGGTGAGTGCCTCTCCACTGTCCTCGTCGGTGCCGCGCAGCAGCATGGAGAGCATGTCACCGGTGTCGTGCCCGGAGGCCTGCAACCGGTCGACCGCACGGTGGATGGTGGCTCGCACGGCGTCCCGGGCCTGGTTGAAGCGGATGTTGAAGGGCAGCGGCAGCCGTTCGACCCAGTCGGGCAGCATGATGCGGGCGCCGACGCCGTTCATCACGACCGACAGGTCGTCACGTAGTTGCAGGAACGTTTCTTCGTCGAGGCTGCCGGAGAAGACGGTCTTCGCGAGCATGTCGAGCGAGAGCTCGACCATCGCCTCGCGCACATCGAGTCGTCGGCCGGGCTGCCATCGGCCGACGGCCGTGGTCACCGCCTCGCGCATGATGTCGACGTAGCGGGCGGTCTCCGAGCGGGCGAAGGCGGGCTGCAACTGGCGCCGTTTGCGTACATGTTCCTGGCCGGCGGCGGTGACCACGCTGTCGCCCAGGAGCTGGCCCATTTTTTCGAAGAACCGGCCCTTGTCGAGGCCGGGGCCGAGGTCGGTGAGCATGGTTCGGATGAGGTCGGGGTCCTGGACGATGATCGTGCGGGTGCCGGGCTGGAGGGTGATCTCGACCAGTGGTCCGTAGTCCTCACGCAGCGAGGCGATAAAGGCGAGGTTGTCGCGCATGAGCTGTATCGCGTGACCCAGCAGCGGAACCGAACCCGCCGCCCTGGGTATGGGGGGAGACGCTGTGAGCGTCATGGGCGTCGTGCTCCCTTCAAGGGGATCGGGGCGCCCTATCCCTTCCCGAATCAGCCACATGGTCAATCCATGAGGTCTCGTGGACCAGGCCACGCCGCGAGTTGGCCAGAGCCCATTCGTCCCCGCCATCGATCTGGCGGCCCTGCCCGATGACGCGACGGATCTCTCTCCCTCCCCGCGGGAGCGGCCGTGGAGGAGCGGGACCGGAATTCCTGGGTGGCCGAGGTGTGGGAGGCCACCTGCGATGACATCGTGCTGTGCACCGCGCGGTGACGGCGGGCGAACGGGCCGGGGCCGGAGCGGCGTCGGGCGCCGTCGAGGACCGGGTGCTGCTCGCCGACTGGAACCCCGACATCGAGGACCAGTGTCTTCCGGAACCCCTGATCCAGGCATCCGGGTGCGATGAGTTCGGCCGGCGAGCGCGGTCAGCACTACCGGGGGACCATGAGACGCACGAGATCAAGAGGAGTCCGTGATGCCGGCACGCGCGCAGACGCAGGAACCGCGAACAGATCTGGACACGCGCTACAGCTCTCCGGGCGCCACCGCCACACCGTGGGCCGAGGCCGTCTCCCGTCTGGAGGAAGCCGAGATCTTCTGGCTGTCGACGGTCCGTCCGGACGGCCGCCCCCACGTCACACCGTTGATGGCGGTCTGGATGGACGGGGCACTCCACTTCGCCACCGGGGCACGGGAGCGCAAGGGGTTCAACCTCGCGGCCAATCCCCATGTCGTCCTCACGACCGGCACCAACGCCTACGGCGAGGGCCGGGACCTGGTGGTCGAGGGCGAGGCGGTCCGGGTCACCGACGAGCAGCGGCTGGCCGAGCTGGCGGCGGCGTGGGAGGCGAAGTACGGACCGGGCTGGCACTTCGAGGTGCGGGACGGTGCCTTCAGCACCGCCAGGACCACGGCGGCCCCGCCGCCGACCGAGGAGGCCGACGACGCCGGCCGTGCCTTGGTCTTCGAGGTGTCGCCCCGCACCGCCTTCGGGTTCGGCAGGGGTGAGGCCTTCAGCCAGACCCGCTGGCGCTTCTCTTCCTGAGAGAGGGTGTCATCCGCCGCCGTCGAGGTCGTCGCGCCGGCGGAGCACCCGCAGCTCGTGGCCGACGAACTCCATCTCGTACAGCTTCCCGCGCGCGTTGTCGAAGGGACGGTGCAGGACCATCATCAGCCGGCCGTCGAACGTGTGGAACAGCATGCCGTGACCGCTGTCGTCCCGCACCAGGGGCCGGTGCTGGTGCCATGGCCCGGTGATGCTCCCGGACTCCGAGACGGCACAGGTCTGCACATAGCCGCCGCCGACGGTGCCGTCCTGGCCGGCCACGTTCTTCTCGTACGTCGACCACAGCATGAGCAGGGCCCCGTCAGGAGTGCGGCACAGCTGCGGGCCGTCGGTGACATAGGGCGGGAGCTGGTTCGGGACGCCGCCGGGTATCTGCTCACTGATCCAGGACGCGTCCGAGGCCTTGAACAGGAAGACGGGTTCACCGATCGTCCGGGACAGGTCCGGAGCCAGCCGGATCGCTTCCATGGTTCCGTCGATGGTCTGGAGCCACTCGTGCGCGTACACCATCCATGGCTGCCCGGACGGATCCACGTAGAGCGTTCCGTCGAGGGTCATCAGGTTCTCGGGCGGGGTCGGACGTGAGGGGTCCACGACCGTGAAGGGGCCGAGCAGTGAGTCGGACACGGCGGTGACGGTGCCGCGCATGTAGTTCGGGACCTGGAACGGCGAGCCCCATGGGCCGGCCGGCGGTACCGGAAGCGGCTTGTCCTCGTTGTGCAGCGTGGTGAACAGGTAGTACCTGCCGCGCCATTCGTGCACCTCCGGTGCCCAGCCGCCGTCGGTCGCCCAGATTCCCTCCTGCTCGGCCGCCAGGAAGACCACGACAGGGGGCACCCAGTCACGAAGGTCGTGGCTGCGGTGGACCATCGTGCCGACGCCGTCCACACCCGATACGGACGGCTCGTTGGACGTGTACAGGTAGTACGTGCGGGTGTCGGCGTCGGCGACGATGAACGGATCGTGCAGCGGCATGTCGGGAAGCCGCATCGGTTCGGTCTGAGCCACCGTCGAAGAATACGGCCGGTCCGGCCATGTGCGGTCCCCTGCACCCCGCTCGTGCCCGCGGGCGCCCCCTCCCGGCGATTGGCGCGGCGGCGCGGACCCGCCAGAGTGGGCGGAGCGCTGTCCGACGACGTCGGGCCGCGAATCAAGGGGGAAGAGGGGGAATACCGTTGCCTTGGGAAGATCTCAAACGACGGCTCGACGGACTCGGAGTCAGGTTCGCCGAAAACGCGCCTCACTGGCAGGTCACCGCCGTGGTGGGAACATTCCACGCCCACCCGGCGTTTCTGGACGCTCTCAGCGCCGATGAAGCCAAGGGCCTGTTGCTGGGCGGCTCCCAGGAAGCCGTACCGCTGGTGGGCCGGTTCCGACTCGTCCTGGACAGCCACCTCGAAGCCTTCGACGAGGTGCGCACCCAACTGGGAATCGCCAAGGACCGGTACGGGGACCTGAGCGAGCGGATCCCGCTCCTTCAGTACGCCGACGCCGGCAAGGACCTGGCTCCGTGGTGGCAGGACGGAGTGCGCGCCGAAGCACGGGAGTTCGCCGACGAGCAGAACCCGGCCTCGGTGCAGGCCTTCATCAATCTGCACGGGATCTACCTGTACGCCCTGCGCGCCCTCCAGGCCGGTGGAGCCGAGCCTGCCGCCGCGAACAGGCCCAAGGCCATCCGCGATGTATACGCCGAGGGCCGCAAGGCGGCCGAGTCCACCGCGCCGGGCCGCCCGACCCTGGGCACGCAGGCCGACTGGCGGTCCCACCGGCCCGAATGCGCGGCCACGCTCCAACGGAGCACCGACCGGCTGAACTTCGGCTCCGTGGACGCCCTCGTCGCGCACGCCTTCAAGCACCCGCGACGGGACAAGCCCCTGACGCAGGAACCGAATGCGGCGAAGAACCTGATCGACGCCTATCTGAAGGGCGCCCGGGACCAGATCAAGGACGCCACGGACATCAGCAGCGCACTGGCGCAACTGGGCACCACCCGCACGTACTACTTCGGCCCCCGGGCGGGGCGCGCCATGGTCGCCGTCGACGAATCCGGTGCGGCGTGGATCACCACGTACTTCGCGCCCGGCGGGATCTGACGGCTCCACGCGGCCGGCAAACTGATCCTTTCCGGCTCAGGGACGCAACTCGTCGAAGCTGACGCTCAGATGGCGCGGACCGCGCAGCACGGCGTTCGGGCGGTAGGGCGGCGGGTCTTCGAGCAGGCTGGGGTTGCCGAGGCGACGGGCCAGTTCGGACAGCGCGATCTGGGCCTCGAGGCGGGCCAGTGGCGCGCCGAAGCAACTGTGGATGCCGCTGCCGAAGCCGAGGTGCTGGATGTCCTCGCGGTCCGGGTCGAACCGGTCGGGGTCCGGGAAACGCTCCGGATCCCGGTTGCCCGCCGCGAGGACGAGCCAGATGCGTGAGCCCTTGGGAATGGTGACCCCGCGCACCGCGATATCGGCGATGCAGGTGCGCTGCGGCACGAGCTGCACCGGAGGTTCGTAGCGCAGGAGTTCCTCGACGATCTTCACCGACAGGCCCGGGTCGTCGCGCAGCCGCCGGAGGTACTCCGGATGGCGAAGCAGGGTGAGCATGCCGTTGGTGATCAGGTTGACGGTCGTCTCATGGCCGGCGATGAGCAGCAGCACCGCCGTGCTGAGCACTTCCATCGTGGTCATGGCGCCGTCCGGACCATGGCTGTTCACCAGGTCGGACAGCATGTCCTCGCGCGGTTCCCTGGTGCGCTGCTCCACCAGCCCGTTCAGGTACATGCCCAGCTGCAACCGTGCCTCCTGAGCGGCCCGCTCGGAGTCGGCGCTGGTCCGGGTGTCCGGGTCCAGGCCGGCGACGATCGGGTCGACCCAGGCACGGAAGCGGGGCTCGTCCTCGCGCGGTACGCCGAGCAGCCGGCAGATCACGGTCACCGGAAAGGGGTACGCGAACTGGTCGACCACGTCGATCTGCCGCGCGTTCCCGAATCCGTCGATCAGGTCGGTGACGATCCGGGCGAGTTCACCGCGCATGGAGTCGATGCGGGTGGGTCGGTGCGGCGGGCCGAAGGAGCTGTTCGCGATCCGCCGCAGCCGGTCGTGCTCCGGCGGGTCGAGCCGGATGAAGCTCGGCGGCAGCCCGGTGGCCTCCGGCCTGGACAGCTCGTCGTCGGCCGCGACGGTGAGGTTGGTGAAGTCGGAGCTGATCCGCGGGTCGTGGAGCAGGCCCTTGATGTCCCAGTACGAGCTGATGACATACGGACCGTCCTCCTCCTCGTGCAGCACCGGGGTCTTGCGGAGCTCCTCGTACAGCGGATACGGGTCGGCGCGGTTCGCGAAGTCGGTGATCCGGCGCAGGAGAGTGGCGTGCGTCATGCGGGGTCCTTGGGGCGTGAAGGTCCGTGGGGGCGAGGGCCGGACCCGGTCAGCGGGCCGGGGTGAAGACCAGTTGCCGGTCGGCCGGTGAGTAACCGCTGAGGGTCACGGTCGGGCCGTGCGTCGGCAGGGCGGGGTCGGGGAAGCCGGCCGGGACGGGCTGCCGGCCCTCAGGACGGCGGTCGACCGTCGGGAACTCCACCGGGAACGGAGCGCCCGTCTCGATCTTCCGCTGGTAGAACTCCAGCCACCGCGTGTTGTCGAAGCTCACGGCGGCGATGACGCGGCCTTGGTAGCCGTACACCCCGACGAACCTGCGCTCGGTGAGCGAGCCCTGCGTGATCATGATCTCTTCGCCCATGGGCGGGACGCCGACGGACTTGATGTTCACGCCGAACTGCGACGACCAGAAGGCGGGCACCCACAGGTGCGGGCGCCGCTCGGCGCCGGGGCTGATCATGTTGTGCGCCGCGACCTCTGCCTGGGCGACGGCGTTGCCCCAGTGTTCGAGAGAGAGGAACTGATAGCCGAACAGCGCGTGCGGGGACCGTGCGACGTCGCCCGCGACGAAGACGTCGTCGGTGACGATGCCCCGGAAGTCGAAGGCCCGGCAGCCCGCGTCGCAGGCGATGCCCCGAGGGCCCGCGCCGAGGCCCGAGCCGGCCAGCCACTCGGTGTTGCGCGTCGCCCCGAGCGAGACGATCACGACGTCCGTCTCGACGATGCTCTCGTCGGACAGATGGGCGGCACGTACCCGGCCCACGGAGTCGCCCTCCAAGGCGGTGACCATGACGCCGGTGCGCAGATCCACACCGCTGTCCTGATGCAGCTGTGCGGCCACCGCGCCGATCACTCCACCCAGGGCACCCACCAGGGGCGCACCCGCGCGCTCCGCCACGGTGACGGCGATGCCCATCTCCCGGCAGGCCGAGGCGATCTCGCAACCGGTGAACCCGGCGCCGATGACGAACACCCGGCGCGGCCCGGCCCGCAACCGCCGGTACAGGGTGGCGGCGTCGTCCCGGGTGCGCAGCACGAAGACGCCGTCCAGCTCGGCCTCCGACTCCTTCGGCCAGGGCCGCGCACGGACGCCGGTCGCGATCAGCAGCCGGTCGTACTCGACCTCGTCCCCGTCGGCCAGCCGTACCCGCTTGGCCGCCAGGTCGAGACCGGTCGCCGCGACGCCGAGGCGCCACTTCGCGTCGATCTCGAGGCGCCGGGGCAACTCGGTGTGCTGCGGGGACGCCCTGCCCAGCAGGACCGCCTTGGACAGCGGCGGCCTGTCGTACGGCTCGTAGGGCTCGTCGCCGATCATGGTGAGGGAACCGGCGAAACCCTCGGCACGCAGCGTCTCGGCGGCCCGCAGACCCGCGAGCGAGGCACCCACGATCACGATCCTGCCCTCGCGCCTGAGCCAGTCCAGGTAGTCAGCGGGCATCGGACGGCCCCTCGGCGGATGCGACGGGCGCCCCGCCCCGGCCGTCCAGACCTTCGGACGTGATCGCCTGTACGGGGCAGGCGGCGACGGCACGCGCGAGGCTGTCGCGCTGTTCGCCCGCGGGATGCGGGTCGTAGACGAGCGACTCCTCGCCGTGCATGGCGAAGACGTCCGGCGCGAGGAACGCGCACTGCGCGTACCCCTGACACCTGTTGAGATCGACGACAAGCCTCATCAGCGCTGTGCCCCTTCGCGGCCGGGTCCATCGCCAGCATGGATGCCGGGACGGACCGGCGCTCGCCGGTGCCCGCCGACCGGGTGAGGACGTCCGGCCCTGGGCTCCGCCCGCTACCCCTTGGCCGCGGACGACCTGCGGGTAGGGCTGCCCAGCGCCCAGAAGAGCACGCCGAGGAGCATGAACCCGACGAGCGGGACGGCCTCCGTCAGCAGGTACTTCCAGCGCTCGCCGTGACTCCAGCCGTCCGGCGCGTAGGCGGAGCCGAACCAGTGGTCGCCGAGACCGGGCGCGACCAGCTGGACACTGGCGAACAGGATGAGCAGGGTGAGCACCGCGCTGATGACGCGGGGGAAGGGTGCCTTGTAGGGACGGGCGACGTCCGGGGCCTTGCGACGCAGCACCGCGAGCGCCGGGAAGATCCCCAGGTAGCTGACGAGGGTGGTGGAGACGGCGAGGCCGAGGACGGCGCCGAAGAGCTTGGCGGCGCTGCCGCCGGTCAGTTCGTGGGCCAGGACGAGGACGCCGGTGGAGACCAGCCCGCTGAGGATGTTGACCCGCACCGGGGTGCCGAACCGGCTGGAGATGACGCCGAGGAAGCGGGGGGCGGCGCCGTCGTAACCGGAGACGGCGAGGGCGCGGTCGGAACCCATGACCCAGGTGACGCCGGAGGACAGCACCGTCAGGATGAACATGATCGCGGCGAGGTCCCCGAGGACGCTGCCGGCACCACTGAGCGTGGCGGTGCCGTCCGCGGCGACATGGCCGCCGTACACGGTGAAGACCTGCCGGATCGCGTCGATGAATCCGCCGAGACCGGTGATGGCCTTGACCGGCAGGACGAGCAGGATGCCGAGGATCGGCAGCGCGTACAACAGAACAGAGAGAAGGGCGCTGCGGAAGATCGCGAAGGGCACGTCCCGCTGGGCGTCGGTCATCTCGTCGCCGGCGGTGTTGGGCAGCTCGAAGCCGACGTAGTTGAACATCAGGACGGGCACCAGGCCGACGAATCCCGCGTACGTGGGGGAGAAGTCACCGATCCCGAATCCGTGCAGGCCGTGCTTGATGCCGTACACCACGACGGTGACGGTGAACAGGCCGAGCAGGACGAAGCGGCTCCAGGCGCCGATGGTGGGAATCCACTTGCCGATGTCGAAGGAGAGGATCGCGGCGAGCACCCCCACCCAGACGAACACGAGGGTGAAGACGTAGAAGGCCGGGGTGCTCAGGTCCTTGCCGCCGTTGAAGAAGGTGGTGTAGGCCGTGGCGGCGGAGACGGTCAGCGTGCCGCCGAGCCACACCGGATTGGTGATCCAGTACAGGAAGTTGTTGACGGCACCGGTGAGCCGCCCGAAGGCCCGGCTGGTCCAGATGTAGGGACCGCCCTCGTCGGGGAACGCGGCCCCGAGTTCGGCGATCAGCAGTGCCGAGGGCACGAAGAAGACGACGGCCAGCACGATCAGCCAGGTGAACGCCTCGGCACCGGACGAGGCCACGGAGCCGATGGTGTCCACGCCGACGATGGTGCAGAGGAGGAAGAAGAGGATGTCGAAGCGGCCGAAGTGCTTGCGCAGCTTCTGCCGCTCCACCTGGGCTGCGGCCGGCGTGTCGGCCGGCTCGGAGATCATCTGACCAGCGGCCACCGGGACTCCTGCGTGCTCGGGGGACAGGGGATGGATCCGGCCAATAATCCGCCGCTATCACAAAAGCCCACAAGCGCTCATGTCCAATTCTTGACCCTCAATTCTCCTCTCTCAACGCGACAGCGGCACTGTGTGAACCGTGCCGTCCGGGAAGTGGACCTGTGCCGTCCCGTCCGGCATCTCGTGTGCGCGTGTGCCGTCCCGCAGGGCTTCGGGGTCGCTGGACACGCTCGGGTCCGCGGTGAGGACCACCAGGGTGGCGAGGAGGAGCGTGCCGCCCGGGTGCTCCGCGGTGAGGAGCGGCGTGGCCGAATACCTGCCGTAGGCGTTGTGTCCTGTGCCACGGCCGACTTCGCCCTCGCGAGCGTTCGGGACCCCGGGCCGGTCGAGCAGGGCGACGAGCGCGCTGGTGAGGCCGTCGTCACGGATTGTGACCGCCCATCCAGGTCCGGTCGTCGCGGTCGGCCGGGAGGTTTCGCTCGCGATCGCCCAGCCCCCCTCCCGCACGAGGGTTCCGGCCGGGGCCTCGATGCGGTGCAGGCGGACCTCCCAGGGACCGTGCACCGCGCTGACCGTGGTGATCGCATGCTCGTGCTCGGTGCCGTCCGCCGACAGCGGGGTGTGCCAGGAGGCGGCCCCGCTGTCCTCGGTGCCCAGGGGGTGGATACGGCCCCGGCGTGAGGGTCCGGAGGGGAGCAGCAGGGCGATGTGGTTGTCGTGCCCCGCTGCCTCGTCGCCCGGAGGTGTCTCCGGCGCGGTGGCGGTCGAGTAGGCGAAGCGGGTGTAGTGCGGGTTGGCCTCGGACGGGGCGGGTGGCGGCGCCAGCCGGTCGCTGCCGTGGTTGACGAGCCGTACGATGCCGTCCGCCGCCGTGGAGTGCAGCAGCCAGCCCGGTGCCGGCAGGGCCACGCGGTGGTCCCCGGTGTCGACCGGGCCGGGTTCCTCCCGCGCCGTCCAGACGGGGTGGCCGGCGGGCAGGAGCAGACCGAGGAACGCCTTGGCCGCCCAGTACGGGGAGGCGGGGCCGGAGTAGGGCTGGGTCACCGGAAGGAAGGACCGGTACCAGCCGAGGGTCAACAGGCCCTGCTCGTCGGGCACTTGATGGTCGGCGAAGTGCTTGAGCGCGCCCGAGGCCAGGCGTCGGGTACGGCCGGGCGGCAGGGGAGTGGCGTCGACGAGGGCACCGGCCCACAGGGGCGCGGTGGCGGCGTAGCGGTAGGTCAGGGAGCGGCCCTGGTGGACGGGCGCACCGTCGGATCCGAAGAAGTACTGGTGGGTCCGGAGGAAGGCGCGCAGTCGGGTGCGGTGCGTGCGGACGAGTCCGCGGTCGGCGCGGTGTCCGGCGATACGGGACCACAGGACGGGGTACAGATGCAGGGCCCAGGCGTTGTAGTAGTCGAACTTCCGGCCGTCGCCGTCCGTGTACCAGCCGTCGCCCCGGTACCAGTCGTCCAGCCTCGCCAGCCCCGCGTCGATCTCCGCACGGCTGTGCGGGGCGTCGATCGAGGCGAGGAACTCCTCGGTGATCACCTGGAAGAGCCGCCAGTTGGAGTCGTTGGCGGTGGCCCCCACGAAGCCGCCCAGCCAGTCCGCGGTCCGCTGCCGTACGTCGTCGGGCAGCTGGTCCCAGATCCAGGGGCGGGTCTCGTGCAGGGCGATGGCGATGGAGGCGGCCTCGACCATGGGCTGTGCGCGGTCGGTGATCGGCGGCCAGTGCTCCGGGTGGCGGGGATCGGTGCCGGAGGCGAGGCCGGTGGCGTAGCGCTCGATCAGCTCCTCCGCGCCGGTTCCGCCGGAACCGGCGATACGGAAGGCGGCCAGCAGGAAGGACCGGGCGTAGCCCTCGACCCCGTCGGACCAGACACCGGAGTGACCGGTCCGGCCGGGGAGGCGGTACTGGGCCAGACCGGGGGTGGCGTACGGAAGCAGGGCACCGAGCAGCCGGTCGGCGGTGGCTTCCCAGTGAGCGCGGGTGTAGCCGGTGAAGGGGGACAGGGTGGGGTCGGGCGGGGGCATGGGGGTGGGATCGGGTGGGGGCAAGGGGGTGGGATCGGGTGGGGGCATGGGGGTGGGGTCGGGCGGGGGTGGATGGCTCGCGTCGGTGGAGAGGTGCGGCGCGGTCATACGGCGGTGTGTCCTCCGTCGGTCAGGGGCGCCCGGGTGGGGGTGCGACGCTGTCGCGCACGACGATGTGGGTGCCGAGCAGATGGTGGGCGCCGGCGGCGTGTTCGGGATCGCGCACGGCCAGACGTATGGCGGCGCGGCCGAGTTCCTCGGCGGGGGTGCGTACGGTGGTGAGCGGAGGGCTGAAGTCCTCCGCGAGGGGGATGTCGTTGTAGCCGACGACCGAGATGTCGTCGGGAACGCGCAGTCCGGCCTCGGTGATCGCGCGCAGGGCGCCGGCGGCGACCATGTCGTCCCCGGCGAAGACGGCGGTGAACTCCGGGGATTCTTTCAGTAGTTCGGTCATGGCGCGGTGGCCGGCCGCGCGGCCGAGGCCGCAGTCGACGACATGCGCGGCCTCGGCTGGGAGCCCGTGTTCGGTGAGGGCGGCGCGGTAGCCGGCGACGCGGGCGTCGAGGGCGGTGTTGCCGGGCAGTCCGCCGAGGAAGACGATCCCGCGGTGACCGGCGGAGAGCAGGTGTCCGGTGACGGCCCGGGCACCGGCCTCGTTGTCGAACTCCACCACCAGTACGGGCAGTTCGGGGTCGGGTGCGGGCCGCCCGCACAGCACGAGCCGGGCGCCGGAAGCGTCGAGGGCCTGGGCGTAGTGGGCGACCCGCTCGCGGTAGGCGTCGTCCTCCACCACCCCGCCGACGAGGATCACCACCCGGGCGCCCTCCTCGCGCATGAGCTGGACGAAGTCCATCTCCCGCTGCGGATCGCCGCCGGTGGTGCCGACCAGGCACAGCCAGCCGCGGTCGGCGGCCTCCGCCTCGACGCCCTCCGCGACCTGGGCGTAGAAGGGGCTGGTGACCTGACGCAGGACGACGGCGACCATCTTGCGGCCGTTGCCGACCAGGGCGCGGGCGTGGGCGTTGGCGACGTAGTCGAGGGCGCGGGCGGCGCGCATGACCCGGGTACGAGTGGCGGGCGGAACGGGGTAGTTGCCGCTGAGCACGCGCGAGACCGTGGCCACGGACACCCCTGCCCGTTCGGCCACCTCGCGGATCGTGACCCGTTCCTTCGCCATGTCGCTTCCCGTCCCTCTCGTCCATGTGCCCGTGACCCGGCGTCCGCCGACGCCGGCTCATGCGTTGGCGGCGTGTTCCTTGGCGTATTCCTCGGCCATTCTGTCGCCGCCCTGGGAACGCCACCTGCGTACGGCGTCGTCGTAGGCGGACATCGGTGAACGGCCGGCGACCACCGCGGTGATCGTGTCGTCCATCAGCGCCTTGAGGGTGGTGCCCTGCGTGGTGTAGGTGGTGGACTGCAGGCCGTAGGAGGCGTCACGGATGGCGACCGGCACCACCTTCTGCTGCCAGGCGTACACGGCCCGCACGGCCTCGGGCCGGCCCGGCACGAACAGCACCTGGGGTCCCTCCGCCAGGTACCGGAAGGGGAGGTTGGTGACGTTCTCGACCTCGCCGAGCTTCGTGAGCCGCGGGGAGCCGTCCTTGCCCCGGGTGAAGTGCGTGCCCTCCAGGCCGTAGTGGACCAGTTCCCATTCCTTCGAGCCGAACGGGGCGGCGAGGTGGTCGAGGACGCGCAGCAGCAGTTGGATGCGCTCCTTCTTCGCCTTCTTCAGGATGGTGTAGCCGAAGGAGCGACGGGCGGCGACGACACCGCCCGGGGTGCCGTTCGGGCTGTACGGCAGTGCGGGCGTTGGGGTCAGCAGGCCCTTCGCGTCGGGATAGAGGGTCTGGTAGGACCCGAAGCCGTTCTGCATCGAGCCGACGGTCCCGTTGAGGAACAGGGTGCCCAGGTCGGCCGTCGACATCGAGGCGGCGTCGGGGTGGTAGGAGCCGTTCTTGCGCAGCTGCGCCTGGTAGGCGACGGCCGCCTTGTAACGCTCGTCGGTGAAGTTGGGGTGGAACACACCGGCCTTGTCCACCGCCCAGCCCGTCGGGGCGTTGTGGGCGGCGGCGTGCACGGCGTTGCCGAAGTCGGAGCCGGTCGCGGCGCCGAGGGCGTAGGTCTTGCCGTGCGTGGCCTTCTTGGCGACGGCCGCGAAGTCGTCGGCGGTCCATCCCTCCCGCATGCCCGCGTCGGTGAACAGACCCTGGTTGAGCCAGAGCGTGGAGCCGGGCAGCGGGCGTTCCAGGGGTATGCCGTAGAGGCGGCCGCCGATGCGGCCCATGTCCCGCCAGGCGTGGGTGGGGACACCCGCCAGGTTGGGATAGTCCTGCACCGCCTCGCCCGACAGGTACGGCGTCAGGTCCTCGGCCCTGCGCTGGACGAACTGCGCCTCCCGGGGCAGGACGAACCCGGAGAACATGTTGATGATGTCCGGCAGTGAGTCGGGGTCGCCGGCCATGACGGTCGCCATCTTCTTCTGGTAGTCGTCCGTCGGGATGACCGTGAACTCGATCCTGACGCCCAGGGCCTTCTCGACGGCCCGCCAGTACTGGTTCTGCGAGCGCCCTTTCGGAGGAGTGCCGAAGGTGACGGACATGACCCTGATCGTGGAGCCGTCGCCCGGTGTGCGGGAGACCGAGGTGGTGAGGTCGGCGGGGTAGGAGGTGTAGCCCGGCTGGACACCCGCGTCGGTCGGGGCGAGATCCGGCTTCGCCGCCGAGGACGCCGTGTAGGCGGGCCAGGCGGCGAGCTTCTTCCCGGCGTTGGTGGTGTCGCCGTCGTCGGAGGCGGTGGAGCATGCGGTGAGCAGACCAGGGACGGAGATCGCGGTGCCCGCGGCGGCCATGGTGCGCAGCAGGGTGCGTCGGGACATGCGGGGCATGAGCGGGTGACCTTTCTCGATACGGCTCTGGAGGGTCTTCAGCTCTTGATGGCGCCGGTGAGCACGCCCTTGGTGAAGTACTTCTGCAAGAAGGGGTAGACGAGCAGGATCGGTACCGTGGCGATCACCAGGACCGCCATCTGGATGGTCTGGGGAGCGTTCACCGTGCCGTCGCCCAAGGTCGTGTCCGTGATCCCGGAGCCGGCCACGACGTAGGTGCGCAGCACCTGTTGGAGCGGCCAGTGGTCGTTCTCCAGGTAGAGGGAGGCGTAGAACCAGGAGTTCCAGTAGGCGACGGCGTAGAACAGGCCGACGACGGCGAGGGCCGCCTTCGACAGCGGCAGCACGACGGACCACAGCACCCGGAGGTCACCCGCCCCGTCCAGCCGGGCCGCCTCGTACAGCTCCTCGGGTATGCCCTGGAAGAAGCCGCGCAGGACGACGAGGTTGAAGACGTTGACGAGTACGGGCAGGACGAGTGACGCGTAACTGTCCAGCAGCCCCAGCTGCTTGACGAGCAGGTAGTTGGGGATCATGCCCGGCGGAAACAGGAAGGTGAACAGGATCAGCAGCAGGGCGGGCCGGCCGCCGAGGACACCGGGGCGGGAGAGGGCGTAGGCGAGGGTCACGGTGCAGGCGAGGCTGAGCAGAGTGCCGGTGATCGTGACGCCGGCGCTGACACCGAGGGCATGGGTGACGATGCCGCCGTCGAGGATGTCGCGGTAGGCCTTGAGCGTCGGGTGTTCGGGCCACAGCACCCATCCGCCGCCTGCGACCACCTCGCGCTGGGAGGCCAGGGAGGTCGACAGGATGACCAGGAACGGCACGCACACCAGCAGGACGACGGCGACGAGGGCGACGGCCTTGCCGGCCTGGGTGACGGGCCTCGGCTTCTCCATCCAGCCGGGCCGGGCATGAGCGCTCACTTGTAGACCCCCTGTTCGCCGAGGCGATGGGCGACCTTGTTGGCGGCGTAGACGAGCAGGGCGCCGACGACGCCCTTGAACAGGCCCGCGGCGGCTGCGAAGCCGTAGTCGCCGCCGATGACGCCCCGGTAGTAGACGAAGGTGTCGATGATCTCGGCGGCCTGTGGGCCGACCGTGTCGCGCTGGAGCAGCATCTGCTCGAAGCCGGTGGAGAGGATGTCACCGAGCCGCATGATGAGCAGCAGGACGATCACCGGGCGGATGGCGGGCAGCGTCACGTGCCAGAAGCGCCGCCAGGGACCGGCGCCGTCGAGCGCGGCGGCCTCGTACTGCTGCTCGTCCACCTGGGCGAGCGCGGCGAGGAAGATGATGGTGCCCCAGCCGGCGTCCTTCCAGATGACCTGGGCGACGACCAGTGGCTTGAAGGCGTGGGGGTTGCCGATGATGTCGACGGTGTGCAGGCCGGCGTCGTTCAGGTAGCCGTTCAGCATGCCGGTGTCGCCGAGTACCTGCTGGAACAGGGCGACGACGATCACCCATGAGATGAAGTGCGGCAGATACGCCACCGACTGTACGAACCGGCGCACGGAGGACCACGTCAGGCTGTGCAGCAGCAGGGCGAGGGCGAGCGGCACGGGGAAGTAGAAGACCAGTTGGAGCAAGGCGATCCAGAGCGTGTTGAGGACCGCGTCCCAGAATCCGCTGTCCTCGAACATCCGCTGGAAGTTGCCGAGACCCACCCAGGGGCTGCCCCACAGGCCGTCGAACGGGACGTACTCCTTGAACGCGATGACGTTGCCGATCAGCGCGCCGTAGTGGAACACGAGGAAGTAGGCGAGCCCGGGGAGCATCAGGAGGAACAGGGACCGGCCCCGTCGTCTGTGAAAACCTTTTCGCTTGGCTGGAGCGCCTGCCGGGTGACGGGTAGGGCGGCTCACCGTCGATTTCCCGGCGCGCTCACGTAGCAGGGCTGCCACGGAGCCTCCTCGGCTGCGGTAGGGAGTGAGCCGAAGTTAAAACGTTTTCAGAGCCGGGTCAACACTTCTGACATTCATCTCCCGTTCTTCGCAGGTGACTTGGGCGTTCAGTAACCCATCGGGCGGTAGTGGCCCAGCACCGCGGCCAGGTGCGCGAACCACTGCCCCAGCCGTTCGCGCGGCTTCGCCTGCACGACGCACTCGTAGACCTGGCCGTCCAGGTGGACGACGGCCATCATCAGGTCCTTGCCCGACGGGCTCGCCTTGTAGTGGACGCTGCGGATCTCCTGCCAGGGGAACTCGGCGGTGACGTCGTTGATCTCGAAGGCGACGCCCTCCACGTCGACCACGATCGAGCAGTGGCGGTCGACGGCCATGAACTCCGGGCCCGACGGTGCCGGTTGGGGCGGCGTCGGCGGCATGGGCGGCATCGGCGGCTGGGGGTACTGCTGCGGCGCCGGGGCGTACGGCTGCGGCATCGCGGCGTACTGCGGTGGCGGGGGACCGAATCCCTGTGGCTGCTGGTGGCCGTACGGCGGCTGATTCGTCATGGGTCCCCCGGTTCCTGGTCCTTCGTGTTGCGTCGTCTCGCACGGAAACCTACCCGCCGTACACCGCTGCCTCGAACTCGCCGTCCGCCGGCTGTGAAACATTTCCGGGGGCCCGCCGCATCAGTGAAGTGAGAGCGGTCCGAGCGGCCACGGTGACAGGGGGAACCACGCATGACACACGTCCGCGCGGACGACTACGCCGAGTTCGCGGCGGTGCGCGCCGGGCATCTGTACCGCTCCGCGTGTCTGCTCACCGCGGGAGACACGCATCTCGCGGAAGACCTGGTGCAGGAGACGCTGGGGCGGCTGTACGTGCGGTGGGGGCGGGTGTCGAAGGTCGGCAATCCGGCCGGGTACGCGCAGACCGTCCTGACCCGGACCTTTCTCGCGCATCAGCGGCGCCGGAGCAGTACCGAGCGGGCGACGGACGTACTGCCGGACGTGCCGTACACCGCCGGCGACACCTCGCTGCGACTGACCCTGCTCCAGGCGCTCGCCCTGCTGCCCGCCAAGGACCGGGCCGTGGTCGTCCTGCGCTACTGGGAGGACCGCTCCATCGAGGAGACCGCCGACGTGATGAACGTCAGCTCGGCGGCCGTCCGGACGCGGTGCGTGCGGGCTCTCGGGCGGCTGCGGGAGCTGCTGGGTGAGGACCTCGGCGAGTACGCGCGGCACTGACGGCTCCTGACGGCTCCCTTCGACGTACCGGCCCATGTCCATCGCATCACTTCAACCCCGGGAAACGGTGGTCTGCCATGCCCGACGAACAGCACAGCGACTCCTTCGAGGACCGGCTCTCCGCGGTCCTGCACGAAACAGGCGGCGGCTTCGACACCGACCGGGCCGCGCTCGCCGCCGCCGGCCAGGTCCGCGGGCGGCGCCTGCTGCTGTGGCGCCGGGCCACGGTCGTGAGCGGGACGGCCGGGCTCGCGCTCATCGGCGTGGCCGGGGCCCTGCTCCTGCCGTCGGGGGAATCCCAGGACCCGCAACGCTCCTCCGTGGCCGCGAACCCGAAGGCCACGCGGAGCGCCTCGCCCGTCACCGGCGACCAACTCCTCCGGACGTTCGAAAAGCTGCTGCCCGAAGGCAAGATCAGCGGTCAGGTGGCCCGTGGCGCGGACGAGTCCCTGTACACGCCGTACGCGACCGTCGTCTATGACGACGGCAAGGGCGCTGGGGCCGTCGGTATCAGTCTGGGCCGGGCCGAGACCGGCAGCCAACAGGGGAGCCAGCTCACGACCTGCCCGGACAAGACGTTCACCCCGTACGAACACTGCTCCACCAGCCGGCTCCCCGACGGGTCGCGGCTGAAGGTCATCCAGGGCTACGAGTATCCCGACCGGCGCGTGGACACCAAGATGTGGGACGTGGAACTGGTCACCCCGGCCGGGCAGCACGTCTCCGTGACCGAGTGGAACGCCGCCGCCGAGAAGGACGCGCCGATCACCCGGCCCGAGCCGCCGCTGACCACGGCCGAGCTGAAGAAGATCGCCGCGGCCGAAGTGTGGCGCGGATACATCGATTCCATCCCGGAGGACCCCAGGAAGCCGACCGCCGCGACGCGCACTTCGCCCGCCGTCACCGGCGCCCGCACCACCCTCCTCGGGCTGCTGCCCAAGGGGCTGGACGTGGTCGCCAAGAGCACCGACGACACCGACTTCGCCTATGCCGTCGTCGACGACGGCAAGGGCAGGAGCCTGGTCCAGGTCAATGTGCAGGCGGACATGCGGGACGTCGCCGGCGACCTCTTCGGCGCCGGCTCCGAGACCCTGCCGAACGGCACTCGGGTCGCCGTCCGTCAGGGACCGGGTGAGAAGGGCGGCGAGGGCGTCGTGATGTGGACGGCCGACACCATGCGGGCCGACGGCCGGCGTGTGGTGATCAGCGCGTTCAACTCCGGCACCCAGCACGACGCCGCGACCCGCAAGACCCCCGCTCTCACCGTCGAGCAGCTCCGGAAGATCGCCCTCAGCCGGAAGTGGGAGTAGGGGCGTTCGGCGGAGGGTGTCGCGTTTTGGCGGTCAGCTGCAATGTTCGTCCGTGCCCGGGTGTGGGACGCTCACGGTGTGGTGCGTTGCCTCATCGTCGACGACTGCCTCCACTTCCTGACCGCCGCTCGCGATCTGCTCGAGCGCGAGGGCGTCGACGTGGTGGGGGTGGCGTCGACGGGCGTCGAAGCGGCCGAGCGCGTCGAGGCGCTGCGGCCGGACGTCGTCCTGATGGACATCGAACTCGGCGCGGAGAACGGCGTCGAACTCGCGGATCGTCTGCATCGGGACGCCACGGGCGAACCGCCTCGCACCATCCTGATCTCCGCCGGCGCCGAGCAGGACTGCGTGCAGCTGATCGCGGCTTGCTCGGCGATCGGCTTCCTGTCCAAGACCTGCCTGTCCGCCGCCGCGATCCGCGCCCTGCTCGACGAAGGGTGCGACCGCCGGCCCGGCAAAGACTGAAGAACCGGGTCAGGGGGCCTGTAGAAAAGTCAGGACGGCTCGCACCCGCCGGTGGTCGTCGTCGGTCTCGGGCAGGCCCAGTTTGCCGAGGATGCTGTGCACGTGCTTCTCGACGGTGCCCTCGGTGACCCAGAGCCGGCGCGCGATACCGACGTTCGACCGGCCCTCCGCCATCAGGGCCAGCACCTCGCGCTCGCGGTCGCTCAGCACGTCGAGGGGATCCGCACGCCGCCGGACCGACACCAGTTCCTGGATCAGGGCCGGATCCACGACGGATCCGCCCCTGGCGACCCTTCTGACCGCCTCCAGGAACTCCTCCACGTCGGCGACCCGGCTCTTGAGCAGATACCCGATCCGCCGGCCGCCCGCCAACAGCTCCATCGCGTGCTCGACCTCGACGTGCGCGGACAGGACCAGGATGCCGACGTCCGGCAGCTCGCCGCGGATGACGCGGGCGGCCTCCAGCCCCTCCGTGGTGTTGGTCGGCGGCATACGGATGTCGACCACCACCAGGTCGGGCACCGTTTCCCTCGCGAGTCGCAGCAGGGCGTCGCCGTCCCCGACCTGGCCCACGACGGACACGTCGGTCCGTTCGAGCAGGCTGGCGAGGCCCTGGCGGAGCAGGACGTCGTCGTCCGCCAACACCACCCGCAACTCCGTCATACCGCGCCTTCCACCGTCATGTGGGGAATGGCCGGCCGGCCTCCCGGCCCATGTCCGGAAGGCCTGCCCACCTCCAAACTCTCACGGGCGTCGGCGTCGAGTCGACCGCTGAACGGCCAGGTGGTGCAGCAGGCACGGGCCGGCGCCACGACCCGCCGCGCGGGCCCTGGCTCTGTCACACTTGACTGACGAGACCTGCAAGGGCCGGGCAAGGGAAGCGGCGCGATGACGCATCGCCGAGTGAACGTGCTCAGCCGGCGCTGCGTCAACGGGCTGCTCGCCGGTACGGCGATGGTGGCTGCGGTGACAGGCCTCCTGAACGCCCTCGAACCGTACGACGTACCCCTGCACCTTCTGGCGCTCTACCTGCTCGTCGTCCTGGCCGTGGCCGTGGTGTGGGGGACCGTGCTCGCCGTCGTCACATCGGTACTGAGCGTCGTCGCGTACGGCTACCTGTTCGCCAGGCCGCACGGATTCGCGATCGCCGACTCGGAGACCGCCGTCGCCGTGGCCACCTTCCTCCTCACGGCGTCGGTCGTCGCACAGCTCGCGGCCCGGTTGCGGCGCACCGCGCGTGTCTCGGAACGGCTGTCGCGGGAGCAGTCCGCGTTGCGCGAGGTCGCGACCCTCGTCGCGCGCTCGGCCGACCCGTCGACGGTGTTCGAGACCGTCACCCGCGAGGCGGCCCTCCTCTGCGGCGCCGATCTGGCCGTCATGGAGCGCTACGGGACGCCCGACACCGTGAGCGGCGTCGCTGCCTGGAGCCGCCGGGACGGGCCGATCGCGCAAGCCGTCCGTGTCTGCTTCGCCCTCGACGGACTCAGCGTCTCCCGTGACGTCCGGAAGTCGTGCGAACCGGTCCGCGTCGAAGACTACGCGGGGGCGACGGGTTCGATCGCGCGGGAGGCGCGTGCCGCCGGCGTCCGTTCGTCGGTCGGGTGCCCGATCGTCGTGGCCGGGCGCCTGTGGGGGGTGATCATCGTGTCGAAGAAGAGCGAGGGCTCATTTCCGGCGAACACCGAGTCCCAGATCTCCGCGTTCACGGATCTCGTCGTCATCGCCATCGAGAACGCCAGGGCCAGTGCGGAACTGACCGCCTCACGGGCCCGCATCGTCACCGCCGCCGACGGGGCGCGGCGCCGCATCGAGCGTGATCTGCACGACGGCGTCCAGCAGCGGCTCGTCTCGCTGCTCATCCTGCTCAACAACGCGCAGATGACGGTTCCGCCGGATCTGGACGGACTTCGCGCGGAACTCCGCCACGTCGCCACCGGGCTCACGGACGTGTTCGACGAACTCCGTGAGGTGGCGCGCGGTATCCATCCCGCGATCCTGGCTCAGGGCGGCCTTGCTCCCGCGCTCAAGGCGCTCGCCCGGCGCTCGGCCGTCCCCGTCGATCTCGATGTGCACGTCGAGGACAGGCTGCCCGAGCGGGTGGAAGTCAGTGCGTACTACGTCGTCTCCGAGGCGCTGACGAACGCGGTGAAGCACGCGCAGGCCTCGTTCGTCACCGTCACCGTGGACGCCGGCTCCGATGTGCTGCGCGTCCGTGTGCAGGACGACGGCGTCGGCGGCGCCGACTTCGCCACCGGCACCGGACTCGTGGGCCTCAGAGACCGGGTGGAAGCGTTGGACGGCAGGATGTCTCTCGACAGTCCGCGGGCCTCGGGGACCACCCTCAGCGCGGAGCTGCCGTTCGAGCGGACCGACCACGACGGACGCGACTGAGGGCCGGCCGGGCAGCGGAAGGGGGCCGGCCGTGGACCGGCCCCCTTGGCTTTGGGATTACCAGCCCCAGTCGTTCTCGTCATCGTTGTTGAAGCCGCCGTGGTCGCCGTGGTCACCGCCATGGTCGCCGTGGTCACCGCCGTGGTCGCCGTTGTCACCGTGATCGCCGCGGTCACCGCCGTGGTCACCGTGGTCGCCGCCGTGGTCACCCCCATGATCGCCGCCGTGGTCGCCCCCACTGTCGCCGCCGTGGTCGAAGTGAACAGCGGCCACCGCCGAGGTCGGCGCGGCGACGGCTGACGCAGCGGCACCTCCCAGGGCCAGGGCGAGACCCGCGAAGGCAGCAACGAGCCATTTGACGTTGCGCATGATGTATCTCCCGTGATGGATTGAACCTGACGGTACGTCAATGTCCGTTTGGGTCCCTTTTCCGTGGGTTCTACGCTGCTCCCCCGAGGTTGCTCGGACAACCCTGGAAGCCGGAAGCGGGCCTACCAGCCAGCTGTAATCGCCCAGGTGTACGGCTACTCGGCGGTCGTCCCCGGCTCGCTGATCCGGCGGGCGGCCTCGACGACCGCCGCGCGGTGCAGGGCCAGCCGCTGCGGTGACCAGACCTGGTCGCCCTCCTCCGGGGCGCCCTCGGTGGCCCAGAACCATGCCTGGGCCGTGGCGAGAACCATGGTCAGGAGGTCGGAGGGCTCCACTCCCCGGGCGACTCGGCCGCGCTGTTGTGCGTCGGCCACCTCGGCGGCCTTGTGCCGGAAGGCGTCCGGTTCGAGCCGGGTGGCGGAGGGGCGTTCCAGTAGTTTCCAAAGCCGCAGGCGCATGAGGTCCGGCCGGGCGACGAGGTGGTCGAAGATCGCGCCCGCGTATCCGGGCAGGTCCTCGACGTCGAACGGGACCGATTCGGCACCCTCCGTCATGGCCCGTCGCAAGACTTCGTCGAACAGCTGTTCCTTGTTGCCGAAGTAGACATAGATCAGCCGCTTGTTCGCCCCCGCGGTCTCGGCGATCCGGTCCACCCGGGCCCCGGCGATGCCGTACGCGGCGAATTCTGCGAAGGCGGCGTCGAGCAGCCGGGCCTTGGTGGCGCTGGAGTCCCGTGTCATGGAGGCACCCTAGCAAGTAACTATCTAGTTATTGACACTGACGACCGGTCGTCCTACGGTCAGTATCTATCCAGTTAGTTATGGAAGGGAGGTCCCGTGAACCACCGCGCGCTGGAGTTCGGCCGGGCGCCGGCACGATCCGACACATCGGCCTGTGCGAGGCGTCCGCGCGGACCATCCGGCGTGCTCACGCGGTCCACCCGCGCACCGGCCGTCCAGACCGAGTACTCACTCTTCGAGCGCGGCATCGAACAGGACGGGGTGCACGAAACCCTGCGGGAACTGGACCGGCCCCAGGGTGCGGTCGCCATCCCCGGGACCGAGCGCCGTCGCTACCTGGAGGAGAACATCGCCGCCACCGAGGTGACCCGCACCCGGGCTCATGGGGGTGCTCAACGGCTGAGAGCCGACCGCCGCCTCACAAGATCCCCGTCACGGGGCTCGCCCCCTTTGCAAACACACAGCCCCGAATCCCTGCGTACGCGAAAGGCTCAGCCATGCCCCAGCCGGCCAGCCGGTCCCGGATCGCCATCGGCGACACGACGATCACCTATCTCCCCGACGGCTTCGGCGTGCAAGACCCGGACGTCCTGTTCACCGGCGTGGACTGGACGACGCGCCCCGGGTACCTCGAAGACGGGCAGCTCATCCTCTCGTTCGGCTCCTTCCTCATACGCGCCGGCGACCAGAGGATCCTCGTGGATCTGGCCGTGGGGAAGATCGATGTGGAGGTGCACGGCACCGCTCGGCTCAAGGGCGGTTCGCTGCTGCGGAACCTCGCCGGGGAAGGGCTGTCCGCCGACGACATCGACACCGTCGTATACACCCATCTGCACCTCGATCACGTCGGCTGGACCAGCGATGTCGCACCGCTCCCGAACGCGCCCGCGGCGGACTCGCCCACCGGCCTGACCTTCGCCCACGCACGTCATCTCATGTCGGAGGACGAGTGGCGGTACTGGCCGACGAGGACGGCGACCATGGGCGGACCGGACGCCGAGGCAGTGCTCGAGCCGCTCGACGGCGTCGTCGAGTTCGTCGAGACCGGCGACAGCATCGCGCCCGGAGTCACCGTCGAAGCCACACCCGGGCACACCCCCGGACACCTGGCCGTCGTCGTGCGGGACCCGTCGGGTGCCGGCACCGAGTCCGTCTGCATCGTCGGAGACATCCTGCACTCCGCGGCGCAGGTCGGCGACCCCGCCCTGGTGTTCTCCTTCGACGTCGATCCGGACCAGGCCCGAGCGGTGCGCGACCGCATGCTCCGGCGGCCGGACACCGTGATCGCCGCCGGGCACTTCACGGACGACGTGTTCGGCCGTGTCACATCGACGGGCGGCACGTACACATGGACTCCGGTGCACTCGATCGGCGAGTGAACCGCACGTGGCGGCCCTCGGATCTCCGAAGTCAGGAGACTCATCCCATGTCCGTACCTGAGACGCCCCACACGTTCGGGGCGAGCACCACCGCCGCCGAGGTGATCGACGGTGTCGACCTGCACAGCCGCCGGGCCGTGGTGACCGGAGCAAGCTCCGGAATCGGGGTGGAGACGGCCCGGGCGCTCGCCGCGGCCGGCGCCGACGTCACCCTGGCCGTGCGGGATCCCGACGCGGGTGCCCGAACGGCGGCGCGCCTGGAGGCTGAACTGCCTTCCGGATCCGGCAAGTCGACAGTGGGGCGGCTGGACCTCGCCGACCGGTCGACGGTCGCGGCGTTCGTGGCGGCCTGGCACGGCCCGTTGCACATCCTGGTCAACAACGCCGGAGTGATGGCCCCGCCGGAACTCGTCCGTACACCCGGCGGCCGGGAATTGCAGTTCGCCGTCAACCACCTGGGCCACTTCGCCCTCGCCGTCGGCCTCCACCCGGCACTCGCGGCGGCGAGCGGCGCACGGATCGTCTCGGTGAGCTCCATCGGCCACCTCTTCTCACCGGTCGTCTTCGACGACCTGGACCACCGCTTCCGCCCGTACGACCCCTGGACCTCCTACGGACAGTCGAAGACCGCCAACGCCCTGTTCGCCGTCGGTGCCGCCGAGCGATGGGCCGACGACGGCATCACCGCCAACGCGCTGATGCCGGGCAACATCGCCGACACCCCCCTCGCCCGGCAAGACTGGCGCCGGAACAGCGGCCGTCCGGGCCGCCCTGACGGCGGCCGAGGACCTCGGGGAGCACTACGTCGTCGTCCTGGGGCACCCGTCCTACTACCCCCGGTTCGGCTTCACCCGCGCCTCCACGCACGGCATCGGCCTGACCATCGACGTCCCGGACGAGGCCCTGATGGCCCTCACCCTGGACGCCGGCCACCCGCTGCCCGGCGGCACCGTCCGATACGCCGCGCCGTTCGGCATCTGACCCACCCGGCTGCGCGGGGGCGCGCCGACGCCCCTGCGCAGCCGTACTCGTCGCGCAGGGCAACCTCACCGGCATGGTCCGTGCCCCGCTGCCGGCCCAGACCCTCGTTCCGGTCCACACTTCACCGTCATGCCGATCGGCCGGCGTCCTGTGTGCCGGGGAACAGGGCGCGGGCCCGGTCGGGGTCGGGGGCGACGAAGACGCCGTCCGCGGTGACCAGCGCCACCGACGGGTCGTCCTCGGAACTGATGGAGCCGCTCACGAACATCTTGCGGTCCTCGGTGCCCGTGACGTGGGCGAAGACCCTCAGGGGCGTCTCCACCGGGACGGGCCGGTGGTACTGCACCCGCAGGGAGACGGTCATGGCGGGGCTTCCCGCCGCGTAGCAGGCCCAGCCCATCAGCTCGTCCAGCAGCATGGCGCTCATGCCGCCGTGCGCATACCCGGGCGGGCCTTCGTGCGCGATGCCGAGGGTGCAGTGGCCGACGACGCCGCCGCTGTCCGGCGTCACCCGCATGGGCGGGGCGAGCGGACTGCCGGGGCCGGTGACGGGGCTGAACATCCGTACCCCGCCGGGGAACTCGTCCACCGCCGGGATCTCCGCTCGTGCGCGTCGTCGGCCGGTCAACTGCCCCGTGAGCCGGCGGACTTCGCCCGTCAGGCGGTGCAGGACCTCGGTCGGGGTCGCGGTGCGCACGGTGGCGTCCACCAGGGCGCGCAGTTCGTGGCCGAGTGCGGCTATCGCCGCCCGCCGGCCATCCAGGTCTTCCGCTGTCGGGCGAGCGGGGTCGGCGTGTGTCGTCAGGGGTTCGGTCGGTGGCGCGTTCATCGGTTTTCTCGGTCGGGGGCGTGGTGGGCCGGGTCGGGACGCGGTCAGCCGTCGGCGCGGACGAAGACGGGCTTGAGGTGCTTCTCGGGCAGTGCGTCGGGGAGTTGTTCCCAGTCGAGGACGTGGGAGACGACCCGCGCGGGGTCGACGGTGCCGGAGCGGGCGAGGTCCAGGGCGTCGGGGATGTGGTCGCGGACGTTGTCGCGGGCGATGCGCAGGGTGACGCCGGTGAGGTACATGTCGAGCAGGGGCAGTTCACCCGGGCGGAAGTGGTTGCCGGCGGACTCGCAGATGCCTTCGGGCGCCAGGGACTTGACGGCCAGGGCGAGTTGGTCGACGCGGCCGGTGGCCTCGACGGCGATGTCGAAGCCGTGCCGGACGGGCTCGAGCGTCTCGGCGGTGGCGGCCCCGTAGCCGCGGGCGATCTCGCGGTGTGCGGGGTCGGGGTCGACGTACAGGACGTCGGAGGCGCCGAGCGCGCGGGCGATGTCGCAGACGTACAGGCCGATGCTGCCGCGGGCGACGACCAGGACGCGGGCGCCCGGCTTGTTCCTGAGGTGCGGGGCGACCAGGCGCCAGGACAGGGACCAGTTGTCGCTCGCCGAGGCCATGGCGACCGGGTCGAGATCGGCGGGCAGGGGGACGAGCATGGCGTCCGCCCACGGCACGCGGACCAGCTCGGAGAAGAGGCCGCCCCAACTGCCGCCGATGGGTGCGCCGTACATGGCCATGTGCGGTACGGCCGTGCAGTGCGCGGTGAGTCCGGCGCGGCAGTTCCCGCAGGTACCGCAGTTGATGGACCAGGGGACGACCACCAGGTCGCCGGGGGTCACGGCGGTGACGGCGTCGCCGGTCTCGACGACCCGGGCCACGCACTCGTGGCCGAGGGCGAACGCAGGCTCTATGAAGCCGTGACCGGCGAGGATCGCGGTGTCGACATCGCAGGAGGTCGCGGCGACCGGGGCGACGATCGCCTCCTGGTCGGACCGGAGCCTGGGGTCGGGTGCCTCGCGCCATTCGACGCAGTCGCGGGCCACATAGGTCAGTTCACGCATCGGCCCGCTGCCCCTTCGCGAGCGCGACCAGGTCGGCGTAGCGGATGACGGATCCGCCGGCGCCCCAGGTGCCGTCGGGCTGCTCGTGCACCAGCACCCACACCCGCAGGGCGTCGTCCACCGGGAGCCCGGCGGCGGCGAGGACGGTCTGGGTGGCGTCCTCGACCAGGCCGGCCTTGCGCCGCTCGGACAGCGCACCCTGGGGAACCGTCACGTCCACGAGAAAGCGCGGCGCGTCGTCCTCGGCGGTGGTCTGTGCCCCCTCGGGCAGTTCGACGAGGTAGCTCCACGCCTGGGCGCGGAAGAACGCGGTGTCGGGCGCTCCTTCCCAGCGGAGCAGTACGGCGGCCAGGTCCCGGTGGACGGTGCCGCGGCCCTCCTCGGTCAGGGAACCGGACGGAACGGTGAGCCGGATCATCGGCATGGCGAATTCTCCCTTTCGTGCTCTGCGCGCGGTCTATAACGATCGTTATAACCGGAGGCCACGCTAGACTATGACGTGCGTTATAGCCAGAGAGGGGCACGATCTTGGCCAAGTCCAGCGCGCCGTCGCGTGAGCGCATCCTGATCGGGGCGGCCGACATGATCAGCAGGCGCGGCCTGAACGCGACCAGCATCCGGGAGCTGGCCAAACACGCCAAGGCGCCGCTCGGCTCGACCTACCACTACTTCCCCGAGGGCAAGCAGCAGCTGGCCACCGAGGCGGTGCGGTATGCGGGAGAAGCGGTCGCCCACATCCTGCGCAAGGAGCTGGACGCGGGCCCGGTCGCCGGTTTGCGCGCCTTCCTGACCCTGTGGCGCGGCATCGTCGTCGACAGCGACTTCCGGGCCGGCTGTCCCGTGCTGGCCGTCTCCGTGGAGGAGCCGCCGACTGACGAGATTCCACCGGCCCTGGTCGCCGCCGCCGAGGTGTTCGAGGACTGGGAGCGGTTGCTGACCGAGGCGTTGACGGGGCACGGCGCCGATCCCGACCAGGCGCCCGGGCTCGCCGCCCTGGTCGTGGCGTCCGTCGAGGGTGCCATCGCCATGTGCCGTGCGAAGCGCAGCATGGAGCCGCTGGATCAAGTCGCGCGGCAGCTCGAAGCGTTGATCGTCGGCGCGCTCGACGGTTCCGCCTGACGGTTCGGGGCTACGGGCTCAGGCGCCGATCGCGGCGCGGATCGCCTCGGCCTTCTCCTCGGTGAACACGCCGCTGTCGAGAAGGGAGAGTATGGAGAGCACGCCGCCGCGCGAGCCCCAGCTGCCTTCCTCGATCACCCGGAAGTTGACCCACCAGGCCGGCGACGGCTCGGTCAGTCCGCATGCTTCGGCCAGCGCGGTCAGGACACGCTCGATGACCTCGGCCCGGACCTCCCGGCGCCAGTCGCCGTCCATCACCGCCACATCGATCAGCATGGCGTCGGGTTCCTGACCGGCATCCGCCGACAAGCGGCCGCCGATGGCCACCATGTCCGGTTCGCGCTCCACGAAGTGCACCTGGAACCCGATCCGGGCGGCCGGCGCGAACCGGCCCACCTCGGGTACGAGCACCGCGTCCGTCAGGGTCTCGGCCAGTGTGCGGCGCTGCGCGAGGCTCAGGCGCCCCTTCGAGGTGTTCACGGTGTTGACGGTCATGGGCTGCCTCCTATAACGCTCGTTATAGTCAGACCCTACACTGAACTTATAACGACCGTCATAAGGCGGGATACCTGGGCTGACTCGCTGCGGGACGGTCGATGACCGTCCCCGCATGCCCGATATGGGTGATTTATATGAATTTTGCTTTGGTTGGCGTGGAGGGAGGGGAGCGTACGGGGTGATGCAGCTTGCCGAGACGGCGCTCATCCGTCGCTCTTCCCGAGTGACGTTCGACCCGTTCCCGTCCCGGTCGGGCGGGGATGCCCTTTGGAGGCACGATGCCTGTTCTGACAGCCACTCACCTGGCACCGGTATCCACCGAGTCCGCCGAACATGCCGCCTTGACCTCTTTGATGTCTACTCAGGAAGCCCCGTTCAGCGGCGCACCGACCTACGCCCCGCAGGCCGCCGGCAAGTTGCTGCTCCTGGCTCTGCTGTCGCCCAAGGAGCCGTCCGAGCCCCGCGAGAAGTGAGCGCCGACGACCGGCCACAGCCACTGACGTTCCGCGCGAACAGAATGGTGGATCCCGATGCCTGACCCAGACCCCTCACCCCACAGCCGATTCGCCGCTGCGGTGCAAGGTCTGGCCGGTCATGTCCTGGGTGCCCTCGCAACGGGCGCCCAGGATCGGTCTGGACCGGCGGCCTACGTGGATGCCGGCGAGGACACCAAGGCGGCGCTGGCGGCCGTACGGGTGCTCGGGCCGGATGTCTTCGCGCCCGCGGCACTGGCCGGCGCCCCGTTCGGCCACGCCGACGGCCAGTGCGTCGTCGAGGCCTTCCGTGTCTTCCCCCCTTCCGCGGCCGACCCGCCCGAAGCACAGTGGAGGGACTACGCGAGCATGGCACTGCTCGGCGCGCACGCGGAGGAATTCCCCGCCCTGCGGGCCCTGCCCCGGACCATCGACCTCACCGGACTCGCCTGGCAGGCGGTGTCGGCGGCCATGGCACCGCTGCACTGTCTCACCCTGCCCGGCCTGCCCAGCCCCTTCTCCGACCCGCCCGACAGGCACGCGCGCGCGGTGTCCCAGGGAGTCACCCGCGCACTGCTGCGCCGCGACCACACGACGGCCGCGCGGCTGGCGCGTTGGGCGGCGCTCGCCACGGCCCGCGGCAGCCGCACCCACCTCGACCTGCCGGCGGCACTGCGGCACCTGGAACTCTACGGCGGCAACGACACGCACACCGCCCTCGACGTGGCGATCGCCCGCCTCCTGACAGCACGGCCCACGGGGACGACCACATGACCGACCTGCCCTGCCGGCACCTCGCCCAGCGCATGGCCTCCACAGCGATCGGCTGGCTGCACCGCCACCGCGAGTACGGCGCGTTCCCACCCGGAACCTCGGCCGAACTGGCCGACCCCGACGGCGTCTACAAGCCGCTGGGCGAATCGGCGCTCGCGGCCTGCCTGCTGCTGCGCACCCCCGCCTCCACCCCGGCGGACCGGCAACTGGCCGACGGCATCCTCTCCTTCGCCTGGGCGCAGCTCGGCAACGGCACGCTGCTGTACGAGCGGCAACTGCGCTACCCGGCGATGACCGACCCGCTGGAGGTCTACGCCCACTTCGCGCGCGCCGGCTACCGGCACGACGCGCTGCACGAACTCGAGCGGTACCTCACCGGCCTGGCCGCGCACCAAGGCACCGAGCACCTGCCCAACCGTCGCCTCGCCGTCGCCAACGCCGCCCACGTCGCCGGACTTCCCGTACACGCCCACTGGCCCACCCTGACGGCCGCGACCTGGCTCGGGCACACCCCCGAACCGTGGACGATCGACTGGATGACCGGCTACGCCGTCACCCACACCGTCTTCCACCTCACCGACTGGGGTGCTGAACCGCACAACCTGCCGCCCGCCCTGAGCGACTACCTGGTCACCTGGCTGCCGGTGTGGACCGACATCTGGGCCGAGATCCACGAATGGGACCTCGTCGCCGAACTCCTCATCGCCGGCCTGTGCCTGCCCGACCCCGTCGGTGACACCGGCGCCTGGCAGCGCCTGGCCGAGGTACAGCGTCCCGACGGGCTGATGCCCCCGGACGGCCGGCCCATCCCCGACGACCCCCACGAGGCATTCCGGACCGGTCACCACACCACCGTCGTAGCGGCGATCGCCGCGACCCTGGCGCTCGTCCGGCACCAGCAGCAGCCGGTCGCTTCGTGACACCCGCCGGCCCGCTCGGGCGGGCACTGACCGCCTTCGCCTCGGCGGCGCCCCAGGGAACGGGACTCGCCGTCGCCGCCCTCACCCCGCAGGGATCGACGATCCTGTGCCGGGGCTGGACGGACGCCTCACGCCGGCGGCCCGTCACCGAGCACACCGGCTTCGAGATCGGCTCGGTCACCAAGACCTTCACCGCGCTCCTGCTCGCCGAACTCAGCGCCCGCGACGAGGTGCATCCGCGCGGGACGCTCGCCACCCACCTGCCCCCGGCGGCGCTTCCCCGTGGTCCCCACAGCCATTCGATCACCCTGGAACACCTGGCCACGCACACCTCCGGACTGCCCCGCCTGCCCCCCGGATTCCTGCGCGCCGCCCTGCCGCACTGGTTCACCAACCCCTACCGCGACTTCCCGCCCCAGGCACTCCTGCCCGCCCTCTCCCGGACCCGTGTCCGTCGCCGGCCGGGCACCCGCAATTGCTACTCCAACTTCGGGATGGGCCTGCTGGGGCACATCCTCGAACGAGCCACAGCCACCCCCTACTCGGCCCTCCTGCGCACCCGGCTCCTCCAGCCGCTCGGCCTGACCGACACCACCGCCGCACCCGGCACGGGACACGCCGTAGGACACCGCAACGGCACCCCGCTCGAACCCTGGCTCATCCCCGCGCTCCCCGCGGCCGGAGCACTGCGCTGCTCCATCCGCGACCTCCTCCACTACCTCGACGCGCTGCTCGAACCCGACCGGGCCGCCCCGCACGACACCCCACTGCGCACCGCACTGCACGAGGTCCTCGCCCCACGGCCCACCGCCCCCGGCACCCCGCCCTTGTGCCTGGCCTGGACCCACCGCACCCTGCCCACGCACACCGTCTGGTTCCACTCCGGCGGCACCCGCGGCTTCACCGCCTTCACCGGCCTCACCACCGACCCGCCCACCGCCCTCGCCGCCGTCACCAACACGGGTCCCACCATCCGCGGCACCTTCATCCAGACCGCCTACGACCTGCTGCGCCACCTCATCCGGACGGGCCACCGAGCATGAATTGGCCCGCGACCCGCGCACGGCGCACCTGAGAAACTGCGCCTCCGGTGCCGTACTTCGAGGCTTCGAGGAGATGCGATGCAGGTAGCCGTGGTCACCTTCGACGGATTCAACGAGCTCGACAGCTTCATCGCCTCCGCGCTGATCAACCGGTGCCGGAAAGACGGCTTGGAGGCCCTCATCACGACACCGACGCCGGTGGTCACCTCCATGAACGGCGTCGAGGTGACCGGACAGCGCCCGATGGAGTTCGTGACCGAAGCCGACGTCGTGCTGATCGGCAGCGGGGTGAAGACGCGAGACGTGGTAGCCGACGACCGGCTGATCGCCAGGCTGCCGCTCGACCCGGCGCGACAGCTGATCGGTGCGCAGTGCTCCGGCGCGCTGGTGCTCGCCCGGCTCGGGCTGCTGGACGGCATGCCCGCCTGCACGGACATGAAGAGCCGGCCCTTCGTCGAGGACCGCGGCGTCACCGTGCTGGACGCGCCGTTCCACGCCGAGGGGAACATCGCCACGGCGGGCGGCTGCCTGGCGTCCCAGTACCTCGCCACCTGGGTGATCACCCGGACGCTGGGGGAGGCCGCCGCACGCGACGTCCTCGACTACGTGGCTCCGGTCGGTGAGAACCGGGAAACCGTCGAACGTGCCATGCGCGCCGTGCACGCGGGCGAGGCGGCACTGCGCTGAGGCCCCGCGCATCAGCCCCCTGCCAGGCGAAGCCCGATCGTGCGGGATTCGGGGCGCGCGAACTCGGGCCACCGTGGCTCTGGACACGCGCGCGCCCGGTGCGCTCGCCGTCGAACAGACCGCGTGCGCGACCAGGGGCCGTCGCACCCGGAGCAGTGCATCGAGCAGCACGAGATGCGGGACTGGATCTGGTACGCGGTGGAGGCACTGCCCCCGCATCTCCGGCTGGTGACGATGCTCCGCCACTTCAGCGGCATCACCTCCTACCAGGCGATCGCCGCCGCCTGCGAGATACCGGTCGGCACGGTACGCAGCCGCCTCGACCAGGCCAAGGGAAAAATGGCCCGGGAACTGCCGTCGACGGCCGGCCACGCGCACGAAGATGCCTCGGCTCTCACCGAGGACAGCCGGCACGAGGCCGTGGCGACCCTGGAGGCGTCCGAGCGCGGCACGCTGCCCCAGGACATATCCGAGTTGTGGCCGAAGGAGAGCAGACTCGTCGGCCGGCTCAGCACGCCGGGGGAACACACCCACCCCACCCCCCATCCTGGTGGCCAGCCGCGACATCACCATCTGGGAAATGGACGTCACCAACCCCGTCGGCACCGACGACCCCTGTCCGTCGACCCTCGCCTGGCTCATGTTCCGCGAGAGGAGAAGAGTCAGGGAACTCCGGCTGATCTGGCCCGAGCCGACGCGGTGAGCCGCACGGACGGGGACGGTCCCGTCAGGTCCGGTCCGTTCCGTCAGCGCGTCGCAGTTCGAGCAGCAGGGCCTGCTCGGGGTTCAGATTCGGCATGGGCAGGCCGGCGACCGTGAGGACCGAGCCGGGCAGGGTCAGCCTGCCGTCGAGCGCCGCGGACAGCCAGGCGGGGCCGGATGTCTGGTGGAAGGAGGGCAGTCCCAGCTCGGTGCGCACCCGCACCCGGTAGGTCGCGTCGTGGGCGGGACCGGGCAGCTGTACTCGCCCGTACTGGCCCTCGGGCGAGGTGGCCATCCGCGCCCAGCAGTAGAGCGCCGCCGACCGGTCGTCCGCCACGACCCCGTACAGCAGCGTCGACTCGCCGACGAGGTCGGCGCGGACCGTGCGGCCGCCGTGCAGCAGGGGGCGCAGTTCGCGGTGGAGCGCGGTCCAGGCGGTGAGCCGGGCGAGTTCCTCGGGCGCACAGCGGGTGAGGTCCTGTTCGATGCCGGCGTGCCCGAACAGGGCGGTGGTCAGCCGCAGCGTGTCGGAGCTGACGCGGGCGGTCGTGTGACTGGTGCCGGGGCCCACATGGGTGCCGATCAGTTCGGGCGGCAGCAGTTGTCCGGTCCAGCGCTGGACGGCCTGGCGCTCCACCGGGTCATTGCAGTCCGAGGCCCATATCCGGTCGGTGTGCGCCAGGACGCCCAGGTCCACCCGGCCGCCCCCGGCGGCGCAGCTCTCGATCTCGAGCCCGGGGTGACGCCGCTTGAGGGCGTCGAGCAGGCGGTAGAGGGCGAGCACCTGGGCGTGTGCCACGGGGCGGTCGGTCGTGCCGTGCACGCTCTCGTGGAGTTCCCGGTTGTGGTCCCACTTGAGGTAGGCGATGCCGTACTTGTCCACCAGGGCGTCGAGTGAGTTCAGCAGGTAGTCCCAGGCATCGGGGTTGGAAAGATCGAGTACGTGCTGATGACGGGCGGACGGGCCGATCCCGCGGGCCGGGCCGAGCACCCAGTCGGGATGGTCGCGGGCCAGATCGGAGTCGAGGTTGACCATCTCCGGTTCGACCCACAGCCCGAACTCCATGCCCAGCGAGCCAGTCCGGCGTCGTCCGAGCGGCGCCCGCGGAACCAGCCGTCGTCCAGTACGAAGCGCTCGACACCGACCTCGGCGGCCTCGTCGGCCAGCCGCAGCAGCCGGTCCGGATCGTGGTCGAAGTACACCGCCTCCCAGCTGTTGAGGATCACCGGGCGCGGACGGCGCGGGTGGGCGGGCCGCGCCCGCAGCAGGGCGTGGAAGCGGTCGGAGAGGCCGTCGAGCCCCTGATCGGACCAGGCGAAATGACACACCGGCGTGGTGTGGGACTCGCCGGGAGCGAGCCGGATCTCCCCGGCCCGCAGCAGTTCACCGCCGCCCAGCACCGAGGCGTGGGCACCCGCGCCCTCCGGCAACTGCTCGACCAGATACCGCTGGTCGCCGCTCCAGGTCACGTGCACGGCCCAGACCTCCCCGGTGCGGAAGCCGAACCCGGGCACGCCGACCGTCACGAGGTAGGGCGAGTCCAGGCCGGGCTTTCCCCGTCGCGGAACCGTCCCGTCCGATCCGGCGAGGAGTGCGGCGAATGTAGGCGGGGTTTCCTTCCGGCGTCAACATAATCGGCGGACAGGGATCCCAGGGCTCCCCGTAGTTGAGGCTGCGGCTTCGGCCACGCGACGCCGAATGACCTGCCGTTTCGGCGCAAGAGGTGGAGTGAAATCGCTCTTGAATTACTTTCCAAAGGAAAGGTAGGGTCGCCGCATGACCCTCGCCGACCAGCCGCCCGCGGCCGCCCTGGTCTTCCAGACCCTGCTCCAGCACGGCCCGATGAGCCGTGCCGAGATCGGCCGGCGGACCGGGCTGACGCCGGGAGCCGTCACCAAGGTGGCCACCCCGCTGATGACCGACGGCTGGATCAACGAGGTGGGCCGGCCCACCGCGGCACGGACCAACGGCCGCCCGGCCACGCTGATCGCCGTACGGGCGGAACGCGCCCTGTTCGCCGGCGTGAAGGTCACCGGCGAGGAACTCATCGGCGTACTGGCCGATTTGACGGCCCGGCCGCTGTCCTCCCGGCGGGTGTCCCTCGGCTCGCGCGACGTGGGCAGCGTGGTGCTGGCGATCGCCCGGCTGGTGGACGAGCTGCGGGCGGCGGCGGGCCTGGAAGGAGCCGATTCACTGCACGGTGTCGGCGTCACGATCTCGGGCGACGTGGACAGCCAGTTGGGCATGGTCCAGTACACGCCCTTCCTCAACTGGCGCCGCGTGCCGCTCGCCGAGCTGGTCGAGTCGGCCGTCGGAACCCCGACGGTTATCGAGAACGACGTACGGGCCCTGACCGTGGCCGAGCAGTGGTTCGGCGCGGGCGCCGGCCTGTCCACCTTCGCCCTGGTCACCGTCGGCGCCGGCATCGGCGCGGGACTCTCCATCGGCGGCCGGGTGGTCTCCGGCGCGCACGGCGTGGCGGGCGAGGTCGGGCACCTTCCGGTGAGCGGCGTCGAGCGCGTCTGCACCTGCGGCAACACCGGCTGCGTCGAGGCGGTCGCCTCCACCCACGCGATCACCGAGCAGGCCCGGCAGGCCACCGGTGACCCGGGACTGACGATGGACGAGGCGGTGCGCCTGGCCCACACCGGCGATCCCGCCGTTCGGGCGGTCTTCGCCCACGCCGGACATGCCGTGGGCCTGGCGCTGGCCTGCGTGGCCAACCTCATCGGCCCGGAACGGATCATCATCTCCGGCGAGGGCGTGGCTTCCTACGACCTGTTCGCCGACCACATCCGGCAGACCTTCGTCGATCACGCGTTCGGTGCCGCCGTGGACTGCGATCTCGTGGTCCGCCCACTGCCGTTCGAGGAGTGGGCGCGTGGCGGGGCCGCGGTCGCGGCGCAACGCGTCTTCGTTCCCGCCAGGTAGCGGGCTCGGGTCAGCCGCTGTGGGAGACGGTCAGCCCGTAGAAGGCGACGCGGGCGCCGTTCGTGGTGCTGTCGGAGGACGACTGGTTGTACGAACCGGCCTTGACGGTGCCGTTGGCGGTGGCGGCCGCCTTCGCGTCGAGACATCTGCCGCTCGCGGCGTTCATCACGGTGGCGAAGCCGGTGGGCAGGGCGGTGGTCGCGGCCCGCGCCGGTGCTCCGGAGAGCATCGACGCGGCCGTCACGGCCACCAGCGCGGCCGCGGCGGATCGACCGCGGCGGGGTAGGGAAAGCATGGTTCTCCTAGCCGGATGTGGGGGTTCAGCCGGTGTAGCCGGCGAAGGCGCGGGTGTAGTCCCAGTCGGACTGGCCGACGCCGGAGCAGCTGTCGGCGACGCCACCGGTGCAGGGGCGGTCGCGGTTCGCGGACCAGAAGGTCAGCCGCGCGAGGTGGTGCTGTTGGGCGTAGGCGAGGATCGTGCGGAAGTCGGCCACCGTGACGGTCTCGTTGTTGTCGGTGATGCCGTTCATGGAGGAGATGCCCATGTCCCGGTAGGCCTGGTCGTCGTTGTAGCCGTAGGCGTTCTTCAGCGCCGACTTGAGGCCCTCGGCGGCCTGCACGGTGAGGTTGCCCATGTTCTGGCCGGCGCCGCCGAAGTCGAAGGGCATGATGGCCCAAGCGTCGACGGTCAGTCCGGAGGAGGCGGCACGGTTGATCAGACTCGTGTCGGGGCCGCTCTGCCCGGTGCCGATGGTGATGTAGACCTTCAGGCCGGAGTTGTCGGCCTTCACGGTCTTCAGCGCGTCCACGGTGCGCTGCTGCACGGCGGCGTTGCTGTAGGCGTCGGCCTCGAGGTCGATGTCGATGGCCTTGAGACCGCCGTAGGCGTTGATGACCTTCTGGTACGCCGCCGCCAGCTCGCTCGCGCTCGAACAGGAGCTCTCCAGCTTGTTGCCGCTGTAGCCGCCGAACGACGGGATGACGTCACCGCCGTTCGCCCGCACGGTGTTGACGGTCTGCTGGTCCACGCCCCCGGTCAGCGCACGGCTGCCGTCCCACTGAGGGTTGCAGTAGCCGTTGCTGAGCACGAAGGCGAGGGTGAACCACTTGACGCCGGTGGCGTTGGTGATCGTGGTCGGGCTCGGCGGGTTGCCCCAGCCGTTGTAGAGGTACGGCGCCACGGCCATCGGTGAGGAGGGCGTGGTGCCGCCCGCGGCAGGCGCGTTCCACTTCTGGTTGGCGCCGCCGGAGCAGCTCCAGATCTGTATCCGGGTGGCGTTGGCGGAGCTGTTGCCCGTGACGTCCATGCACTTGTCGGCCTGCGGGTTGACGATGTCCTGCGCGGCGGTCACGGTCCACTTCTGGTTGGCGCCGCCGGAGCATGTCCACAGCTGGAGCTTGGCGCCGTCGGCCGTCGAATTGCCGGTGACGTCAAGGCACTTGCCGAGGGCGCGGATGGTGCCGTCGGTGTCGACCGTCCACTGCTGGGCGGCGGTGCCGTTGCAGTCGTAGAGCTGGACGGCCGTACCGTCAGCGGAGTTGGCCCCGGCGATGTCGAGGCACTTGCCCGCGAGACCGGTGATCGTGCCGGTGGCTGCCTGGGCCGGGGACGCGGCGAGCAGTCCGGTGGACAGGGTGAGAGCGGTGACCGCCAGTGTGGCGGACACGGAGAGGGGCCTGGGTTTGGCCATGGTGGGGGGCGGCCTTTCGTGGGGGGTGGGCGCTCGGGAACGCGTTCACCTTGCGAACGGTCGAGTGCACACGCGGGGGAGTGGTCGCCCGCAGAAACTAAAGGTCCGGACCACTTCCGTCAAGGTGTGAAGTAAGAGTTGACGAAAGGGAGTTGAACGATGCGGCGGACCACGTGCAGCCGTTCTGCGAGGGGAACGGCATGAGTGCGCCTTCTGTTCCATCGGCCCGCGCGACAGGAGGTGTCGGAAGACCGGATCGACGGCGGCGGAGCCGCGTGCTCCTCGCTCGGGCTGGATCGGTACCGGGCGGACCGGAGCACTCCGACTGCTACCTGCCGACAGTGGCGTAGTCCCGCTTGTCGAACAAAGTGTTGAAGGCTTCGCGGACGCATCCGCGCGCCGTGCGGTCAGGCCGTGGTCGTCCGTTGGAAGGTCCGCCGGTAGGCGGTGGGCGTGGTGCCGAGGGCGTCGCGGAATCGGGCGCGGAGGTTGGTGCTGGTGCCGAGGCCGCACTGGGAGGCGATCTGTTCGATGCCGAGGTCGGTGACTTCCAGGAGTTCACGGGCGTGGTTGACACGGGCGGTGAGCAGCCACTGGTGGGGGGTGATGCCGGTTTCCTGCCGCCACATCCGGACCAGGGTGCGGGTGGAGACACGTGCGTGCCTGGCGAGAACGTCGAGGGTGAGGGATTCGTCGAGGTGGCGCAGGGCCCACTCGCGGGTGTCGGCGAGGGTGTGCGCGGTGGGCTCCGGCAGGGCCTGGGCGATGTACTGGGCCTGGCCGCCGTCGCGGTGCGGCGCGGCGACCAGTTCGCGGGCGATCTCGTTGGCGACGGCGGCGCCGAGGTCCTTGCGGACGATGTAGAGACACAGGTCGATGCCGGCGGTCACGCCCGCGGAGGTCAGCAGGGGATCGTCGTCGATGTAGAGGACGTTGCGGTCCACCCGAAGCTGTGGGTAGAGCCTTTCGAGATCGTCGGCGCTGGCCCAGTGCGTGGTCACCGTACGACCGTCGAGCAGCCCGGCCGCGGCGAGTGCGAAGGCGCCGGTGCAGATGGACGCGATGCGGGTGCCTCGGCTGGAGGCGAGTTTCAGGGCTGCCGCGACCTCGGGCGCCGGTGGCCGCTGGTAGTCCCAGTAGCCGGGGACGATGATCGTGTCCGCTCGGGCCAGGGCAGGCAGCCCGGCGGTGACTCCGACGGTGAACCCGGTGCTGGTGGTGACGCCGCCACGGCTTTCGCCGCACACCGTGAGGTCGTACGGCGTGTTGGGCCGCGCGTTGAAGATCTGGGTGGGGATGCCGAGATCGATGGGGAGCACGCGGGGCAGCGCCAGGACTGCGACGCGATGAGGAGCCATGGCGTCAATGGTACGACCGTAACTTTCCTGACACCGGATGGCGGCCCACAGCGCAGCAGTGCGAAGCCCGCGGAGCAGTCCGTGACCGTGTCCCGAAAGTTGCGAACCGTGGCAGCCGAGCCAGTGGTTGATCAAGAAGGGCTGGACGACGATCGAGTCATGAGCAGCCCGGCCCCACCGCCGGGGCTCACGCCGACGGCGGCCGCGGCAGAGCGGCTCCGCAGCGGCCCAGACGAGGACATCTGACTGTCGTGACCACACACACGCCCATCGGCCGGTACTTCGACGTGAAGGACGGACGGGTCTACGGCCACGTCCGCGAGGGCGACGGACCGGCCCTGGTCTTCCTCCACTACTGGGGTGGCTCCCACCGCACCTGGCGGCCGGTCCTCGAGCGCCTCAGTCCCGCGCAGGCGTTCGTCTCGTACGACCACCGCGGCTGGGGCGAGTCCACCGAGGTGCCCGGCCCGTACGGCATCGAGCAGCTGGCCGACGACGCCGAGCGCGTCATCGACGAGCTCGGCTACCGCGAGTACGTCCTGGTGGGCCACTCGATGGGAGGAAAGACGGCCCAGGTGCTCGCTTCCCGCCGTCCCGCCGGGCTCCAGGGCATGGTGCTCGTCGCCCCCGCCCCGCCGGCGCCGGTCGGTGTGACACCCGAGTTCCAGGAGATGCTGGCGCACGCCTACGACAGCGAAGAGACCATCAGCCAGAGCATCGATCTGGCACTGACCAACGGCGCGCTGTCCGCCGAGGCCCGCAGGCAGGTGCACGAGGACAGCTCCCGGGCGGGCGAGGCGGCCCGCTCGGCGTGGCCGCGGCAGGCACTGGTCGAGGACTTCGCGGACAGGGTCGGCGCGATCGACGTTCCCGTACTGGTGCTGGCCGGCAGCGAGGACAAGGTGGACCCGCCGCAGATCCTGCGCGAACACCTGCTTCCCCTGATCCCCACCGCCACCCTCACCGAGCTCGGCGGCACCGGCCACCTCTCGCCACTGGAGGTACCCGACCAGGTCGCCTCTCACATCACCGCGTTCGTCACCCGCCTCTGACACTCCCGCGCCGTTCACCCACGCCGGCTGAAGCCGTGCGGCATCGTGCCCGGCCACCAGGACCGGACGAGGACCGTGCCGAGCCTGCCGGGCCGTACCGCGTGCTGCACGGCTTCGGCCAGAACGCCAGGGCCGTACGTGGCGGCCAGGTCGAACTGGCCGTCGTGGACGGCACGGCGGTTCATGATTCCCCTCCCGCGCCCCGTCCTGCCGGCGGGGCTTGGGCGGGGCGTCAGCCGATGTCCTGAAGCAGCAGGTGCTTCGCGCTGAGCGGACCGTCCAACTGCATCAGGCGCCCGCACGCAGACCGCCCAGGTCCAGCACGGCGAATCCGAACTCGTCCAGCAGGCCGGTCACGGCCGCCTTCGCGTCGGCGCCGTCGCCCGTGCGGAAGGCCACCAGCCGTCCTTCGGGATGCCGGGGATCCGCGGCGATGAACGGGGCGAACAGCGTGTTCAGCGCCTTCACCACCCGGGCGCCGGGAAGGCGGCCGGCAACCCATTCGCTGCCCGTGAGGTCACCGACGCCGTAGCGGCCCCGGTAGGGGTTGGCCGCCGCGAACTGATTCGTCGCGGCTACGACGATCTTCCCCGACCAGGTGGTGAGATCGTGCGTTCACACGGTCGGGTAGAGGAGTTCCAAGGGGCCGGACAGCGCGGCGCGCACCCGGCGGGTGGTCTCGTCGACGAGCACTTCCGGCTCGTCACCGCTGATCGCTTCCATGGTCCGTGCCGCCACTTCCGCGGCCTCCACCTTGGGAGCGTCGACCCCGGCGGTGGCATCGGTGTCCACATAGCCCACATGCACACCGACGACCAGCGTGCCCTGCTCCCGCAGCCCCACGCGCAGCGCGTTCGTGAGCGACCACTGGGCAGCCTTCGACGCCGCGTAACCGGGAAACCGGTTGTTCGCCCGCCACGAGGCCACCGACAGCATGTTCACCAGGGCTCCGCCACCGTTGGCGGCGAGGACGGGCGCGAAAGCCCGTGATACCGCCCAGGTGCCCAGATAGTTCACCTCCAGCTCCTGCCGCGCGCCCTCCAGAGATCCCTCCAGCAACCCCGGCCCGGCCTGGATGCCGGCATTGTTGATCACGATGGTCGCGTCGGTCGCCGCCCTCGCCGCGGCCGCGATCTGTTCCGGGTCGGTGACGTCCAGGCGCAGCGCTTCCAGCCCGGACTCCTCGAAGTCCTCGGGTCTGCGGACGCCCGCGTAGACCTTGGCGGCACCCCGTGCCAGCAGAGCGCGCGTGAACGCCCGGCCGATTCCCCGGTTCGCGCCGGTCACCAGCGCGACTGACCCCTCGATCTCCATCGGACACCTCGTTCCACGGATCCCCTGTACGGCGTGGCCTCTATGCGCCGGGGGCGCGGAAGCCGACCTGTCGGCGGGCGGCCTCGTCGAGCTCGTCGAGGGTGAGGAGAGGGGTGGCCCGGGTGCTGAGGGCGCCGCTGGCCTTGACGGTGAGACTGACGGCGGCCATGGAGACCGGGTCGGGGAAGTCGACGATGAGCACGATGTCGTCCGCCCCGAAGGCGAAGTACATGGCCTCCACCGTCCCGCCGAGACCGGTGACGACCTGGTCGACGGCGGCGCGGCGGCCACTCGCTCCTTCCTTGAGCAGACCCTTCGTGCCCTCGGGCGTGTAGGTGGCCTGGATGAGGAACTTCGGCATGGTGGCGCTCCCTGCCCGTCTCTGGTCCCGTACGCAGAATGCCCTTCCCGCTGTCACGCCGGCCGCCTCTCACCGAGCGGCTGGATTCACCCGTTGGAAGCCACAGCTCTCCGTGCGGCGGAGGAACCGGGGTCATCTGCCGGAACGCCAATCCGAAAGGGCGCCGCTCACGTACAGGAAGTAGGGCCGCAAGCTGGGGGCACACCCCTGGACGGCTGATTCACCCCGGCGCCGCGGCCATCCATCTCGTGCCGCTGAGAGTCGCGCGAGACGACGATGGAAGGAAGGGTGCATTCATCATGCGAGCACAACGCGCGAGGCGTCTCGCCGCGGCTTCCGCGGCCGGCATGCTGATGGCCGGCGGTGCCGTGATCACCACAGCGGGCACGGCCGCGGCAGCAGCCCCTGCCGTGCACACCCGGGTGACCACCGACGGGTGCTTCGACAACAACGACGGACGCTGCTTCGACCACGGTGGATTCCGTTTCGGCCACCGCTTCGACAACGGTGGGTTCGGCTTCGGCCACCGCAGTTTCTGCTTCTTCCACCCCGGGTTCTGCTTCGACCACCGCTTCAACAACGGAGGTGTTGTGATCGTCGTGATCAGGTAGCAGTCGTCCCAGCAGGCACATGGCGCATAAGTCGCAAGCAATTGGCGCATGGCGCATGGCGTACAAAGGGAGCGCGTCCGTCACGGCCGCGCTCCCTTGTCGTGCTCGGCGTCCCCTGCCTACGGCTTGCGGGCGAGTCCGCCGTGCTCGGCGATGACCTGCGGGGACGAACCGGGCTCCGGACGCCACTGCGTGACCGGGACGACGCCGGGTTCGATGAGCTCCAAGCCGTCGAAGAACGAGGTGATCACGTCGACAGGACGCAGGTTGTACGGGACTGCGCCACTGCTGTTGTAGGACTCCTGGGCCTGCTCGAAGACCGGGTCGACACCGAGTGACCCGTCGTTGATGGAGAGATGACTGCCCGACGGCAGGGCGGCCATCAGCCGGTCGACGATGGAGCGGGCCTGATCGTAGTCGGCGACGTGGCCCAGGATGTTGCTGAGGATGAGCGCGATGGGCCGGCTGAAGTCCAGCGTCCCGGCGGCCGCCGCGAGGATGCGGTCCGGGTCCGTCACGTTGGCATCGATATAGGCGGTCGCGCCCTCGGGGGAGGAGAAGAGCAGGGCGCGGGCATGGGCCAGGACCATCGGGTCGTTGTCGACGTAGACGATCCGTGCCTCGGGGGCGAGTCGCTGGGCGACCTCATGGGTGTTCTCCGCGGTCGGCAGGCCCGTGCCGATGTCCAGGAACTGCCGGATGCCCGCCTCGGAGACGAGATACGAGATGTTGCGGCGCAGGAAGGCGCGGCTGCTGCGGGCGATGGTGACGATACCGGGGAAGACGGCGGTGTACGCGTCGCCGGCCTGCTCGTCGACGGGGTAGTTGTCCTTGCCGCCGAGCCAGTAGTTCCAGATGCGCGCGGAGTGCGGCACCGACGTGTCGATCTTCTGGTGCGTCTTCGGTTCGGGCGTCGTCGCGGGGTCGGTCATGAGTCCTGTCCGTCTTTCAGCCGAGGCATGGATCATCCAAGGCACAACCTACGTCCGAACGCCCGCCTCCTGCCTCCGAGTTCGGCATCCCGTGGCGAGCCCGCCTCGCCCACGTCACCGCAATGCCGCCGCCACCAGTCCATGGATCTCCTGGTCGGGGACGGTTCCGCCGCTCACCAGGCGGTCGAAGACCAGGCCGTCCACGCAGACCAGCAACGTGACCGTACGTTCCTCGGCGTCCGTGACGCCCTGTGCGGTGAGGAAGTCGCACACGATCTGCCGTGCGGCGTTCTCGCGCGGCTCGAGGATCTCCCGCAGTTCCGGGTGGTGCACGCTCTCGATGGCGCAGGCATAACGCGCGAGGGAGCGGCGCCGTCCGTCACCGGTGAGCCGTTGCCCGACGAAGGCGGCGATCCCGGAGGCCAGTTCTTCGGCGCTCCGCGGCGCAGGTGTCCGCTCGCCGATGTTCTGGAGTTCCGCCTGGTCGAGTGCGACGAGGCGCCGGACCAGTGCCGTGAGCAGTGCGTGCCGGGTGCGGAAGTATGCGGAGGTGGTGCCGGGGGGCAGGTGCGCCGCGCCGTCCACCGCGCGATGGGTCAATCCGCGGATCCCGGACTCGGCGAGCACGTCGATGGCCGCGTCGGCAAGGAGGGTGCGTCGGTCGGTGGACATCCCCCCTTTCTACACCTGTAGAGGAACGGGGTACGTACGGAGTGCGTCCGGAGTACCCTCCTTCTACATCTGTAGAAAGATCGCCAGGGCGCATGAGGGGGCCGGGTATGGGCGGGAGCGCGGTAGTGGTCGGTGGAGGGATCGGCGGGCTGGCCGCCGCGATCGGCCTGCGCCTGATCGGCTGGCAGGTGACGGTCGTCGAACGCGCCCCGGTCCTCGCCGACGTGGGCGCGGGTATCTCCCTGCACGCCAACGGCATACGCGCCCTGGACGCCCTCGGCGTCGGCGAGACGGTGCGCGCGGCCGCACGTCCCCAGTACACCGGAGGCACCCGGACCCCCCGTGGCGGTCGGCTGGCCCGGATGGACGGGGTCGCCCTGGAGCGCGAGCTGGGAACGCCGATCGTCGGCATTCCCCGGGCCGTGCTGCACCGGCTACTGCGTACGGCACTGCCGTCCGAGTGCCTGCTCGTCGGGGCCGAGGTGGCCTCCACCGACCGCGGCGATCCCGGCCGTGTACGGGTGACACTCCAGGACGGCGTCCTCGACGCGGATCTGGTCGTGGCCGCCGACGGAGTGGGCAGCCGCCTGCGCTCCCAGCTGTTCCCCCGTCACCCCGGCCCCGTCTACAGCGGATCGACCGTCCTGCGCGCCATCACCGAGGACCCCGTCGAGCTGGACACGGATTTCGAACTGACCTGGGGGAGGGGAGCGGAGTTCGGGCACATCGCTTTCACCGACGACCGGGCGGAGTGGCACACGGTGCTCAACTCCCCGCCGGGCGTACGGCATCCGAACCCACTCGCCGTGCTGCGCCGACGCTTCGCCGCCTGGCACGATCCGATCCCCGCCCTCCTGGAGGCGACCCGGCCCGATGCCGTTCTGCACCACGACATCCACGAACTGGCAACGCCTCTGCCCTCCTTCACCGCGGGCCGGATCGCCCTGCTCGGTGACGCGGCCCATGCCATGACCCCGAACCTCGGCCAAGGCGCCTGCCAGGCCCTGGAGGACGCCGCCACCCTCGCCGCCGCACTCACGGCCGAACCCACCGTCGAATCAGCACTGATCCGTTACGACGCCGAACGCCGCCCACGCAGCCAAGCCGTCGCACGCGCGGCCCGCCAGGCCGGCCGCATGGGCCAGCAGCTGAGTCACCCCCTGGCGGTCGCCGTGCGCAACACCGCGCTCCGCCTGGCTCCGTCCGGCGCGACCGTCCGCACCGTCCTGCGGCACGCCGACTGGACGCCACCGAGCCTGAGTTGACGCTATTCGCCCGACCCGTACCAACTCGTGAGAGGGCGCAGTACAGCGGTGCCTGCCTGGAGGAGCGCGGAGACCGGTGGAGCCACCCAACTGGTGAGGTTGCTCTGCAAGGCGGGGTCGAGCTCGATGGTCACTCGGACGTATCGGGTGTGCAGCCGGGTGACCTTGGCCTGCCGGGACGCGGTCGTCCGCGGTTCGCGCCGCAGTGCGGCCCGGTAGGTGTCCTTGCGCTGGTTCACGTGCCGTCCTGACGGTTGATGAGCTCGTCCGCGAGGTCCATGTAGGCCGAGCCTTTGACGTGGACCGGGCCGCCGAACGACTGGGCGTACAGGTCGAGTCGCGGAATGTGGGTGGACAGCACGTCGAAGCCGCGCTCGGCAAGAGCTTCGCGGGCGTCGGCGTCGGGGCCGGTGCGCGTGGCGTCCGGGCGATTCGTACGGTTCAGCAGGACGGCGGCGCGGGCCGGCCGGGCGCGCAGGGACTGCATGTCGCCCATCTCGCCGCCGATGGGTGCCATGCGATCCAGCTCGATGGGGGCCGGGGTCACCGGCACGATCCACTCGCCGGCGTATCTCATGATGCTCCGGGCGATGTGGGCGTGGTCCTCCAGTTGCGGGGCGTCGAACACCACCGCCTGCCGGTTGCCGAGGAAGTCGTTCACCCGCCGGTGCACGTCACCCACGGGAAGGGCGACCACGGGAAACGGAAATCCGCCTGCCAGTTCGCTCCAGCGCAGCGCGGAGGAAGCGGGGTCACTGTCCACCAACAGCGGGGGGATGCCCGACTCGTGGAGAGCGTGAGCCAGCCAGACCGCGCTGGTCGTCTTTCCCACTCCGGGTTTCAGGTTCACAAAGGCGTAGCTGAGCAGCACGAGAGCCGACGCTAGCGGTCCCGAGTGGCCGACTGCCGTCGGCACGTCACACGGCTTCGGCGTTCACCCGGTGGCGCCGGTGACCCATTCGAATGGGCTAGCGTCCGGTGGGCCGGCGTCCGGCTGCCGTACCGGGCGACTGGCCGCCGGCGCGTCCCGCGAGCAGCAGGAGGGCGTCGACCAGATCGTCTGCCGGGCTGCCGGTCGCCAGGTGGCGCAGTTGCAGACCCATCACCACGGCGACGGTGGTCGCCGCCAGGCGCTCGGCGTCGGGAACGCCCAGGGCGGTGAGGATCTGGGCGGCCAGCCGGTCGTAAGCCTCGAACGCCTGCGATGCCGCCTCGCGCAGTCGTTCGTCGCGTCCGGCGTGGATGTACAGCTCGAAAGGCGCGAGGTGGGCGCTGTCGAGGGCCGTGCCGCAGGCCACCTGCCCGGCCAGCGACGCCGCGTCCTCGATGTCCAGGCCCTCGGTCTGGCACTGGTCGGCCAGCTCGGTGAAGTACCGGGCTTCCTCGCGCACGAACTGGAGCAGGCTCTCCCGCAGAAGATCGTGCTGGGTTTCGAAGTGGTAGGTGACGGAGCCGAGCGATACGCCGGCCTCCTTGGCGATCCTCCTGTTGGTGAGCGCCGCGATCCCGCCCTCGCCGATGATCCGCAGGACGGCGGTGATGATGCGCTGACGTGTCGGGACGGAGGGCGCGGTGGGTGCGGGGAGGGCGGCCTTGGGCATGCCGCTCATTGTTCCACCGGTGAAGTCCGCGGCCTGGGCAGGGGGCGGCGGAGCGGCTACTGTTCGTTCGAACGAACAGACCGGAGGGTAGTCGTGCAGATTGCTGGGGCCACGGTTCTGCTTACCGGAGTCACGGGCGGTATCGGCGGGGCGCTTGCCGCCGAACTGTCGGCCCGGGGCGCGGAACTCATTCTCACCGGCCGGCGTCGCGAGGCGCTGGACCCGCTCGCCGAACGCTATGGAGCCCGGACGATCCTCGCCGATCTCGCCGACGCGGAGGACGTGCGACGCCTGGCCGCGGAAGCCGCCGGCACACAGATCCTGGTCGCCAACGCGGCCCTGCCCTCCAGCGGCGACGTGCTGGACTACACGCCGGCCCAGATCGACCGGGCGTTCGCGGTCAACCTGCGCGCACCCGCTGTGCTCGCGCGCCTGCTCGCCCAGGACATGGTGGAGGCGGGGCGCGGGCACATCTGCTTCGTCGGGTCCCTGTCGGCCATGGCGGCCACCAAGTCGTCGTCGATGTACACCGCGACGAAGTTCGGACTGCGGGGCTTCTCCCTGTCCTTCCGTCAGGACCTGCACGGCACGGGCGTGGGCGTCTCGATCGTCCAGCCCGGCTTCGTGCGCGACCTGGGCATGTTCGCGAACACCGGCTCGCCGACGCCTGGAGGTGTACGTACCGTCTCGCCGGAGCGGGTCGTCAGGGGAGTGATCCGGGCGGTGGAACGAGACATCGCCGAGATCAATGTCGCCCCGTTCGAGCTGAAGTTCCTCACCAAGGTCGCGTCACAGTTCCCGGGGTTCTCGGAACGCGTGCAGCGGTGGGTGGGCGCGGAGCAGACCATGGACACGATCGTGGCGTCCCAGCGGCCCAGCCGCTGAGCCACGACCGTCACCGGCGAGAGTCGTGCCGGCACGGTCCCGGTCCTGGCCTTCCCCGCGCCCAGGACGCCTACGTTGTTCCTGGCATCAGCCCACGAGGATCTCGCGGACACCACTCGGGTGCCATACAGCTCGACGGCGCGCAGGCGGGCGCTGACCGGCTGGGCGCCCGTGGCGTCGGTAGCGCGACGGTGCAGGTCGAGGTAGGGCGCGAAGCGCTCCGGAGAGCCGCCGATGACGGCGGTCATGAGCGGGAACCCGTAGCGCGCGGTGCGGACGACCGACTGGGTGCCCTGACTCGGTCTTGGGGAAGACGTCGGCGCTGTCGAGTGGCGCCCGCTTGGTGTCGCTCCAGGTGACGGTCTTCTCCTTCAGCAGCTTGGCGAAGAGCTCGATCTTCTCCTCGCTCAGGTCGTAGCCGAAGAGGGGAACGACTCCGTGAAGGAGCCGCGCCCGAGGATGGCCTCGCGCCGAGGGTCGCCAGTTTGGTGAACTGTCAACTATGCCTAGACTTTCTTCCATGGACGAGACGGCGCAGTGGTTGACGCCAGAGGAGCAGCGCGCGTGGCGGGGGTTTGTCCGGTTGCATGACAAGCTCGTAGGCCGTCTGTCGCGCATGCTGCAAAGCGAGTCGAACATGTCGGCCGCGGACTTCGCGGTGCTGGTCCAGCTGACCGATGTGCCCGAGGGTCGGCAGCGGGTCCTGGACCTCGCCCAGGCGTTGGAGTGGGAGAAGAGCCGGATGTCCCACCACGTCGCCCGTATGGCCAAGCGCGGTCTGGTCGTGCGGGAGGAGTGCCCCGAGGACGGGCGCGGCGCGTTCGTGGTGATCACGGAGGAGGGGCGTGCGGCGATCGAGGCCGCTGCCCCGCGCCATGTCGAGGGGGTGCGCGAGCTGTTCCTCGATCATGTCACGCCCGCGGAACTGCGGGTGCTGGCCGCGATGTCCGAGCGTGTCGTGGGCAGGATGGGCGAGGACCAGCCCTGAGCGGGGTGGGACTACTCCTTGCGGGGCGCCGGTACCGGATGCTTGCTCAAGATCGACACCCGGTTGAAGGCGTTGATGGTGATCGCCACCCAGATCACGGCGGAGACCTGGTCGTCGGTGAGCACCTGCCGGGCGGCATCGTAGGCGGACGCCTGTGCGTCGGCATTCGTCGGATCGGTCGTCACCTCGGCCAGGGCGAGCGCCGCGCGCTCCGAGTCGGTGAACGAGGCGGTGTCCCGCCAGGCCGCCAGCACTCCCAGTCTCTGTGGTGACTCGCCCGCGCGCAGGGCCGCCCTGGTGTGGAGGTCGAGGCAGTAGGCGCAGCCGTTGAGCTGGGACACCCGGAGGTTGATCAGTTCCACGGTGGTGCGGTCGAGCCCCGCCTCGGCGGCCACCGCGCGCACCGCCTCCGAGGTCTCCAGGAGGGCGTGGAAGGCCTTGGGGCTCTGTTTGTCGACGAAGATCCTGCGCAGTGCGGATCCGGTGGGGCTACTGCTCAATCCGGGCCTCCTTCGCGACCGCCCAGGCCGGCCCGCACACGGATCGGTGCTGTGGTCGTCGGCCTGCGCTCATGGCATGATAGTTGATGTAGCAACTAATTGTGCGAGGGGTGGCTGCGATGAGCAACGTGGAAACCGAACCCGCGGCGCTGAGGTGCGGGGCGCCGGTCGACGACGGCAGGCCGGCCGGAGCGCCCGGTGTCGAGGTGCTGTCGGCGCGGGAGGTGCCCCTGGGCGGTCCACGTGCGATGCGCGTGCGCAGGACGCTGCCGCAGCGGGCCCGGACGCTGATCGGTGCCTGGTGCTTCGCGGATCACTACGGTCCCGACGACGTCACCGGGACCGGAGGCATGGACGTACCCCCGCATCCGCACACCGGCCTCCAGACGGTGAGCTGGCTGTTCAGCGGGGAGATCGAGCACCGCGACAGCCTCGGCACCCACGCCTTGATCCGGCCCGGCGAGATGAACCTCATGACCGGCGGACACGGCATCTGCCACTCCGAGGTCTCCACCCCGCGCACCACCCTCCTCCACGGCGTCCAGCTGTGGGTGGCGCTGCCCGAGGAGCACCGCGACGCCGAGCGGGACTTCCAGCACCACGTGCCCGAGCCCGTGCGCATCGACGGGGCCGGGATCAGGGTCTTCCTGGGCTCGCTCGCCGGAAGCACCTCCCCGGTGCGGACCTTCACGCCCCTGCTCGGCGCCGAGATCACCCTGGAACCGCGTGCGGTGATCACCCTCGCCGTGGACACCGCCTTCGAGCACGGCCTTCTCGTGGACAGCGGCAGCGTCCGCCTGACCGACACCGCACTGAGCCCGGCCGAACTCGGCTACGTCCCCTGCGGCGCCGAAAACCTGACGGTGGTGAACGAGTCGGACGTCCCGGCACGGGTGATTCTGCTCGGCGGTCCTCCCTTCGAGGAGGCGATCGTCATGTGGTGGAACTTCATCGGACGCAGCCACGAGGACATCGTCCGGGCCAGAGAGGACTGGGAGGCGTCCTCCGACCGTTTCGGCGCGGTCGAAGGCTTCCCGGGCGGCCGTCTCCCCGCACCGGCCCTCCCGAACGCCCACATCACGCCGCGCGGTAATCCCCCGCGTCGCTGACCTCACAGCATCACGTGCTTGACCTGCGTGTAGTCGAGCAGGCCGGTGAGGGAGAGGTCGCTGCCGTAGCCGGAGTGCCGTACGCCGCCGTGCGGCATCTCCGACACCGTCGTGCCGTGGGTGTTGAGCCAGACGATGCCGGTGTGGAGCGCCCGGCTCGCCCGCATGGCGCGGTCGTGGTCGCGGGTCCACACGCTCGCGGCGAGCCCCTGGGGGACGGAGTTCGCCATGCGGAGGGCCTCGGACTCGTCGGTGAAGGGCTGGACGGTGACGACGGGCCCGAACACCTCGCTGCGTACGATCTCGTCCTCCTGCCGCACTCCGGCGACCACCGTGGCCCGGTGGAAATAGCCGGGACGGTCCAGGGCGGTTCCACCGGTGACGATCTCGGCATGGTCCGGCAGTCGCTCCAGCAGGCCGTGTACGGAGGCCAGTTGGGCGGCGCCGGCGAGCGGGCCGAAGTCGGCGTGATCGTCGTCGGGGGCTCCGGGTACGCGTCGTGCGGCCCGGTCGGCGAAGGCGTCCAGGAAGGCGTCGTGGATCCGCCGGTGGACCAGGATCCTGGTGGCGGCCGTGCAGTCCTGCCCAGCGTTGTAGAACGCCAGCGACGACAACTGCTCGACCGCGTCGTCGAGGTCGGCGTCCTCGTGGACCAGTACCGGTGCGTTGCCGCCGAGTTCGAGGTGCAGCCGCTTGAGATCGGCCGCCGCCGCGGCGGCGATCTCCTGTCCGGCGCGGACACTGCCGGTGACGGCGACCAGCCGCACCTGCGGATGGGCGACGAGCAGCCGCCCGGTGCCACGGTCGCCGCACACGACGTTGAGCACACCGGGCGGCAGGTGCTCGGCGGCCAGCCGGGCGAGGAGCGTGGTGGAGGAGGGTGTGGTGTCGGACGGTTTCAGGACGACGGTGTTGCCCGCGGCCAGCGCGGGGGCGACCTTCCACACCGCCATCATCAGCGGGTAGTTCCACGGGGTGATCTGGGCGCAGACACCGACCGGCTCACGGCGCAGGACGGAGGTGCGGCCCGGCGTGTACTCGGCGGCGGCGGCTCCCGGCAGGTTCCGGGCGGCTCCGGCGAAATACCGCAGCACGTCCACGATCGCCGGCAACTCGTCCGCCAGGAACAGGGCCCGCGGCTTGCCCGTGTCGGTCACCTCGGCGCCCGCCAGGACGGCCGACTCCCGCTCCAGGGCGTCGGCGATGCGCAGCAGCGCGGCCTGCCGCAGCGCCGGAGTCGTGGCCGACCAGCCGGGAAAGGCCTCCTGCGCCGCGCGGCAGGCCGCGTCGACGTCCTCGGGGCCGGAGAGCGGGGCCGTGCCGTGGGGGAGTCCGGTGGCCGGGGCGACGAGTCGAACCGTGGCCCCGGAGACGGCCGGTACCTCCTTGCCGCCGATGTGGTTGAGGACGGTGGTGAGGCGAGCGGTGTCAGCCACGGCGCAGTGCCTCCTCGGCGGCGGCGCGGCCGGTGCGGACGGCGCCCTCCATGTATCCGGCGACCCACTGGTCCGAGCCGCAGACGTAGAACGGCGGTTCGTGGGTGCCGTGCAGGGGGCCGACCGCGGTGACCTCACCGGGCGGCCACTGGGTGACGTACCCCTGGGTCCACGGGTCGGTGCCCCACAGCCGCAGATGGCAGGCGGCCGGCCGCAGTGCCTCGTCGCCGAACATGGCGGCCATCTCGGTGAGCAGTTCGGGCGTACGGAGCTGCGGCGGAGTGCCCAGCAGGACGCCGTAGCGCTCGGGCGGTATCAGCGCCGACAGGATGCCTTCGCCCTGCGGCCAGGTGCTGCCCAGGACCCCTTCGGCCTCGGACAGTCCGCTCAGGTCGTCGTCCCGCCAGAAGGGACGGTCGTACACGGCGGCGAACTTCGCGGCGACGGCGTGCCGTTGCCGGTGCAGCGAGGCCAGGCGGGCCTCGCTCACACCGCTGACGGCGACGTCCCGCAGCGGTCCCACGGGCAGGGCGCTCACCACGGCGCCGGCGGTGAGGACCTCACCGGTGACCAGGCGCACGGCGCAGCGGCCGGGTCGTACGTCCAGTGCGGCGACGGGCGAGCCGAGCCGGACACGGGCGCCCAGCTCGCGACCGAGGACCTCGGCGAGCGTCGCCGATCCCTCCGCGAGCCGCAGTCCTTCCCAGCCGTCGTAGTCGTAGTCGCCCGTGCCCGAACCGGGCACCGCCGCGCTCTTGCGCAACGCGGCCAGCAGCGAGATCCGCTCGTACGAGCCTCCCGCCAGGGCGAGTTGGCCGATGTCCCACAGGCGTACGACCGCGGGCGTGGCGTGCCGCGAGCGCAGCCAGTCGGCCACGGACAGCCGGTCGAGGGCGGTGGCGTCCGGATGCGACCAGGGGTCGTCGGGATCGACGGTCGCGGCGAGTGCGGTGAACTCCGCACTCAGTCGCTCGTGCAGCAGCGCGTCGCCGGGTCCGAACCAGTGCGGCGGATCGCCGGCCGAGCGGCCCTCCGGCGTGGCACGGGTGATACGCCCGGGTTCCGCGACATAGCTGGGGACCAGTTCAAGGCCCACTTCCTTGGCCAGTTGAAGGTAGGCGGTGTGCCCGTGCCCGACCACCTCGCCGCCCAGCTGGACGGTACGGCCGTCGGGGGTACGAGTCTGTTCGACCCGGCCGCCGACGCGGTCCCGGGCCTCCAGGACGAACACGTCGGTGCCCGCGGACGCCAGGTCGCGGGCGGCGGTGAGCCCGGCCAGCCCGGCGCCGAGCACGATCACGTCGTGATGCATCAGCTTCGCTTTCGTGAGTGAGGCGGGTGGTGGCGGTCAGGCCAGTACCAGGCAGTGCTCGGGACGCCAGCCGAACTCCACCGTCTCGCCGCCGTTCCAGCGGTCCTCCATGCGCGCGCGGGCCGTGTTCTGCTCCAGCACGGACAGCGTGACGCCGGGGGCGAGTTCGATCAGGTAGGTCGTGGTCGGGCCGCTGTAGACGGTTTCGCGGACGACGCCGCGCAGCATCGACATGCCCGGTTCGAAGTCCGACAGCCAGATCTTCTCGGGCCGCACGGACACGCTCACGGCGGCACCGTCCGCGATACCGGACCGGGAGCCGACCGGCAGGGCCGGACCCGCGTCGAGACAGACCTCACCGCCCCGGTAGGTGCCGGTCATCAGGTTGGACGTGCCCATGAAGGAGGCGACGAACCGGCTCGCGGGGTGCTCGTAGACGTCCTCGGGTGTGCCGCACTGTTCGATGCGCCCGTCGTTCATCACGGCGATCCGGTCGGACATGGTCAGTGCCTCGTCCTGGTCGTGGGTGACGAAGACGAAGGTGATGCCGACCTCGCGCTGGATCTGCTTCAGCTCCACCTGCATCTGCCGGCGCAGTTTCAGATCGAGGGCGGCCAGCGGCTCGTCGAGGAGGAGGACAGCGGGCCGGTTGACGAGCGCACGGGCGAGGGCGACGCGCTGCCGCTGGCCGCCGGAGAGCGTACGCGGCCTACGGTCCGCGAGGCCGTCGAGCTGGACCAGCTCCAGCATCTCGCCGACCCGTCGGCGGATCTCGCCCTTGCCGACCCCCTTGCGCTTGAGGCCGAAGGCGACGTTGTCGGCGATGCTCAGGTGGTCGAACAGCGCGTAACTCTGGAAGACGGTGTTGACGTTGCGCTTGTCGGGCGGCAGCGCGGTCACGTCCTCACCGGCGAGCAGCACCGAGCCCTCGGTGGGGTCGCTGAACCCGCCGATCATGCGCAGCGTGGTGGTCTTGCCGCAGCCGGAGGGGCCCAGCAGGGAGAAGAAGTCGCCGGCCTCGATGTCGAGGTCGAGACGGTGGACGGCGTAGGAGTCCGCGAACTGCTTGGAGACGCCGTCGAGCCGCACGGCCGGGGTCGCGTCCATGGGTCACTCTCCGGAGAGGATGTCGAGGCCGCCGCGGCGGCCGAAGAGGCGCGGGATGAACAGGGCCAGCGCGATCAGGGCGATGGATCCCGCGAGCATCAGCGTGCCGACGGCGTTGATGGTGGGCTGCACCCCGAAGCGGATCGCCGAGTAGATGCGCACCGACAGCGGCTGGGGGTCGACCCCGGTGGTGAAGTAGGCGAGCACGAAGTCGTCGAAGACGAGCGCGAAGATCAGTACGGCACTGGCGAGTACGGCGGGCAGCAGGGCCGGCAGGGTCACCAGGCGGACGGCCTGCCAGCGCGTGGCGCCCAGGTCCATCGCGGCCTCCTCCACCTCCGGGTTCAGTGCGGCGACCCGCGACCGGAGGATGACGGTGACGTACGAGATGGAGAAGGTGATCTCCGAGAGCATCACCGTGCCGGTGGACAGTGCCACGCCCAGGCCCTTGAACAGCAGCATCGACGCGACGCCCGTGACGATCTCCGGCGTGACCAGCGGCACCAGCATGACCAGGCCGGCCAGCGAACCGAGCCGCGTGCGGCAGCGGACCAGGCCGAGCGCGAGCGCCACTCCGAGTACCACCGAACCGGCCATCGCCACCAGGGAGATCCGCAGGCTGGTGCCCAGGGAGGAGATGAGGACGTCGTCGTGGACGAAGGCGCGGTACCAGCGCAGGCTGAACCCGCCGAACACGACCAGGGACTTCTTGGAGTTGAAGGAGAACAGGGCGACGACGGCGATGGGCAGGTAGAGCAGGGCGAAGAAGAGCGCGGTGACGGCGATCAGGACCCGGGGTCTGCGGTCGGCGCGTCCGCGTCGCGCGCGGGCCCGGCCGGCCGGACGGGCCGGGGCGGTGGCGGAGGGCGGCTTGAGCAGGGTCATCGGCGGGCCTCCGCCTCGTCCTTGCGGGTGCGGCGCAGGTAGCCGAACATCCCGATGAGCAGGACCAGCATGAGCAGCATGGTGAGCGCGGAGCCCAGCGGCCAGTTCTGGCCCTGGAAGAACTTGTCCTGGATGAGGTTGCCGATCATGATCTGGTCCGGCCCTCCCAGGAGCTGTGCGCTGACGAAGTCGCCCATGGCGGGCAGGAAGACCAGGACGAGTCCGGCCGCCGCGCCCTGCCGGGTGGCGGGCAGGGTGACGAAGAGGAAGGTGCGGACCGGGCCTCCGTACAGATCGCGGCCGGCCTCGACGAGGGAGACGTCCAGCCGCTCCAGGGCCGCGTACAACGGGATGATCATGAAGACGACGAAGCCGTAGACGAGCCCCGCGACCACCCCGACGCCGGTGTTGAGGATCTTCGTGTTTCCGTCGGCCAGACCCACCGCCCGCAGGACGCGCAGCACCGGTCCGTCGTCGGAGAGGACCACCGACCAGCCGTACATGCGGACCAGGTAGTTGGCGAAGAACGGCACCACGATCGCGGCGATCAGCGCGTGCTTGTAGCGTCCGCCGTGCAGGGCGACGGTGTACGCCACCGGGTAGGCGATCAGCAGACAGATGAAGCAGGTCAGCAGGGCGTAGCCGAGGGAACGCGCCAGGACCTCGGTGTAGGCGGGGTCGGCGAGGGCGCGGACACCGGCGAGGTCGAAGCCGAAGCGCGGGTTGCCGAGTTCGTCGGTGGTGCCCACGGCGAGGACGGCGACGAGCAGCAGAGAGGCGATCAGGAATCCGGTCATCCACAGGGTGCCGGGGAGCATGAACCAGGCCCACATGCGGGTGCCGGTGGCGTCCGGGCCGCGTCGGCGGGCGGGCGAGCGGTGACGCAGCAGTGCCATGACTCAGCCCGCCTTCACATGGGTCCAGGCGGTGTCGCGGGCGTCCTCCGCCGCGCGGCCGCCGTTGCGGAAGAACAGGTCCGCCTTGAGGTCGTCCTCGGTGACGAGACACTCGGGGAAGGGTTCGACCAGATCGGCGTACACCTTTTCGGAGCCGGCCACCGGCATCGGATAGCCGATGTACTCGATGTTCTTCTTCACGTTCTCCGGCCGCAGCATGTAGTCGATGAACAGCAGAGCGGTGCCGGGATGCGGGGCGTTCCAGGGGATCGCGTAGCAGTCGGAGTTGATCGGTGTGCCCTCCTTGGGGGCCTCGAAGCCGAAGACGGACGGGTCCTTGGCCTGGTTGAGCATGGCGGCCATGTCGCCGCTCCAGGCCTGGGTCATGACCGCGTTGCCGTTGAGGAGGTTGTTGTAGCTGTCGCTGGAGAAGCCGCGGAGCCTCGGGCGGAGGGTGCCCAGCAGGGAGGTGATGCGGTCGAGGTCACCGGTGTCGCCGGTGCTGACGCCCAGGCCCAGTTCCAGGGCGCCCATGCCGAGGACCTCGTCGCGGTCGTCCAGCAGGAACACCTTGCCCCTGGCCCTGTCGTTCCACAGGTCCTTCCAGGATCCGGTCAGGTCGCCGATCCTGTCGCGGCGCCAGCCGATGCCGGTCTTGTACGCGGTGAAGGGGACCGTGTGCGCGGAGCCCGGGTCGTACCAGGGATCGGCGAAGTAGGCGTGTGTGCCGAACACGGCGTGCGAGTTGGTGAGCTGGGCGTGGTCGATACGACGCAGCCGGCCGCCGCGGATCAGCCGCTGGGCCCATTTGGCGGAGGGGAAGACGATGTCGTAGCGGTTGCCGGCGTTGAGCTTGGCGACCATGCCCTCCATCGAGTCGAAGTTCGACTGGACGACCTTGACGCCGTACTCCTTCTCGAAGCCCTTGAACACGGAGGGGTCGACGAAGTCGGCCCAGTTGAAGTAGACGAGATCGCCGTCGACGCGGGCCCGGACCGGGGCGAGGTCCTTGGCGTCGGGCGTTTTCGCGGGCATGAACCCGCAGCCGCCGACCGCGGCGCCCAGCAGGCCGCAGGCGCCTGCCCGCAGCAAGGCGCGTCTGGTCGGTGGGGGTACCTCGGGGGACATGGAGCGTCCTCTCCGTCGAGGAACGGCACAACTCCAGGGCGGGACCGGTGGGTGCGGCTCACTACGGGCCCTGACTCCGTAGGGATGGCCGGTCTGGGGAGGGTGCGAGTGTGCGTCAGCGGGAGAGGGGTAAGCCCGACCGGAGGCGCAGGGCGGGCGGGTACGGGGCGCGGGTCACCGGCCGTCCCCCTCCAGGTCGTCCCGGACCCGGCGGGCGAACCAGCCGACGGCGGCCTCGCGCTGCGACAGCGGGCCCGGCTCGAAACCGGGCGTGGTCAGGCCGGCCTGCACGCGCTCCACCAGCTCGGCGTCCTCGTCGTTGGTGACCCAGCCGATGTGGATGTTCAGCCGCCGGGCCAGCCGGGTGCGCAGGCTCTCGCCGTGCCGGGTGTAGAAGGCGCCGGGGATCGCCGCCCGGTCCTGGGCGGTGGGCAGGGCGGTCCACGCGAGCACGTGGTCAGGGTAGAAGTCGATGAGCGTGTTCGGGTAGATCACGGCGTACCGCCACACGCGGCGGTCGGCCTCGGTCAGCCCCGGCATCGGGCTGGCCAGGCGCTGGTAGAGGCGCTCGGTCCAGTTCGAGGACGGCTTGTCGCGCAGGGGAGACTCGAACAGGACGTAGTGCTCCCGCACGTCCACCGTGTACGCCTGGTAGTCGAGCAGACGCATCAGCGCGGGGTGGGCCACGGGGACGTGATAGCCCTCGAGGTAGTTGTCGACGATCACCTTCCAGTTGGCGTTCTGCTCCTCCCCGCCGGTGAGGTCGTGGATGCGGTGCTTGCCGACGGGTACGAGACCGGGCCCGGCGTAGCGGCCGACGGCCTCGGCCAGACCGGCGCAGGTCTCGGCGAGCGGGGCCGCCTCGAGGTCGAGGTTGACGAAGACGAAGCCCAGGAACGACTCCACGTTGACCGGGTGCAGTCCGAGCCGGGGCTTGTCCAGGCAGGGGATCCGGCGTGCCTCCGGGGCACCGACGAGTCGTCCGTCCAGTTTGTAGGTCCAGCCGTGGTACGGGCAGCGGATCGCCTTGCCCGACGGCTCCGGGCCGCTGACCAGGCGGGTGCCGCGGTGGCGGCAGACGTTGAGGTGGGCCGCGAGGCCGCCGTCCTCGGTCCGCACCACCAGGACCTCCCGGCCGGCGGCCGTGGCGGTCAGGCGTGCTCCCGGCCCGGGGAGGTCGGATTCATGGCAGACGAGCTGCCAGGACCTGGCGAAAACGCGCTCGGTCTCGGCCTCGGCGACGGCCGGGTCGGTGTAGTAGCGCGCGGGCAGTGCCTCTCCCGGGTGTTCGGGGGGCGGTTCCGGCGGGGCAGTGGACGCGGCGACTGTCCCGGTGGTCGAGGGGTGCATGGAGTCCTCCTCCGTGCCGCGACGGCGGCGACGGGCGATGAGGCTGTGGCCGGGAGGGCAGGCGGGCCGTGCTCGGTGGCCTGCCGCGTTCCTGGCTGACTGATTGGTTAGTCAGAGTGGTCCCGGGTCCGGAGCAAGTCAAGGCTTGTGGCTGACTAATTAGTTAGTTAGTGTCGTTGGCAGGTGGATGCGCCGGCTCCAGCGGACGGCTGCCCCAGGGCGCATCCCGAACTCCCGCGGACCGTGATCCGCACGGCGCCGTGCCTCTCGGCAAGACGCGGAGCCCCCTCGATCCGCCATCGCCGCGCCACCCCTCTCTTCCGACCACCGCAAGGGTGCGACCCCGGAGGCACACATGAGCGCTCGCCGCAGTCTGGTATGGCTCGGCCTGACGCCGGAGCCCGAGCAGGAGCTGCCCACCGCTGTGGCCGCCCTGCGGGGCCCCGCGCACGGCCGTCCGCCGTCGGCCCTCGTGGCCGCCGAGCGACGTCGCGTCGAGCGGCTGGTGCTGCGCGGGACGCAGCACGGCTGGCTGCGCTACCTCGGTGAGGTCACCGCCCTGGTGGTCCGGGCCGCCGAAGGGCCCCCGGCCGCCGACCCGCGGCCGGCGCTGCTGGCGGGCGAGGTCGTCCTCGACCACCACCGCATGCTGATCGGCCTGCCCGGCCCCGGCTACGAGCTCACCGCCGCACAACGGCGGGACCTGGAACGGGCGTTGACCCGCCTGAGGTCCCGTTCCTCTCCCTACGGCCACTCCGAGCCCTGGAGCACCGCATGACCGGCGTCTTCTCCCTGCTCCCCGAACAGCGGCACGGCCTGCTCACCCACCCGGCCTCCGGTGACCTCGACCGGTACGTGGCGGCGGGCGGCTACACCCCGGTGCCCGAGCCGGACCGGTTGCTCGACCGCATCGCCGCCGTGGGGCTGCGCGGGCGCGGCGGTGCCGGTTTCCCCGCGGCCGTCAAGCTGCGCGCCGTCCGCCACGCTCCCGGCCCGTCCGTCGTCGTCGCCAACGGCGAAGAGGGCGAGCCCGGTTCGGTCAAGGACCGCTGGCTGCTGCGCCACCGGCCGCACCTGGTGCTGGACGGCGTCCGGCTGGCGGCGGCCATGACCGGCGCCGGACGCGGCTGCGTCTACCTCTCCGACGCCGTCGCCGAGCGGACCGTCCGGCAGGCGCTCGCCGAGTGGCCCGGCGACCTCCACGTCGACGTCGTACCGACCCCGCACACCTACGTCGCGGGGGAGGAGACCGCGGTCGTACGCCGCATCGACGGCGGCCCGGCCCTGCCCACGGCCAAACCCCCGCGCCCCTTCGAAAGCGGTGTCGGCGGCGCCCCCACCCTCGTCGCCAATGTCGAAACGCTGGCCCGCATCGCGATGCTGCACGCCCACCCCGAGGCCGCGACCGCCGTCGCCGGCACGCACCTGGTGACTCTTTCGGGCAGCGGTGGCACGGCCGCGCTGGTCGAGGCGTCCGCCGGCACGCATCTGAAGGCCATCGCCGACATGGGCGGACACGGCAAGGCCGAAGCGGTCCTGCTGGGCGGCCTGTTCGGGGGACTGCACGGCCCGGACTGGGGCGACCTCCCGCTCGATCACGACGGGCTGGCCGCGGCCGGCGGTGCGCTCGGCTGCGGGGCGCTGCACTTCCTGCACCCCGGGGACTGCCCGGTCGCCGTGGCCACCCAGGCGGCCGCCTACCTCGCCGCACAGAGTGCCCGGCAGTGCGGGGTGTGCGTCTCCGGTACCGGAGCGCTGGCCCGGACCCTCACGGACATCGCACGCGGTGTGTCCGGCGACGGCACGACAGACCGGCTGCGCCGCTGGTCGCGGCAACTGCCCGGCCGTGGCGCGTGCGGGCTGCTCGACGCCGCCGCACGCGTCGTCGGCAGCCTCCTCACACACTTCCCCGACCGGATCGACGGCCACCGGAACTCCGCCTGCCCGGCCTGCCGCGCCCTCGGCACCTCGGCACCCGATGAGGGACGCCGGTTCAAGGTGACCGTTCCCTGAAGCCCCGACTTCTGACCCCTGGCCGCTGCCCCCTGGCCTCTGCCCCCGTATCCCGCCACGCTCCCGCCGCCCGGACCGGGACACCGAAAGGACCGCGTCATGAAACTCCTGCTGGACTCCACTCGCTGCCAGGGCTACGGCCTGTGCCAGGAACCCGCGCCCGAACTGATCGACCTCGACGAGTGGGGCTACGCGCAGGTACGCGAGACCACCGTGCCGCGCGACGCCGAGGACGCCGCGGCCGCGGCCGTCGCCGCCTGCCCCAACTCCGCCCTGCGGCTGGTGAAGTGACATGGGACGCGACCTCTCGGCCCTCTTCGACCCCGTCTCCGTCGCCGTCGTCGGAGCCAGCGACGACCCCGCCAAGTACGGCCACGCCATCGCCGCCCAGGCACTCCGCGCGAACGGACGCCGCCCCGTCCACCTCGTCAACCGCCGTGGCGGCACGGTGCTCGGCCGCACCGCGGCCCCCAGCCTGAGCGCGGTCGGTGAAGTCGTCGACCTGGCCGTGATCTCGGTACCCGCCGCCGGGTTCGAGGAAGCCGTCGACGAGGCCCTGCGGTACGGGGCTCGGGCGATCGTCGCGATCACCGCGGGCTTCGCCGAGACCGGAGACGCGGGGCGGGCACGCCAACAGGCCGTCGCCGAACGCGTACGGGCCGCCGGCGCCGTCATGGTCGGCCCCAACTGCCTCGGGCTGGCCGACAACACCACCGACCTGTTCCTGGCCTCGGACACCTTCACCCCCGGAGGTGTTGCACTGCTCAGCCAGAGCGGCAACCTCGCCCTCGAACTCCAGCTCCGCTTCCGCCCGCACGGCCTCGGCTTCTCCCGTTTCGTGTCGCTGGGCAACCAGGCCGACGTCACCCTCGTCGACCTGCTCGCCGACTGCGCCCGGCACGAGGGCACCCGGGCCATCGCGGTCTACGCGGAGGACTTCGCGGACGGGCGCGCCTTCGCCGAGGCGGCCGCCGACGCCGGGAAGCCCGTGGTCCTGCTCACCGCCGGCCGCGGTGACGCCTCCGCGCGCAGCGCGCAGTCGCACACCGGGGCGCTGACCACCTCCGCCGACGTGGTGAGCGCGGCCTGCCGGGACGCCGGTGTGGAACTGGTCGCCACCCCGCGTGAACTCACCGTCGCCCTGGCCGCGTTGGACGGCGGACGCCGAGCGGCCGGCCGCCGGGTCGCCGTGCTCACGGACGGCGGCGGCCACGGCGTCGTCGCCGCCGACGCGGTCGAGGCGGCCGGACTGACCGTGCCCGAACTCGGGCCGGACACGCGGCGGCACCTGCGTCAGGCCCTGTGGGAGCAGTCGGCCGTCGCCAACCCGGTGGACCTGGCCGGCATGGGCGAGCAGAACCCGGGCTCCTACGCCGAGACCGTCGCCGCGCTGCTGGCGGCCGAGGAGGTCGACGCCGTCCTGATGACCGGCTACTTCGGCGGCTACGCGGCGGCCGACGGCGGACTCGGCGGTGGGGGCAGGGCACTGGCGGACGGGGAACAGGCGGCCGCCCGCCTCATCGCCGCCCGCCACAGCGCCACCGCCAGGCCGCTGGTGGTGCAGTCGATGTACCCCGAGTCCCCCAGCTGCCGCACCCTCACGGCAGCCGGCATCCCCGTCTTCGCCGCCACCGAGGACGCCGCCCGTGCCCTGGCCGTCACGGCCCCCGGCACACCCCGCACCGGCATCACACCGCTGCCGGCGCCCGCCCCACCGCTGCGCGCCTGCGGCTACCTCGACACCCGCGGAGCGCTCGAAGCGGCCGGACTGCCCTTCCCCGCCGCCCGGGAGATCCGCAACGAGACCGAACTTCTCGCGGCCACCGCCGAGTTCACCGGCCCGTACGTACTCAAGGCGCTGCACCTGCTGCACAAGTCCGACGCCGGCGGCGTGGCCCTGGGCCTGGCCGGACCCGACGAACTGCTCGCCGCCTTCCGGGAGATGCACGCCCGGCTCGGCGCGCCCGCCTACTCGGTCGAGGCCATGGCGGACCTGTCCGACGGCATCGAACTCATCGTCGGCGTCAACCGCGATCCTCGTTTCGGCCCGGTCGCCATGGTGGGCCTGGGCGGAGTCCTGGCCGAGGCGCTGCACGACGTCGCCTTCACCCTGGCCCCCGTCCCCGCCGACCATGCCGAGCGGCTGCTGCGCGGGCTGCGTACCGCCGCCCTCCTCGACGGCGTACGCGGCCGGCCCGCCCTCGACGTCGCCGCGGCAGCGGCCGCCGTCGAGACGATCACGGCATTCGCCGCCGCCCACTCCGAGCTCGCCGAGATCGAGGTCAATCCCCTTCTGGTACGCCCCCACGGCGTCCTCGCGCTGGACTCCCGAGCCGTCCTCGCCTGACCCGCCCTCCCCGATCAATGAGGCCCCCATGGACATGCGTTACACCCCCGAACAGGCCGACCTGAAGCGTCGCGCCGCCGACTACGCCCGGCTGCTGATGCGGTACGAGGACCAGTCCGAGCAGGCCGGCGGACCCCTGCCCCAGCACCTCGTCACCGAACTGACCCGGGCCGCCATGGACGCCGGCGTCTACGCCATCAACATGCCCGCCGAGTGGGGCGGAGCCGGCCTGAGCCTCCTCGACCAGGTCATCGTCGAGGAGGAGTTCGGCAAGGCCACCAACTGCCTCTGGGACATCCCCTGGCGGCCCGCCAACGTCCTGGCCCACGGCGACGAACGGCAGCGTGAGAAGTACCTGCTGCCCGTGATCCGGGGCGAGAAGTTCGACGCGTTCGCCGTCACCGAGCCCGGCGCCGGCTCCGACCCGTCCTCCGGCACCTCCACGGCCACACGCACCGACGGCGGCTGGCTGCTGAGCGGGGAGAAGTGGTTCGTCACCTGCGGCGACATCGCCGACTTCCTGCTGGTGCAGGCCGACGCCGGGCCCGAGCGGCTGCCCACGCTGTTCTTCGTGGACAAGGCCGCACCCGGCGTCGAGATGACACGGGTCCCGCGCTTCATGCACTCCGCGGTCAACGGGCATCCCGAGTTCACCTTCACCGACGTCTTCGTGGCCGACGAGGACGTGCTCGGCGGCGTCGGCAACGGCTACGAGCTGACCAAGGAATGGTTCACCGACGAACGCCTGATGATCGCGGCACGCACCGTCGGCGCGGCCGAACGCGCGCTGCGACTGGCCCGTGACTGGGCCGTGGAGCGCGAGCAGTTCGGGGCGCCGATCGCCTCGTACCAGCTGATCCAGGGGATGCTCGCCGACTGCGCCGTCGACATCGCCGTCAACCGGGCCTACACCCACCAGGTCGCCTGGGAGGCCGACCAGCCGCACACCGACCGCAAGACCCTGCACGCCAAGGCCTCCACCGCCAAGCTCGCCGCGAGCGAGGCCGCCGGCCGGGTCGCCGACCGCTGCCTCCAGATCTTCGGCGGCCGCGGCTACGACCGCACCTACCCCGTCGAGCGCATGTACCGCGAACTGCGCGTGGACCGGATCTGGGAAGGCACCTCCGAGATCCAGCGCCTCATCATCGCCAACGAGCTGATCAAGCGCGGCACCCGCGCCCTCGCCCTGCCCACGCACTGAACCCCCCGTCACCACCCGCCCCGACATCGAGGACATCCATGGACTTCCGCCTCACCCCGCGCCAGGCACAGCTCAAGGCCGACGCCCGCGCCCTCACCGACTTCATCGCCGCCTACGAAACGCAGTGCGAGGAGAACAACGGCCTGCCCGCCGAGGTCCACGGCAAGATCCGCGACGCGGTGCTCGACTCCGGCCTCCAGGCGGTCAACATGCCGGCCGAATGGGGCGGCGCCGGACTCACCATCGCCGAGCAGGCCACCGTGCAGGAGGAACTCGGACGGCTCACCGGCGCCCTGTGGGACATGGTGTGGCGACCCGCCAACGCCCTCAGGTTCTGCACCCCCGAGCAGCGCGAGCGCTTCCTGATCCCGGTGATCAAGGGCGAGCGGCGGGACTGCTACGCGGTCACCGAGCGCGGCGCGGGTTCGGACCCGCAGAACCTGGCCACCACCGCCACGAAGAACGACCACGGCTGGGTGCTGAGCGGCGAGAAGTGGTTCGTGACCGTCGGCGACCACGCCGACTTCATGATCGTGCTGGCCGCGGCGGGACCGGAACGCGCCCCCACCCTGTTCCTCGTCGACAAGGACACACCCGGCATCGAGATGACGCGCGTACCGCGCTTCATGCACACCTTCGTCTACGAGCACCCCGAGTTCACCTTCACCGACGTCCAGGTCGGCGAGGACGCCGTGCTCGGCGCCATCGGCGAGGGGTACGACATCACCCGCTCCTGGTTCACCGAGGAGCGCCTGATGATCGCGGCGCGCACGACCGGTGCCGCCGAACGGGCCCTGGAGCTGGCCCGTGACTGGGCCGTGGAGCGCGAGCAGTTCGGGGCGCCGATCGCGTCGTACCAGCTGATCCAGGGGATGCTCGCCGACTGCGCCGTCGACATCGCGGTCAACCGGGCCTACACCCACCAGGTCGCCTGGGAGGTCGACCAGGCCTCGGCCGAGGACCGCAAGACGCTGCACGCCAAGGCGGCCATCGCCAAGCTCGCCGCGAGCGAGGCCTCGGGCCGGGTGATCGACCGGTGCCTCCAGATCCACGGCGGACGCGGCTACGACCGTGCGTACGCGGTGGAACGGCTCTACCGCGAGCTGCGCGTGGACCGCATCTGGGAGGGCACCTCCGAGATCCAGCGGCTGATCATCGCAGGCGAACTCGTCAAGCGCGGCATGGGCGTCCTGGACCTGCCCGTCGCCTGATCCGCCGGACCAGGCGGACCGGCACAGCCCGAAGAGGAAGGAAGACGGATGACCGACATCGAGCACGTGGGGATCGTCGGCTGCGGCCTGATGGGCGCCGGCATCGCCGAGGTCTGCGCCCGTGCCGACGTGCCGGTGACGGTCGTGGAACGCGACGCCGGGGCGGCCCGGGCGGGCCTGAGGCGCATCACCCGCTCGCTCGACCGGGCCGCCGCGCACGGCAGGCTCGGGGCCGAGCACCGGGAGGCCGCCGCGGCACTGATCACGGTCACCGACCAGATCGAGGCCCTGCGCGACAGCCCCCTGGTGATCGAGGCGGTGGCGGAGGAGGAACGCCTCAAGCTCGACGTCTTCACCCGCCTCGACTCCGTGATCACCGACGACCGCACCGTCATCGCGACCAACACCTCGTCCATCCCGGTCATCCGGCTCGCCACCGCGACCGCCCGGCCCGATTGCGTCGTCGGCGTGCACTTCTTCAATCCCGTACCGGTGCTGCGGCTGGTCGAACTCGTCCCGTCGCTGCTCACCTCGGCCGAGACCACGGCACGGGCCGAGGCCTTCGTGACCGGCAGGCTCGGCAAGGAGGTCGTCCGGACCCGGGACCGGGCCGGATTCGTCGTCAACGCGCTGCTCGTCCCCTACCTGCTGGCCGCCATCCGCATGGTCGAGTCGGGCAGCGCGACCGTCGAGGACATCGACCGGGGCATGGTCCTCGGCTGCGCCCACCCCCTCGGCCCGCTGGCCCTGACGGACCTGATCGGCCTGGACACCACGCGCGCCATCGCCGAATCGCTGTACGCGGAGTTCCGCGAGCCGCTGTACTCACCCCCGCCCCTGCTGTCCCGCATGGTGGAGGCGGGCCTGCTGGGACGGAAGTCGGGACGCGGCTTCCACACGTACGCACAGCCGCGCCACGAGGCGCCGGTCCCCGCGGAGCGGCCGTGAGGGAAGATGGGCACGACGTACGACCACCGAACGAGGGGAGCCGCAGGGTGTCGACCAAGGTGCGCACGGCAGACACGCGCGAGCGCATCCTGACCGCGGCGTGCGAGGTCATCGCCGAGATCGGCTTCGAGAAGATCCGGATGCGCATGGTGGCCGAGCGGGCCGGTGTGTCGACCGCGCTGCTGCACTACCACTTCGACACCCGGGAGAAGCTGTTCACGGAGGCGATGACCCACTCCTTCGCCAACACCGCCGTGGACGTCGACCGCGACGCGGAGACGGCGCCCGCGGCGGTCATCCTGGGCCGCATCATCCGCAACCTGCTGCCGACCGATCCCGTACTGCACCAGGACTGGCGGCTCTGGCAGGAACTGTGGGCCAGGGCGCTGCGTGACGAGACGACCCGCGCCTTCGCCGTGGACCTGTACGCGCAACTGCACGCCTGGGTGGCCGGCGCGGTGCGGCGGGGCATCGCCTCGGGCGAGTTCACCCCGACCGACGTGGACGACCTCAGCACCCTCGTGCTGTCCCTCAGCGACGGCTACGGCATCCGCCTGATGCTGCGCGACCCCACCGTCGACCTCGACACGGCGCTCACCTCGATCTGGCGACACGTGTCCACCGCGCTCGGCCTGCCGGGGACGATGCCGGCCGGGTGAGGTCACGGGGCCCGGGTTCGTTCGCCGACGACGGATCCCGCGCCACCGCTTCCGCGTCACCCAGCGGCAGCCCCCCCATGCGCCCGGTGGCGGAACTCTCGGCAGCCAGGCCCTCACCGAGGACTTCTTCGGTCTGATCACCGACGGTTGCAGAGACGACGACCTGTCCACGGTCCACTCCCAGGGCGTCGACACCGCGCCGGTCGTCACCGCGGCGAAGGCGTTCCTGCGAGATCCGAAGCCGTCTGGACCACACCCACGCTGCCTGGACAGGCTGCACCGGCGACGGCGACCCCGTCCATATGCGGGCCCCGCCGACGCACGCAGCACCACCCGGCACGACACGGCTGTCCTGAGGCTTTCACCCGTAAGGGTGATACGTATGTCCGGCCCGAACCACGGGGAGGAGAGCCACGTCATCGGTCACGACAGCCTGAGCCGGCGAATGGCGTCGGTTGCTTGTCCCGGGGGGAAGGGAACTGCATGTCGCGGTGGCAGGTGACGGGACCACAGTTCTTCGGTCGGGCTGACGAAATGGACCGTATGCGCGCACGCTGGGAGCGGGCCGCCGCCCGCTCCGAACCGCAGACCGTCCTGGTCGAGGGCCCCGCGGGCATCGGAAAGACGTCACTCGTACGGCATTTCGTCGGCGGTGTGGGCGCGGCCTGCAGCCTCCTCCAGGCCGGCGGTGAGGAGAGCGAGATCCACCTGCCGTACGGGGTCGTCGCGCAGTTGCTGTCCCATGCGCCGCTGCCTTGCGGATCACCGCTGAGGGAACTGGGCGGCTGCGGGCATCCCGGCGCCGTGCTGCCCGACCCCCTCTTCGTGGGCGCGTGCCTGATCGACGTCCTCGGCGACATGCAGGAGCGCACCCCGGTGCTCATGGTGATCGACGACGCCCACTGGGCCGACACTCCATCTCTGCACGCGCTGTCGTTCGCGCTGCGCCGCCTGAGCGTCGACCGCGTGCTGACGGTGATCGTCACCCGCGAGGCCGCCCACCCGCGGTTGCCTCCAGGACTGCGCCGGATCCTCGACGACGACGCCACCCTTCGGCTACCACTGGACGGCCTGGGCATAACGGAACTGAGCGCCCTCAACGCGGCGTTGGGGCCGGAGCCGCTGCCACGCGCGGCCCTGGCCCGGCTGAGGAGGCACACCCACGGCAACCCGCTGCACACCAAGGCGCTGCTCGAGCAGTATCCCGCCGACGTACTCGCGGCCGGTACCAACTCCCTGCCCGCGCCCCGCGGCTACGAGCGGCTGATCGCCGCACGGCTCCGCGAGTGCGCGCCGGACACACGGCGGCTCGTGGGCGCCGTCAGCATCATCGGCATGTCCAGTCCGCTCCATGTGGCCGCGCGGGTGGGGCCCGTACAGGAACCTCTGGAGGCGATGACGGAGGCGATCGGCCGGCAACTGCTGGAGGAGGGCCCGCCCGGTACGCTGCTACGAGCTGTCTTCCCGCACCCCCTGCTGCGTGCCGCTGTGTACCGCAGTGTGGAACCGGCCGAGCGCTCACGCATGCACACGCGTGCGGTAGCCCTTGCCGACAATGCGGGCACGGCACTGCAACACCGGGTACGCGCCGCCATCGGACCGGACGCGGGCCTGGCGCACGAACTCGCCGTCTTCGCAGCGCAGCAGGCGGACGAGGGGGCCTGGTCGGCGGCGGCCTCCGCCTCCCTGTCGGCGGCTCGGCTGTCCGTCGGAGGGGCAGAGCGCGCTCAGCACACACTGCGCACGGTGGAATGGCTGTTGCTCGCCGGAGACGTGAGCCAGGCGACGGAACTCGCCGAAGATGTCCGGCAGACGGCACCGACAGCCGAACAGCACTATGTGCTGGGCCACCTCGCCCTGGCCGCCGGTCGGCTGGACGAGGCGCGCCGGGAGCTCATCGCCTGCTGGGACACCGCCGACGTTGCGACCACGACGGAAACCCTCCGCTGTGCCGCGGAACAGTTGGCCTGGCTGGATCTCATTCAGGGAAACGCGAGAGGCATCGTCGACTGGGCCCGACGCGGGCTGGAGATGCCGCCTGGCAAGCGATCGTCCTTTCTGCGGGACTCCCTCGCGATCGGTCTGGCCCTCTCGGACGACCACGAGCAGGGCATGGCCTGCCTCGCGCACCTGCCCGACACGGGACCGCGTAAGACCCCCGAACAACTGGACGGCCTGCTCGGGCGTGGCATGCTGCGGTTGTGGAACGGCCAACTGGGCCAGGCCAGAAGTGACCTGCGTGACGCCGCAGCCTCCCACCGGCAAGGCGGACTGCCGTACGTAGCACTCGTAGCACTCGGGTTCCTCACCGACGCCGAGTACCGCGCCGGTCTGTGGGACGACGCCGTCGCTCACGGGACCCAGGCCGTGTCCCTGGCCGAGGACACCGACCAGGTGTCGATCCTTGCCGTGGTGCACGCCTGTGCGGCGTTCCCGCTGGCCGGCCGGGGCGACTTCCACATGGCACAGGTGCACGCCGCGGCCGCCGCCGAGCACGCCGGCGTCCTGGGTGATGTCAACGACATGGCGTTCGCCTTGACCGCGCTGGCCATGGTGCATGCGGCGCGCAGCGACCACGACGGCGTGATCTCCGCGCTGGACCCACTTCTCGCGAAGGACATCGCCTACCGCAGCGGTCTCGACGAGGTCACCGTCGTGCCGTGGCGTCCGCTGCTGGTCGAGGCACTGGCCCGCGCGGACCGGACGGAGGAGGCGGAAGAAGTCCTGGCGCCGTACGAGCGCCGGGCCACCGAGCGCGGCCGGTGGCTCGACCAGGCCGCGGCCGCCCGCTGCCGAGGGATCCTGGAAAGCGTCCGCGGCGACATACGGGCCGCCGAACAGGCCTTCCAGGAAGGGCTCGCCCACTGCGAGCGAGGCGAACCGTGCTGGGAGGAAGCCCTCTTGCGGCTCGCCCACGGAACCTTCCTGCGCCGCGTCAACAAGCGCGCACGAGCGGCGCCCGAACTGGAGGCCGCCCGGCGCGCCTGCCACCGATTGCGAGCCGCGCCGTACCTGGAGCGGTGTGAGGCGGAACTGGCTGCCTGCGGTCGCGTGTACGCGCGCCCGCAGGACGCCCGTCATCCGCAACTGACCGCCCAGGAGCTGACGGTGGCCACCTTCGCGGCCCAGGGCAGGACCAACCGCCAGATCGCGACGGAACTCGTCCTCAGCATCAAGACCATCGAGTACCACCTCCGAAACGTCTACACCAAGCTCGGAACCTCCAGGAGGGGCCTGAGGGACAAACTCGCCCCCGACCGTGACCGGCCACCCCAGGACTAGGGCCAACCCTGGGGCAGTTGTCGAGGCGGCGTTCCGGGATGCGTCCGTAGCGTGCCGAACACCAAAGGCAACGCCCGAACCGACCGGGCGGACCTCAACGGGAGGCATGCAGTGATCACCCACACCCGTAGGGAATCAGGCCCGCCGAGCACGCGGTGGGGCCGGGCTCGCGGCGCCCTGCGCGCGACACTTGTCTGCGTCCTGCTCATAGCGGCCGCCGGGGCCTGTTCACAGGACCTACCACCGGACCATGAAGTAACGAGCACCGCTCCGACTCCCGTTGACCCCGACTCTGGACCCGCTTCGTCACCTGGCACCCCGGACTCGCAGACGGACGCGGCCTCCACGACAGACTCGGTCATTCCGCAGGCCCTCGTCGGCACCTGGGAAAGCGACGCCCAGGGTGATGACGCCACCTTGGCCTACCGGTTCCTGCCGGACGGCCGCTACCGGTTCATGGGACTGCTGTCCTACTCCGGCCCGTCCGGAGTCGTCCAGTTCAGCCAACTCGCGGACGGGACCGCATCGGTCGACGGGAACGTGCTGTACCTGCGGCCGACCAGCGTGACCAGGACGCGCCAGGATCCCGGGGATCCGGCCGGCGACTACACCGACCAGCCGGGCGACCCGACGCCCGAGACCCGTGCCTGGGAGGTCCAGGGCGACACCCTCACACTCACCGGCGACGACGGGCTGAGCGTCACCTACCAGCGGCAGTCGACGTGAGCGGCACCAGCGTGCGGGTCAGCGTCCGCATCCGCGTGCAGCTTGTGCTGATCGCAGTGGTCGCCGCAGCGACCCTGCTGGCCACCTGGCAGTTCAGCGAGGCGTCCGGCAGCTACCAGGACGCGGTCCGGCAGGACGTCAAACGCCAGGCGGCCGTGCTGGAGGACATCAGATATGTGTACGGCGACGAGGCACCGACCGCGTTCCGGGTCGCCGTCGAGCAGGCACGCGCGGACGGGCTGCGAGCCGTGAAGGACCAGGGACGCATCGGCGCGTCCGAATACGCCCTCGCCGCACAGACCGCCTTCAGCCTGCGACGCGCCGCGGAACCCGGCAGTCTGCTCGCCACCGACAGCTACCGCCACCAGGACCTCGGCTACGACCTGCCGCGCAGGCTGGCCGACGTACAGCGACGCACGCCCGAGCTGTATGACATCGACCCCGGCGCGACACGGCGGGCCGGCGACCGTCAGGCGACCTGGGGACTGGCATGGGCCGCCGTCGCGCTCTTGGCTGTCCTGGTGGCCGTGGCCGCGGCCAACGTCGTTCGGCCCCGCAGCTGGCGCCGCAGCCCGGTGCCCTGCGGCCCCCGCGTACTGAGAGGGGCGGAGATCATCCCTCAACCCGCCGTCGCGACCCGCAATCGCTGGGCCGCTCGGCTCCACCTCGTCGTCTTCGCCCTGCTGATCCTGTTGCCCTTGGTGCAGATCTTCGTGGCGGGCATTGAACAGCGCGCCCAGGCGGAATCGGCGCGCCGGGCGGTCCAGCTCAGTACCTCGATCTCCGCGCACGGCCAGCGCACCGCGTTCCTCACGGAAGGCCTCCGTGCCGCTCAGACCGCGGCCCTACAGGCCACAGCGCGGGAATTCGCATCCTGGGAGACCGGGATCGCCCCGCGGGACGCCCGCCACGAGCGCCTGGTGGCCGGTGCGGAGAACATGATCGCGCAACAGATACGGAAGATCGTCGACTACATGGGCCGACCGCCCACCAGCGAGGACAGCGTTGACCCGGCGGCGGTCACGGCCCTGAACAAGCCGCCGGAGCGGTTGTCGGACGCGCAGGCACAACAGGTACACCAGGTGGAACTGGCGCAACAGGCCAGTCGACGGGGACTTCTCCTGACGGGTGCCACAGCTGTCGCCGTAGTGGCCGAAGCCCTCGCCGCCACAGCCCTCACGGTGAGGCGCCGCACATGGTGGGCGTGGCTCATCGGCACGTCCGGGGTGACGCTGCTCCTGATGGGTCTTGCCCTGATCTGACCCGGTGACGTACGAATGCGCGGTGTGCAGGCCGAGCGCGCGGGCCCGGCCGGCCGGCGTCAGGCCGGCCGGTCCGCTGTCGGAAGCGGTGGTGTGGCTGGATACGCCGCGTGATCACTCGTCCGGCGGAGGGTACAGCCACCGCCGTAGCAGACGGCTCAGCCGCGGCATCACCAGGTACGTCAGCGTCGGCAGCAGCACCACCGGGAACACGGCGGCCCGCAGCGGCAGGGGCCAGGCACCCGTGAGGGGCGTCACCAGCGCCTGGATCAGCAGCGTGAACGGATAGGCGCCGAGGAACGTGGTGAGCACCATCTTCCAGCGAGGCGGGGACTGCACGGTGGTGCCGGGCAAGCTGAACCAGGTCTCCATCCCGGTCGTCGACTGCCGCTCGCCGCCGATCTCCGTGGCGACCCCCTTGATCCGCGCGTGCCATGCCGCCCGTTCGTCCGACTCCAGCCACGCGGTGAGCCGCTGCGCATCGGACCAGCGCAGGACCGTGTGGAAGCGGTGCCCCTCCTCGGGGCGCAGCCACGAGACGCCCTCGTTGCCCGGGAACTGTCTGGCGCAGTGGGCGATCCCGTGCGTCCAGTCCTCGAACTCCTGCTCCCGGCCGGGGCGCACCTCCCAGGTGAGGACCGTGGTGACCGGCTCGCCCCGTACTTCGGTGGTGCTCATGCTCATCAGGTGTGCCACGTACGGCGCGAGTCATGCGCGACCGCCGTCATGCGGCGGACCCGGCGGTGGCGGCGTCTTCCCGTCGAGCCGGGCGCGTGCCCTTACGTGTGGCCCCGGCGCGGGTACCTGTACGGGACCAGACACGAAAGGGGCATGACGATGCAGATCGACCTGAAAGGCCGCACGGCACTGGTCACCGGCTCCACACAGGGCATCGGCGCGGCGATCGCCGCCGGTCTGGCGCGTGCCGGGGCCCGGGTGGGCGTCAACGGCCGCGCTCCGCAGCGCGTGGACGAGAGCGTCGGCCGACTGGCACGTGAGGTGCCCGGGGCCGACTTCGTCCCGGTCGCGGCGGACGTGACGAGCGAAGAGGGCGCCCGCCAGGCCGCCGAGGCACTGCCGGAGGTGGACATCCTCGTCAACAATCTGGGGATCTTCGGCGCCCAGGACCCCCTGCAGATCACCGACGAGGAGTGGCGGCGCTACTTCGAGGTGAACGTACTGGCCGCCGTACGGCTCACCCGTCTGTACCTGCCGGGCATGACCGAACGGGGCTGGGGGCGCATCCAGTACATCGCCAGCGACTCGGCGGTCGTCATCCCCGCAGAGATGATCCACTACGGCATGTCGAAGACCGCGCTGCTCGCGGTGAGCCGGGGTTTCGCCAAGCAGGCGGCCGGCACCGGCGTCACGGTGAACTCCGTGATCGCCGGCCCCACCCACACCGGAGGCGTCGAGGACTTCGTCTACGAACTCGTCGACCGCGACCTGCCCTGGGACGAAGCCCAGCGAGCCTTCATGCGCGAGCACCGGCCGCAGTCGCTGCTCCAGCGCCTGATCGAGCCGGAGGAGATCGCCAACATGGTGGTCTACCTCAGCTCCGACCAGGCGTCCGCCACCACCGGCGGCGCACTTCGGGTGGACGGCGGATACGTCGACTCCGTCCTGCCGTAGCCACTTTCCCTACGGATTTCCCTACGAAGGATGATGGTCATGACTTCTGTTGATCTGGCCGGACGTGTGGCGCTGGTGACAGGAGCCACCAGCGGTATCGGCGCCGCGACCGCGGCGCTGCTCGCCGAGCGGGGCGCGCACGTCCTGGTCGCGGGCCGCGACGCCGCCCGCGGTGCGCACGTCGTCGCGGCCATCCGGACCCGCGGCGGCAAGGCTGACTTCGTCGCCGCCGATCTGCGCACGGCGGACTCCGTACGGCAGCTGGCGCGAGAGGCCACCGGGCTGGGTGGCGGTCATGTGGACATCCTCGTCAACAACGCGGGCATCTACCCGCTCGGCCCTACCGAGCGGGCGTCGCGGAGCGACGTGGACACCGTCTACGACGTCAACGTGAAGGCCCCGTTCTACCTGGTCGCGGAGCTGGCTCCGGAGATGGCCGAGCGCGGCCGAGGGGCGATCGTGAACGTCAGCACCCAGGCCGCCCAGAAGGGGATGGCCGGGGCGGCCCTGTACGGATCGAGCAAGGCGGCCCTGGACCAGCTCACCCGGTCGTGGGTCGCCGAGTACGGTCCGCGCGGGGTGCGCGTCAACACCGTCTCCCCGGGGCCGACCCGGACCCAGGGCACCGCCGCCATGGGCGACGACCTCGATGCCCTGGCCGCGGAGGCCCCGGCCGGCAGACCCGCCGAGCCGGAGGAGATCGCCGAGGCCATCGCCTACCTGGCCGGCGACTCGGCGAGCTTCGTCCAGGGCGCGCTCCTGGCCGTCGACGGCGGACGCACGGCCATCTGACCCCTGCCCCCGAAGCTCCCGTATCCGGTTACCGGCCGACGGGGCCGAGGACTCCTGTCACGAGCCGACGGGCGTATGCGGCATCGAGTCCGTCCGGGCGGAAGAGAATGCGGTACATCAGGGGAGCGACGACGCCGTCCATGACCGTCTCGACGTCGGGTGCTCTCTCCCCGCGTTCGGCCGCGCGGGCGAGGATGACGTCGACCTGTTCGGCGGCGTAGGCGGAGCACTGGCCGGCGTTGCTGCCGTCCGGGTCGCCGAGGAGGGCGTCGCGGATGTAGGACCGGCCGGTGGGGGAGGCCATCTCGTCGAGGAACTGCTCGGCCCAGGCCGCCAGGTCGGACGGCAGGGCGCCATGGTCCCCGGGCGCGGTCTCGGGCCGCAGACGCTCGACCGCCACGTCCGACAACAGCTCTTGCAGGTCCCCCCAGCGGCGGTAGATCGTCGACGGCGTCACCCCCGCGCGTTGGGCGACCATCGGTACCGTCAGGGCGTCCCGGCCCACCTCCGAGGCGAGTTCGCGCACCGCCGCGTGCACCGATGCCTGGACCCGGGCGCTGCGCCCACCGGGACGCACCATCTGCCTGCTCATAAAGCCCAGCTTAAAGCAAAATCATTGCGTCTAGCGATCTCGTGCGGCGTGCGCGAGTTCGCGGGCGGGCTGGGGCTGCTCGCCGTGGCCGACCGGTACGGACAGGGGCGGCACTCCGGTGATCGTCTCCTGGCCGGCCTCGACGGCGGTCGCCGGGGTGGCGATCGCGTCGGCCTCCCGCGGTATCCGGGCCCATGATGGTCCCCGGCGGGCCGTGGCGCGGGCGAACTCGTGGGCGTGGGTCTTGCCGACTTCAAAAGCTAATTACTTGCCTTAAGGTGCCGTAGAACCTACGGTGACTTAAGGCAAATCTGTAGCGTTTAGTGCGCTTCGGCCTGACAAGCTCGAAGGGAAACTGATCGTGAGCACTCCACTGGCCACCGACCCGACGGCCCCCTCCTGGACCGTGGGCGACGTCGTCGTCCACCGCATCGACGAGGTCCTCCTGCCGCCCGCCACCGGACCGTGGCTGCTCCCCGACGCCACCCCGGAAGTCGTCACCGGCCAGGACTGGCTGCGGCCCCACTTCGCCGACGACGAGGGCATCCTGCACCTCCACAGCCACAGCTTCGCGTTCGCCCTCGGTGGCCTGCGCGTCCTGGTGGACACCGGCATCGGCAACGGCAAGGAGCGGGCCAACCCCGCCTGGCACAAGCTGAACACCGACTACCTCCAGCGCCTCACCGCCGCCGGATTCCCCCCGGACATGATCGACCTGGTGATCCTCACCCACCTGCACGCCGACCATGTCGGCTGGAACACCCGGGAGGTGAACGGTGAGTGGGTGCCCACCTTCCCCAACGCCCGCCATCTGACCTCACGCACCGAGAGGGAGTTCTGGGCCGGGTACGACATGGAGGAGGCGCGCAGGCAGATGTTCCGCGACTCCGTGATCCCGGTCGAGCAGGCGGGACTGCTCGACCTCGTCGACGTACCCGCCGAGGGCGTCGATGTCGTGCCGGGTCTGCGCCTGCTCCCCACCCCCGGCCATACTCCCGGCCACATCGCCGTCGAACTGGCCGACCGCGGACAGGCGGCGCTGATCACCGGCGACTGCATCCACCACCCCGTCCAGCTCGCTCACCCCTCCATCGGCGCCTGCGTCGACATCGACCCCGAACGGTCCGAGGCCTCGCGCCGCCACCTGCTCGACTCACTGGCCGACACGGACACCCTCGTCCTGGGCACCCACTTCGCACCGCCCACCGCCGGCCGCGTCATCACCCACGAGGGCGCCTACCGCCTCTCACCCGTCCCCGCCGACTCGCACTGACCCGAGGAATCCGTGCTGGGCGACAGAGGCGAAGGCCTTGTGGTGGACGGGCACAGGGTGATCCGGTCGTCGGTCGGCAGTGAGGGCAGGAGCAGCAGCAACGCGCAGAGTCTCACCCCCTCTCGTTGGGCCGATCGCGAGGCGTGCTTCATCGCCGTGCGGGTCCCATTAATCCCATTAGGATTCTTTTTGTGATCAGATCGGGACGGCTCCGGCGTCGCCGCCCTCCGTACGGCGGCCGACGGGAAGTCGTACTGCTGTCACCGGTGGTCCTCACCGTCCTCATCACCGGCCTGGCGTTCGCCACTCCCAGAGAGATCGCCTTCAGCCGCCTCCTGCCCGCGGCCCCCGCCCTCGCCGCCGCGATGTGGTCCGTCATCCCCACGATCATGCTGGGGGCGCTCTGCCTGGTGGTCATGATCGGGCTCAGCTTCGTGTACTCCGATCTGGGGACGCCGTACACGGCCGCCGCCATCATCGCGGTCACTCTGGCGGCGGCCTACGCCAGCCATCTGCGACTCCAGCGGGAGGAGATGCTCTTCCAGGTCCGGCTCGTCGCCGACGCGGCCCAGAAGGTGCTGCTCCGCCCGCTGCCGCGCCGCATCCAGGACGTCGAGATCGAATCGCTGTACCTGGCGGCCCAGGAGCAGGCCCGGATCGGTGGCGACTTCTACGAGGCGGCCGACACGCCGTACGGGGTACGGCTGCTCATCGGTGACGTGCGCGGCAAGGGACTTCCTGCGGTGGGAGCGGCCTCGGCGGTGATCAACTGCTTCCGGGAGAACGCGTACGACCAGCCCGATCTGAGGGGCGTGATCCATCGCCTGGAGACCAGTATGGCGCGCTTCAGCCTCGCGTCCCTCGCCACGGATCAGCTGGAGCACTTCGCGACCGCGCTGATCGTGGAGATCCCGTACGGCGGCGGGCAGGTCAGAATCCTCAACTGCGGGCACCCACCGCCACTGCTCGTGGAGCGCGGGGAGGTCCGCGTCCTCGAGTCCGCCGTGCCCTCGCCGCCCCTCAACCTGGGGACGCTCCTCGGAGACCAGTACACCGTCGACTACGTCACCTTCGGCGCGGGTGACCAGATGCTGCTCTACACCGACGGTGTGACGGAGACCCGGGACCGCGAGGGCACGTTCTTCCCGCTGCCGGACTGGATGCGGCAGCTCGGTCCGGCGCCGCCCCGTGAGCTGCTGGACAGGCTTCACCGGGACCTGCTCCGGTACAGCGGCGGAAGGCTCGAGGACGACATCGCGGCGCTCGCCGTCCGCTGCCGGGACTCGCCGGGTGAGGAGCGCTTCACGAAGTCGGTCGGCAAGCGCTGCGAATGACTTCGGTGCCAGGTCCGTCAGTGGCAGGCGTAGGTGAGGCGGACGGTCGCCGTGCGGGTGGCGGGGGAGAGGACGTGCAGCGTGGCCGTGGCGGGAAAGCGGCCTCGGCCCTGGAACGTCCACCGAAGATTCAGCCGTGCGAGCCGCTGTCCTGGGCTGACGGTGGCGTGCAGCAGACCGGAGGACGTGCCGTCGTTGCGTTCCCAGCGGTAGGCCAGCGTGCCCTTGCGCCCGTTGGTGCGCACGACACCGGCGATGTCCGCGGTCCGGCCGCACCCCAGCGCCCGGTCGGCGGAGCTGACGGTGACCCGGTCCACGGCCAGGTCCGGGGCCGTGTGCTCCTGCCACCAGAGAAACAGCAGCACGGCGCTCACGATGAGCGCGGGCAGGGCATGCCGGCGCAGCCGTCGGCCCCGTGGCGGGTGCGCGGCGGGCGCCGCGAGGGCGGACGGGGCCGGGCGCGGGCGATGGGCCAGAGCGGCGGTCACCCCGGGGCCGAAGCGCAGCACGGTCGGGTCGAGGCCGTCCGGCCGTGCGGGCGTCCCTGGTACGTCCACGAGCGTGGCCGCGGCGAGGGTCTCGGGCCCTTGGATCCAGTGGCTGCCCAGTACGGTCGCGCTGTAGTCGTCGCTGTCCTCGCCCCGGGAGGGGGACGGGTGCTCTTCGGGAGTGGTCATCGGATCTCGCACCGCCGGGTCAGGAGTTGCTGTGACGCGCCGCCGTCGGCGGCGGTGGGAGCGGTCGTGGCCTGCACGGTCCAGTAGCAGCCGGTGCCCTGGAAGGTGTGGTCGACGGTGAGCGTGTACTGCGTGGCGCCGCTGCGCTGGTACGACGTGGGCCGACCGTCCTGCGCGCCGGGCTGTCCGCCGGTGTCGCCCGAGAACCAGCCGACGGTGATGGTGAGGGGGCCGGTGCCGTCCGTGGTGACGGTGATGGTGGCCGTCGCCGTCGCCGGGCCCGTCTGCCGGAACTCGGACAGGGTGACGTCCTTGACCCCGGGTGCGGTCGGCGCGGAGGTGCTGGGCGTGGCGGTGGGGGAGTCCGATGGGGTGCTGGTCGTGGTCGTCGGACCGGTGCTCACCGTGGGCCCGGGGGAGTCCGCCGGGGTGGTACCGAGGGCCGTGGGCGACGCCGTGGCTCCGGTGCCCGAGGCGGAAGGGAAGGCGCCGGGCGTCGCGGAGTCCGTCGCGGTCGGGGGCGTGGCCGTGCCCGGCGGGTGCGGGCTCACGCCGGAGACCGCGGCGGCGCTCGAGGTGGCCAGGACCTGCGCCGCCTGCCCGGCGTCCGCCGCGGAGCCCTGGCCGATGCCCTGGGAGAGCAGGACCGCCGCCAGCAGGGCAGCCCCGGCCACGACGATCCCGGGCCACGAGGGCCGCCACTCGTGGAGTCGGCCCGTCCCCGGCGCCCGGCTGAGCACCGTACGGGCCGAGTCGGTGGCCGCGGAGGGCGGTTGGGGTACGGAGGGGCGAAGCAGCAGGGCGACGAGTGCGGCGAGCAGGCCGCGCCCGCGCTCCTCCCAGTCGTCCCCGTAGCCGGTGACGGCGCTCTGTTCGAGGTCGGCGACGAACGCCCTCGCGTCCGTGGGGCGGTCCGCCGCCGCCTTGGCCAGCCCCCGGCGGACCAGCGAACGCACCGCCTCGGGTACGTCCTCGACCGGGACGGGCCCCTCCACATGCTGCAACGCCAGCTCGGCCAGGCTGTCCCCCGTGTAGGGCTTGCGGCCCGTCAGACACTCGAAGAACGTGGCGGTGGCCGCGTACACGTCGCCGGCGAAAGAGGCGGGGGCCCCGGTCCACTGCTCCGGAGCCATGTAGGCGGGGGTGCCGGCGATGCCGGCGCTCACGCCGGCGTCCACCGCGATGCCGAAGTCGACGAGCTTGGACACTCCGTCCGGAGTGACCAGGACGTTCTCCGGCTTGTAGTCCCGGTGGACCACACCGACCCCGTGCGCGTCGGCCAGACCGAGCAGCGACCCCTTGAGCACGGTCAGCGCGGCCTCGGGGGCCAGGGGTCCCTGCCTGGCAAGCAGCGTCCGCAGAGAGACCCCGTCCACGAGTTCCATGACGATGGCGGCGCCCTCCGTCGCCTCGACGTACTCGTAGAGACAGGTGACGTACGGGCTCTCCAGCCCGCCGAGCAACTGCGCCTCGGCGCGGAACCCGTGCACGAAGCCCGGCCGGGTCCGCAGCGACTCGCTCAGGTACTTCACGGCGACCGGTACACCGGTCTCCTCGTGCACGGCGCAGACCACGCGCCCACTGGCTCCGGAGCCGAGTTCGAGCGACTCGGAGTACCCCGGTACCGCCCAAGCGTTCATCGCCATCCCCCCAGGGACCGTGGCACCCCCGCGGTTCCTGGGCGTCCCAGGAGCATCCGGCCACGCGCACAAAGACACGATTCCGGCCACTCTGGTTCCAGCCATCGGCTCCGGTTGCGCTGTCCGGTGCCGACGATCGCCTCTGTGGGCCTCAGTTGCCCGTCGCGCAGCAGTCGTCCGTGTCGGCGGCGTTCGACACGGCTTCCAGGCGGCAGAAGCAGGACGCCTCGACCGGTACGTCCGCCACGGCGGCGGCGATCTTGAGCTGCTGGGCCACGAGATGCGCCTCGCCGGTCTTTCCCAGGCGGAGGAGACATTCGTGGAGCCCGTGCAGGGACCAGACGTTCCCGGGGTGCTGCAACGGGCGGGCAAGCGTGTCGTCGAGTCCCAGATCGGCCCGGTAGACCGCTTCGGCCTCCGCGACGCGCCCCTGCTCCAGGAGCAGGGCTCCATAGGCGTGCCGGGTCGGCTGCATCCACCCCCACGGCTCGTCGTAGGGAAGGTTGTCGTCCAGCTCGATCGACCGCTCCAGCGCCGCGAAGGCGGCGTCGTGGTCACCCTTGCGGTACTCGAGTTCACCGTCGAGCATCGCCGACGCGACGGCGAGGATGTCGGTGCAGGTGTTGTTGAACAGCATGCGGGTCCCCTGGACCCGGGTGACCGCCGCACGGAACAGTCCGCGTTCGGTCTCGGCCTCGGCGATCCGGCCGGTCGCCGAAAGGGCGACGCCGCGCGCGTAGTGCAGCATGGCCGTGGTCACGCTGTAGAGCTCAGGGTCGGCGGGCATGGGCGTGCGCAGGATGTCGGCCCAGCGGCCGAAGCGGATCAGCGCGTGGACCCGCATCGCGAGGAAGCCCTCCAGCCAGTCGGCCATGGGCGGGCTCTGCACGCGCAGCAGTTCCTCCGGGACGGACGCCTCGAGCTGGGCGACGGTCTCCAGGGCTGTGCGGGCCTGCCCGAGGAACATCGCCCCGTAGATCTTGAAGTGGTAGTTGTGCGACCGGTACAGGGTGTAGAAGTTCATCGCCCCGGCCCGCGCATGGAACTTCTCGTCGGCGACGATGGCCGCGCTGTTGTCCGCCACCACGCGACGGTAGTCGCCGCAGAGCACCTCCAGGTGCGAGGGCATGTGCTGAAGGTGCCCGGCGTCCGGCACCAGGCCGCGCAGCCGGTCGGCGACGCGCAGTGCAGCCTCGGGCGTCGGGGACATCTCCATCAGATGCACGTACAGGTGCAGGAGGCCCGGGTGCGCCGCGCCACCGTCCATGGCGAGCGCACGGTCGAGGACGGCCTTGGCCTCGCGTGTGCGGGCGCCTTTCGCGGGCTCGCCGGTGCGCAGGTCCCACAGTTGCCAGGGCGTGAGGTTCATCAGCGCGTCGGCGTAGAGGGTGGCGACGTCCAGGTCGTCCGGGGCGAGCTCGTGGACGGCACGCATCCTGTCCGCGTACGGCGCGTTCCACACCGAGCAGTCCTCGACCGCCCGCGCCTTCGGGTAGCGGGCGCGCAGCGCGTCGATCAGGGCACGTTCGACGGCCGTGGCGGCGGCCGCCTTCTCCTGGGCCAGCTCGACGGCGGCGTGGGTGCGCTCGACGGTCCGCGCGAGATCCTGCTCGTCGAAGAAGTCCCACGGCTTGTTGTAGTTGGGGCCGAGCGCGTATGCGATGCCCCAGTACGCCATGGCGCAGTCGGGGTCTGCCGCGACGGCGGCCTCGTAGCAGGAGACGGCCTCCTCGTGGTTGAACGCGTACGTCCACACAAGTCCGCGGTCGAACCACGTCTGGGCCTCGGGGGACGAGGTCGTCACCGGACGCCCATGGGTGCCGAGGTCGTAGTACTCCATGGTGCCTCCCGGTTCCACGACCGCTCGGGTCCCCTGAGCGGCAGCCTAGCCGTGACCTCACGGGTGTGGGCATCCCCCGATCAGGGCTCATGGCCCCCGCTCAGCGGGTCGCCAGCAGGCTGTACAGCAGCGGGATCCGGGGCTCGGGCAGTCGCCACCAGCCGGACGGCGTACGGACCATCTGCGGCCAGCGCGGCCAGGGCAGTTCGTCGCACTCGCGCAGTCGCCGTACGGTCATCCCCGCTTCCGTCGCCGCGTTGACGACCTCGTCGATTCCGTGCATCCACTCGTAGCTGTCCGTCGCGCCCTCGACCGCCGGGCCGTCGGTGTACGTGTACGTCGCATCGCGGTGAACCGGTCCACGGCCGCCGAGATAGTCGTGGCGCAGCAGCAGCTCGGGACCCTCACCCGGAGCGGGCTTCGGGCCGAGGGCGTTGAGCAGCGGGTGGAATTCGACGACGTACAGCCGGCCGCCGGGACGCAGCAGGCGGCTCACGGTCCGCGCCCACCGCGGAAGATCGGGGAGGTAGCACAGGGCTCCCTTGCCGGTGTAGACGACGTCGAAACGCCGCTGGCCGAGGGCTTCGACGGCGTCGTACACATTCGCCCGTACATAGCTCACGTCGAGTCCCGCCCGGTCCGCGACGTCGCGGGCCGCCGCCACGGACGCGGCGGAGAAGTCGAGGCCCACGGCCCGCGCCCCGCGCTGGGCGAAAGCGATCGTCTCGGTGCCGAGATGACACTGGAGGTGCAGTACGTCGCGTCCGCCGAGGTCCCCGAGGTCGTCCCATTCGAAGGGGGCGAACCAGCGCGCGGGGTCGGGGGCCTGATCGAGCCCGTAGAACCGGCTGGCCACGTGCACCGGTGTGCGCGCGTCCCAGTTCTCCTGGTTGGTCCGCATCAGCCGCTCGTGCTCATCGATGCTCATGGACACCCATCCAAGCGTGAACAGGCGGTGGGCGACAGACCGCAGGCGTTCGTGTCGCGACCAAATTCCTATAGGATTCTAGCTCCAATCCCTGGTTTGCGTCTGGTGTCCGCAAGGGATTGACTGCAAGCGCCCCGTGGCTGAGCATCGCCCTACCCGATTTCCTATTTGATTCTGGGGAGTGGTGGAGATGCGTCCCCCGAGCCGTTCCATTCTGTCAGGAGTCGTCGCCGTCGCCGTGCTCATGGCGGGCTCGGCGGCCTGCACCATCAAGTCCTCCGGCGCGTCTTCCGGCGACCGGGCCCAGGCTCCCGCGTCCGGCAGGTCCGGCACGGGAACAGCCGACTTGACCGACGGGGCGGGCACGAAGGTGGCCCTCGTGCCCGGTGGCGCCCACCCGTATTTCCAGCCGTGGAAGGCGGCTGGGGCCGCGGCGAAGAGACAGTACGGCCTCGGCGACGTGACCTTCGACGAGACCTCCGAGTGGGACCAGCAGAAGCAGGACAACCTGGTCTCCACGCTGGCGGCTCGCGGTTACGACGCGTTCGGGATCTTCGGGGTGTCGCCCACCGACATCAACACCACCTTCGCGGACCTCAAGTCACAGGGCTTCGCCGTGGCTTCGCTCGCCTCCTGCCCGGCCGGCGGCACCGACAAGGCCGACTTCTGCCTGTCCACCGACGTGGAGGTCGCCGCCTACAAGGCGGCCAAGGCCGCGATCGGCGCAATGGGCGGCAAGGGCACGCTCGTTCACCTCACCGGCAACAACGTGGACGCCAACACACAGCTGAGTATCAGGGGTGTGGCCGAGGCGGTGAAGGAGTCCGGCGGGAAGGTGAAGCTGCTCCAGACCATCACCGACGTCGACAAGGACCTGCAGACCGCGCAGAAGGCGGTCTCCGACCTGCTCGCGGCCAAGGGCGACCGGATCCAGGGCATCGTCACCACCGCCTACAACCCCGCCGTCGCCGCCGCCGACGCGGTCGAGAGCTCCGGGTTTAAGGCCAAGGTCGTGGCCATCGACGACGACGCCAAGATCCTCGGTGCCATCAAGGACGGCTCGGTCGCCGCCACCGTGGTGCAGAATCCGGTGGGGCAGGCCGAGGTGGGGACCTGGGCGCTGGCACTGCTGGAGACGAAGCAGTGCGCCATGCGCCAACCGGGCCGGACCATCGACTCCGGTTCGTTCGTGGTCACCAAGGCGAACGCCGGCACCTACGACTCGGCCAGGAAGGCGAAGACCGAGCAGCTCAAGAAGCAGTTCGCGGACACGTACCTGGTCTGCAAGTGACCGCCGACGGCACTTCGGAAAGCGGGCCCCGCACGATGACCATCATCACGACCACCACGGCGCTGCTCGCCGACATCGCGGTGGAGAAGGACCGCACGGACGCGGTGCAGGCCTTCGTCAAGCAGGAGACGATCCTCGTCGACGTCACCACCGCGGACGGCCTCCACGGAACCGGCTACGCCTACACGATCGGCACCGGCGGGTCCTCCGTCCTGGCGCTGCTCCGGGAGCACCTGCTGCCTCTCCTCGTCGGAACGGATGCCCGCGACATCGAAGCGGTGTGGCAGCGGCCGTTCGCCGCGACGCGGGCCACCACCGGAGCCATCACCTCCCTCGCCCTCGCCGCCGTGGACACCGCCCTGTGGGACCTGCGGTGCAAGCGCGCCGGTGAACCGCGTCCGTGCTGGAGTCCGCACCGCTCACCGACCACACGCACGACGACATCGTGAACCTGATGGTGGGCCGTGCGCACACGGCGGCCGAGATGCGGCCGCGCACCCCGGACCGGGCGGCCGCCCCGGTCCTCGCACTCGACGGGATCTCCACCGCCGACGGCCACCAGGACGTCTCCCTCCAGGTGCGGCCCGGTGAGATCGTCGGTCTCTACGGGCTCGTCGGCGCCGGACGCAGCGAACTGGTCAGGGCGGTTCTGGGCCTGGACCGGGTCACGGGCGGCGAGATCAGGGTGCACGGCAAGCCGGTCCGGATCACCTCCCCCCGCCAGGCGCTGCACGAGTTCGGCATCGGCTACCTGACCGAGAACCGCAAGGAAGAGGGCGTCTTCCTCGAAAAGCCCATCCACCGCAACATCACGGTCACCGTGTGGAAGAAGCTGGCCAAGGCCCTCGGGTTCGTCTCCGCTTCCGAAGAGCGGAACGTGGCGCAGGATCTGGTCGACCGTCTCGGTATCCGCGTCGCGGGGCTCGAGCAGAGCGCCGGTGAACTGTCCGGCGGCAACCAGCAGAAGGTCAGTCTGGCGAAGTGGCTCGCGGCCGACACGCGGCTGCTGATCGTCGACGAGCCGACCGTGGGCGTGGATGTCCGTACCAAACACGGCTTCCACGAGCTTCTGTGGGAGCTGGCCCGCGAAGGTCTGCCGATCCTGCTGATCAGCAGCGACCTCACCGAGATGATCACGCTGGCGGACCGTGTCCTCGTCATGGCCGACCATCGTGTGCGCGGCGAGGTCGTCAACGACCGCGACTACGAAGGGATGAGCGGCCGGATCATCCGCATCATCCACGACCGTGCGCTCTCCGCGGTGACCGCCGAGGAGGGCCCGGAATGAAGCGCGTGGCACAGGTGGTCCGGGTCCGCCCGGAACAGCTGGAGAAGTACCGCGAGTTGCACCGCGAGGTGCCCCAGCCGGTGCTGGACACCCTGCGGGACTGCCACATCAGGAACTACTCGATCCACCTGCTCGGCGATCTGCTGCTCGGCTACTTCGAGTACCACGGTGACGATCTGGCCGCGGACACGGCCCGCATGGCCGCCGACGAGGCGACACAGGCCTGGTGGCGGCTCACCGCACCCTGCCAGCAGCCGGTGGCGGAGGCGGCACCGGGGGAGTGGTGGGCCTCGATGGAAGAGGTGTTCCTCATGCCGTGAGCCCCCGAGATGCTGGCGCAGGCGGCCCGCGACCCGCTGGGCGCCGGGGTGGTCGGATGGACCGACCTGGTGCTCGATACGGCCCGGACGCTGACACTCGGGCTCAGCGTGGACGAACGGGGTGACGTCCTCGGCGGCACGGTCCTGGACGCCTACCGGCGGCCGGTGCCCTCACCTCGGTAAACTGCTCCCGTGTCCGAGGGAAGAAGCCAGTCCGCCGGTCCTGGTCGCCAGGTCCTCTCGGACAGCGTCTACGAGCAGATCAAGGCCATGGTCATGGACCATGAGATCGCCCCCGGCGCACGCGTGGGGATCGAGGCGCTGTCGCGTGCTCTCGGTGTCTCGCCCACGCCCGTCCGCGAGGCACTGGCCAGGCTCGAGTCCGACGGGCTCGTGGTGAAGAGGTCGCTCTCCGGGTACCGGGCGACCGAGTTGCTGACCCGCGAGGGCCTCGAGGAACTCTTCGAAATGCGGCTCCTGCTGGAACCGAGAGCGGCGGCTCTCGCCGCCGTCAACGCCAGCGAGGAGCAACTCGACGTCATCGAACGGCTCGTGGAGGACATGCAGACCCATCCCGGGCCGACGGGGCGGTACGCGGACTACCGCGACTTCGCCGCTCTCGACCAGCGCTTTCACGACGCGATCGCGGTGGCCTCGCAACGTGCGCTGCTCGCCGACGCGGTGGAGCGGCTCCACTCCCATCTGCATGTGTTCCGGCTCAGAAGTGCCGGGAGCGCCGACGACCCGACGCTCACGGAACACGAACGTGTCGTACGCGCGATACTGCGCCGCAATCCCGACCGTGCCGCGGAAGCCATGGCGGACCACCTCACACGCAGCCTGCAGCGCCAGCTCGGTCAGAACCCCGGGGCGGCGGTCTGAGTCCTGACCGGCGTCCAGCAGGTCCGGCGCGCGGCCGGGGTCAGTCCGCGGCCGTCGTCGGCTGCTCCGGCCCGTCCAGCTTGAACCGTCGTCGGACGTCCGGACGCGCGAGCAGCTTGCCCGGGTAGCCGGGGCCGGGGCGCGCGGTCACGTCCTCCCAGGCCAGCGGCTCCTTGCAGTGCGAGCAGACCACCTCGCCGTGGGCGTCGTGGCCGCAGGTCTCGTGGCGGGTGACCACCGGCGGCCCGGCCTCGTCCGCCAGCCACCGGTCGCCCCAGCTGGTCATGGCGAGGATGACGCCGTAGAAGTCGCGCCCCGACTCGGTCAGCAGGTACTCGTGGCGGACCGGCTGCGTCTCGTACACGCGTTTCTCGATCAGCCCCGCCTCCAGCGCCAGCTCGGTCAGAACCCCGGGGCGGCGGTCTGAGTCCTGACCGGAGTCCAGCAGGTCCGGCGCGCGGCCGGGGTCAGTCCGCGGCCGTCGTCGCCTGCTCCGACTCGTCCAGCTTGAACCGTCGTCGGACGTCCGGACGCGCGAGCAGCTTGCCCGGGTAGCCGGGGCCGGGGCGCGCGGTCACGTCCTCCCAGGCCAGCGGCTCCTTGCAGTGCGAGCAGACCACCTCGCCGTGGGCGTCGTGGCCGCAGGTCTCGTGGCGGGTGACCACCGGCGGCCCGGCCTCGTCCGCCAGCCACCGGTCGCCCCAGCTGGTCATGGCGAGGATGACGCCGTAGAAGTCGCGCCCCGACTCGGTCAGCAGGTACTCGTGGCGGACCGGCTGCGTCTCGTACACGCGTTTCTCGATCAGCCCCGCCTCCACCAGCCTGCGCAGCCGTTCGGACAGTGTGTTGCGGGCGATGCCCAGTTCCTGCTGGAACTCGTCGAACCGGCGGATCCCGTAGAACGCCTCCCGCAGCACCAGGGGGGTCCACGAGTCGCCCAGCAGATCCATGGTCCGGGCCACCGAGCAGGGCCAGTTCGCGAACGACGTACGCCTCATACGTCGATGATACGAGTCTCTCGACGAAACTCAGCAGGCAGTGGAGCCGCTCGGTCTTGCGCGAGTGAGTCTTGTTACGCAACTATGCAGGTCATCGGCGGAGGGTCGAGAGAGGGGTAAGACGTCATGGAGTGGACGGGACAGGTGTACGCGGACACCCCGACGGTGTCCGCCAAGGCCTACATCGACGTGACCCCCGAGCGGTTGTGGGGGTACGTGAGCGACATCCATCTGATGCCCGAGCTCAGCGTCGAGTTGCAGGGCGTCGAATGGCTCGACGGGGTGACCGGTCCCCGTGTGGGCAACCGGTTCCGCGGGCGCAGCGCCCATCACGCCCTGGGCGAGTGGGAGACGGTCAGCACGATCGTCGACTGCGAGGAGCCGCGCCGGTTCGCCTGGGCGGTGGGCGACCCGGACCACCCGACGAGCGTGTGGCGGTTCACGCTGCGCCCGCGGGACGCCGGCACGGTGCTGGAGCAGTGGGCCCAGCTCGGACCGGCCCCGTCCGGGCTGAGCGCCGCGATCGAGGCCATGCCCGACAAGGAGCAGAAGATCGTGTTCGTCCGGCTGCGCGAGTTCGAGACCGGCATCAAGTCCAACCTCGCCGCCATCAAGAACCTCGCCGAACGGGAGAAGTGATGCGCACCGCGACCACCATCGAGGGCTCCGGCGGAAACTGGCGCGAGACCGCCGAGTTCGTCGTGGAAGCCGAGAAGCTCGGCCTGGACATGTGCTGGGTGGCCGAGGCCTGGGGGAGCGACGCCCCCTCGCCGCTGGGCTATCTGGCGGCCCGTACCGAGACACTCCTGCTCGGCTCCGGGGTCATCCAGCTCGGCACCCGCTCCCCGGTCACCATCGCGCAGACCGCGATGACCCTCGCGCATCTCTCCGACGGCCGGTTCCGCCTCGGCCTCGGCGCCTCCGGGCCGCAGGTCATCGAAGGCCTGCACGGCGTCCCCTTCGCGCGGCCGCTGACCCGGATGCGGGAGACCGTCGAGATCATCCGCTCGGCCTTCACCGGGGAGAAGATCACCTTTCAGGGCCGCCGGCACACCATCCCCCTGCCCGGGGGCGAGGGCCGCCCGATGCGGCTCAGCCTGAAGCCGGTACAGGTGCCGATCTATCTGGCCACCCTGTCGCCGAAGATGCTCGAACTCACCGGCGAGATCGCCGACGGCTGGCTGGGCACCAGCTTCGTCCCCGAAGGCGCCGACGCCTACTTCACCCACCTCGACACCGGGCTGGCCCGAAACGGCCGTACCCGCACCGACCTCGACATCTGCCAGGGCGCCGAGATCGACATCGTGCCGGACGAAGGCCGGCTGGCCGGCGTCGTCGGCAGCCGCAAGAAGGAACTGGCGTTCTCGCTGGGCGGGATGGGCTCCGGCTCGACCAACTTCTACAACAACGCCTACAGCCGCCAGGGCTGGGCCGATGTCGCCGCCCGGGTCCGCGAACGCTGGCAGGCCGGAGACCGCGACGGCGCCACCGGCCTCATCACCGACGAGATGGTCCTGGCCACCACCCTGATCGGGACGGAGGAGATGGTCCGCACCCGGCTCGCGGACTGGCGCGCCAAGGGCGTGGACACCGTCCGCCTCTACCCGGCGGGCGACACCCTCGCGGCGCGCCTGGACAACCTCGGACACGGCATCGACCTCGTCCGCGCCCTCGACCCCAGGTAGCGGCCCGGTTCCCGGCCGTCCCCGCCCGCCGGTCCGTCGAGCCGTCTCCCCCGGAAAACGTGCGTGCGTACGGGTTCTCGGCCGTGCCAGGATGGCGTCGGGAAGCGAGGTCTCGTGGACGAGTTGAGGCGATTCCGCCGGGCGCTGGTCGCGTGGGCGGCCGGCGGGGCGCGGGCGGGCGCGGCCGCCGCGGTGGCGCGGGAGCTGGCCGGCGGCGGTGTGCGGACGATCGTACTCGTCGAGGGAAGCAGCGATCAGATCGCGCTCGAAGCGCTGGCCACGCGCCACGGGCGTGACCTCGGTGCGGAGGGCGTCGCGGTGGTACCGCTCGGCGGCGCGACGAACATCGGGCGTTTCCTGGACGTGTGCGGCCCTCCGGGGCTCGGCCTGCCGCTGGCCGGTCTCTGCGACATCGGCGAGGAGCGGCATTTCCGGCGTCATCTGGAGCGGGTCGGGCTCGGGTCCGGCCTCACGCACACCGGACTGGAGACACTCGGGTTCCACATGTGCGTCGCCGACCTGGAGGACGAGCTGATCCGCGCCGTCGGCGCCGAGGGCGTGCAGCAGGTGATCGACGCCCAGGGCGAGACGCGCCCCTTCCACACCTTCCAGGGCCAGCCGGCACAGCGGGAACGGCCCGTGGAGCACCAGCTGCGGCGCTTCATGGGCACGCACAGCGGTCGCAAGGCGCTCTACGCACAGGCGCTGGTGGCGCACCTGGACCTCGGGCACGTTCCCCGGCCGCTGGAGCGCCTCCTCACGCACGTCTGACCCGGCCGACGCTCCCGGCTACTTGAGGCCGCTGAGCATGACGCCGCGGATGTAGTACTTCTGAAGCAGCAGGAAGAGGATCAGGACCGGCAGGACGCTCAGGACGAGGCCGGCCATCACGATGGGCATCGTGCGGGCCGGGTCGACGTAGTCCTGGAGCAGCTGGATGCCGACGGGCAGGGTCATCACGTCCGGGTCCGCGGTCGAGACGAGGAGCGCCCAGATGTACTCGTTCCAGGCGTCGACGAAGGTCAGCAGCCCGAGCGTCACCACGACCGGCTTGGTCTGCGGCACCACGATCCGCCACCACACGGCGAACTCGCCGGCCCCGTCGATGCGCGCGGCCTCCAGGACCTCGTCCGGGATCGAGACCATGAACTGCCGCATCAGGAAGATCCCGAAGCTGCTGACGAGGAACGGCATGGCGAGCGCCACGATGCTCACGGTCAGGCCGGCGCCGCCGCGCCCGAGCAGGTCGTTGCCGCCCGCCAGCGGCCAGTGCACCAGGATCAGGAAGTGCGGGACGAAGAAGAGGAACGGCGGGAACATCATCGTCGACAGCACGAGCCGGAAGATGAAGTCCCGTCCCGGGAACCGGAGTTTGGCGAGCGCGTAGCCGGCGAGCGACGAGGTGAGCAGCACCGATCCGGTGATCACGGCGGTGGCGACCACGCTGTTGCGGAAGAGCACCGGCAGGTCGAGCTGGTGGACCGCCGCCCGGTAGTTGGACAGGTCGAACGCCTCGGGCAGGAACCGGTACGGCAGCGTGCCGGACTCGCCGGGCCCCTTGAAGGACGTCATCACCATGTCGAGGAACGGCACCACCGTGAGCACGGCGCCGGTCACGACCACCGCATACGACAGCCACGGGAAACGGCGGCGGCTCATGCGTCCTCCCCCTTGCGCCGGAAGATCCACAACTGCGCCAGGGTGACCACGAGGACCACCACGAACAACACGAAGGCGGCGGCGCTCGCGGTGCCCCAGTCGCCGTACGAGAAGGCCTGCCGGTACATCTCCAGCGCGGCCACGTCGGTCGCGTCGCCCGGCCCGCCCCTGGTCATCACGATGATCAGCGCGAACGACTGAAGGCCGGTGAGGAACTGGGTGATGCACACGAACAGCAGGGACGGCCGCAGCAGCGGCAGAGTGATCCTCCAGAAGACGGTGACCGGCCCGGCGCCGTCGAGCGCGGCGGCCTCGTAGTACGACTCGGGAACGGACTTCAGTCCGGCGGTCAGGATGAGGATCGCCGAGCCGACCGACGCCCAGGCCTGTACGACCACGACCGAGGGCAGCGCGGTGTCCGGGTCCTGGAGGAACGCCACCGAGTCGAGTCCGAGGGCGTTGAGGACGCCGTTGACGAGGCCGCCCGGCTCGTACATGTACTTCCATACGTTGCCGACGGCGACGACCGTCGTGACGATCGGCAGGAAGTACAGGGTGCGCCACAGCCCCTGGTACCGCAGCTTGTCGATGCAGGTGGCGACGAGCACGGAGCCGGCGAGCGCGAGCGCCACGGTGCCCAGGGCGAACAGCAGCGTGTTGGTGAGGATCGGCGCCAGGAACGTCGATCCGTCCGCGAACAGGCGGGCGAAGTTGTCCACGCCGACCGGATCGATGTCGCCGAGGTCGAACCCGGTCCAGCGGGACATCGACAGCAGCAGCGCGAAGCCCAGCGGCAGGAGGAGGAAGACGGCGTGGAACAGCAGTGTCGGCGCCAGGAAGAGGTAGGCGACGACGGACTGACGGCGCCGGTGCCGATCACGGCCGCGGACGCCGACGGCGGGCTTGCCGTGCGCCGCACTCTCGGTCGTCTCCGGTGCGAGGGTGGCGTTCACCATGAGCGCGACACCTCCTGGTCGACCTGACGGCGGGTGGTGCGCAGCGCCTCGTCGACCGACTGCTGACCGGTCCACAGGGCCTCGATGTTCTTGCGCAGCAGCGACTTGGCCTGCTGCGCGCCCGGCACGTTCGGCTCCGGCACGGCGTACGCCAGCGCGTCCAGGAACGGCCGCAGATTCGGATCGCCGCCCGTGCCGAGGAGCGTGCGCATGTCGTCGGCACGGCCGGTCAGGGAGCCGACCGACACCTGTAGGGCGCTCATCCGGGTGGCACCGCTCACCTTCTCGGTGTTGAGCCAGCGCAGGAACTCCCAGGCCTCGCGCGGGCGTTCGCCGGCCGTGTTGACGCCGAGCATGAAGCCGGTGGAGAGGGTGGCGCGCCGGGCGTCCGCCTCGGGGAGCGGTACCGGCGCCACGCCGACATCGCGGTAGCCCTTGCCCATCAGTGCCTTCAGGTTCGCGGTCCACCAGCCGGCGCTGATCACCATGGCCACCCGTCCGGACGCGAACGCGCTGTAGACGTTGACCCCGGGGTCGCTGGCGCCCTTGGCGACCAGGCGGTGCTCCAGATCGAACACGGCCCGGCCGGCCGGCGAGTCGATGGCGGTGCTCCTGCCGTCCGCCGAGACGAACCGGCCGCCTGCGGCGTTGAGCAGTGCGAGGGTCTGGCCGACGGTGGTGGAGTCGTCGTAGGCCGACAGCCCGAACCCCTGGACCAGCGTGTTGCCGTACCGGTCCCGCTCGGCGGTGCGGTACGCCGTCTCCTCCAGTTCCCGCCAGGTGCGCGGAGGGCCGTCGATGCCGGCCTCGCGCAGCAGCCGCTTGTTGTAGTAGAGGGCGTACGTCTGCATCTCGGTGGGATAGCCGTACACCTTGCCGTCGACCGACGCGGCGCCGACCGCGGCCTCGCCGTAGCCGCGCCTGATCTCCTCGGCGTACTCGGGCGGAGCGGGCCGCAGGACGCCGGCCCGGACGAGCTGGCCGTTCCACAGGCAGTACGGGTGGAGGAGGTCGGCGCCCTGGCCCGCGGCCTGCCGGACCATGAACGTGGTCAGCAGGTCGGTGAACTCGACCGCCTTCGTCCGCACCTTGACCCGGTCGTGCGTGGCGTTCCATTCGTCGACCGGACCCTGTAGGGCCTTCTTGAGTTCCCCGCTCGCGTAGTGGGAGAGCAGGGTGAGGACGATCGGATCCCCGGGCCGCCCGGTGCCCCGGTGCGGCGCCGCACATCCGGAGGCGAGCAGCGCCGAGGGGAGCACGAGCGCGAAGTGACGGCGGCTCGGGCCGCGGGCGGGGTGAGCCGGTGTCATCGGGCGGCCTCCCGGCGCATCACCCGAAACACCCGGGTCGTGGTGAAACCGGCCTTGCGGTACAGGTGGCCCGCGGCGGACTGCTCACCGGTCCACAGGAACCACGCCGAGTGCGCGCCGCGCGCCCGCATCCGCTCCAGCACCAGATGGAGCAGGACCTTGCCGAGTCCGGTGCCGCGCATCTCCTCCAGCACACCGAACGGGCCGAACCGCTCGTCCACCGACTCGTACGCGCCGTGCATCGCCCAGCCGACCAGGCGGCCCGAAGGGTCCCGGGCGACGACGATCCGGTCGAGCGGCGTGCCCGCGGCAAGACACTCCCGGATCGCGCGCGCCCAGTCCGGATTGAAACGACTCCCCGCGAGCGCGACCAGATGCACCAGGTCGTCGTCGGACGGGGTGGCGAACCGGTAGCCCTGCGCCGTCAGTTCGCCCGAGCGGCAGCCGACATCCTCCGGGAAGCGATAGCCGACCAGACCGCGGTCCATCGCCGCCGCCTCGTACAGGGTGCGGAAGCCCAGGGACCCAAGGAGCCGGGCCGCTTCCGGGTACGCCTCGGCGTCCAGGCCGGGGAGGATGTAGTTCGGCGTGTACGAGGAGAAGTCCACCCGGGTGCGGCCGTGGCCGTGCAGCCAGTTGAGGGCGTCGGTCAGCAGCCGGCGGCCGAGTCCGTGCCCACGGGCGGCGGGGTCGACGAAGAAGAACGGGATCCACCCCTGCTCCGGCTCCAGGTCGGCGCCGGCCGGCGGCGTCAGACGGCGCACCGCGTAGGCCGCGCCGACGACACGGTCACCGTCGACGGCGACCCGCAGCCCCTCCGGATCGAAGTTGGCGTCGAGCAGCACCAGGGAACGGAAGCGGTCCGGGGCGATCGGGTCGGCCGGCGCACTTAGGCGCCACGCCTCCACCAGCCGCGGGCCGTCGCCCACGCGAAAGCCACGAATCCCGGCCCGGGATGTCGTCGTGCGATCGGTCATCGACGGGGTCGTCCTTCCATACGCGCACCACCTGGCGGGGTTGATGCCCAGTAAGTTCGTAATTGTCCACCAGTCGTTCGCGCCAAGGGCGGCCGCCGCGCTGGGCGCCGCGACGCAGGTCCTAGTACCGGCGAAGGGGGCGCATCTCGATCCCTGGCCCGATGGGGGCGGATCGGCGGGCGACTAGCGTCAGATGGCATGAACATCGACGGCACGCTCGACGAGGCGTACGAACGGCTGCATCGGACGGGACCGGAGTTCGAAGGCTGGTTTGAGCAACCACGGTCCCATGGCCGCGGAATCCATGGTCAGACGGGGACACGCGCGACAGGTCCACCGCTGGTTGGACCGGTACATGCGTCGACTGGACGACCGGCCACGCGGTACCTCGCCCATTGCCGCCGACGGATGGCGTACGGCGCTGGGGGACCCCCGTCGGCTCGGTGACTGGCTGGTGTTCTTCGAACGCGAGGTGACCGAACAGCCCTGGCGTGCGGTGCTGGAAACATGGTGGCCACGGCTTCTGCCCGGCATCGCGGCCGGCGCCACCCACGGCGTGATCCGCACCGGCCACGCGGTCCACGCCCTGCTGGACCACGAGGACGACCCGCGCCTGGCCGAGCTCGGCCAGGCTCTCGGTTACTGGGCGGCGCGCTGGCAGCAGGTCCCGTTCGCTCCTCCCTCCGGAACCGCCGGCCCGGCGTCCGCTCTCGCCGGCGTTCCGCGTGTGCCCGACCAGACCGCGGGCATCAACCACCGGCTCGACCAGCTCACCACCCTGACGGGCTGGCCGACCGCGCTGACCGCGCTGAGGCCCGCCACGGACGCCGGGCAGGCCCGGCAGCTGCTGGCCGATCTGACGACCGCGGCCGGCGCGCACTACCTCCCGAACGCGCACGGCTCGCCCGTGATGCTGGTCCACGCCGTGACCGCGCCCATGGCCGTGCTGCGCACCCTGCCCGCACTTCCCAGCGCCCAGTGGGTCATGAGCCTGAACGCGGCCTGGGCGGCCGGCGCCGCCGTGACCGCGGCCTACGCCCCTGCCGCACCGGCACCTCGGCACAGCCTTCCCTCCGCCCCCGGGCCGGCGGACGAGGTGTTCGCCTTTGCCGTCCGTCACCAGGACGAACACGTCATCAAGCTCGCCGACACCTGCCTCGACGTGCACCACCGCACGGGACACCCCGACGTGCTCGCGGCAGTGGTCCGGGCGGCCGACCTGATCGACGAGTTCTGACGACACGGGCGGCCCAGCGCCACCCGCGGCCGTGGTCCGGACGGGCAGAACGGCCAGGCCGGGTAGAACGGCTGGAGCCGGCGGCTGCCGCCGACGAGCATCGACGGACGACTACGGGTTGAATGTCTTGTGGGGCCACCCGGCCGCGGTCCGGCTCTCCGCACAGGCCGCCGCGCGCCCACTGCTACCGCCGTCGGCAGGAGGAACCCGACATGCCTGTAGCCAACGCCGAGGTGGAGGTACTGATCGTCGGTGGCGGGCCGGTCGGACTGACGGCCAGAGCGCTCCTGGAACGCTGGGGCGTGCGGACGTCACTGGTCGAGAAGCGCGACGAACTGTCACCCTTTCCGCGCTCCCGGCTGGTCAACGTACGCTCGATGGAGATCTTCCGTCGGCTCGGGCTGACCGCCACGATCACCGCCATGGCGTTCGCACCGGAGTACGGCCGCGTCCGCTTCCGGGACACCCTGTACGACCCCGACTTCGCCACGGCGGCGATGGTCGGGATCGACGCGCCGGTGCCCGAGAGCCCCGTGACCGGCGTGGTCACCTCGCAGGACCGGCTGGAACCCACTTTGCTCGCCGCGGCGGCCACACCCGTGCGGTTCGGGGTCGAACTCGTCGACCTGGCCGAGGAAGCCGAAGGTGTCGTGGCCCTGCTCGTCGACCACCGAAGCGGTGCGGAGGCTCGCGTCCGGGCCCGTCACGTACTCGCGGCCGACGGCGCGAACTCCACCGTCCGGCAGCGGTCGGGAACCGGCACCACCGGCCCCGGAGCGGTCGGACGTGTCACCACCGTCGTGTTCGACGCCGACCTCGACCACTGGCGCGCCCGGCAGCCCGCCGGCGTCTACTTCACGTCCGACGGGTATTTCCTCCCGCTGTACCCGGAAGGAGGCTGGGCCTGGATCGTTCCCACGCCCGACGACGTGCCGGGCACCGACTGGTCCGGCCTCGTCCAGCGCGCTCTCGGCTCCGGTGCCGACGTACGGGTCGACGTGTTGCGTGTTCAGCACTGGGTGGTGAACGCCTTCGTCGCCGAACGCTTCCGCCACGGCTCCATCCTGCTGGCCGGCGATGCCGCGCACGCGATCCCGCCCGCCGGCGGTATGGGCATGAACCTCGGTGTCGCCGATGTGCACAACCTCTGCTGGAAACTGGCGGGAGTCCTCCAAGGGTGGGCCGGACCCGGCCTCTTGGAGACCTACGAGACGGAACGGCAACCCGTCGCACACCAGACGCTCCGCGAAGCGGTGGTCAACACCGAGCTCATGTTCCGCGTACAGAACACTCGCCACGAACAGCTCCGAACCGGCGCCGCAGCGCCGGCCGAGGTCGAACTGCCCTGGTCCGAACGGTACTCCGCGCAGCTCGGTCTCGTCCTCGGCGTCACCTACGACTCCGGCGCCGTCCTCACCGACGGCAGTGCACCGGCCGAGCCGCCCGGCACCGGCACGGACTATGTCCCCACGGCACTGCCGGGCCACCGCATGCCACACCTCTGGCTGACCCACGACCGCTCCACGCTCGACGCCTTCGGCGAATGGTTCACCCTGCTCACCCCGGACCCCACCCGCTGGGAACAACGAACCGCCACACCCTGGCCGCTGCACATCGAGCGCCTTCCCCACGAGCACACCGACCTCTGCGGCCTGCGCCCCCACGGAGCACTGCTCATCCGGCCCGACGGCCATATCGCCGCCCGCTGGCCCGACCACCCACCCGGCGACTCTGCCCTCCACCACGCTCTCGCCGCGATCACCGGCTCCACACCCCCGAGCAACCCGCCCCCCAATGACCAACCGCTGCCGATTCCATGACACCCAGGAACACGCCAGATCCCGGACGTACGGACGCCACACATACGGCCCCCGCACATACGGACCCGCGACGCATCGACGTCCACCAGCACGTGATCCCGCCCGCCCGCGCCCGCGCCGTCACCGGCCGGGCCGCGGCCATCGGGTGGCCCGCCCCCGCGTGGGACGAGCGAAGCGCGATCGCCATGATGGACCGGCGGTCGATCGCCACCGGCGTGCTGTCCTACGCCGCGCCGCTCGCCGCCCCGGACGACCCCGGTGAAGCGCGTGAAGTGGCCCGGAGCGTCAACGAATTCACCGCCGAGCTGGTCAAGAACCGGCCGGACCGCTTCGGTCACTTCGCCGCCCTCCCACTGCCCGACGTGGACGGCGCTCTCGCCGAGGCGGCCCACGCGCTGGACCAACTGCACGCGGACGGCGTCATCGTCCTGTCCAACGCCCACGGCCGCTATCTCGGCGACCCGGCGTTCGAGCCGCTGTGGGCCGAGCTCGACGCCCGGTCCGCCGTCGTCCTCGTCCATCCGACCGCGCCCCCCGGCACCCCCGTCCCGGAGGTACCCGCTCCACTGGCGGACTTCCCCTACGACACGACCCGCACCGCCCTGCACATGACCGTACGGGGCGTTCCACGCCGGCACCGCCGGATGCGGCTGGTCCTCCCGCACGCGGGCGGCTTCCTGCCGTACGCCGCCCACCGCTTCGCCCTCGCCGCCCGCCTCCCCACCGGCGCGACCGCCGACGACCCCGGCGGAACCCCCGAGGACTTCATCGCCGACCTGCGGCGTTTCTACTTCGACACGGCCTTCTCCGCCGGTCCCGCCGCCCTGCCCTCGCTGCTCGCCTTCGCGGCGCCCGAGCGCATCCTGTACGGCAGCGACTTCCCGATGGTCCCCGCGGACTGGGGCACCGGCTTCGACACCGCACTGGACGAGTACCCGCACTGGGAACCCGGCCGGCTGCACGCCGTCAACCGCGGCAACGCCGAACTCCTCATCCCACGGCTCGGCACGCACCCGCGTACACCTCAGGAGATCGTGCGGCCTGATCGGTGATCGAGGTCCGCATACGAGGAGAGATCTCACTGACCCGCACGGACGAGGCCGCGGCGGTCCTCGCAGCGGCGGCCTACTCCGCCCCCACGATGCGGTCCACCGCGGCCGTCACCAGTTGTTCGCGCTCCGCCTCCGTGAAGACGTCCGGCAGCGTGAGCTGTTCGACGATCAGCCAGTTCAGCGCCAGGATGAGCAGTTTGACGGCCATGGCGTCGCCGGGCAGGCCCGAGGCCTCGTGGTACGCGACGTTGGCGTCGATGTCGGCCCGGACCCGCTCGGTGAGGACCTTGCGCAGTTCGGGGCGGCGGGTGGCCTCCAGGCGGAGTTCGAGCAGGGCCAGATAGCCGGTGCGGAAAGAGGCGACGCGGCCGACGAGTTCACGCATCAGCTCCGCGTAGGTCTCCCGGTCGCGGCCGGCCGTCCGCTGGCGGGCGATCGTGGCCTCGTCCGGCTGGAGCCGCTCATAGACACGGGCGCCGGCCTGGGTGAGCAGATCGTCGCGGCTGGTGAAGTAGTTGGACGCGGTCCCGGCGGGTACGCCGGCCTCGGCGTCCACCGCCCGGAACGTCAGGCCCCGTGCGCCTTCCCTGGCCAGCACCTCGATCGCGGCGTCGACGAGGGCGGCGCGTCGCTGGTCGTTTCGTCTCACCATTGACACCACTCCAACTGTAGTACTAAGTTCAAATCACTTCAGTCAGAGTACTACGTATGGAGTCATCAAAGATGCGAAGGCTCGTGTACTACGTCGGTGTCACGCTCGACGGCCGCATCGCCGGCCCCGGCGGCGAGTACGACTTCTTCCCCGGCGGCGACGAACAGCAGGCCGCCGCCTACTCCGCCTGGACCAACACACTCTTCCCCGAGACGGTCCCGACCGCCTACCGTGCCGCGGTCGGCCTGGCCGACACGCCCAACCGCCGCTTCGACACCGTCGTCATGGGCCTCGGCACCTACCGCCCCGCCCTCGACGCGGGGATCACCAACCCGTACGCGCACCTGCGCCAGTACGTGGTGTCCAGCACCCTCAAGCCCGACACCGACCCGTCCGTCACCGTCGTTCCGGGCGAACCGCTGGCGCTCGTTCGCGAACTCAAGGGGGAGGAGGGGGGACTGGACGTCTGGCTCTGCGGCGGCGGCAAGCTCGCGGGCGCCCTCCTGCCCGAGATCGACGAACTGGTGATCAAGAACTACCCCGTGGTCGCCGGCGCGGGAATCCCGGCCTTCGACGGCGCCTTCGACCCGACCGTCTTCGATGTCGCCGAGCGCACCGCCTTCCCCAACGGCGTCACCCTCACCCGCCTCACCCGCGGCTAGTCGCCCGCCCGCCCGGACATGGCCGGGCCCCGCCGAAGCCGGAACAGCTGAGCTTCGACGGGGCCTGACAGCAACGGGCCTACTGGTAGCGAGCGGCGAGACGACGCCTGGCGGGCGCGAAGGCGTCGATCGACCCGGCGCCCTCACCAGGCGTGTCGTTCCACCCCCGGATGCGGGCGGCGAGACGCTTCAGGCGCGGATCCCCGGGCTTGACGTCGATGTGGAAGTGGGACTGTTTGACCGGCTTCAGGTCCCCGCCCCACGCCACGACGCCTTCGCAGTCGGCGAGGATGTCCGCGACGACGATCCGTTCGCTCTCGCTCATGCCGGTGTACTTGACGTCGGCGCCGAGCGGGTAGTGCAGGGGACGGATCGCGATGGCAGTGCCCGACAGATGATTCGACTCGAACGAGGCACCGATCGCCCGATGGGTGGTGTGGCCGTGGAGGTCACCGGCCCTGAGCATGTCGATCTCGTACGCGAACCGGCGGGCCACGTGCAGCAGTACCGTCGCCGCGTCGCCCTTCGCCAGTGAGACCTCGACGTTCGTGCCCTCCACCTGGTACTTCGTGGCGTGGTCAAGCACGGGCCAGCCGTTCGCGGACCGCGGCTGCTGCCATGTGTGCCCACTGGCAGCGGGGGCGGCCTGCGCAGGTCCGGCAGTCGTCAGGGCTATTGCCGCCCCGGCCCCTATGCCGAGTCCGAGAGCCCGTCTACGCGTCAAGCTCGATGTCACGAGGAGCCTTTCTGTACTTGTGGCGGTTGATGAGGAGCAGGGCGCAGCAGACGATGAAGCAGGCCAGCCCTGCGTACAGCAGAGGCGGGGCCCAGAACCACACCTCTTCGGTGCTGTGGCCGCTGGTCCAGTGGCAGGTGATGGACGGAGGGAAGCTGTCCACGTTCACCGACGTCAGGCTGTAGTCCCGTCCGGCATCCATGTACACGCCGTCGCCGGTCTTGTCCCCGCATATGTCGAGCGGGTTGGTATAGGCGAGTCCGTAGACGGTTCCGGCCCCATAGGCGGCGATCGCCGCCGCGATCCCGATCACGGCCCAGCGGGCCGGCCGCGAGGGCTTCCTCCTGGCCACCCAGAACGCGTACGGGATCGCCCCGACGGCGAAGAGGAGGAGTGTGATCGCGGGAGGGCCGAACAATGTGAACAGAGACACCATGCACCCTGACGTTACTTCGAGCGGAGGAAGCGCTGCTGGTTCGCCCGGTACTCGGCTCGTCGGATCGTTTCCGTGGAGGCGTGCTGCACCAGGTTGTCGCCGAAGGCGTTGCACCAGTCGTCGAGCTGACTGCCGGGGAGAAGGTGCGGCATCAGAGTGCCGATGCCGCCGAACTTCTGGATCAGCAGGATGCGGCCACCCACCAGGATCGCTCCGTCAGTGGAGGTGGGAGTGTCGGTCAGGATCTTCTTCGCCTGCGCGGCCGCCTCGCTGATGGTGCCGCCGAACCGCTGCTTCACGTAGTCCCGGAACCGGGTCAGACCGCCGTTGCCCTGGTAGTGGTTGCGGACGGCCTCGACGATGGTCTTGCCACCGCGCACGGCCTGGGCGATGAGGTAGCCGTCGGCGTCTTCGACGAGGTCGGTGAATCCGAATGAGGACGCGACGCCGATCTTGCCCATCTTGTCGTTGATGTAGGTCACACCGGAGGCGTAGGTGTCGTGGTCGCGCCGCCATTCGCCGTACAGGGTCATCAGGTCACCGCCCCAGCCGGCGACGTCGCCGAGGCTGATGTCTCCCTTGGGGTTCGGCTTGACGTACTGGCCGTTCGCCGTGGCCATCATGTGCTCCGGCCCGAGGAACTGGCCGGTGAACGGGTCCTTGAACTCGGTCCAGACACTCATGTTGTGGCTGTTCGCATATGAGACGAAGCCGGCGTCCACCTTGCCGATCATGCCCCGCCACGTCGCGTCGTCGTAGCTGTCGCTACGGATGTACTCCATGACGAGCCGGTTCGGGTCGCCCTTGCCGTAGGCCTTCGCCAGGTCGTACAGCGACGCGATGTAGTTGACGAAGTCGTCCGCGGGCGATGCCGGCCTGTTGACGCTGTCCTGGCCGGGGTCGTAACCGAGGTGGTGGGCGTCACGGTCCAGTCCGAACGTGTCCGTTCCGTTCGTGACCTTGTATTCCTTGACCTGGTTGAACGACCAGTTCGGCGGCAGGGGATAGCCCAGGTTGCCGGAGAAACCCCAGGACATGCCGGACACGAACGAGTAGCGCGCGTAGGTCTCCTTGGTGACCTCGGCGCACACGTTCCGCGACCCGTACACGCCGTGCACGTACCGCTTCCCCTTGCTTCCGAGGCCCGACGCGACGCCCCGGAAGTACTCCAGGATCTGCGACATGTCGGCGTCGGTGGCGTCGTAGTCGACGGCGAAGTAGATGACCGTGCCGCGGTTGAACCCGAAGTGCACGGCTTGGTCGTGTGCCTTCTGGCCGTGCTTGTACCCGTTGCCCCAGTAGTACTCCGCCAGGGTCCTGCCGTTGTCCTGGAAGATCGGGAACACGCGCAGGCCGCCGGCGAAGATGTCGGCGAGTTCGCCTTCTTCGAGCATCTTCGAACCGCCGCCGGAGGAGGCCTCGTTGAGGTACCTGCCGACGTACCGGTAGCCGTCGCTGTACATCTTCTTCGCCCGCGACGGCGTGATGGTGTAGGCGGTGTCGGAGGCGGTGACCGGTCGGTCCGGGTCGCCCATCGACACCAGAAGCTGAGCCCACGTCGGGTAGTCGCCCTGACCGTTGGCAGTCAGCTCCGAGAATCGCTGGAAGGTGGTGACGAACGCCGCCAGATTGCTGTCGAACGTCGTCTTGAACACCGTGTTCGTCTGGATGGTGTCGCCGTCCGCATTGACGGTGACGACCGGCTGGTTGAAGACGCACGCGGCGGAGAACAGCTGGACGAAGATCCCGGAAGAGCCCTGGGACACGACGGCCTTGGACTTGATTCCGGCCTGCGTTCCGGAGCCGAAGTTGCCGGTGGCGTCGGCTTCGGCGATTCCGATCTCCAGCTGGACGGCCTTCATCAGGTTCTGCTGGACGTTGCGGGAGTAGTGCCCGTCGGCCGGGCCTATGTCGACCGTCTTCTTCGTCCAGTAACGCCCGTTCAACCACTGCTGGATGGAGCGGACCTCGTCCGACCCGCCGGCGGTGACCACGTAGGCATCCATGTTGAGGAGCGCCTTGAACACCTTCGCCTGGAGCGTGCCGGTCTGGGAGAGGCCCATGTCTCCCTGCATGTGCTTGACGGCCAGGGTGATGTCCGGGTCGAAGAAGCCGGTGTCGCTGTAGCCGCCGGTGTAGCCCTTGCAGAACAGACCGTACCGGATGATCTTGATGATGTTGTTGTTCTTCGCCCAGCCACTGCCGAGCTCACCGAGTGCGGCGAGCTTGGCGACGGTGCCGTCGCCGAAGTTCGCGACCACGGGGCTGATGCCGAGTTCCTTCTGCAAGCCCATCGTGAGGGCGTACATGGTGGACCAGCCGGTCTTGCCGTCCTCCGGGCACTTCTGGTAGCCGGGCACACTGCCGTAGGTCTGATTGACCCACTTCTGCCCTTCGAGGACTTTCGCGTCGGCCATGCCGAGACTCCTGAGCTGCTTGACGAGTGAGGGGAAAGAGGCAGGCTGCCCCAACTCGTCGTCAGCCGGGGCAGCCTGACCTGCCAGACCGGCACGCGCCGTGGCGGCGGGTGCCGTTGATCAGCCGGCGCGGTCCCGGGTTCGCGGGAGGCGTGTGGCCGGGGTCCCTCGCGGCCGACTCGGTCGGCCGCGAGGTTCCGGGACACAGGCCTACGAGCTCACCGAGGCGCTTGCGGCAGAAGGCGCGCTTGTTGCGCGCCTGGCCGCCTCCGGCCTGTCAGGCCCTGCCGGGGCAGCGGTCGGCGAGGTTGCGAAGCCGGCGGCGAAGACGGGGCCGCCGCGGCAGAGGGACAGGCGACGGTCGGTCGCGTCAGTCGCAGGCGGAGACGTGGGTCTGCCGGTCGATGATCGCGACATTGTCCGACCACATCAGGGCGTTCACCACGGCGCAGCCGGGGTCGAAGTTGCGGTCGCTGCTCTCGTACTTGACCGGACCCGCGTACTCCGAGTACGAGCCGTCATCGACCTTGCACGTGGTCCAGCACAGCTTCAGCTTCATGTGCTTCTTGACGCCGAGGTTGTTGTCGAAGACGGCACATGCCCCGTCCGTCCCGCCCGTCACGTACTTGGTGTACGTGAAGAGGGTTCCGAACCGGCGGGAATCCGGAAGCTGTTCTGCGAACGACAGCTTGTATCCGCTTCCGCACAGCGTGGCGGCGGCCTGTACCGCTTCGGGATGGGCCGCCGCGAGGGCACGCGTCTGCGCATCGTGTGCCGCGCTCGGTGCGAGCGTCACATGGGTGCCGGGCACCTTCTCGGAAACCGGCTTCGAGTCCTGGGCCAGGGCTTGCGGAGCCGCCAGGACCGAAGAGATGAAAGCAGTGGACAGGGCGAGAGTAGGCAGCCACTTGCGCATGGCAGTGATCCCCCGTGTTGAGGCACAGGGAGACCGGCCCGTGGCAGCACGCGCCTGAGGTCCCCGATGTGCTGAGTGTGTAGTGGTCGTCCGCTCCCGTCCCACCCGGACGTGACGGGTGGGCAGTTCCCCAACTGAACCGAGAGCAGGCGGTCACTCTAGTCACACGGTCAGCAGCAGACGCAAGGACATGACAATGCACATGGCGAAAAAACGATGTGCGTCTACGCGTAAGCGGAATCATCAGACATGCGCTGAACCATGCGTCTGCCGTGAGAAACGGAGTCAGAAGATGCCTGTATGAATCATGGCTGAAATGTGCCTCACCGTTCCATCGCTCCGCCCTTCCGAGGGTCAGGACAGGGGTAGCCGCATGATCGTCAGGTCGAGCCATCGGCCGAACTTGGTGCCGACCTCCGGCACCGTGCCGACGTGGTGGAACCCGAACCGTTCGTGCAGCCGGACCGAAGCGGTGTTCTCGGCTTCGATCCCGGCGATCACCACGTGGTGGCCGGCCTCGCGCGCCGAGGTGATCAGGGCGCCCAGCAGTGCGGAGCCCACGCCGAGCCCGTGCCGGCCCTCGCGGACGTAGACGGAGTCCTCCACCGTGTGCCGGTATCCGTCCAGCTCCCGCCACGGACCGTAGACCGCGAATCCGACCACCTCGCCTTCCACCTCCGCCACGAACGCCGATCCGCGCTCCAGGTGGGCGGCCAGCCAGGCCGTCCCCTCGGCGGGGGACTGCGGGGTCCGTGTCCACAGGGCCGTCGAGTGCTCGATCGCGTGGTTGCGGATCGCGCGGATGACGTCCGCGTCCTCGGAGCGTGCCGGGCGTACCGTCACAGCCTCGCTTCTCTCGTATATTGGATTCATGTCCAACATAGTAGATCCTCTGGTGGGGCAGATCGCGGCTCGGGTCCGTACCGAACGGGAGCGTCGCCGATGGACCCTGGCGCAGCTCGCGGACGCCTCCGGTGTCTCCCAGGCCATGATCAGCCGGATCGAGCGCGGCGAGAGCAGCCCCACCGCCGTCGTCCTCGGCAAGCTGTCCGCCGCGTTCCAGCTCAGCGTCGCCTCCCTGCTCGCCCTGGCCGAAGGCACACAGCAGGACACGGAAGCCACCGCGGGAGTGCGCCGCCGGGCCGACGCGGCCGAATGGCGCGACCCCGACACCGGCTACCGGCGCCGGCAGATCGCCGGCCCGGAGTTCCCCGCGGAAATCGCCGAGATCCATCTGCCGGCCGGAGCCCGTGTCCCGTATCCGGCCGCGGCCTTCGCGTTCATTCGGCAGATCGTCTGGGTCCTCGACGGCCGCCTGACCTTCCACGACGGCGACACGGTCCACCAACTCGACGCGGGCGACACCATCGAACTCGGCGAACCGGCCCCGCGGGTCTTCGTCAACGCCACCGACGCCGAATGCCGTTACGCCGTCATCCTCACCCGCGGCACACAACCATGAGCCGCCCCCTTCCCCGAAGCGGCACCTTGCTGCTGGCCTGCACGGCCGGGACGGCGATAGCGAACAACTACGCCATCCAGCCCGCGCTCACCTCGGTCGCCGCCGAACTGGACGTCCCCGTCTCCCTGATCGGCTTCATACCGACGGCCGCGCTCGCCGGCTGCATGACAGGCTTCGCGCTCCTGCTTCCCCTCGCCGACCGCCTCGCCCCCAACCGCCTGGTCGCCGTACAGCTCACCGCCCTGGCCGCCGCCCTCACGCTCGCCGCGGCCGCACCCGGCGCGAGCGTGCTGCTGGCGGCCTACCTGCTCATCGGCGCGGCCGCCAGTGTCGCCGGCCAGGCCGGCACCATCGCGGGCCGGCATGCCTCGCCCGGGCGCCGCGCGACCGGCGTCGCCACGGTGGCCGCAGGGATGTCGGCAGGCATCCTGCTCAGCCGCCTGGCTGGCGGAGCCCTCACCGACATCCTCGGCTGGCGGAGGATGCTCCTCGTCTTCGCCGCCCTGGCCCTGCTCGGCGCGGTCGCCGCCGGCACGCGCCTGCCCCGGCAGCGCCCGCACTCCGGCCACAGCTACCGCGCCGTCCTCACCTCCCTTCCTCCGCTGCTCCGCGAGTTCCCGCAACTGCGACGCGCGGTGGTCGTCGGCGGGTTGTGGTACTTCGCCTTCAACCTGATATGGGTCGCTCTCGCGCTCGCCCTGGCCGAACCGCCCCACTCCCTCGACCCGACCGCCATCGGCCTGTACAGCCTGGCCGGACTCCTCGGTCTCGCCGTACTCCCGCTCACCGGACGCCTCGCCGACCGGCACACCCCGGCCACGGTGATCACCACCTGTGTGCTGGCCGCCGCGGCCGGAACCATCCTGCTGGCCACCGGTATGAACACCCCGCCGGCCATCGTTCTCGGCCTCGCCCTCGTCGACGCCGGCTGCTTCGCCGCCCAAGCCGCCAACATGAGCCGGATCATCGCCCTCGACCCGCACCGCTCCGGCAGCCTCACCAGCGTCTACCTCGTGCTGTACTTCACCATCGGCGCCGTCGGCACCGCCCTCGCCGCACCCCTGCTCGACTCCTTCGGCTGGCAGGGCGTCACCCTCGCCGCCCTCGCCGCACTGCTCCTCGCCGTCCCTCTCGTCAGCAGGCCGAGTTGGTCTGGGTGAGCAGGCCAAGCCGCCACGGGAGGCTGTTGTAGTCGCCGCTCGCGTTGGGGTTCAGGCCCTGGTAGACGTACTGGAGCTTGCAGGAGGGGATCGTCAGGGTCTGGTCGTAGCCCGCGCGGAGCATCTCGCCGTGACTGATGTCCTTGGTCCAGGAACCGGCCGGGAAGCCGACGTTGTTCGCCCGCGCGAACGGGTTGCTCTCGGTGGCGGCCAGCGGTGTCCACGACCCGGCGATACCGCCTGAGGTCCAGGAGCGGAAGTAGCGCTTCCCGTCCGAGCCGATCGCCTCGACGATCAGCAGGTACTGATTGGTGCCCTGCACCTTGTAGACGTTGCTCGCCTCGAACAGGGCGTACTTGTTGGAGTCCTGGGCCGCGATGACCGTGTTGGTGAACCCGTTCGGGAACTGGGACACGGTCGTCTGCGAGCGGTACAGGTGTCCGTTGTCGTCGGAGGAGAACAGGTAGCAGTTGGCGCTGTCGCAGATCACCCACATGTCGACCCAGTAGCCGCTGCCGATGTTCTGCTTGATGACGTCCGGCATCGACGCGTAGAAGTTGCGGGGCGCGCTCCAGCCGTTCGGGTTGCTGATGTCGGTGTTGGTGGAGTACGAGGCGTTGCCGGTCTGGTAGACGAGGTACCACAGCTTCTGCGGCGCGTAGTAGAACACCTGCGGGGCGGCCCGGTATCCGGTGCCGATGGCGCTCCGGTCCAGGTAGTAGTGCGTGGCCGAGCCGGCCTGCGACCAGTCGCTGAAGCTCAGGTACACCAGTCCGTAGCCGGAGGAGCCGGCGACGCTGGCGAACACGTGGTACTTGCCGTTGTAGTAGACGACCGACGGGTCCTTGATCCCGGCGATGTTGTGCGTCGAGTCCGGTTTGGGAGCGATCAGCGTGCCGCTGGAGGTCCAGCTGTAGCTGGACGGAAGCGCGGCGGCGGACGCGCGGGCAGCCTTCGCCGGGGTGCCGCCTACAGTGCGGTCAGTACCGCGCTGTAGGCGGACTTCTTGTTGCCGCCTGCGTCGAACAGCAGCGGGTTCTGCCCGGTGCGCCAGGAGTCGCTGTCCCGGATGCCCCACACGGTGATGCCGGTGCAGCGTGACACGTTCATGCAGGCTTTGACGGTGTTCGCATACGCAGTCGTCGGCGCCTGGGCGATGTCCAGTTCCGTGATCTGTACGTCCACGCCGAGGGCGGCGAAGTTCGCCAGCGTGGTCTGGAAGCTCGCGGGCGGGCCGCTGGAGCCGAAGTGGGCCTGGAAGCCGACGCAGTCGATGGGCACGCCCCGGGACTTGAAGTCGCGCACCATGTTGTAGACGCCCTGCGTCTTCGCGTCGCTCCAGTTCTCGATGTTGTAGTCGTTGTAGCAGAGCTTCGCCGAGGCGTCGGCGGCCCGCGCGGTGCGGAACGCCTGCTCGATGAAGCCGTTGCCGAGCACGTTCTGGAAGACCGAACTGCGGTGCTGGCCGCTGCCGTCGGCGAACGCCTCGTTGACCACGTCCCAGGCGTAGATCTTGCCTTTGAAGTGGTTCATCTCCGTGGTGATGTGATTGTTCATCACGCTGCGCAGCGTGTTCGCGTCGGTGATGCCACTGACCCAGCCGGGCAGTTGGGAGTGCCAGACCAGCGTATGGCCGCGCACGCGCTGACCGTGTGCCGTGGCGTGGTTGACGATCTGGTCGGCGGGAGCGAAGTTGAACGAGCCGCGGGAACGCTCCGTGGTGTCCCACTTCATCTCGTTCTCGGGCGTGACCATGTTGAACTCGCGGTCCAGGATGGTCGCGTACGTGCCGTCACCGAGCTTGCCGGACGCGACGGCCGTGCCGAAGTAGCGTCCGGACTGTGCCGCTTGGGCGCCCAGAGTGGAGGCCTTCACGGCATCGGGCACCGCGGCAGCGGTACCGGGCACCGCCAGTACGGCGGCGGCCAGCAGGCTCAGCGCCGCGGCGTGGCGTCGCTTGGTGCGGGTGAGCTGATGCATGTGTCTCCTCGTACGGTCGGGTGCGGGTGAAGTCCCGTTCAAATGTCGTGGGAGCGCTCCCATTTCAACTCTGCCTGGATGATAGGAGCCTCAGAGGGCGCGTCAATCCCCTGCGTGGCACTCGGTTCTCGCCGTCGCACCGAACGCGCCAGGTCCCTCCTGCCGGCGGGAACACGAACGTTGCTTCACGAGAGCGCGAGCTGTCAGCGACGCCGGCGGGAGTTGAGCCGGGCGGCCTGGCGCGTCAGGTGGTCGCGCTCGGCGAGGTTGGATGCCTTCAGGGCCGCCTCGGCGTACAGCCGTGCCGCCGTCACCAGGTCGCCGTCGCGCTCGTGGAGGTATGCCGCCACCGCCGTGTGGCGGGGCAGCGAGTCGTCCAGTGCAGCGAGCGCGGCCAGGCCGGCGCGCGGTCCGTCGGCCTCGCCGACGGCGACCGCGCGGTTGAGCCGGACGACCGGGCTGTCGGTCAGGTGCGCGAGCTCGTCGTACCACTCGACGATCTGCACCCAGTCGGTCTCCTCGGCGGTGGGCGCGTCGGCGTGGAGTGCCGCGATGGCGGCCTGGGCCTGGAACTCGCCCAGCCGGTCGCGGGCGAGGGCCGCCTGGAGGATCGCGACGCCCTCGGCGATCGACTCGGTGTCCCACCGGCCGCGGTCCTGCTCGGCGAGCGGCACCAGGCTGCCGTCGGGCGCGGTCCGGGCGGCACGCCGGGCATGGTGGAGCAGCATGAGCGCGAGCAGCCCCGCCACCTCGGGGTGGTCGACCGAGGCCGCGAGCCGCCGGGTGAGCCGGATGGCCTCGGCGGCGAGGTCGACGTCGCCGGAGTAGCCCTCGTTGAACACCAGGTAGAGGACGCGCAGCACGGTGGCGACGTCGCCGGGCTGGTCGAACCGCACACCGGAGACGGTGCGCTTGGCCCGGCTGATCCGCTGCGCCATGGTCGCCTCGGGCACCAGACAGGCCTGGGCGATCTGACGGGTGGTCAGCCCGCCGACGGCGCGCAGCGTCAGCGCCACCGCGGACGCCGGCGTCAGCGACGGGTGGGCGCACAGGAAATAGAGCTGAAGCGTGTCGTCCACCGCGGTCGCGGGCCCCGGCGCCGGCTCCTCGTCCACGAGGTCCTCACGCCGGCGGCGGGCGGCGTCCGCCCGGGTCGCGTCGAGGAACCGGCGCCAGGCCACGGTGACCAGCCAGCCCTTCGGGTCACGCGGCGGGTCGGCCGGCCAGACGCGGACCGCCTCGACCAGCGCGTCCTGCACGGCGTCCTCGGCCGCCGCGAAGCCGGCTCCGCGGCGGACGAGGATCCCGAGCACGCTCGGTGTGAGGCTCCGGAGCAGGGCCTCGTTCATCGATGAGGGCACTCCGTGATGGTGGGCGACGCGGCCAGGAACGGGCGCAGCTCGAGCCACTCGTGGATCGGCTTCCCGCCCGCGCCCGGGGCGGCCGACAGCTCCCCGGCCAGCTCGACGGCGCGCTCGTAGCTGTCGACGTCGATCACCATCCAGCCGGCGATGAGGTCCTTGGTCTCGGCGAACGGGCCGTCGGTGACCGGCGGGCGCCCCTCACCGTCGTACCGGACGAACGTCCCCTCGAGGGCCAGCGCCTGACCGTCGACGAACTCGCCGGTCTTCTCGAGCCGGTCCGCGAAGTCCCGCATGTACTGCACGTGCGCCGAGATCTCCTCCGGCGTCCACTGGTCCATCGGCACGTCGTTCACCGCGGCCGGGGCGCCGCGGTAGTGCTTGAGCAGCAAGTACTTCGCCATCGTGTTTCTCCTCGGTGCTGGTGCGACCCATTGTCGTCGCGTTCACCTCGGGGACGGAGCCGGCCACGGGTTCTCGACATCGCCGTCCGATTTTCTTTGAGGCTCTCGGAAATCTACGAGATAGCGGCGGAAAGTCGCGATTCACTCACCGAGTGTGACGACTGCGCCGAGGGGGCGATCCATCTGTCAACTCCTCAGGACGCTCGGCGCACGAAACACTTTCGGAAGCGTGCCGGTGACACGGCGGTACCGCGTCCCAATACTGACTCCAGCCGCCTCAGGGCCCATTGAGCCGCCTTCGTATTCCCTGAGCAGCGGGGCGCGAAAGGGTTTCCGTATTCATGAACACATGGGCAAGAAAGGCTCTCGCCGCCGCGACAGCCGCAAGCATCGGCGTGGCATTCGCCATCGCCTCCGCATCGAACGCGTCGGCATATCAGCCGAGCCCGTCGAACCTGTATGCCGCCACCAATACGGCCGCCTGCAACAAAAGCCCGTGCGTCCTCTACCCCAAGTCCGCCCAGCTTCCGAGCGGCCGGATCGTGGCGACGTTCGAGGACAGTGAGAGCGCTCCGGTGGGGCAGACGCTGCCCCTCTACAAGAGCGACGACGACGGCACGACGTGGTCGAAGCTCGCCGCTGTCAAAGCTCCCGCCTACCTGTCGAGCGACTCCACGTACGCGAAGTACACGAGCAACTGGACGAACCCGTACCTCTACGTCCTCCCACAGGACGTCGGAAACCTGAGAGCCGGCACGTTCCTCCTCGCCAGTGTCGTCTCGGGCGACGACTCCTACTACGAGGAGCAGAAGGCCGCCGACCCCAACTGGACGCCGACCAGCGACGGCGACCGCAAGGACGTAGCGCTCGCCCTGTACGCCAGTGACGATGACGGCGCGACGTGGAACTTCGAGAACATCATCGCAGCCGGCGGCTGGCAGGGCGGCAGCGCGGGCAGTGTCGGCCGTGTCTCCAGCGCCAACACCCACAAGCAGGTCGACCCCGTCTGGGAACCGCACCTGCTCGCCCACGACGGCAAGCTCATCGCCTACTACTCCGACGAGAACGACTACACCGGTTACGACACCGGCACCGGCGCCCTGACCCTCGACCCTGACAACGGCACGGCGACGGACTCCGGCGGCCAGGTCCTGGTGCACCGGACCTGGGACGGCGGCAGCGGCACCTCCTGGAGCGCCCCGGTCGTCGACGTCCCGGGTGCCACTGTGAGCATGGGAGGCGGCAAGACGGAGATCGGCGGCGGCCGCCCGGGGATGACGACCATCGCGCCGACGACCGACGGCAAGTGGCTGCTGACGTACGAGTACTGGGGCGGCGGCACCAACGTCCGCTACCGCGTCTCCGACGACCCGGCGAAGTTCTTCTCGGCCGGTGACGCCCCGATCACCTCGCTGCCCGTGCCCTCGGGCGGGAACGCGCTGGCCACCGGCGGCAGCCCGGTCCTCCTGCCGATGCCGGACGGCCGGATCGTCTACAACGCCTCCGGCAGCGGCGACGTCTGGGTGAACGAGTCCGGGCTGAGCACCGGCACATGGAAGGAGTACAAGACGCCCGCCGCCGCCGGCTACAGCCGCAACCTCCAGTACGTCACCGGCACCGGACGCGTCCTGATCCTCCAGGCGTCCTGGAGCGGCGGAAGCGTCGGCCCCGTGAAGTACGCCGAGGTCGATCTCGGCCGCTCCGACGGCGCCTACTACAGCCTCGTCAACCGGCTGACCGGCCAGGTCCTCGCCACCGTTTCCGGGAAGACACAGGACGCGAACCTCACCGGGAACACCCCCGACCTCGTCCTGGGTGCGGCGTCCACCGCCGACACTCAGCGCTGGCACCTGACGTCCAGGGGCGCCGACATCACCCTGCTCAACAAGGCCGGGGGCCGCGCGGTCGCCATCTGGACCGGCAGCGCGACGGCCGGGCAGAAGCTGGCCCAGTGGGTCGACGACGGCGCCACCGACAAACAGTGGACCCTCGTCCCGTCGTCCAACGGGTACTACAAGCTGCGCTCGGTCCGTAACACCAGCCTGTACATGACCGGAGCGACCACGGACGGCTCCGTCACGGTGGCGGCGTCGACCGCCGACGGCTCACAGGACTGGCAGCTGGTCCATGACCCGCTGCCCACCGACTCGGCCTTCACCCTCAAGGGCACCTACTCCGGCCGCTGCCTCGACGTCCCGAACGGCCAGACAGGCGTCCAGGTCCAGATCTACGACTGCTCGGGCAACGCCAACCAGACGATCACCCAGACCGCGGCAGGCGAACTCCGCGTCTCGGGCAAGTGCCTGGCCGCCTACGGCGACGGGACCACCGCGACGGGGACAAGGAGGGTTAATTCGTCGGTTACGAAATATTTTCGCGACCTGTCGCGTCCCGCCGTGGTTCCCGCCGGCCGGCAGTCACGGGGCGGGGTGGGGCAGCGCACGGTGTGCCGAGTCCGGTGTTCGCTGGGCCATCAGGGTGAATCCGGGGCCGGAGTGGATATCCACAACGGGGTATGGATTTATACATAATGTGATATTCGGCCCCAATGGGAGAACGCTTACTCAGGAGTGGAGTTGCCATGCCCGACCACACGCGGCCGCGGCGGGCGACAGCCTGGATGGGGGCGACCGGCCTGGAGGAGGCCGATGCCGCCCGCGCACCCGGCCCCACAGCGCTGGAGCCGGGACGGCTGTACCGCGGGATCACCGGCAGGGACGACCGGGCGCGGCCCGTCACCGAGGAAGAGCTTGCGGCGCTGGGCGACCCCATGGCGGTCGAGTTCTTCCGCGCGGGCATGTTTCCCACCACCGTGCAGGACCTGCTGTCCGGACTCCCTCCGACAGCCGCCCCCTCCCGCAAGGTGTATCTGATCAGCGAGGCCGGGCAGATCCCGCCGGACGCCATCGGCGAACGCGACATGCGGTTCGCGATCACCACCGCCGTGGGAGGCGGCCAGGTGGACCTTCTGGTCAGCACCCAGGCTGGTGGCGACCCCGAGGAGGGATTCCTTCAGGTCGCGGCATGGGATCCCGGAGCGAAGGTCTTCAACTTCTATGCCCGGCTCGACTCCAGCTGGGTGTGGTCGGGCAACTCCTGGCACGCGTTGGAGCCGGAATCCCGCGGCAAGGGCTGCTTCGACAGCCACATCAACGGCGGCGTCGTGATGAAGGAGTTGAGGATTCCCTGGATCAACTGGCAGTCCGAGCGGGCCACGATCCGGCTCGCCGACGACGACCCGCTGCGCGATGACCAGCTGTTCCAGCAGGTCATCGGAGCCCAGCAGCTGGAACTGACCGTCAGGTCCCTCGTCACCCGCTGGACGGCGGCCCGCCTGGCCGCGGTCACCGCGAACGGCGTCGTGGACCATCCTGACCGGCTGCTGCGCCACCTGTTCACCAGCACCACGGTCAACCTGGCCAGCACCGACAGACAGAGCAGCAATGTCACGGCGGACAGTCCCGACCTGACGCTGCCCACGGGCTTCTGGCTGAACCAGGACGTCCTGTTCGACGACCTTCGCCTGTTCACGCAAGCCGTCCCGCCCAGGGCACCGGCCGCCCGGTACCTGGCCGCCCTGAGCCGGTTCGGGTTCCGGCTGGAGGAGAAGCTCAGCGCGTTCTCCCAGGCAGGCGACACGTTCTTCGCCTTCGTGGTGCCCGAGGCCGCCCACGAGGACAACGAAGTGGTCCGGCAGCTGGTCCGCAAGCAGCTTGTCTCGGCCAGGTTCGCCGCCTGCGTGCTGATGGTGGACTTTCCCAACCCGGTCTTCAGCCCGGCCCGCAGTCACCTCATGCGGTACGTGCCGACCACGCCCACCAAAGCGGTGGAGTTGTGCGACAAGGTCGCCCAGGCCGTCTCGGAGGCCGCGCGAACCCTGCCCGCCGACAGTCCCGAGGGCCGCTTCGCCGGGCACTGGCAGGTACCCGAGGACGACTGGCGGACGGTGTTCGGACAGCGGGTGGATGCCTATCTGCGCAAGGTCACCGAGCAGATCGGCACCGAATCCGGCTTCGACGACTACGTCCGGCTCGCCGAGTACCGCCGTCGGCAGTTCCGCCTCATGAAGCTGAACGAGTTCGAACTCACTCTGCCGGTCACCGATATCGCCCCCGGTGCCCCGCCGCTGGCGATGCGCGAGGACGCCACCGTCGCAGAGATGATCTGACGCCGCCCTCCGCCCTCACGAGCAAGGAGAACGCCATGGCCGGACTGGAAGCCTACGGACCTCCCGGCAACCTCGACGATCTGGACGACTTCGGCCGCAAGGCCTGGAACACGTTCATCTCCGACACGGTCGACGAGGCCATCAAGGGTCCCGACCCCCAACAGGTACGGAATGACAGTCCAAGACCGCAGTTCTACAACCTGACCAGCACCGACACGGCCGCGGACGTTCAGCGCGCCCCCATCAGATGGACCGCGTTCCCCCGCATCATCAAGATCACTTCCATTTCCGACCTCCAGCGATGGCAGCGCGCGGACGCCAGCCGTGACGTCCAGGACGAGTACTGCGAGTGGAGCGTCACCCGCGATGGCTCGGGGAAGATCACCCAGGTCACGTTCACCTGTGAAGGTCCCGAGTACTGGGAGATCCTGGCGCAGACGAACCCGGACAAGGCGCTGGAGCTCTACCAGGGATTCATCAGTCCGGACGTGCGCAAGGAGGATCTGTTCTCGCCGAGCGGCCGATACCAGCCGCGCAACAAGTGGAACAACTCCACCAGTCATGGCGCCATGCACCTGATTCAGCAGAACAACACACTGGGCGCAGAGATCGAGTTGGCCGCGGCGGCCACCATCCGGCGGGTCGTCAACGGCCAGGAACTGGCCACCGAGCAGGAGCTCATCGGATGCGGCAAGTATGGCGCGGCGGAGCGCAACAGTGATCCGCACATCGGCGCGGGAGTCAACGCCCTGGCCCGTCAGAAGGCCGACATCAGCCTCGCCGACCCGGTCGGCCTGTACTTCGACGACCTTTCCACGGACGGCTGGGAGACCCCGGACGGCTCCGATCCCAAGGGCTACTGGAATTACCTGAGAGGCGACTCGGAGCACCGTGTCCGCGCCGTCTACCAAGTGCCCCCGGACAAGGACTTCGGCGTCGGGGACATCACCATCGGCGGGAGGCCCATCGAATTCGGAGCCCAGATCGCGGACTTCATCACCATCAGGCTCACCGGACTCGCCTGCCGGTTCGGCGGGACCACGGCGCAGCCGCAGACCGCCTGCAAGGAGTTCCCCGCGATGGCCATGCGGGAAGAGGCTTTCAACGCAGCCGCGTTCTCCGCCTCCGGCCGCTTCCTCGACCCCCGTCCCACCCTCTCGCACCGCTCTTCCCGCGTCATCTGACAGGCACTGCCGACCATCAGGGGTGCGGGTTGCCGGCCGTCCGCGCCGGGCTCATATGACGGCTCGACCGCTTCGGTCATTCGTGGGTGTCGCCGTCCGCTCGCGCGGGTCGGCCGCCCGTGCGTCCGGACGGCCGGCCCGGACGCGGGTCCACAGGGATGTCCGGGAACCCAAGGGTATGGCGGTCACCTGGACCTCGGACTGGCCTGTGGCGCCCAGCACCTCGGGCAGGGAAAGGTCCAGCGCGTTCAGCAGGGCAAGCGTTTGGTTGCAGTTACCCCGCCACTGATTGAGGCGCTCGGCTTCCTCGTACTCGGCGACACCCATTCCGATGCTTTCGGCCAGCATGGTCACGGTGAACTGCCGGGCCAGCCGAAGCTCTGCCATACTTCGAGGCTTTTCGATGCCCATTAATTCAATGGTCCGACACCACAGAACATCGGCCAGTGCGAACAGCTCATGTTCGGTGGGACGGTAGGAACCGTTCTCCCAGGCGATTACCAGGTCCGGATCGACGGGGACCCGAAAGGCGCTCATCTGCCTCGCCACCTGCTCGTGTGACATGCCGATGCGCTGTCGTGCCGCTAACGCGCCGACTGCGGAGAATGGTGGTCGATTCACTACTTGGTTCTTTCTTACTTGTGCAGAAATGGCCCAGCGAGTGCCATGGTACGGCGGCCACCAGGGGCTTTTGAGTCGCCGGCCGCAGAAAGGTACGGAGGGGAAGGGAGATCGTCCCGTTCGGACATGACCGCAGGCATTCTGGGCACGGCGAAACTCGTATCGGGCTGCCCGGGATGGTGGATATACAGGTCTATCTGGGTATCAAAGAGCTTATGGGCGTGTATTTGATCACGGGTGCTGGTTCGGGTATCGGTGCGGCGTTGGCCGCCGTCCTCACGGCGCGGGGGGAAGAAGTATGGCTGTTGGCCCGGGACGAGGCGCGGGCGAGGGAGCTGCGCATACGTTTCCCGGGATGCCGGACCGTGGTGGCCGATCTGGCCGAACCGGGTTCGCTGCGTGGCAAGTTGGAGGCGCAGGAGCTGCCCGGACGGCTGGACGCGCTGCTGCACGTCGCCGGCGTGGCGGAGGCGGGACGGGTCGACGGGATGGGCGCGGAGGTCTGGCAGAGCACACTCGCGGTCAACCTGGCGGCCCCGGCGGAGCTCACGCGGTTGCTTCTTCCCGCGCTGCGGGCAGCGCGCGGACACGTCGTCTTCATGAACTCGGGCGCGGGGATGTACGCGCCGCCGCGCCTGAGCGCCTACGCGGCCTCCAAGTTCGGGCTGAAGGCGCTGGCCGAATCCCTGAGGGCGGAGGAGTACGAGCACGGGGTGCGTGTCACCACCGTCTTCCCCGGTGAGACCGACACGCCGATGCAGGTCCGGCTGCACGAACAGTTCGGCCTTCCCTACGACCCGGACGCCCACATGAGCGCGGCTTCGGTCGCCTCCGCTGTCGTCACGGCGCTGGATCTGCCGAGGGACGCGACGATGAGCGATCTGACGCTGCGCCCCGGACGGTGAGTTCCGCTCCGCCGGCGTCGGGCCGGGTGCCGCCGGGCGCGGCGGCACCGAGGTCCCAGTGGCCGACCAGATCGGCGTAGAGCGGCGCCTCGGCCAGCAGCGTGTCATGCGTGCCGGCCCACGGCCGGACGCCGTCCAGGAGCAGCACCCGGTCCGCACGGCGGGCCGGTGCGATGCGGTGCGCGATGGTCACCACCGTGCCGGGCCGCCGTCGGAACGCCTCCTCCACCCGCCGTTCGGCCGCCGCGTCGAGATGGCGGGTCGCCTCGTCGAGGATGACCAGCCGCGCGGAGGAGAGGTAGGCACGCCCCAGGGCGATGAATTCCTTCTCGCCGGACGAGAGTTGGGCGGGGTCGACACAGCCGTCCACCCCGCCCAGCCGCTCGACCAGGCTCTCCATGCCCAGTTCCGCGACGGCCACGGCGATGACGCCGTCCGCGGTGTCCGGGGCGAGATAGCAGAGGTTCTCTCTCAAGGACCCGGTGAAGACATAGGGATTCTGCGGCAGCAGGACCCTGGCACGGGTCAGATCGCGGTGTGCCACGTGGTCGAGAGGCACACCGCCGACAAGGACCTGACCGCTGTCGGGCCTGCGGATTCCGGCCAGCAGGTCCGCCATGGTGGACTTGCCGATGCCGGACGGGCCGACGACGACCAGGCCGTCGCCGTCGGCGAGCGCCAGATCGAGACCGTCCAGCACCGGCTCGGCCTCCGGGCCGTACGCGAAAGTGATCCCCGACAGTGCGGCCGATCCGTCGGCGGGCCGGAGCGAGGGCTGGGGATCCGGCTCCGGTTCCGGATGGCGCGTGGCCTCTGCGAGACGCTCGGCCGCCACGGCCAGTCGGAGCCAGGAGGCACCGACGCCCTGGACCAGCAGACGGATCGCCGGTTCCAGGGTGGCCAGCACATAGGCGAGCACGCCCAGGACAGCACCGGAGGTCATGCCGTCACGGGCGAGGCCGGGGGCGGCGACAACCACCAGCAGGAGAGGGCTGTGCCCGCCCAGCGCCACGATCAGCCGCCGCACCGCCGACACCCGCGCGAGAGCACGGGACGCGCGGAAGCAGGTATGCACGGCCTCGAGTGCCTCGCGCTCCGCCTGCTCGTACGCCCCGCACGCCACAAGATCACGCAGGGCTTCCACGGTCGAGACCGCGTTCCTGGCCAGCGTCTCCTCGGCCTCGAACGCCTCGCGCTGCCTGCGAACGGTGGCGGGGGCGAGGGCGGCGAACAGGGCGAGCGCCACGACGAGAGGTCCCGCGATGAGCGGCACGGCGGCCGGGGCTATGACGGCGGTGCCCGCGATGACCGCCGCGACCGTCAGGGCGAAATGCCACACGAGCATGAGCTGCCCGGCGAGTGCGTCCCGGACCGCTTCCACCTGTCGGGTGAGCCGAGCGACGGCGACGGCCGCGAAACCGTCGTCCCGCCGCGCCCCGTCGGCCACCGCACGGCGCAGCGTGCCGGTGACGACGTCACGCAGGAGGCTGTCGCGCAGCGGCTCCACGATCTCGGCGAGCCAGGGGTACGCCTGCCGGCTCGCCCACGCCCCGGCGAGCGCGCACAGGGCGAAGACACCCAGGCCCAGCACGGCCGCGCGGGGGCGGTGCGCCAGGAAGCCCTGGTCCACGGCGATGGCGAGAGCCTTGCCGGAGACGAGTGCCGGAGCGGTGGACAGCAGGGTCCAGAGCGTCAGCCGCCACGCCTGCCTGCGACTGCGCGAGAGGCTGCTTCGAACCAGGCGCACGGCTGCGCTGCCGGTGCCGGTGCCGGTGCCGGTGTTGGTGTTGGTGTCGACCATGCGTGCCTGTCCTTTCGTACGTGGCTCGTTCGGCCCTCAGTCGCCCGTGTCCCGGTCGTCCCCGGTGTCACGGAAGATGCCGCGGTAGGCGGGCTGCTTCCACAGCTCCTCGTGGGGAGCGACTGCCTGAACGCGACCCTCGTGCAGCCATGCCACGACGTCCGCGCGGGCGGCCGTCGATGTCCGACGGGTCACGACCAGCCGTGTGCGGGCCCCGTGAGTGACGTCCATGGCGCACAGGACCTGGGCCTCGGTGGTGGTGTCGAGACTGGATGTCGCGTCGTCGAGGACGAGGAGCCGGCAGTCGCGGCTCAAGGCGCGTGCGAGTCCGACCCGTTGGCGCTCTCCGCCGGAGAGGGGCGCTCCCGGCACGGCCGTGTGATAGCCGGAAGGGAGGCGGCGGATGAAGGCGTCCGCGTGCGCGGTGCGTGCGGCCTGGCGGGCTCGGGCTTCGGAGACCGGCCGCGCGGCGACACGGATGGCGTCGAGGACCGTGGCACCGGTCAGCACGGGGTCGCCGAAGGCGTAGGAAACGGCGGCACGCACCTCGGCGGGACGGATCTCGTCCAGGGGTACACCGTCCAGCAGCACGGTGCCCTCGTCCGGGGCCAGGAGCCCGCCGGCCACCGCTGCCAGCAAGGACGTACCCGCGCCGGAGCGGCCGACGAGCGCGACGCAGCACCGCTCGGGGACGACGAGCTCAAGTCGGTCGAGGACGGCGCTTCCCGCCCTCCGAACGGTGACCGCACGGATCTCGAGGCGTCCGGGGCCGGGCGGCAGGCCGCGCAGACCGGGTGGGTTCGGGGACGTACGGAGGGCTGCCAGGACCCGGGCCTGTCCGGCTCTGGCTCGGGCGAGGTCCAGGAGGCTCTGTACGGTGCCGAGACCGCCGAGACCGCCGAGGCCGAGCGTGGTGTAGGCGAGTGCCGCGACCAGGTCGCCCGGGGTGATCGCCCCGGTGGCGAGCTCGTACCCGGCGACGCCGAGCACGGCTATCTGCGTGGCCGGGGCAAGGAGACCGGTGGACCAGGCGACGCGGCGCTGGCTGTCCCACAGGGCGCGCCCGTGCCGTCCGAGTTCGGGTACCGGTCGCAGTACTCGCTCGATCTCCTGCTCGACGGTTCCCGCGGCGGCGATGGTACGGCTGCCGGCCAGCGCGTCCAGCAGTCGTGCGGCCACGTCGGCCTGGGCCCGCAGGTAGCCCGCACCTCGCTGGGCGGTGTTCGTGACCTGTCGGCGTACCAGCAGATAGCCCACGACCGCCATGATCAGGAATACGGCGGCGAGTTCCGGGGCGAGCAGCCCCAGAGCGACCACGGAGCCGAGCGCAATGCTGAGCTGGGCGACCGCGTAGACCGCGGCCTGGACGGTGAGCGCGGCCTCGGCGGTGCTCGCGGTGAGCCGGGCCACCAGGTCTCCCGTGGCCAGTCGCTCGGGTGGACAAGGACCGATGGCCAGGGTGTGCCGCAGCATGGCGGCGCGCAGCCGGGCGGTCGCCCCGGCGGTGGCTCGCGGACCCGCGTACTGCGCCGTGGCCTCGGCTGCCGTGAGCAGGCCGACGGCGCCGGCGACCGGCAGGAAACCGGCGCCGGTGCCGTCGGACAGGACCCGGTCGACGGCTCTGGCGAGGACGGTGGGCAGGACCAGTGCGGACACCGAGCTCATCGCCACCGACACCGCCAGGACGGTGGGCCACCACACCCCATGTGCGGCGGTCCGCCGGCCGCGCTCAGGTGCCCGGGTCCCCGGTCCGGGGAATGAAGAAGTCGTGCGGCCGTGAACCCCTTCGCGTCTCAGCTGTCCTCGGCGAACGTTTCCCATACGGAGTCCCTCCGGGAGATGGTGTGGCCGGTGGAAGCGGCGGACGTGGGGGACTGGCGGCACAAGGGCGCCGGCCCGAACTGCTGCGCAGTCCGGGCCGGCCGTGTGTTACCAGGTCAGCTGACGGCATGCCGTGCGGGTGGCCCGGTCGGCGCATCAGCTACAGGCAGAGCAGCGTGCTGACGGTGCTGTTGGTGCAGTTGACCGCGCTGAGCGAGCTGAGCACGGACATGTACTCGGTGCTCTCTTCGGGCGTCTCCAGGGCCTGCAGGCTGAGGATGGACATGATGCACTCCTGTCACTGTGGTTGGATTTCCTGCTTTCCCGGCGATCACCGGGAACTCGTGGACTGCGACTGCGGAGGTCGCAGTGGGGGTGATGCCGCACTCGCGCGGAGCGGCGGTCAGGGGACTCGCAGGACCGGGGCGGCGGGTGCCGTGGTACGTCCACCGCTCCAGAAGGGCAGCGCCGGGGTACCGGCGAGGGCCGATCCCAGGGCGAGCAGGACGCCGGCGGATCCGGTGGCGAGGTCCATCGACAGACGCAGGAGCTGCTCGCCGGGGAACGCCACGTGTCCCTGGTAGGGGATGAGATGCCAGGCCAGCCGCCGGATGTGCCGCCGGATGACGTGCTCGTGGACCGAAGCGCCGTCCTGGAGGTGATGCAGCAGCAGGACCAGTCCCGCCCGCCCGTTGAACAGACCGGGCTGGACGATGAACTCGGGCTCCGCGGCGCCGCGGATCTGATCGAGGCTCTGTTGCCGCCGTTCGTCCGGTCGATGGCGCAGCAGGTCGTGGAGTACGGCCGCGATGCCGGCGCTGCCCGACTCCAGGTAGGGCAACACCCTGCTGCCGTCGTCCACTTGGAGCGTGCCGTCCTCGCCCAGGACACACCGGGCGAGGTCCTCGTCGACGGCCTGTTCCGCCAGGTCGAGAAGGCCGGTGTCCGCCGTGGCGTCGTACAGGCGCAGGAAGAACAGTGCGGACCCGGAGCCGCCGTACATGAGTCCGGTGCGCCGCCGAGCTGCCTGACCGGCGTCGCCGGAGGCCTGTCGCAGGCGTGCGGCCAGGCGCTCGGCGGTGTCGAGAGCGGCCGCGTGCAGGGTGTGGTCGCCGGTCGTCTCGGCGAAGTGCAGGAAGGTCAGTCCGATGCCGGGCAGTCCTTCGGCGAGATCGGTGCCGTGGCCGTCGGGTGAGTCCTGCATGAGCCGGTCCAGGAGGTTGTGTGCCTGCTGGGTGTGGCCGAGACGGTTCAGGGCGAGGGCGACGCCGTGGGAGCCGATGTAGAGGCCGGGGCGGCAGGGTTCGCGTGGGACGGCGTCCAGGAGCCACTGGACGTGGTCGGCGTCGACGGACGCGCCTGTGGAGTGCAGCGCCCAGAGCACGCCTGCCGCGCCGTAGGCGAGTCCGAGTCCGTCATGGGTGAACTGGTTGGGGTCCCCCGGGAAGAGGCGGTCGTCGCGTAGCGGGGTGGCGCTCGCCGTGATCGCCGCCGCCATCGAGTCGCGCAGTGCCGGCCAGGTGGCGCGGTCACCGCTGAACAGCTCTGTCAGCGCCGCGCGTCGGGGATCCTGGGAGGCCTGGTCGGGGGGCGTGCGGGCGGGCAGGCCGAAGCGCCTGGTCGCGGCGCCGGACAGTTCGGCTCTCTTCTCCGGGTCCAGAGAGGTCAGTTGCATGAGCGGCATGAAGATCCACAGGCGGAGCGCGTCGAGCGCGTACTCGTCGATCGCGAATCCCCGTAGGCCGGCAGGGGCGGCGAAGCCGGCGGCACCCAGCCCGGGTCTGACGAACTCGGCGACGGGCGAGGCGAGTTCGAAGTCGATGAAGCACACCTGCCCGTCCGGGCGGACGATGAGGTTGCGCGGGTGGAGATCTCCGAAGACGACGCCTCGTTCGTGGATGGCGTGCAGGCCCTCCTCGATACTCGCCAGGACGGCCAGGGCCTCCTCGCGGTAGCGGGCGATGGTCTTGTCGTCCGGAGAGGGGTGGATGAGGGGATAGCGCCGCCCGAACCATTTGTTCAGCGGCTCGCCCTGTATGTACTCCTGCACCAGGAAGTGGTGTTCCCAGGCGATGAGATGGCCGAGTTCGGCGGGTACGGCACGCAGGCCGGCCAGCCGCCTCAGGATGTCGCGCTCTCTGCCGAGTCGCTCGACGGCGTCGTCCCCGCGCTGGTCGAGCCCGGCGTGCGGGCGGGCCTCCTTGAGGACGACCTCCTCGCCGCCGCCGATGGGCCGGCCGACGTAGATGCCTCCGCCGTTGGAGAAGTGCAGGGCCCGTTCCACGGTGTAGGGGAAGGCGGCCATGCTCGATCTGGCCTGGTCGGCGAGGGCCTGCTTGAGGACGGCCGGTACGGGGGCCCACTCGGGCACGTCGAACACCGCGCGCCGTACGTCCGGGCGGAGCCGCCCCGACGGCTCACGCAGTGCCAGGACGAGCTCGCCGGTCTCCGACCGGCAGAACTGCTCGGTGAAACCGCCGTAGCGCAGATACAGCGGGCCGTTGCGCCAGCGCAGGTCGCTGAGGATGTACGGTCCCTGCCGGCCGGCGAGCGCCTCGCCGAGGTCGTTGAGACAGCGCTCCAGCATCGGCTCGTCGACGGGGTACAGCGTCATGAACTTCCCGCTCGAGCCGCGTGAGGCGTACTTCGCGTTCTGTGTCTGCACCAGTGCCGGACTGCGCAGGAACTTGAACGCCACACGGTTCTCGAAGCAGTACCTGCTGACGACCGACAGGATGTGCTCCGCGTTGTCCAGGCAGGCGGACACGTGGATCTTCCAGCCCTGGTCGGGCAGTTCGACGTCCGCGGGCCGGCGGCCCACCCAGACGTCTCTGGTGTTGCCCAGCCAGCCGGCCGGTAAAGGCTCTGCGGTGGCAGCGAACTCGTCCTTGGTCGCCCACCGAACAGGCGAGTCATAGAACACGTGATCGGCGTACGAATAGGCCTCGTAGCGCATGTCCATAACGGCCCCCCTCAAGCGCGGCGACAAGCCTTTCCTGAACGGATGAATAGAGAACAGGCGTCCTGTTATTCACCCTCAAGGGCTGATATCTCAGCCCTTTTTGCGGCTTGTTATGTGAAGGTAAGATCAATCAGCCCCGGGTGGGCAGGGCGCATCAAGCGCGCGCATTGGGCGCGCGAAGCCATAACCGTCGAAAATGCGCCATATCGTGCGCTGGCATACCTGTTCGGCCGTCAGCCCGGGTGACCGTGCCGGGGATCAGCGTGGGCTGGCTATCAGCAGAGCGACGTCGTCGTCATCGTCGGGATTGCGCAATGCGTGCAGGAGGTGGTCACACATGTCTTCCAGTGAAGTGCCGGGAGTGTCGAGCAGACGGAGCAGGACCTGGAGGCGGCTGTCGATGTCCTCCCTGCGGCGTTCGATCAGGCCGTCGGTGTAGAGCACGAGCCGATCGCCCGTGTCGAGCGGAAGGGTGACCGCACGGTAGGAGGCGGTCCCGGTGCCCAGCGGCGCGCCGCTGGGCAGATCGATCAAGCGCGGAGCGCCGGCACGGACGACGACGGGAGGGAGGTGACCGGCCCGCGCCATGCAGCACTCCGCGCGGTACGGGTCGTACACGGCGTACACACAGGTGGCGATGAGGGAGTCCATCTCGGCGGTGATCTCGTCCAGGTGCGTGAGGACGTCCGCGGGGTCGAGGGCGAGTTTGGTGAGGGTCTGGGTCGCCGTGCGGAGGCGTCCCATCGTGGTGGCGGCACTGATGCCGCTGCCCTTGACGTCACCGACGACCAGGGCGGTGAGTTCGTCGCGGCGGGGAATGACGTCGAACCAGTCGCCTCCCACCTCGAAGCCGGTGCCGGCGGGCTGGTAGCGGGCGGCGAACTCCAGACCACGCTGGCTCGCCGGTGCGCGGGGGAGCATGCTGCGTTGCAGGGTCAGCGCGGTGTCGCGCTGTCGGCGGTACCAGCGGGCGTTGTCGATGCAGACGGCGGCGCGAGCCGCCAGTTCGGTGGCGAGCAGGACGTCCTCGTCGCTGAAGGGCCGCGGACTACGAGCCCGTTTGAGGTCGAGGACACCCAGGACCTCGCCGCGGGCGATCAGGGGTACGGCGAGATACGAGTGGACACCGGCCTCGGCAAGCTGTCCGGCGGCCCGGGCATCGCGGGCGATCACGGTGAGGTCGTCCGGCCTCACATGAGGCACGAACGCCGGGCGGGCGGTGCGCACGCATCGGGTGACGAGCCGATCGGCACCGTACTGAGCCAGGTCACCAGGACGGTCGGCCGCGTCCACCGCGACGGTGGGACAGGCGGACTCGACGGCCAGGGCCCGGAAGTCCGCCGCTCGCCCGGTGCCCGAGCGACCGGCGCCGCCGAGCACCGTGTCGAGCACGTCGACGGCGGCGATGTCGGCCAGCCGGGGAACGACGAACTCGGCCAGCTCTCGCGCGGTCCGCTCCAGATCCAGCGTGGTGCCGATGCGTACCGCGGCCTCGGCGACCATGGACAGGCGGTGGCGGGCCTGCTCCGCCTGGAGTGCGGCCCGGTGGCGGTCGGTGATGTCGATGACCGAGACCGCCACGCCCAGGACCTTGCCGCCAGCGGTGTCCAGCCGGAACAGAGAAACGGACCAGGCGTGATCGGTGTCGGGGTCGGCGGGGATGCGGCCGACTATCTCGCGGTTCAGGTTCGGTTCGCCGCTGTCGAGGACGCGCCGCAGAATCTCGGCCTCCTCGGCGTCGACGAACTCCAGGACCTCGCCGATCCTGCGGCCCAGACGCCGCTCGGCCGGGATCCCGTCGATGCGTTCCAGGGCGGCGTTCACCGCCACGTACCGCAAGTCGGGGTCGAGTACGGCCAGCCCGATCGGTGACTGTTCCACCAGCCGCATCGACAGGGCCACGTCCTGCTCGATCTTGCGCAGGGTCTCCTGCTCCGCGCACAGTCCGAGGGCGTAGTAGTCGCCCTCGTCGTTCTGCAGGCGCATGTTGCGGAACTCCAGCAGCCGCGTCCTGCCGTCCTTGTGCCGCATGGGGAAGGTTCCGGCCCAGCTCTCGCCCGTCCGCATGACCTCGTCGAACAGACGCAGGACGAGGCCGAAGTGCTCCTCGGCCACCAGCAGGCGACCGGCGTACTGGCCCAGTGCCTCGGCTGCCGTGTAGCCGAACAGCGACTCCGCCGGCGGACTCCACAACACGATCCGCCCGCGCGCGTCCAGCACGATGGCCGCCATGCGCAGCAGGTCCAGCAGGCCGCCCGGCTCCGCCGCACCGGTACCGGCGTCAGGAAACCCGGACGAGCGTTCGGTGTCAGACACACGGAACTCCTTCCGTCCGGTCCCCACGCGCGGGCGGCGGGCTTCCATCGTCCCTCGCGACGGCAGGAGGAGTTCAGGGCAATCACTGTGTGTAGCGCCTCGGGTCTGCTCGGTGTCCGGCTGCTCCCTCCAAAAATCGCCTGCGGTCACCTGGGTGCCGCGTCGTACGCTGGCGCCTGCTGTCTGCCGAAGGAGGGCGCATGGGGATGCGGAGCCTTACCCGTACCGAAGCCGAGCGACGGGCCACGTTGTTGACCGTGGAACGGTACGACGTGGACATCGATCTCACGGCCCTGCCCGAGGGACCCGAGGTTCGATGCGTGTCCACCGTGACCTTCATCTGTCACGAGCCGGGCGCGGACACCTTCGTGGACTGTGCGGCCCAGGTACTCAGCGCCACGCTGAACGGCAACCCCCTCACGCCCACCGATGACGGCCGTATCCCTCTGCCCGCTCTGGCCGAGCACAACGTGCTGCGAGTGGAGAGTGTCCAGGCCGACACGGCCATGGGCGAGGGTGTGCACAAGGCGATCGACCCGGCGGACGGCGAGGTCTACGTCTGGACGAGCTTCGAACCGGACGAGGCCCGGTTCGTCTGGGCGTGCTTCGACCAACCCGATCTCAAGGCCCCGCACGCGTTCACCGTCACGGCCCCGTCCGCGTGGACGGTCGCCAGTAACTCCGGTGACCCGCGCATCGACGAACTGGACTCGGCCCGCCGCTGGACCTTCCCGGACACCCCGCCCCTTTCCGTGTACAACACCGTCGTCAACGCGGGCCCCTTCCACGAGATCCGCCGCGAGGTCGACGGTCATGACCTGGGTCTCTACGCCCGCCGCTCACTCGCCGAGGTCCTCGCTCGTGACGCCGACGAGATCTTCACCCTCACCCGCCAGGGCCTCGCCTTCTTCGGCAAGACCTTCGCGATGCCGTTCCCGCAGCGCAGGTACGACCAGGTGTTCACGCCCGAGTTCGGCGGGGCGATGGAGAACTACGGCTGCGTGACCTGGTCGGACGTGTTCCTGCGGCGGGCCACGCCCACGCCGGCCGAGCGCGAGCACTTCGCCAAGGTGCTGCTGCACGAGATGGCGCACATGTGGTTCGGCAACATCGTCACCATGCGCTGGTGGGACGACCTCTGGCTGAACGAGGCGTTCGCGGAGTTCGCCTGCCACTGGGCCGCCGAGCGCGCCACCCGGTACACCGACGTGTGGGCGAGCCACCTCGTGGGCGGCAAGCTCAGGGCGTACCTGGCCGACCAGGGCCCCGCCTCCCACCCGATCCACCAGCCCATCCACGACGTCGCGCAGGCCGCGTCGATCTTCGACAGCATCACCTATCCCAAGGGTGCCTCCGTCCTCCAACAGCTCATGACGTACGTCGGCGAAGAGCGCTTCACGGCCGGCATGGCCGCCTACTTCGCCCGCCACGCGTGGGGCAACACCACCCTCCAGGAGCTGATCGACGCCCTCTCGGAGGTCAGTGGGCGTGATCTGGACGCCTGGCGCACGGCCTGGCTCGAGACCGCGGGCACCGACTGCTTCTCACTGGAGCGTGACGGCGAGAGCGTCACGCTGGTGGCCGCCGGAACCCCGCGTCCGCAGGTGCTGGCGGTGGGCGCGTACGGCAGGAACGGCGAAGCGCTGGACCGCAGGGCGCTGGTCCGGGTCGAGGTGACGCAGACCCGTACCGCGGTCACTGGCCTCCCACCCGCGGCGGACGTCCTGCTGATCAACGACGACGGCCTGACCTTCGCCACGACCCGCCCGGACCCCACGACGAGGGACGCCCTCTTCCGTACGGCGGCACAACTGCCCACAGCCGCCTCGCGGGCCGTGGCCGTGTCCACCGTGTGGGACATGCTGACCAACGGCAGGGCCACGGCGACGGAGGCCGGACGGTGTATCACGGCGGTCCTGACGGCCGAGACGTCCGACGCCGTCATCGAGCCGTACCTGACCCTCGCCGCGAACATCGCCGAACTGTGGGCGCCGCCCGGCGAACGCGACGGGTTGACGGCGCAGGTCGCGGCCGCCTGTCGGCGCCTCGCCGCGAATCCCGGCCGCCGTCAGGTCGCGCTGCGCGGTCTGGCCCGCACGGCGGCGAACGCGGACGACCTGGCATGGCTCCGCGAACAGGCGGGTGACGACGTCGACCTGCGCTGGCGCGCGCTGGTCCGGGAGGCGGAACTCGGCGGGGACGTCGCGTCCGAGGCCGCCCTCCTGCTGGAACGTGACCCGGACCCCGACGCCTGGATCCGCGCCCTCACCGTACGAGCGGCCCTGCCCGACCCCACCGCGAAGGCCGAGGTCTGGCAGAAGCTCGTCGTGGACCGCCAGGTTCCCGTCCAGTCGGTCGGCCAGGTGGCGGCTGCCTTCTGGCGGCCCTCCCAGGACGCGCTGCTGATGCCCTACACCCAGCGCTACCTGGACTCGGTCCCCCGTCTGCACCAGGGCGGAATGATCGCGGCCGCCGCCTTCACGAATCACCTCTTCCCTTCCCAGGCCATCGATCCCACGTACATCGAAAAGGCCCAGCTGGCGTCCCATGAAGCAGCGCCTGTGGTCCGCATGACCCTCCTGGAGCGCTCGGACTTGGTCAGCCGCATGCTCCACGCCCGAAAATGTGCCTCGTAGGAGAATATTTGGGCACGTGCCGGAATAGCCCGCGACATTTGGGGCGGCGCGGATGAGGGTGTAACACGGCAGCGCTCCCGAGGCGCAGAAGTAATCAGAAACGGGTCATTGGCCGGTGCTGAACTCTGCGCCTCGGGTGACCCTGTCGGCAGAACACCCGTCAGATCGGATTTTTTGTGAACAGCACCGACCCGGTTTCCGGATACCAGGCCTACGACCAGTCCCCGGGGCCCGGCCGCCGCGCCCGCAACCAGGCCGCTGGGCGGCGGACAGCCCTCGCGATCTGCACGATCGCCGACGCCGCGGCCGTTTTCCTGGGGCTGTGGATCGTGCTCTACCTGCTCGACGCGAACCAAGCGAATCCATTCGTCGAGTTCGTACGCGGAACGGCGGACTGGTTGTCCGGGTGGGCGCAGGACATTTTCACAATGGACACAGAAGGCCTACGGGTTGTCCTTAACTATGGTCTTCCGGCCGTAATTTATTTGCTGATCGGTCACGGGATAGCTGCCCGGCTCAATCGGGCCTGACAACGGAAGGGGCAGTGCCGTGGCACGTACTCCCAGCGAAATCGATCACATGCCGATCTATGAAGATCTGGTGCGGGAATGGGGCGACGTCGTGGCGGAGGCCCAGATAGCCGCCGAGCACACGCAGCACAAGGCAGCGCAACTGCTGGGCGGACAACATGCCGACCAGCCGCGCCTGCCGCAACGACATGCCGGCTGAGCGTCGGCAACACGGCCGCTCCGAGGGCGATGCCCGAGATGAGGACCGGCCCGTCGGCCGCGTCGGTCAGCGTGCCGGGCCCGTCGATCCGCGGATCACCAGGTGGGGGGCGAGGCTGAACTCCCGACTCTCGCCGTCCAGGCCCGTGTCCAGCCGTTCGACGGCGGCCTGGACGGCGAGCCGGGCCAGTTGCTCGGCGTCCTGGCGCACCGTGGTGAGGTCGATGTGCGCGAGTCGTGCGGACCGGATGTCGTCGTAGCCGACGATCGAGACCTGACCGGGGACGTCGACCCCACCGTGCCGAAGCTCGATCAGCAGTCCGATGGCGCACTGGTCGTTGCCCGCCACGACAGCCGTGGGGAGCTCACCGCCGTCCAGCAGGGCGAGAGCCGCCGCGGAGCCGGACAGTTCTGTGTAGTCCCCGGGGAGCACCCGCGCCCGGTCCTGGAGTCCGTGGCGGCGCATCGCGTCCAGATAGCCCGCTCGCCGCTCGGCGGCACCGGGCTGTTCGCCGCCGTCGACATGGACGATGTCGCGGTGCCCCAGTGAGACGAGGTGGTCCACCGCGAGGCGGGCGCCTTCGACGACGGCCGTGCCGCCCTGGCGCTGGCCGACGCGGCCGAGGAAAGCCTGCGCACCGGACGCGTCGTGACGGTCGGAGGTACGCGATGAAGCCGGTCCGCTGGGGCATGCTGTCCACCGCGGGCATCGGCAGAGTGGTGGCCGCCGCCCTGGAATCCTCGCCGCACGCGGACCTGGTCGCCGTCGGCGGACGAGACGCCGAACGCGCTCGGCGCTACGCCGACGACATCGGAGCGGCGATCAGCTTCGGCTCGTACGACGAACTGCTCGCCTGCGACGACATCGACGCCGTGTACGTCCCGTTGCCCGTCTCCATGCACACCGACTGGACGATCAAGGCCCTCGAGTCCGGCAAACGCGTGCTCTGCGAGAAGCCGTTCGCCCTCGACGCCGCCGACGCCACGCGCTGCTTCGACGCCGCCGAAGCAGCCGGGCGGCTGTGCGTCGAGGGCCTGATGTACCGGCACCACCCGCAGACCCAGCTCGTCCGCGAGCTCGTCGCCGACGGCGCGATCGGCCGCCCGGCCCATGTCCGCGCCGCCCTGACGGTCTCCGTCCCGCCCGGCGACATCCGGCGCACCACCGCCCTCGGTGGCGGCGCCTCGCTGGACCTCGGCTGCTACTGCGTCAGCGCCATCCGGCTGCTGGCCGGGCATCCCGAGCGCGTGCATGCCGCGCGCGTACTCGACCCGGCCCAGGGCGCGGAGGACGCGGACCTGCGGCTGGCCGCGACGCTGGACATGCCGGACGACGTACTGGCCCAGTTCGATGTCGCACTGGACTTCCCCAGACGCGACGAACTGGAGGTCATCGGCACCGAGGGGAAGATCACCGTCCCGGATCCGTGGCTGTGCCGCCGCGGATACGTCGAACTGGAGCGTGAGGGCGGCACACACCGTCTGCCTGTCGACCCGGACGGCGCCTTCGGACTGACCTTCGCCGACGATCCGGACAACGCCGATGCCTACCGGATCGAGTTCGAGGCCGCGACGCACGCCATCGCCCACGGCACGACCCCCGCGTTCGGCCGCGCCGACGCGATCGACCAGGCCGCCGTGGTGGACGCGATCCGCCGGGCCGCCGCCCTCGGCCGCCCCGTCGAACCGCCGCCCTCCGTCGCCGCCGACCGTCCGAATCTGCCGTAGACGCCTGTACGCCCTGGAGGAACCCCGCCATGACCGCACCCCTGCGCGTCGGCATCGTCGGATGCGGCAACGTCGCGCTGAACTTCCACGTACCCGCCTACCTGGCGGAGCCGGACCGCTTCGCCGTCACCGCCCTCGCCGATCCCACGCCTGAACGGCTCGAACTCGGCCGCACGATCACTGGTCTGTCGCCCGAGCAGGTCCACGGCGACGCGCTCGCGCTCCTCGCCCGCGACGACGTCGATGTCGTCGACGTGTGCACCCCGCAGCACCTGCACCGTGCCCTAGTCGTCGCCGCGGCGGCCGCGGGCAAGCACATCCTGTGCGAGAAGCCGCTGGCCGCCACTCCCGCCGCTGCCGCGGCCATGGTCGCGGCAGCGGAGCGGGCCCAGGTCGTGCTCGGCGTCGTACACAACTACCTCTTCTTCCCCGAGATCGTCGCCGCCCGCGAACTGATCGACGAGGGCGCGATCGGAGAGGTGCGCACCGTCACCGTCGACATGCTCGGTGTCGTGGACTCGCCCGGCGCCGCCGGCTACCGCCCGCAGTGGCGCCACGACCCCGCCGCGGCCGGAGGCGGTGTGCTGATGGACATGCTCCACGGGGTCTATCTCGCGGAACACCTCCTCGACGAACCCGTCCAGCGCGTATCGGCCTACGTCGACGCCGCGACGCCCGGTGACGCGGTCGAGGGGCTGGCCCTGTGCCGCCTCGAAACCGCCCGCCGCGCCGCGCTGGTCAACATCGGCTGGGGATTCGGCTCCGGAGGCATCCGGATCAACGGCGGCAAGGGGCGCATCGTGCTGCGCTACCGCGACGAGGGCACCATCCCCTGGGCCCCCTTCGAGGCACTGAGCCTCACGACCGAAGCCGGCACCGAGAACCTCGGTCTCCCCGCGGGACGGGAACTCGTGCCCCTGGTCGCGGAGGCGTTGCGGGCCACCGTCGCCGACTTCGCCGAAGCCGTCACCACCGGGCGGCCGCCCGCCGCCCCGGGACGCGCCGCCCTGCACACGCTGGAGGCCACCGTCGCCGCCTACACCTCCGCCGCCCTCGGCGAGAACGTCGACATCCCGCTGCCCGTCGACGGGCCCGTGCACCGCCGCGGCGTGACCGGGCTCGCCGAACTCGACGTCCCCGCCACATCGGGCGTCCGCACCCGCGGCCTGTTCGGACTGACCCCCCATGGGAGCTGACCGCATGGAACTGTGCCTCTACACCGACTCGGTGCCCGACCTCACCCTCGACGAAGCCCTCGACCTCACCGCCCGCATAGGCGGCACCGCCGTCGAGATCGCCGCCGGCGGGCAGTCCAGCGCCCCTCACATGGACGTCTTCACCCTCGTCGACGACGCCGGACAGCGCCGGCAGTTCGCCGACGCGATCGCCTCCCGGGGTCTGCGCATGGGAGCGGTGAACTGCTCGGCCTGGCCGATGCACCCCCGGGCCGGCGCACGCCATGTCGAGATCATGGAAGCCGCGGTACGGCTCGCCGAACAACTCGGCGTCAACAAGATCGTCACGATGACCGGCAACCCCGGCGAATCCGCCGACGCCCGGCTCACCAACTGGATCTTCTACCCCTGGCCACCGGAGAACACCGGACTGCTCCACCGCCAGTGGGACGAGACGATCGCCTTCTGGCAGAAGTTCGCTCCGTTCGCCGCCGACCACGGCATCGAGCGGATCGCCCTCGAACTGCACCCGCTGCACATGGTCTACAACGTGCCCACACTCCTGCGGCTCCGCGAGGCGGTCGGCCCGGTCATCGGCGCCAACGTCGACCCCAGTCACATGTTCTGGCAGCGCATGGACCCGGCCGCGGTCGTCCGCGCGCTCGGACCGGCGGTCCACCACGTCCACCTCAAGGACGTCGAACACCGGGCCGAGCAGCTGAGCCTGGCCGGGGTGCTCGACAACCGCCCCTTCACCGACCCCGCCGAGCGGGCCTGGACCTTCCGCACCGTCGGCCACGGACACGGCACCGAGTTCTGGGCCCCCTTCATCGACGCGCTGGCCGAGGCCGGCTACGACGACGTCGTCAGCATCGAGAACGAAGACCCCGTCCAGGACGCCGTCGAAGGCGTCACCGACGCCGCCCGGTTCATCGGACAGTTCCTGTGGCGGGCAGTGCGTTTCGCTGTCACAGGCACAATGGACGCATGCAACAGATCATGCGGGCGAGTTGGACTGACGCGTGAGTGACCACCCGGCCCGGCAGATGTGGCCGCTGTACGCCGCCGGGTTCACCACCGCCTTCGGCGCGCACGGCATCGCCGCCAGCCTCGGCAGCGACCCCGAGGGCGCGGTCAGCTCCCTCATGGTGCTCGGCGGACTGCTCGCCCTCTACGACGGCGCCGAAGTGCTCCTCAAGCCGCTCTTCGGCACCCTCGCCGACCGCATCGGCGCCCGCCCCGTGCTGCTCGGCGGGCTCGCCGCCTTCGCCGTCGCGTCCGCGGTGTATGTCGTCGCGGACAGCCCCGGCTGGCTGTGGGCCGCCCGGCTCGGGCAGGGAGCCGCGGCCTCCGCCTTCTCGCCGTCCGCCTCCGCACTGGTCGCCCGGCTCAACCCGGCGGCGAGACACGGGCGGGCCTTCGGCAGCTACGGCTTCTACAAATCCCTTGGCTACACCGCGGGTCCGCTGCTCGGCGGCGTCCTGGTGTGGGCCGGGGGCCTGAGGCTGCTGTTCGCCGTCCTCGCGGTGCTCGGCGCGGCCGTCGCCGTCTGGGCCGTACTCGTCGTTCCCGTCGTGCCCCCGCTGCCCAAGGCCCGGCAGACGGTGCTGGACCTGGCCCGGCGGCTGGCCGACCCGGTCTTCCTCGCCCCGACGGCCGCCCTCGCGGCGGCGACCGCGGCCCTGTCGGTCGGGGTCGGTTTCCTGCCGGTCTCCGGCCGCACCGCCGGACTGGGCACGGTCGCGACCGGGGCGGCGGTGTCGTTGCTCGCCGGCTGTGCCGCTGTCGTCCAGCCGAGGGCCGGACGCGCGCTGGACGACGGACGCCTCACCACTCGGACCGGCCTGGCCGCGGGACTGTCGGTCACCGCCGCGGGCCTGGCCTGCGCGATGCTGCCGGGCCTGACCGGCATCCTCGTCGCGGCCGCCCTCATCGGCGTCGGTACGGGCCTGATCACCCCGCTCGGCTTCGCCGCGCTGGCCGCGAGCACTCCCACGGAGCGACTGGGCCAGACCATGGGCGCCGCCGAACTCGGCCGCGAACTCGGCGACGCGGGCGGTCCCCTCCTCGTCGCCGCCGTCGCCTCACTCGCCACGCTCACCTACGGCTTCGCCGCGCTCGCGGCTCTGATCGGGACGGGCGCGGTGCTCGCGATCGTGCACCGTCGCTCGGAGCCGGCGGTGCCCCGGCCCGAGACGGGACGGTGAAGGGACGCATGTGCCGCGTCAGTGCTCGGCTCTCAGGAGTGTTCGGTCGCTGTCACGAGCCCTGATTCGTAGGCGCTGATGACCAGTTGCGCGCGGTCGCGCGCCCGCAGCTTGCTCAGTAGCCGACCGATGTGCGTCTTGACGGTGCCATGGCTGAGGCGCAGGTACTCGGCGATGTCGGTATTGGACAGGCCGCGGGCGACGAGGAGCAGAACCTCTCGCTCGCGGTCGGTGAGGTCCTCCAGCGAGGAGCCGGGCGCCGGGTGCGCACGGGGAAGACGAGCGAACTCGGAGATCAGGCGCCGGGTCACCGAGGGCGCGAGGAGGGACTCTCCGGCGGCGACCGTGCGGATGCCGGCCAGCAGGACCTCGGGCGAGGTGTCCTTGAGGAGGAACCCCGCTGCTCCGGCCCGTAGCGCGCCGTACACGTACTCGTCGAGGTCGAAGGTGGTGAGGATGAGGATGTGTGTATCGGCCGTCTCGGGAGATCGGGCTATGTGCCGTGTCGCCTCGATCCCGTCCATGCCGGGCATCCTGATGTCCATGAGCACCACGTCCGGGTGCAGCCGCTGCGCGCCCTCCACGGCTTCGGCGCCGGTACCGGCCTCACCCACCGCGGTCAGCCCGGGGGCGGTGTCGATGAGCACCCGGAAGCTGCCTCGGAGCAGGGGTTGGTCGTCGGCGACGAGTACCCGGATCGGTTCGGTCACGCGGTCGTCTCCCTTCGGCCCGGTGCGGTGCCATGCGCGGGTTCGGCAGGGAGACGGGCCGACACGGCGAACCCGCCGCCGGGCCGTGGGCCGGCCTGGAGCGTCCCCCCGTACATCATCGCGCGTTCCCGCATCCCCACGAGTCCGTGACCGCCCCCGAGACCCGCCCGGTCGGGCACGGCCACGTTCCCCGCGCCGTCGTCCACCACCTCGACGTGCACCTCTCCACGCGAGTCCCCGGCGATGGTGATCTCGCACCGCGTTCCGCCGCCGGCGTGCTTGACCACGTTGGTCAGAGCCTCCTGGACGATCCGGTAGACGGTCAGTGCCGTTCCCGCGGGGAGGTCCGTCGTCAGCCGGGTCCGGAGTCCGGTACGGACGCCCGCCTGCTCGGCGCGCTGGACGAGAGAAGCCAGGTCGTCCAGTCCGGGAGGGGGTGCCGTCTCCGCCGAGCCGACACCCTGGGTGTGCTGTCCGGCGGTGTCGCCGCGCAGTATGCCCAGGGCACGCCGCATCTCGGTGAGCGCCTCCCGGCCGGTCCGCTCGATCGCCTGGATGGCGTCGCGCGTCTCCTCGGGACGTTCCTCGGCCACATGGTTGGCGACCGCCGCCTTGACGACGATGACGCTGAGGCTGTGCGAGACGATGTCGTGCAACTCCCGTGCGATGCGCAGACGTTCCTCGGCCAGTGCCTCCTCGGCCAGCCGCCGGTCCCGCCGGGCCGTTCGCGCCCGCCGCTCACGAACGGCACGGCCCGCGGCCCATGCGGCGGCGGTCACCAGCCAGACGAGCGCCGCGGTCCCGGCGGCTTCCGGCCACGGGCCGGACGGGGTCCAGACCGCCTCACCGATGACGACCGCGGCTGCCGAGACGACCAGGGTCAGCGCCAGCGCCGCGGCGGCCCGGCGGGTCGGTGAGAGGAGCGCCACCGCGTAGAGGGCCAGGGCGGGGGAGACGTAGGGGTCGCGGGTGATGTCGAGAAGCGTCGCCGCTGCCGCGGCGCCCAGAACCACCGCGAGGGCAGGCAGGGGCCACAGCCGACGGACAGCCAGCGGCGCTCCCACACACAGGGCCACCAGCCAGCCCACCCACGCCGGGCCGGAGAACCGGGGCAGACCGTCGGACGCGCTCTGCCCGGCCAGCGCCTCGTACGCGGCCGTCAAGACGCCCGCCACACAGGCGTCGAGTACCAGCAGATGCGGCCCTGTTCGCGGGCGCCACCGCACTGTGCGCATCGCACGACGATACCGACGAGTACTCATCCGGCCTGCCCGAAAAGGAACATCGCGGTGCCCACCACGCCCACCAGCACAAGCCTGCCGACCATCACGGTCGGCCGTGCGACCGGGCCGGTACGCCATGCGTTCACGCCCAGCGGAACGAGCGCCACGCACAGCCCCGCGGCAGCAGCGACCGACCATGCGGTCGTCCCTTTCAGCACGCCCAGCGGCATCGCCGACACCAGAGCGAGGGCCGCCGCACGCAGCGGTCCGAGCTCTTGGGAACGGTAGGCGCCGATCGCCAGCAGGATCCAGCCGCCCATGATGGCGGCGTTCAGTGCGCTGAAGACATGGAATGCGCCGTAGGTTTCGCCCACCGTTCGTGTCGCCGCCGCCGCACCCCGGGCGGTCACCAACTGGAAGTCCGCGTGGTCCACGCCGGCGTGGAACGCCCGGGCGAACAGCCCGAGGACCGTGAGGACGCCGCCCCACACGCCCAGTTCCCCGACGGACGCACCGATCCGGGTGGCGAGGAGCGCGATGCCCGGCCAGAGCAGTACCCAGCCTGCGGAAAACAGGCTGTAGGAGGCTGTCATGAGGTCGGGATGATGCTCGTACGCCCTCAGTTGCGCGGGAAAGAAGAAGTCGAAGCGCACACGCAGCAGCACGCCGGCGAGCACCAGCAGGGGCCCGACGACGAGGGACGCGCCGCCCACCCAGCGTCCCGGGAAGGCAGCGTGCGGGGCAGCCAGTGATGGAGTAGTGACGGTCATGGGGCAACGATGCCGCCGCCGCACACACCGCGTCGTCGGACCACGGACCACACTTCCAGGTCGGACCGTGGTCGTACCGCCTGTCTCTGGTCTGCCTCTGGTCCGACCCGACGATCAGACGCCGGGACCCACGGCCCTGCCGGATTCACTTCCTCTCCGCCGCGCTGGTGCTGCTGCGCTCCAACTCCTCGCGGAGCCGGGCGAGTGCCCGGTGCAGGGTGCTCTTGACCGTCCCGACCGACATGCGGAGGGCCGCGGCGGTCTCCTGCGTGGACATCTGCTCCCAGTGCCGCAGCACGACGACGTTGCGCTGTCTGGGCGGGAGCACCTTCATGATGTCCATCAGCAGGGCGCGGTCGGCATGCCGTTCGGTGGAGTCTTCGACCGACGTGTCGGGCAGCAGCTCGGTGGGCACCGCCTTCAGCTTGCTGCATCGCCACCACTCCGTTCGCGTGTTGATCATCACGCGGCGTAAGTAGGCGTCGGCGAGTTGCTTGTTCGCGATGCCGTCCCAGTGACAGTAGGTCCGTGCGAGCGCGGTCTGTAGCAGGTCCTGGGCGTCGAGTGGATCGTCGACGAGGCGCCGGGCAGAGCGCAGCAGACTGGCGTGGCGTGTACGTACGTAGTCCTCGAAGTCCAGCGCCTGGTCATGGGCTTTGAGCGGATGCATGGGTCGGCTTCCTTTCCGAGGTGGCTGTCCGCGGTGTCCGACTTCGACTCTTCAGGCTGGGGGATTGAATGGGCAGCTGGTCCGGCCACCCGGATCAATGGCTCCTTCGCAGGTCACGCGCACAGCGGGGCGTCGGCCAAAGGCCTCAGAGGCTGGCCGGGCGGACCAGTCCCGTTCGCTTGACCCCGCTCAGGATGGGCGTGACCTCCATGGTGGAGATGTGCGTGAGGGCACCGACGGTGTCGCTCAGGAAGTGGTAGAGCGCGTCGAGGCCGGCCGCGGCGACGGCCACCAGGAGGTTGGCGGGGCCGGTGGTGGCGGAGGCGAAGCGGACCTGTGGGTGGCGGCTGAGCTGATGGCCCGTCTCCTCCAGGCGGCCGGGTGCGACGGTGATCCACAGGAGTGCCTCGGTGCGGACGCCCAGCCGGGCGAGGTCGACTTCGGTCGCGAGTCTGAGGACCTGGCCGCCCACCAGTGCCTCCAGCCGGTGGCGGGCGGTGAGCGGGGTGGTGTCGGCGCGGCGGGCGAGGTCGGTGTAGGAGGCTCGTCCGTCCTCGATCAGCGCGGTGATGAGCTGGTGGTCGAGGGGCAGGAGGGCGGAGCGGGTGGGTGCGGCGGGTACGTCCGGTCGCAGACTGGTCAGCTCGGCCTCCGACAGCAGGCCGCCGCTCCAGTCGAAGGCGGCGGGGAAGACCCGCAGGAGGACATGAGAGGTCCACGACTGGACCGCGGGTGTCGCGGGAAGATCCCGCAGCAGCAGCGTGTTGCGTGCGTCCGGCCCTTCCAGGAACAGGATGGTGCAGATTTCGTCGCCACCGCCGAGAACGTCCACCCAGATGGTGTCGGGGCGGCGGGCCAGGGTGGCGGCGATCGCGCTGATCCGGTTGGGCCGGCACCGGATGCGCAGGGCCAGCGGAATCAGATCGGGGAACCACACGGGGTTGCGCACGGCTGTGGCGCGCAGTGTTCCGTCGTGGAACAGCGGCGCCGCACGACGCACCACGGTGCGCTCCGAGATGCCCAGGACCCGGCCGACCGTACGCCACGAAGCGCGCGGGGCGGCCAGCATCGCGGCGGCGATCCGGCTGTCTGTTTCATTCAAGCTATGGCGCATTTTCTCTATATCGCTAGATCGAATAGCCATTATTCGCGTCTACAGTCGCACTTTCTGGCTCAGAATGGCTGGCTCCCGGGGCGCCTCGCGCGTCCGGGCAACGCTGCCCCGCACGCGGCGGCCACCGAGTGACTCTCCGCTCGGCGGCGTCCTCCCCGAAGGCTCCAATTCCGGCGAACCGCCATGACTGGTACGAACTTTGAGGCTATGGTCTCCTCGGATCACGGGTCGCGCCGCGTGCCGCGCACCCGCGCACCCGCGCACCGAGGGGGAGTGCCATGGGGTTTCTCGACCGGCGACTGACCGCGAACCGTACGGCTCCGCTGCGCGTGCCGGTCCAGCTGCCCCTGGACGCGGGGGCCGGGTGGCAGACCCAGGGCAAGGTCGTCACCGGCGCCGTGGTCCGCGACGCCGTGGTCAACGCCCGAGCGGAGCGCGCCGAATCGACGGCACTCCGCGGACAGCAGTCGTCCTTCACCGCCACCTTCTCCACCAAGCCCAGCACACTGTGGGCCGAGCAGAGCAACGGCCATGGCTGGACCCTGACACTGGGCGTGCTGCGGGCGGACGGCCTGCGCGCGGTGGACTGGACCGTCTCCGTGCAGGTCGTGCGGTCGCCCGAGGGCGCCGTGGCCGAGATCGACACGACGGAGGCGCTCACCTCCGAGGGCGCGCTGGTGAACGGCAAGATCCACGACCGGGTCCGCGACAGACTCGCGACACGCTTCGACGGCACGGCGCAAGACGGCTGGGACGCCGAGGACCGGATCAGCCGGCACAGCCTGAGCCCGGCGGCGCATCTGCTGGCCCATCCGGTCAGGGGCCACCTCTCGGCAGCCTTCGACGCGGTCACCACGGCGCCGCCGGCCGAAGTCCTGGCCGGCCTGGAGCGCATCGCGCTGCCCGTGGCCAAGGCTCCGCCGGGCGCACCGCCGGCGGCCCGCCACTGGCACCTCGGACTGCCCGGCTCTCCGGCAGGACGCGGGTACGCCGAGGTGCACGACGAGGGCGACCGGCGCCGGGTGCGCGGCGGTGCCCAGGTGCCCCGCACCCGGGACGAGGTCGGCGACGCCGTCGCCGCGCTCGCGGCCGACGTCCTCTTCGACCGCGTACGGGACCTCCTCCTCCGACTGGACCCGGCGGCGCGATGGACCGGTCCCGCGCAGCCCTTCACCTCGGCTTCGGAGGGATGACCGGTGGAAGCGTGGCGCGCTCCGGAGTCCCTGCTGGCACCGTTGATCGTGGGCTGTTCCGCCCATCGCATGGACCTGGAGTGGATCGCCGACGCATTCGACACCGCCTGCCGCTGCCTCCCGGACGTCGAGGCCCACCTGACCCAGGGCAACTTCAAGGGCAAGCGCAGCGCCGCGGTCCTGACCGCGCTCATGGTGACGTCGCCGGGCGGTGACGCCGCCTGCCTCCGGCGTGTCCGGTGGGCGCTGTGCGCCGAGGGAGAGGACCTCGCGCAGTCGGGCCGGCGCTGGTGGTGGGAGGTCGCGCTCATGGCGCTGCCGCACGGCGCGGTCCAGCCGGCGATCCCGGCGGACCGCGTGCCGGCCCTGTGCGAGGTGACCCGGTTCAGCCTGTACGAGGGGAAGGTGCGCGGCGCGCAGCAGTTGGCCCTCCTGCGTCATCTGTGGACCGGCACACTCCGGTCACGCGACCCGGAACTGATCGTGCTCGGAGGGCAGGACCGCTGGGATCCCGGCTGGTGGCCCACCGCGACGGCGGCTTTCAGCTCGTCCTCGCGGCACTGACCCACCGGCGGCCCCGCCCGGCAGCCGTGTCCCGTGACGCGAGGAGAGACACGCAGTGATCATCAACGGGCCGGTGGCCGTCGCCCTGATCGTCCTGGGGCTCGGCATCTGGGTGTTCGAGACCGTGCGGAAGGTGCAGGGCATCGCCGATCGACGCCGGCGGCACAGGCCCGCCTCACCGCCCGGACCGGAAACGGCGGCGCCGGCCGACTCCGCCGCGGAGCCCATGACCCCGCTGCCCTACGCCCTCAAGGCGCCGCAAACGGGCAGCGCACCACCCGGTTCCGGCACCGGCAACGACACCGCCGACGCCATCATGCTCATGGAGCGCTACGAACGCACGGGTGACCGCGACTGCCTGCGCGATGGAACGGAGTTGTTCCGTCGGGCTCTGGCCACCGCACCGGACGACGGCATCACCACGGCCGAACGCATGACCAACCTCGCCACGGCCCTTCGACAGCGTTTCCAGGCATTCGGCACGCCGCATGACGTGGACGAGTCGGTCGCGCTGGCCCGGCAGGCCCTCGACCGCCGATCGGACGGCAGCCAGGGCGCGCACTACGCCCTGCGCTGCCTGGCCGCGTCACTGCACGTCCGTTTCCGGGCCATGGGGGACCCGGCCGACCTCGAGGAGGCGACCGCCTGCGGTCTGCGGGCGCTGGACGACATGCCTCCGCACGATCCCGACCGTCCCGCTCTGCTCGCCGAAGCAGCCGACACGCTGCGGCAAAGGCACGCGGCGACCGGGAGCCTCGAGGACCTCGACGCCGCGGTACGAATGGCCCACGAGGCGGTCGAACTGGCCGCCGAGCACACCGGCCCCGACGCCGACGCCGTACGGCTCCAGTCGGACCACAACCTCGCCGTCGTCCTCGGCAGCCGAGTGGAGTCGGCCGGATCCGACCAGGACCGGCAGGCCGAGGACGAGGCAACGGCGATCGACCTGTTCGAGCGGGTCCTGCGGCAGATGGCCCCCGGCGACGTCCGCCGCCCGTCTGTGACGCTCAACCTGGTGACACTGCTGGGGCAACGCTACGAGCGGACCGGCGACCGGGACACCGCGGATCGTGCTGCCGCGCTGGTGGCGGACGTGCCAGAGGCACCTCCCCTGCACGAGGACGCCACGCGCCGGCACCATGTCGCCACGGCCATCGGCTTCCGCCGTTTCGGCGAGCGCGGTGAGCTCGCCGACATCGACGCCGCGGTCGACCACGCCCGAGCCGCAGTGGCCGACTCCGGTGGCGACGACCCGATCGCGTTGATCAACCTCTCCGTGACCCTGCTGACCCGATTCGACAGCCACGCTTCCGAGTCAGATCTGGACAACGGGGTGGAGGTCGCCTGGCAGGCCGTCGCGGCAGCCGCCCGCAGGGGCACGGACACGGGCAGCGCGCTGCACCACCTCGGGGTGGCGCTCTGGACGCGGCACGAGCACCGTCACACCCTGAGCGACATCGAAGCGGCCGTCGACACACTCCGCAGAGCCGCACCCCTGCTGCGGGAAGCCCCGGCCCGACACCGCTCCGTCACCAACCATCTCGCCGTCGCCCTGCTGGCCCGGTACACGCGCCGGCGTGATCCCGCCGACCTCGACGAGGCCACCGCCCATCTGGTCGCTCTGCTCGGCCGCGTCGAGGAGGGCGACCCCGAGCGCCCCGCCTACCTGAGCAACCTGGCCAGGATCGCCCACACCCACGCCGTACTGCACCGGCAGGCCGGACGGACGACGGAGGCGCTCCTCGGCCTGGACGCGGCGGTGGACCACACCCAGGAGGCGATCGACAGCCTGCCCACCGATCACCCGCAGCACGCCTGGTGTCGCGGCAATATCGCCTCCTACCTCATGGAGCGACACGAGATCACCGGGCGCGCCGACGATCTGGCGGCGGCCGAAGCGCACTTGGAGACCGCCCTGCGACGGGTGCCCGCGGGTCACGCGGACCGGTTGCGGTACCAGCTCAGCCTCGCGAGTGTGCTGTCCCGGCGTCCGCCACACGTAGAAGCAGAAGAGGGCACCACGGCCGAACAGTCGGCCACGACGCGTGCGTGCGCGCTGCTCGCCGAGGTCGCGGCCACGGCCGTCGCACCGTCCATGTACCGCCTGTGGGCGGCCCGGCAGCTCGGTTTCGTCCACGCCCGGCTCGGCGACTGGCCCGCCGCGCACGAGGCATACGCTCACGCCGTCGAGCTGATCCCCACCGTGGCCTGGCACGGTCTGGAGTACGCCGACCGGGAGCAACTGCTCGCCGAGGCGGCCACCCTGGCCAGTGACGCCGCCGCCGCGGCCCTGACGGCGGGCGCGGGCGCGGAACGCGCGCTGGAACTCCTGGAGCAGGGCCGGGGCGTGCTGCTGCACCAGGCCCTGGACACCCGCACCGACCGGACGGCTCTGCACGCCGTCGCCCCGGACCTGGAACGGCGGATGGCGGAGATCCGCGACGCCTTGGACAGCGCCGCGGCGGACCGGCACGGTGAGTACGCCGCCGGGGCCCGGCTCGGCCCCGCCCAGGCCCGAGCCCTCGACGAGCGGTACCGCCAGGAACTGGCGGCGGAGTGGGACGCGTTGGCGGAGGAGGCACGTCGGCGGGGACTGCCCGACTTCCTGCGGCCCCTGCCCTACGCAAGGCTCCGCGCGGCCGCGTCACAGGGCCCCGTGGTCGTGGTCAACGTCAGCAGGCACCGTTGCGATGCGTTGCTCATGACCGCGGACGGACTCGAGGTGCTGCCGCTGCCCCGAGTGTCGTTGCAGGCTCTGGTGCACCGGATGACCCAACTGGCCTGGGTGCTGGGGGACCAGGACGATGACGGTGCGCAGGACGGCCCCGACGCAGTGCGGCCGGACGGCGACGACAACCCGCCCGAGGATCTGCGGGACCTGCTGGTCGAGCAGTTGCGCTGGCTCTGGGACGAGATCGCCCTCCCCGTGCTCGACCGACTCGGCATCGGCGCTCCGGCGGACGATGCGGATGCCCTGCCACGCCTGTGGTGGTGCCCGACCGGTCCACTGGCGTTCCTGCCCCTGCACGCGGCCGGCCGCCGCCCGGCGCCCACCGCCCAGGGAGCGCCCGAAGCCCTCATGGACCGTGCCGTCAGCTCCTACACACCGACCTTGCGCTTCCTCCTGGACGCCCGTGCCCGTGGCCGCACCGCCGGCACCGGGCCGCTCACGCTGACCGCCGTCGCCCTGCCGGACACCCCCGGCCTCGCCCCCCTGCCGATGGCCGAACGGGAGATTCGCGCGGTCACCGCGTCGTTCCCCGACGCGCACGTGCTCATCGGCCCCGACGCGACCCGGGACGCGCTGCGCTCGCACCTCGCCGACCGGCCGTTCTTCCACTTCGCCGGGCACGGCACACAGGACGTCCTCGCGCCCGGCAGCGGCGCGCTGTACTGCCACGATCACGAGCGGACCGGACCGCTGACCGTCGCCGACATCGCCGGGCTGCACCTGCCCGGAGCTCAACTGGCCTTCCTGTCCGCCTGCGACACGGCCCGGGGCACAGCGCGCGTCGCCGACGAATCCGTACATCTGAGCGGGGCTTTGAACATCGCCGGATTCCGCCATGTGGTCGCCGCCCAGTGGCCGATCAGGGACGCCCGGGCCGTACGGATCGCCGCTGACTTCTACCGCCTGCTCGCGCCCGCCGGGGCTGCCGCGTCGGTGGCCGACCGCTCGGGGCTCGCGCTCCACCGTGCCGTGCGCGACCTGCGGGACCGCCGCCCCGACGCGCCCGAGCTCTGGGCACCCTACGTACACAGCGGCCCCTGAGCCGTCCCGTGAGGGAGCATGGTTCGGACGGGACCGTCATGTGGCGTCGGCGGAGAGCGTCTTCATGGTGACGTAGCTGGTCACCGCGGCCACGCCGGGCAGGCCGGCCAGCCGGTCGGGTCAGGGGCGCCGCCACCACCTAGATCCGCGGCACCGTCACCCTGTGACCGGCCCGCTGCCCGGCCTCCGGCAGACGCCGGCCGTAGTACGTCATCACCAGATGCTGAGCGCCCAGTGTGACACCGAGACCGAGCCACAGGGCGTCGCCGTTGAACGGCTCGCCGAACGCCACTTCCGCGATCGCGCCGAGCCCCAGTTTGACGACGACGGTGGCCAGCCACAGCACCAGTGTCACCCGACCGCCCTTGCGGTACAGCCGCCCTTCCGTGTCCCGCCACATCGGCATGGTGCGACCGCGCAGGACCCCGGCGACCACCGACACGACCAGCCCTACGACCAAGAACGCGACTCCTGCGGAAGTCGTACGGCTCGGTCCTGGTGGAAGACAGCCACGCACGAGCAGGAGAGCGACCCACAGATACGCCACCGGCCGCACCGGCCGCGCGGAGAACTGGCTCACCATGACAACGACGGTGATGCCGACGATTAACAGCAGACTATGTGTCATGGGGATGCAGACCTTTCGGCCAGGCAGGTGGCGAGCGCGGAAGGCAATGCGCCACGGAACGCGGTGTCATGCGTCGGGTCGGCGGGATCGTGCCCGAGCCTAATGCCGGCCTCGTCGGACCAGGCGGACAGACGCAAGTACCGCTCGTCGGCGAGCGTCTCGAACAGTACCCGGGTCATGCCGTCCGCGTACGGTACGTCCTGATCGGCACGTATCCCTTCGCGACCCGGCGCCACACTGCCCCCCTGATTGGCAACGCTGACAGTAGCCTATTGGCGCAGAGGCCTGACGTGATCCGCCAACTCATGCTGGAAATGGGCGCATTGGGTGAGGTTCTCCTCTTCACGCCGGACCCTCCGCCGCTCGACGGCATCGGCGGCGGTCAGCGAGCCAATGGTGTCGAGGGGACTAGGGAAACGGAACAGCCACACCAGTCGACCGACGACCTCCTCGCCCGGCTAGACGCGGCCGAGCGCCTGCCGGGCGCCAGTGAACTGCGGTCCCTGTCCTACGATCTGCTCGGCGTCAGCCCGGCCGTCGGTGTGGACCTTCGTATCGCGGGGCGTACGAACTGCCGCTGGCGGGCGCATCGATGAACGGCCACCGGGCCGACAAAGTGGTCCATGAACTGGCCTAGCCGGAGCGGGCGTTGGCCGAGGCCCGCAGGGTTCTCACGCCCGGGGAACGGATCGTGCTCGTCGGCCAGGACTGGGACAGCAGCGCGCACTAGCCGAGGCCGACCGTAGCTTCCTCGCCCTGCCGATGTTCATGGCAGCGGTCACCGCAAGGCGCGGGTGGTCGCGCGGGCGGCCTGTTCGATGACGTCGGCGACGAGGTGAGGGTGGGAGACGGCGACGGAGTGGGAGGCGGCGACCTCGGTGGTGCGGGCGTGGGCGCGCTTGGCCATGTAGCGCTGCACGGCGGCCGGAATGTTGAGGTCGCGGGTCGTGACGATGTCCCAGGTGGGCTTGGTCTTCCAGGCGGCGGTGGTGGCTTTCTCCTCCAGGGCGGACTGCGCGATGGGGCGCTGTCCGGCGGCCATGAGGGTGGCCTGGTCGGCGGGGACGTCGGCGGCGAACTGGTGGCGGAACTTGTCCTGCTGGATGTACAGGTCGGTGGCGGTCGAACCGTCGGCTTGCTGGTAGGTGACCGGGTCGAGGGCGTCCGGGAGGGTGGAGCCGGGGTACTTGTTGGTGAGCTCCACGGCGCTCTCGCCCGGGGCGGGCAGGAAGGCGGCCACGTAGACGAGTGCCTTGACCTGCGGGTCGTCGGTGGCGGCCTCGCTGATGACGTTGCCGCCGTAGGAGTGGCCGACGAGGATCTTGGGGCCCTTGACATGGTCGAGGACCGTGCGAAGGGCGGCGGCGTCGGAGGCGGGTCCGCGCAACGGGTTCGCGGCGGCGACGACCGGGTAGCCGTCGGCGCGCAGGTCGGCGACGACACCGTTCCAGCTGGAGCCGTCGGCGAAGGCGCCGTGCTCCAGGACGATGGTCGGCTTGGCGTGTCTGCCGGCTGCGGCGGCCTCGCTCGCGCCGTTGGCGGTGCCGCCGAGGGCGAACGCGCCGAGTGCGAGACCCGCTGTGAGTGTGGAAACCACACCTGTCACCAGCCGCTTGCGGCCACCCTTGATGCTCACCACGACAAACTCCTTTCAGGTATTTCGGCAATGGGACAGGCCGGCCTCGCCGGCATGGGATTTCCAGGTGCCCGGGGCTCAGAGGTGGTCGGCGTCGACGACGGCCTGCGCGAAGGTGGCGGGTGCTTCCTGCGGCAGGTTGTGGCCGATGTCCGCGATGGTGCGGTGCTCGTAGGGGCCGGTGAAGTGATTGCGGTAGACGGAGCCGTCACCGGCGGGGGTGAAGGGGTCTAGCGCCGGGTCGAGGGTGATGGTGGGGACGGCGATGGGAGGCTGGGCGGCGAGTTGCTTCTCGTAGCGGTCGTAGCGGCGTTCCCCGTCGACGAGGCCGATACGCCAGCGGTAGTTGTAGACGACCACGGCGGCGTAGTCGGGGTTCTCGAAGGCCTGGGCGGTGCGCTGGAAGGTGGCGTCGTCGAAGTTCCAGTTGGGGGAGACGAGGGTCCACACGTATCGGCACAGGGCGATGCGTTCGTCATGGTTCTGCATGGCCTTCTTGCCGCGTTCGGTGGCGAAGTACCACTGGTACCACCAGTTGTGCTCGACGGCGGGGGCCGCGGGTTGCAGCTGCGCCTTGCGGTCGGTTATCAGGTAACCGCTGGTGGAGACGACGGCCTTGACCCGCTCAGGCCACAGGGCGGCGATGATGTCGGCGGTGCGTGAGCCCCAGTCGAAGCCGGCGAGGACGGCCTTGTGGATGTCCAGGGCGTCCATCAGAGCGATGACGTCGAGGGCGATGGCGGACTGTTCGGCGCTGCGGGGAGTGTTGCGGGACAGGAAGTGGGTGCTGCCATGTCCGCGGAGGTAGGGAACGATGACGCGGTAGCCCAGGTCGGCGAGGAGTGGGGTGACGTCGACGAAGCTGTGGATGTCGTAGGGCCAGCCGTGCAGGCAGATGACGACCGGCCCGTGGGCGGGCCCGGCCTCGGCGTAACCGATGTCGAGGACGCCCGCCTTGACCTGCTTGAGCGTGCGGAAGCCCGTGTGGGTGCCGGGTGTGACGGCGGGCACGGTGGGAGCGGGTGTGCGGCCCGGTGTGTGCGCGGCGGTCGCGGCGGACGCGTTGGCCCGCGGGCCGGACAGCGAGAGCGTTGCCGCGCCGGTGCCCAGGCCGACGGCCCTGCTGAAGGTACGCCTGTTGATCACGTGAATCCCTCCGTCGTGTGTTTCCGGTGACCGGCCCGCGCCCGGGAAACCTTGCGCTCGGATCGTCGGTACGAGACCACCTCGACTCTTGGCTCGATGAGCCTCGCACCAAGAAGGATCACCTGTCAAACAGGTGACGAAGGGTTGCTTGTTCCGTATGGACCCCTGGGTGGCGCGGAGCGCAAGACCATCACTGTCCGACTCCGCCGCAGGAAACATGGAGCGCACCCCGATGTTCAGTCACCGTCTTGACCGGTGACGCATCGAAGGGCATGCTGATGTTCGTCCGTCCCGGGGGCAAGCGGGACGCGATCCACGATCGACGAAGTGGAGAATGGTCATGAGCAAGGAACTCGCCATGGATGTCGCCGCGGCAGTGCGGCGCGCGCGATACGGCAGGCTTCCCGAGCGCATCCGTTTCGAGGAGATGACCGAAGAGGTTGAGGCAGTACCGAGCGGCGTCGTGATTACGTCGTACGACCCCGAAGGCTCTTGGAAGTACTACTCCTGCCTGGCCCTCGACGTGGGGCTGTAGGTATCCCACGGGGCGCGACGATCCTCCGACGGCCTGCTCGAGACCAGCCTCGCCCTCCCCGAGGAGCTCGGCGGTGCCGGCACCGCGACCAACCCCGAGCAGCTCCTGGCCGCCGGCTGGGCCGCCTGCTTCCTCGGCGCTCTCCGGCGCGCGGCCACCTCCCGCAAGATCAGGCTCACCAGCACCACCATCACCGCGTTCTCCCTCTCCGCGGTCCTCACTCCCGTCCTCGGAGGCGTGGACCAGGCCACCGCCGAGGAACTCGCGTACGCCGCCCACCAGATCTGCCCGTATTCCAAGGCCATGCGCGACAACATCCCCGTCGCCATCGACGCTGCCGCGGCCTGACCGCCCCGGAGTCGACACAACACTGCCCAGCGGAGAGAGACAGGCGACCTTCAACTGACGTGAGGCCCGGCGGCCTTACTTCACGAGGGTGTACATGACGGAGCGCTGCTGCTTGTGGCGCCGGATGCGTCCCTTGGCGACCAGGGATTCGAGGGTGTTCCGCACCACCTGAGGTGTCGGGTTGCGGTCCGGATGTGTCTCCATGAGCTCGTCCCGCAGGTCTTTCGCCAGGCGCGGTTCGTCGTGCTTGCTGAGCAGGCCGGCCAGGAGGTCACCGAGCAGGGGCTGGCGCGACTTCCCCTTCGCGTCGGCCTTCGCCTGGTTGCCCGCCGGGGCGGTCCTGGTCGATGTCGAGCGCCGTGAAGCGGTTCGGTCGGCAGCGCGCTCCGCCTTCGCGACGACGGGCTCTTCCTGTGCCTGCTCGGGCAGATGTGACGTGTCCGCGAAACCCTCGTACCGCTCGGCGAGGCTCAGGATGTCCGTCAGGAGGGCCTCCTCCTGCTTCAACACCTCCATCCGCTGCGTCAGTTCCTGCTGTCGCCTGCGGTTCTCCTCCAGGTCCGACGCGGCTTGCTCCACGTACCGCGCTCGGAGCGTGGCGGCTGGTTGGCTGGTCACAACCGTTCACTCCCTCGATATGGGTGATGTCGCGCATGGTACCCACGCCGAGGGGCCCGTGCAGCCAATGTACGTGTGCAAGGCCTGGGTCAACACGTATGTGGCATTGGCGGGACGGGGGAGTCAGGAAATCCCTGGGCAGGGGATCAGTGTGCGGCCGTGGCGGGTGTGGTCTTCTTGCGGGCGCGGTAGGCGGCCGCCTTGATCTTGTTGCCGCAGGACTCCATGCCGCACCACTGCCGCCGGAAGCCCCGGGAACGGTCGATGTAGACCCGCGTGCACTCCGGGTTGCCGCACTCCTTCAGCAGGGGGACGTCGGGGCCGCTGAGCAGTTCGACGGCCTGCCGGGCGACGGTCGCCAGGGCTTGCTCGGGGGTCGCGTCGGTGTGTCGCCCGGCCATGGTGAGCTGCGGCGTCACGGGGGTCTTGCGCGCGGCGGCGTTGACCACGGCGAGCGCCTCCCGGTCGAACTCCTCGCCGAGGCGGCGGTCCGTGATGAGCCGGTAGACGGCCTCGCGCACGGTTGTCGCCGCCCGGACGTCGTCCTCCTCGCCGGGCGTGATCGTGTCCACGAGTCCGGATTCCAGGTACCAGGCGTTCAGCCGCTCCGGTGTCACGAACATTTCGAACCGCGTCGAGCGCCGGGCTCGGAGGGTGGCCGCGAAGTCGAGGGCCGGGTGCCCGCATACGAAGACATGGTCGAGGTTCACATCACCATTTTGACAGGTGACTGTCGCTCGGTGCAAGGAGCGTCACCGTTCCAAACGGTATTCCGTGGGGAGGTGTGATAAGGAGCGTGCGACGATCCGTCTTTCGTCACCGCTTTAACCGGTGATAGAGTCGCGATCGTTCTTCGGTGAGGCCGAGGCTGCCTCGGGTCGTACGCCGAGGCCGTGGACACACACATACGTGTGCCGCAATCCGCTGTGGACCCCTCGACCCACCCCACCCCACCCCACTTGTCCTGCTCGTAAGTCGGGCACATGTGTCGCCGCGGACTGACGGCGACGCACACCTAGTTCTTGGATGGGAAAGCGATGAAACGACTTCTGACCGCCCTCGCGGCCGGTGTGCCGCTGGCCGCGGTGGTGTACCTGCCGACCGCGTCGGCGGCGCCCGGGAACAGCTCCGCCTCCGCGTCCGTCGACTGCTCGGCGTTCTCGGTGAAGGCCCCGGCCGGCACCGAGGTGGAGTCCGTGACAGCGGTTCGCCAGGCGGGCGGCACCGTCCACGGGACCGGGATCCTGGGCGGCACGGTCACCGGCGTCCCGGCCTACTGCGAGTTGACGGTCACGCTCACCCACCCGGGCGACGGCGACCACGCCAAGGTGCGGACCTGGCTGCCGGTGAACGGCTGGAACGGCCGCTTCGAGGCACTCGGAGGCGCCGCCTACGCGGCCGGGGACAACGGTGTCGGACTGGCCACCGCGGTCAAGAACGGCTACGCCGCCGCCACCACCGACGCGGGCGTCGGTGACGTCCTCGACACCGGCTGGGCACTGAACGGCAAGGGGCAGGTCAACACCGCCCTGCTGAAGAACTTCGCCGACCGCTCCCAGCACGAGCTGGCGCTCATCGGCAAGCAGGCCGTCGACGAGGCCTACGGCAAGGCTGCCTCGTACTCCTACTGGAACGGCTGCTCCACCGGCGGACGGCAGGGCTACATGGAGGCCCAACGCCACCCCGCCGACTTCGACGGCATCCTCGCCGGCGCGCCCGCGATCAACTGGGACGAGTTCGAGGTCGCCACCCTGTGGCCGCAAGTGGTTATGAACAACGAGAAGACCTACCCGTCCCCCTGCGAGTTCAAGGCCTTCACCGACGCCGCCGTCAAGGCCTGCGACTCGCACGACGGCGTCGCGGACGGTCTGGTCGAAGACCCGGCGCGGTGCGACTTCGACCCCCGCCGCCTGATCGGAACCAAGGTGGTGTGCGACGGCAGGGAGCTGACCGTCACGGCCGCCGACGCGGCCGTCGTGCGCAAGATCTGGGACGGTCCGCGGACCACGTCGGGCAAGAAGCTGTGGCCCGGCGTGCCGGTCGGAGCCGACCTGTCGGGTCTGGCCGGCACCACTCCGCCCGACGTGAACGGCAACGTCAAGGGGGCGCCGTTCGGTGTGCCCGCCACCTGGGTCGCGACGTGGCTGGAGAAGCGGCCCGACTTCGACGTCTCGACGATCACCTACCGCCGATTCACGCAGTTGTTCAAGCAGTCCGAGGCCGAGTACGACAAGGTCATCGGCACGGACGCCCCCGACCTATCCGCCTTCCGCAAGACCGGTGGCAAGCTCCTGACCTGGCACGGCCAGGCCGACCAGTACATCCCCGCCCAGGGCACCGTGGAGTACCGCAGGCAGGTCGAGCGGGAGATGGGCGGCTCCAAGCGGGTCGACGACTTCTACCGCCTCTTCCTCGCCCCCGGCACCGCCCACTGCGGCCTCAACGGCACCGACGGCTCGACCGACGGCCTCGCCGCCCTGACCGCCTGGGTCGAGCACGGCAAGGCTCCCAGGACCCTGTCCGCCACCCTGGTCAACGCCTCCGGGCAGAACGCCGCCCGGGGCCTGTGCCGTTACCCCCAGGTGTCCCGCTACAAGGGCCACGGCGACCCGGCTGCCGCCTCCAGCTTCCGGTGCGTCTTTCCGCCCCGGCACTGACCGGACGGCGAAGGGCCGACAGCTCGCGCTGCCGGCCCTTTCCGGTTCGAGTGGCGCCGTATCCGCGCCCGCGAAGTCCGTCGTCGCGAGACGGATACTTGGCCTTCAGGGGTTCCGAAAAGGACTTGCGCAGGGCTGAAGGAGCGGCGACGCGCGCGGCAAGCGTTTCCGGCCTCGGTTACCGACCGCACGGGGTCGGCAGTTGTCACCCGGTCGGCAGGTCGACCAGGAAGCGTGCCCCGGAGGTGTACCCGGGCTCGTGGGACACCTCACCGCCGACGGCGCGGGCCAGGCGCCGGGCGAGCGGCAGTCCGAGGCCTGCGCCGTCGTGACCGTCGTCGGGGTCGGCGCGGCGGCCGGGCTGGAAGAGCGCGCCGACGAACGCCGCGGGCACGCCGGGACCGTCGTCGGTGACGTGGATCCGCACGCCGCCGGGCCCTTGCCACGAGGACACGGTCACCCTGGAGCGGGCATAGCGGATCGCGTTCGTGAGCAGCGGGCTGACGATGCGTTCGAGCAGAGCGGGCGCGATGCCGGCCGTCAGCTCGGGATCGGTCACCTCGACGACGGCCTTCACCCGCTCCGGTGCGCCGAGGTTGTCGACCAGCCGGCACAGTACGGGTACGACGGCCGTGGCGCCGGGGGCCGTGGAGGCGTCCTGCGCGCGATCGCGGGCGTCGTCCAGCAGCGTGTCGCAGATGGTGCGCATGGACTGGGCGGCCTCGGCGATCACCTCGTGGGTGGCGGTGGTCTCCGCGGCGGAGCGCGGGCGGGCCCGCCACCAGTCGAGCTCGATGATGATCCGGGTGAGCGGTGTGCGCAGTTCGTGGGACAACTCGCCGGTCAGCTGCTGCTCGTGGCGCAGTACGGTGCGTATGCGGTTCAGCAGCGCGTCCAACGAGCTGCCAAGGCGGGCCAGTTCGGCCGGATGGGCCTCGGCGCCGAAGCGCTGGTCGGAGCCGATGGCGCTCCACTGGGTGGCCTGGTCGGTCATGGTGCGCACGGGGCGCAGCGCACGGCCGACGGCCAGGCGGGTCAGCGCGTAGGTGCATACGAGCATGACCGCGTCCAGGATCACGGAACCCAGCAGCAGCATGGTCGCCGAGTTGCGGTAGGGGGCGAGGTCCAGGGCGGTCACGATGGTGGCGCTGCTGCGGTGACCGGGCACGGGCCGGGAACACAGGCGGACGGGGTGAGGGCTTTTGGCCTCGACGGTCATGCAGAGCCCGTGCGCTTGTGCGGCGAGCCGGTCGGCGGCCCAGGTCAGCCTGCCGTCCGCCGAGGCCGACGGCGGCTTCTCCAGCAGGTGGGTTCCGGCGTAGATCCACACGTTCGCGTCGAGGAGACGGTCGTTGACGGACTCCACGATCCGCACCCGGGGACCGCCGACGTCGACGGTCGTGGCGACGGCGGCGGAACGACTGCGCAGTTCGTCGTCCGCCAGATGCCGCAGGTGCCGGTCCACCACGGTGTTGAACACCACGGTCAGGACCGTCATCAGGAGTGCGGCGGTGGTCAGCGCCACGAGCGAGAGCCGGCCGCGCAGGGTACGCGGAGCCAGGCGCCGCAGGAGACGGTTCATGACAGCCGGTGGCCGATCCCGCGCGCCGTTCGCAGACTGAGGCCGCTGCCCGCCTCGCGCAGTTTGCGGCGCAGGCGGCTCAGGTACTGGTCCAGGGTGTTGTCGCTGACCTGTGCGCCGTCCGGCCAGGCGGCCCTGACCAGGTCGCGACGGGCCACGATGCCGCCGTCCGCGGCCACGAGCGTGGCCAGCAGACGGAACTCGGTCGGCGACAGGTCGACGTCGGCATCGCCGACACACGCGCTGTGCCGGGTCGCGTCCAGGACCAGATCTCCGGCCGTGGCCACGGCCGATGACGCGGCGCGTTTGAGTGTGGCCCGCAGCCGGGCGACGAGTTCGGCGAGATGGAACGGCTTGGGAAGGTAGTCGTCGCCCCCGGCGGAGAACCCGGACAGCCGGTCGGTGAGGTGGTGGCGGGCCGTCAGGAAGATGATCGGGGCGCCGAACCCGTTGGCGCGCATCGCCTGGCACACGTCCCGGCCGTCCGCGTCGGGCAGCCCGACGTCCAGGACGACCGCGCCGATGCCGTCGGCGACCAGCCGCAGGGCGGTGGCGCCGTCGGCGGCGAGCACGGGCTCGAAACCCTCCTCGGCGAGGCCACGGCGCAGCACGTCACGCAGGGCATGATCGTCCTCAACGACCAGGATCTTGTGACGCATGGTCCTCCGTCGGATCATCGGCCGTACGGGCCCTGCCTGAGAAGAACGACTCGGGCAGCCACCGGGCCATCGCCCACAGCCACACGCCGAGCCACCCGATGGCGAACAGCCAGCCCCCGACGACATCGGTGAACCAGTGCACGCCGAGATAGATCCGGGAGAGACCGACCAGCACGCCCCAGCACCCGATGACGACGCCGAGCCAGGCGCCGCCGCGCGGAGCGCGCACCGAGACCGCGACGATCAGCAGCCCGGCGGTGAGGGCCGCCGTGGTGGTGTGCCCCGACGGAAACGCCCACCCGCTGGCATGGGCTGCCCAGTCGGCGTGCACCGGACGTGGCCGGTGGACGAGTGTCATCACCCCGCGCCGCGCCGCCTGACCGGCTCCCAGACAGGCGAGGCTCAACGCGGCCGCCAGCAGCCGCTCCCGCGTGCTGCGTCCTGCCACCGCACCGGCCAGCGCCGCGAGAGCGTAGGGGACGACCCCGGTCCCGGTATCCGTCACCCCCCTGGCCAGAGCCAGGGCCACCACGGGGCGATGGCCGACCGACCAGGCCAGGAACCCGTTGTCCAGCCACAACGGAACACCATGTCGGCCCACCACGACCGCGCACAGCACCCCGAACGCCGTCCACGCGCCGAGAGCGATGCTGCCGGCCAGGTCGGCGGCGTAACGCCGGTTCATGAGACCGTCAGCAGCGGCCGCAGGCGTTCCGCCACCGGAGCCCCGAGGCCCGACCAGGCGATGATCACCCGCGTCCCCCCTCGGACCCGGCCGCCCGGCGGGCCCGGTACACCTCGGAAGCGACGGGGACCAGCGACACGACGACGATCAGCGCCACAAGCGGCAGAAGGTATCGGTCGACATTCGGGATCGACGAGCCCAGCGCATACCCCGCGAGGGTGAGGCCGACGCTCCACACGAGCCCGCCGACGACCTGCCAGAGCGTGAACGTCCGCAGGGGAACCTCCAGCGCGCCCGCCATCGGATTGAGTACCGTCCGCACCACCGGCACGAAGCGGGCCAGCACGATGGCCTTCGCATATCCGTACCGTTCGAGCAGTTCCTCGGCGCGCTTCATGCCCTCGTGCAGTCGCTGCGAGCGACCGCGTGCCAGCAGCGCTCCGCCCGCCTTCCGGCCGAGCACATATCCGCACTGCGCCCCGGCCAGCGCTCCTGCCGCAGCCGCCACGAGCAAGGGTCCCAGGGACAGGTGCACACTGCCTTCGGCCGTACTCGTGCACAGCAGGCCGGCCGTGAAGAGCAGGGAGTCCCCCGGGAGGAAGAACCCCACCAGCAGTCCCGTCTCGGCGAACATCACCACTCCTACGCCCAGCACGCCGAAGGCCGCCAGCAGTGAATGGGCGTCGAGCACGTTCACGGCCAGCTGCGAGGCGGCGTGGATCGGTGCGGTCATGGACGATGGCCCCTTCCGGTGGACAACTTCGACTTCACGCAAGTCACCAGTCGACTACAGTCCTGTAGACGTTGTCTGGAACTCTAGCCGATCGCACGGGGCCATCCGTTCCCGTCACCGCCTCGCCCTCGCCTATCACCCGCTCAAATGGCCTGACCAGGGATTTTGTCGAGGCGTTCAGATTGCTGTCAGGTCGGTCTCGCACATGTGAAACTCCTGCACCAGAAGCCCCAAAACAATCGCAAAGGCATCTGTGGCACCAGGAGTTCACCATGTCATCGTGCGGGCCATGACCACAGCGCGCCTCCTCGACGACCGCCCCCTTGCTTCCGTCCGTGCCATGGCGAACAAGGTGCCGGAAGTGACCGTCTACTTCTGGATCATCAAGGTGCTCACCACCGGAATGGGCGAGACCGCCTCTGACCTTCTGGCCCGTGTGCTCGGCCCGGTGCCGGCGGTCGCGCTCGGTGGTCTCGCTCTGGCGGCATCCCTCGTCGTGCAGTTCGCCGTCCGCCGTTACGTCGCCTGGGTGTACTGGACCGCCGTCGTCATGGTCAGCGTGTTCGGCACGATGGCCGCCGACGTCCTGCACGTCGGTCTCGGCGTGCCCTACACGGTGTCCACGCCGCTCTTCCTCGCCGCGCTGGCCGCCGTCTTCGCCCTCTGGTACGCCGTCGAGCGGACCCTGTCCATCCATGGCATCCGGACCCGCCGCCGCGAGGTCTTCTACTGGGCAGCCGTCCTCGCCACCTTCGCCCTCGGCACCGCGGCCGGCGACCTGACCGCCACCATCGGCTTCGGCTACCTCGGATCGGTCGTCCTCTTCGCCGTCGCGATCTGCGTACCCGCGGTCGCCCACCGCTTCGCCGCCCTGAACGCCGTGCCCGCCTTCTGGACGGCCTACGTCATCACCCGCCCCCTCGGCGCTTCCCTCGCCGACTGGATGGCGCTCGGGCACGCCCGGGGCGGGCTCGGGTTCGGGCTGGCACCGGTGACCCTCGCTTGGACGGCGGCCATCGTCTGTTTCGTGGGCTACCTGGCCTTCTCCCGCCGGGACCAGGCGCAGCCAGGTCATATGTGAAGCCCGCCCGGTGTCAGTGCCCCTGGTTACGCTTCGGGCGCTGACAGCCCGGCAGACGCCGGGCGCTCGTGACGAAGGGGGCGCCGTGAGTTTCCACATGCATCTGCGTGCCGTCCAGGACTCGGAGGTCAGGCTCGATCACGCCTGGCTGATGGAGTTCATGGGGGCTGCCTGGGACTGGGACGTCCGTCAGGCGGAGCACGACGCGGGGATCGCGGAGTTCATCGAGAAGGACTTCAGTTCGGTGCACGACCTCTGCGAGGCGGGCAGTGATCTGTCCCAGGGGCAAGGTGGCACATGGGAGCTGCCCGTATTCGGCGGTGACATCGTCCACGACCCTGACGACGTGCAACCGCCCTTCGTCCACCTGGCCCCGGACGCGGTGCGGCGAGCGTCAGCTTTCCTCGCCGACGTCCCCTTCGACGTCCTCTGGGCGGCGGCGGGCCCCAAGCTGCACGCGGCGTTCGGTCCCGGGTGGGCCGAAGGGGACGTCAGGGACATCTACGTACGGCACCATGCGGGCCTCCGCGACTTCTACCAGCGCGCCGCCACGGCTGGAAGGGCAGTGGTCAAGGCGTTCTGGTACTAGGGCCCGCCCTCGAACATCACCTCCCGATGGATCACGGTCGGTCAGGCGGCCGCCACCGCCTGCACCGCCGGTTTCCGTACGACCCGGCGGGCCGTCAGCAGGCTGGTGCCCAGGGTGGCCGCCGTGGCGACCGCCACCACCGCGAGCCAGATGCCGGGACCCGCGTGGGGCAGCACGTGTCCGGCGCGGACCATGGTGAAGGGGATGATCCCGGCCAGCGCGGTCAGGGTGCCCAGCAGAACCCCGGTCGCCGTCACCATCACACCCTCGGCCGCCACCGTCGCCAGCACCTGTCCCGGGGTCCCGCCCGCCAGCCGCTGCTGCCCGAACTCGCGTCCGCGGTACGACGTCGCGGCGTAGATCGAGTTGACCAGCATCACGCAGACGAACACCACGACGATGCCGACGACGGCGAGGTTGACGCTCTGAAGGGTCTTGGCGTCGATCGACCGGACCGTACCGGAGGCTGTGAGGGCGTCGGTCTCCACGGTCTGGGCGTAGAGGGTCACGGTGGCGACGGCCGTGAACAGGACGACCGAGGTCAGGATCCCGGCCAGGTGGTCGGCCCGCCGCCGCACGGTGCGCACGGCCAGCCAGCCGCTCGCGCCGTCGAGAGGCAGCCGCTTCAGCAGCCCCCTGAGCAGCAGGGGCGCCAGCAGGGCGCAGCCCACCGACAGCAGGATCGCCCCGTAAGCCGGCGTCGCCATCAGCCATTCGTCGGTCGCGGGGAACGTGTACGTGGAGAGCACCGACCCGGCACCGCCGGCCAGGGCCGCGCAGGCGAGGAGCGCACGCGCCCGGCGGTGCTCCGCGCCCGGCCGTGTCGCCCGCCGTACGGCGAGGAAGGCCGCCCCCGCTGCCGCGAGCAGGGTGACGCCGGTGCCGGAGAGCAAGGCGATGGGGCCGAAGCGGTAGGCGACGTCGTGCGGCACCTGCCCGTTGTCCTGGAACACGCCCAACAGCGCCCGCCCGCCGGCCATCGCCGGACCGATCGCCAGCAGGCTGCCCGCCAGCGCCACGGCCACCGCCTCACCCACGACCATCCCGGTCATCTGCCCCGGAGTGGCCCCCGAACAGCGCAGCAGCATGAGCTCGGCCGACCGCTGCCGCACGTTCACGGTCAGCGTCGAGGCGATGGCGAAGAACACCAGCAAGGCGCCGTAGCCGCCGACGACACTCGACGCGGTGCCCAGCGAATCGGCGCTCACCCGGTCGATGCCCGGCTGGGCGGCCGTGTCGTGCAGCGAGGCGAACACCATCACGACGGCCGCGCCGAGGAAGGCGGCCAGCAAGGTCGCGAGAAAGCGGCCCGGGCGGTGCCGGACGGACTTCACAGCCAGCGTCAGCATCGCTCACACCTCCGCCGGAACGTCGTCGCCCAGATGCGCCAGCCGCTCGGCGACCGCGTCCGCCGTGGGCTGCCGCAGCTCTCCTGCCACACGGCCGTCCGCCAGGAACACCACCGCGTCGGCGTAGGAGGCGGCCACCGGGTCGTGCGTCACCATCACCACGGTCCGTTCGTGCACCCGTACCGCCTCCTGGAGCAGCCGCAGCACCTCCCGCGCGCTCCGCGTGTCGAGCGCGCCGGTGGGCTCGTCCGCGAGGATCACCCGAGGCTCGGTCACCAGTGCCCGGGCGATCGCCACCCGCTGACGCTGACCGCCGGACAGCTGGTCGGGCCGGTGCCGCAACCGGTCACCGAGTCCGACCAGGTGCAGGACCTCCTGGACCCGCTCCGGGACGACGCTCCGTCCGGCGAGCTTCAGGGGCAGCACCGTGTTCTCGGCGACGGTCAGCGTCTCCAGCAGGTTGTAGTCCTGGAAGACGAAACCGATGCGATCCCGCCGGAACCGCGTCAGCTCCGCCTCGGTACCGCCGGTCATCTCCACGCCGTCGACCCGCACGATGCCCCGGTCGGGCCGGTCGAGACCGGCGGCGCACCGCAGCAGCGTGGACTTTCCGGAACCCGAGGGTCCCATCACCGCGGTGAACGTGCCGCGCCGCAGCCGTAGCGAGACCCCGTCCAGCGCGGTCACGGCACTGTCGCCGGTACCGTGCGTCTTGGTCACCTTCACCAGCCATAACGCGTCGGAAGCAGGTGCCGTGACCTGCCGGTGGCGTGAACCTGCGCGCAACATCGTCATCACTCTCCGTCCGGACGTCTTGTGCTCCGCGCACGACGCTACGGGCGCCTCGGCCGCCGCACACGGGTCCCAGAACCCGTCTACAAGGGTGTAGTCAGCACCACCACGGGCAAGTGTGCCGGACGGTCACCGGAGCGGCGGTCGCACGCGACTGGAGGCGGACTGGAGTCAAGTGGGTCACGAGGCCCGGAACGGGCGGGCTACTCGTGCTCCCGGCCGGCCATGCCGGCCATGAGCGCCTGGTGGCTGCGGCGGACGTGTTCGCGCATCGCGCGTTCCGCGCCGTCGCCGTCCTTGGCCAGGATGAGGTCTACGACGCGGTGGTGCTCGTGGTCGGACTCGGTCAGGCGGCCGGGCTGTGCCAGGGACGTGCGGACCAGGCGCGCGTACGCCAGCTGGTTCATGAGCGTGCGGTAGTGCGCCTCCAGCTTGGAGTTGTCGGCGCCGACGACGATCAGCTCGTGGAACTCGTGGACCGACCGCGCGTACCGCTCGGCGTCCCCCGCTCGGACGGCGTCGTCCGCCTCCCGCAGGGTGGCTTCCAGGCGGTCCACCTCGGGCACCCGGCCGCGGAGGGCGAGCAGCCGGGCCGCTGCCCCCTCCAGCAGCTCCTTCATCTGGAACAGTTCGGTGATCTCGCGCCGTGACGGGACGGCGACGAACGTGCCGACCCTGGGCCGTACCTCCACAAGGCCCTCGATCTGGAGCTGCTTGAGAGCCTCACGGATCGGTGTGCGGCTGACGCCGAAGGTCTCCGACAGGGTCATCTCGGAGAGACTGGAGCCCGGCCGCAGCTCACCGCTGATGATCATCTGGCGCAGCTCTTCGGCGACCCGGGCCTGCATGCTCTTCTGTTGCAGGCGCTTGGTGGCCCGCCCCGTGGGTTCTTGCATGGTACGTGACGCTAGTGGTGCTATACGTCGGCGTCAACCTGCCGTGCTCCAGCTCATGTGCCATGCAAGAGACGGTTCATGATCGCAGGACGAACGGATCGCCGACGGGTTCCTCACTGGTGTTGATCCACACGCTCTTGAGCCGCGTGTACTCCCGCATGACCTCGGTGCCGTGCTCGACGCCCGTGCCACTGCTGCGGAATCCCGAGCGCGGCGACATCGGCGACATCGACCGGTAGGTGTTGGCCCACACCGTGCCGGCTTCCAGGCGGGCCGCCATGCGGTGGACGCGGTTGACGTCGCGCGTCCACACGCCCGCCGCCAGCCCGTACACCGAGTCGTTGGCGATCGCCAGCGCCTCCTCCTCGGACGCGAACGGCATGACCGTGGCGACCGGCCCGAAGATCTCCTCCTGGCAGATGCGCATCGAGTTGTCCGTGCCGGTGAAGACCGTGGGGGAGTAGAACCAGCCGCCGAGGCCGCCGGTGTCGGGCCGGGCCCCGCCGACGGCCACCTTCCCGCCCTCGGCCAGCCCCAGCTTCACATACGACTCGACCTTCGCCAGCTGCTCCGCCAGAGCCAGCGGGCCCAGTTCCGTCGCCTCGTCGAGCGGGTCGCCGATGCGGATGGTCGCGGCGCGCGCGACGACCCGTTCCAGGATCTCGTCGTACACGTCCTCGTGGACCAGGACCCGGCTGCCCGCCACGCAGGTCTGGCCGGCGGCGGCGAAGACGCCCGCGACCACGCCCATGGCCGCGGAGGGCAGATCGGCGTCGGGGAAGACGATGTTCGGGGACTTGCCGCCGAGTTCGAGGGTGCAGCGCACGAAGCGGTCGGCGCAGGTGCGGGCGATACGGCGGCCGGTCTCGGTGGAGCCGGTGAAGGTCACCTTGGCCACGTCGGGGTGCTCGGTGAGCGGGGCGCCCGCGGTGGCGCCGAAGCCGGTGACGACGTTGACCACGCCCGGCGGGAAACCGGCCTTCTCGAAGAGCGGGGCGAGGGCCAGCAGGGACGCCGAGGTGTGCTCGGACGGCTTGACCACCACCGTGTTGCCGGCCGCCAGCGCGGGGGCGAGCTTCGTCGCGGTGAGCAGGAGCGGCGAGTTCCACGGAGTGATCGCGCCGACCACGCCGACCGGTTCGCGCAGGGTGTAGTTGAGCAGGTCACGGCTGGCGCCGGGGACGACCTCTCCGTGGATCTTGTCGGCGAGCCCGGCGTAGTAGTGGAAGTACTCGGGCAGGCCGGCCAGTTGGGCGCGCATCTCGCGCAACAGCTTGCCGTTGTCGAGGGTTTCGGTACGGGCCAGTTCCTCGGCGTGCTCGCCGATCAGGTCGGCGAGGTTGCGCAGCAGTCGGCCGCGGCGGGTCTGGCTGAGATCGCGCCACCGGGCGTCCTCGAAAGCGGTACGGGCGGCGGCGACGGCCCGGTCGACGTCCTCGGCGGTGCCGCTCGCGGCCTCGTACCAGGGTTCGGCGGTGGTGGGGTTGAGGCTCGCGAAGTACTCGCCGGAGGCGGGGGCGGACCACTCGCCGGAGATGTAGTGCTGGTGACGCGGCAGGGTGCTCATACGGGGTGACTCTCCTGTGCGGTCCGTGCGGCGGGCGATCCGATGTGCTGGAGGATCGCGTCGTTGAGGGCTTCGGGGCATTCCAGGGGCAGCAGATGGCGCGCACCGGGCACGACCATGGCACGGCCGTTCGGAATGCGCGAGGCCAGCCGGCGGGACATCTGCGGAGTCGAGCCCGGATCGTCGGAGCCCGTCACGGCGAGGGTGGGGGCGGTGATCCGGGGCAGCTCCGGCCACAGCGCGGCGTCGGCGGTGGCGAACACGTCGTAGCAGGCGAGGTACGAGGTCCGGTCGTTGCTCAGCAGCCGGTCCAGGACGGTCCCGGCGAGCGCCGGCTCGCGTTCCCGCCACTCGGGCGAGAACCACCGCTCGACCGCCGCCCGCGCCGAGCCGGCGAAGTCCTCGCGGGCCCGCGCGCGGCGCAGGGCCACCGCCGCGCGCTCCGTGTCCGACCGGCCGGCGACCGAGCTGACCAGCGTGAGGGAAGCGGTCGAGCGCGGCGCGGCGAGCGCCAGGTGCTGGGCGACCAGCGCGCCCAGGGAGAAGCCCACGAGGTGCGCGGGGCCGTCGAGCAGCGCCGCCACGTCCGCCGCGAGGTCGTCCAGCCGGACACCGAGGGCGGCGGGCGGCGAGCCGCCGTGCCCGCGCAGGTCGGCCACGGTCACCCGATGGTCCGCGGCCAGGGCGGGCACGCAGCGCTCCCACATCGTCCCGTCCAGGCCCACACCGTGCAGCAGCACGATGTGGGCACCGCGGCCGTACGTCGCGTGGCTCAGCGGTACGGGCGCCGGTGACAGCCGCATCGCCGTCACTTCTCCGTCGACAACGGGGCCAGCCGGGCCTGCGGGCGGCCCTGGGCGGCAGCGGCGAGTCCGATGACGATCTCGTCGGCGCGGGGACCGTCCGGGACGCGCGCCTCGATGCTCTGGTGGTGGGAGCGGACGGTCGCGTCGGTGACGTGCTTGAGGGGGATGTCGAAGACGGTGCCGGCTCCCGCCCGCTTCTCCACGGCGGGCAGCAGGGTCGTCGCGTTCGCCGCCTTGCGGAAGTGGTCGCCGAACTTCAGGGTGTGGATCAGTGCCGAGCCGTGCTCGACCTCCCCGTCCAGACCCACGATCGCGGCCTTGCCGTACGCCTCCACGGGCGCGCCGAGCGCCTCGACCACGCGCGGGGCGAGCAGCTCGCCCAGCTTCGGGGCGACCTCGTCGATGCCGGGCAGCAGGTCCGCCACGAAACCCCGTCCCGCCCAGGGGTTCTCGATCACGGCGAGGACCACCGCCGTACGGGCGGGCGGGTCGACGGGGCGGCCGCCCTCGGAGTGGATGTCCTCCGTGAAGGTGATGATCTTGCGGACGTTCATCGGGCGTTCTCCAGGTCGGCGAGGCGGACGACGGGGTCGGTACGGCGGTCCCCGATCCGGGCGTTGGGGCGGGGGCCGGACGAGGCGGCGGCGATCACCACGATCTCGTCGGGGCGGGGCGCGTCCGGGATCCGGATCTGGACGGTCTGGTAGTGCGAGCGGGTCGCGGCGGCCGTCTTGTGCCACAGCGGCACGGTGAGCGGCTCGCCGGCGGGCAGCCGGTCGTCGTTGAAGACGATGATCGAGGTGCCCTCGGTCAGCTCGCGCAGGACGTTGCCGAAGTACGGGGTGTGGATCAGCGCCCCGCCGTGTTCGATCTCCCCGTCCAGGCCGATCACGGCCGCCTTGCCGAAGGCCTCGATCCGCTCCTCGCCGCCCAAGGCCTCGAGCAGGCTGCCGGTCAGCAGCCGCGCCAACTCCGGAGCGACGGCCTCGACCTCGGGCTGGAGGTCGGCGACGAAGCCGCGCCCGGCCCACGGGTTGCGGATCACGGCGGCCGCGGCGACCCGCCGTACCGGAGTGGCCACCGGACGGCCGAGCTCCAGCAGCACCTCGTCGACGACGGTCACGATCTTCCGGATGCCCGCGCTCATACGGCGAACTCCGGCATGACCTTCTCCGCGAAGAGCTCCAGGCTGCGCATCGCCTTGCGGTGCTCGAGCCCGGGGTGCGTGGTCCACAGCAGCAGATGCTCCAGGCCCACCTCGTCGCGCAGCTCGGCCACCTTCTCGGCGACGTACTCCGGCGTGCCCACCAGCAGGTTCCTGCTCTGGAGGAAGTCGAAGGAGAGCTCGTGCGCGTCGGTGAGCTCCTCACCCGCCTCCATCAGGTTGGCGAGGCCACGCCAGTGCATGATCCACCGGTACGTCGTCATCAGCGCCTCCTCGAAGTCGGCGCGCGCCTGCTCCATGGTGTCGGCGACGTACACGTCCCGGACCAGGCCGATGCCCTCACCGAGCGCGTACTCCCGGCCGGAGGCCTCGCTCGCGGTGTCGCGGTACAGCTCGAAGCGCTCCTTCAGCGCGGAGACCGGCGGCAGCCAGAACATGCCCTGCACGCCGTCCGCGGCCGCGGCCTGGATGGAGCGGGGGCTGTCGATGACCTGCCACAGCGGCGGGTGCGGTCGCTGGAGCGGGAACGGCGTGACCTGCATCTTCGTGATCACGCCGTCGGTCGTGTAGGCGTCCGTGGCGGGGGAGAGCGGGTGGTTCCACTTCACGCCGGGGGCGGGGAACTCGTAGAAGCGGCCCTGGTGGGAGAAGAACTCGCCGCTCCAGGCCTTGCGCAGGATCTCCACCGTCTCGTCGTACAGCGCCCGGCTCTGCTCCTGGTCGCGCGGGTCGGCGAGGGCGTTCAGGTTGAGGGCCTCGCGGCCGTAGAGGCCGCGGCCGAGGCCCACCTCGACACGGCCGCCGGAGAGCTGGTCGAGCATCGCGATGTCCTCGGCGAGCCGCAGCGGATGCCAGAAGGTGGCGATGCTCGCGGCCTGGCCGATGCGGATGCGTTCGGTGCGGGCGGCGATGTCGGCGCCCATGAGAACCGGGTTCGGGGTGATCTCGATCGCCTCGTGCCCGAAGTGGTGCTCGGTGTACCAGGTGGACCAGAACCCGGCCCGCTCCGCCGCGATCGCGAACTCCCGGGCTTCGTCCATGACTTGGGCGTACTCGCCGAGCCGTCCGGGCGCTCCGAGGTTGTGGAATATCGAGAACCGCATCGAGTGTCCTTTCCGCAACGGCTGTGCCATGCAAGCGAGGCTAGGAGGGTGGGTGGGGCCCGTCAAGGGTCGACCCCGATAAGACGATGTCGACCTTCGTCTGACCTTCGTATTTGACCTCATCGCCAGGTAGCTCAAGCTTTTTCGGTGGGAGGTGTTGACACCGCCTTACCCCCTCCCTACCGTCCTCTGCCATACAAGAGCTGACCGATGGGACCGATATGACCCACACTCTTGGCCACGCCCCCGTCGACCGGACGTCCCGGATCCGCTCCATCTGGCGGGCCGCCTGGGACCAGGGGGAGGTGGACGCCCTCGACAACCTGCTCAGCCCCACCTACGTCCGCCGCCGGGGTCCCGCCGGCACGGCTCAGGACCGCGACCAGCTCAAGGACTCCATCCGGGCCGTGCGTGAGGCCTTTCCCGACCTGCACACCGACATCGAGGACGTCGTCGAGGACGGCGACCGGCTCGCGATCCGCTGGCGCAGCACCGGCCGGCACACCGGCACCTTCCTGGGCGTGCCGCCCACGGGGCGGCCCGTCGAGGTGTCCGGCGCGACCTTCGCACGCTTCGACGGAGCGGCGGTGGCCGAGGAATGGGTGACCTTCGACTCCCGGCAACTGCTGGAGGCGCTGGGGATCATCACCACCGCGCAGCGGGCCGCCGTCGATCCCGACCTGGTCCGCGGAGTGCACCGCAAGTTCATCACCGGTGTGACCGTGGTGACCACGGACGACGACGGCTCCCCGCGGGGGCTGGCCGTCAACGCCTTCTCCAGCATCTCCCTCGACCCGCCGATGGTCCTCGTCTGCGTCCAGCGCACTTCGTCCACCCATCCCGCGCTGCACCGGGCGAGCCACCTGGGCATCAGCATCCTGGCCGCCGACCAGCTCGACGTCGCCAAGACCTTCGCCTCCAAGGCGGACGACAAGTTCGCCCACCTGGCGTGGACACCGGGCGCGTACGGCTCACCGCTCATCGACGGATCCTGCGCCCAGCTGGAGGTGGAGATCGGGGAGCGGCTGGAAGCGGGCAGCCACACCGTCTTCACCGGCCGGGTCGTGTCCGCCCGTCACGACGACCTCGCCCCGCTGGTCTACAGCGGGGGCGGCTTCTTCGACATCTCGCGCACGGCACCATTGCCGTGGTGATCACAGACTCCCCGCACGGCACCACCGTTCGACGTCACGTCCCCAGGAGCACTCCATGAGCCATGAAGCACCGGTGCCCGTGTACGGCAGCGCGGTCGCCAAGGTCGAACCGTTCGGGGTCGACCACATCCCCGACAACGAGCGGCACGGCAAACCCAGTTCGCAGTTCTTCGTCTGGTTCGCCGCCGGTCTGAACTTCCCCATCATCCTGCTCGGCTTCAGCGCCGCCTGGTTCGGACTGAGCTTCGCCGCGGCCACCGTCGCCATCGTCGTCGGCGCCGCGCTCGGCTCGCTGCTGATGGCCGTCATGTCCCGCATGGGCGTACGACTCGGGGTTCCCCAGCAGATCCAGGCCCGCGGCCCGCTCGGGTTCTTCGGCAACTTCCTGCCCGTGGCCTACATCAACGTCTTCGCCGGCGTCGGCTGGGCCGCCGTCACGGTCATCCTCGGCGGCAAGGCGTTCGCCGGGCTGACCCATCTGCCGTACTGGCTGTGCGCCGGGGTGCTCACGCTGATCGAGCTGGTCGTGGCCGTCTACGGCTACAACATGATCAACTACCTCCAGAAGGTGCTGACCTACGTCCTCACCCCGCTGTTCCTGCTGATCACCGTCGTGGCCGTGGTGCGCGGCGGAAGCTTCTTCCACGCCAACGCCGGCGCCGACGGGTACATCGGCTCCACCGGCGGCCTGGTCACCTTCGGCGGCTGGTTCCTGTCCTTCCTCGTGGCCTGGGCGCCGTTCGCCTCGGACTACTCGCGCTACCTCCCGGACACCCCCGACGTCGTCACCCGCACCGCCTGGTACACGGGGCTCGGCAACTTCGTCACCATCTGCTGGCTGGGCATTCTGGGCGTGGTCGTCGGTGGCAGCGCGAGCAGCTCGGACTCGATCACCGCGCTGCACGAACTGGCCGGCCCCTTCGCCGTGCCCGCCCTGCTGGCCGTCGGCCTCTCCGCGCTGGCACAGAACTTCCTCAACGTCTACGGCGGCGCGATCTCCGTGCAGACCCTGAAGATCCCGGTCACCCGTTCCCAGGCGGTCGTCGCGATCTGCGTGCTGGCGTACGCGATCAGCCTGTGGGGCGAGTCGGGCACGGAGGCCAAGTTCAAGGTGTTCCTCAACCTGACCGCCTACTTCATCGCGCCGTTCGCCGCGGTGCTGCTGCTCGACTACTACCTGGGCGGCCGCTCCGACGCCAGCCGGATCACCGAGCTCTACGACCGCTCCCGGGTGCTGGACTGGGGCTTCGTGGCCTGGGCGGGCGGTGTCGCGGCGTCGGTGCCGTTCTGGCAGTCGAACTTCTACACCGGCCCGTTCTCGAAGGCGTTCCCGGGCGCCGGCGACCTGAGCATGTTCGTCGCCGCCGGGGCGGGCGTGATGATCTACCTGCTGACCTACCGCCTCAAGCCGCTGTGGGTGAGGGGTGACTCGGGCGGCGCGCGGAAGGGCCCTGCCAAACACGCGTCCGCCGTGGTTTCCTGACCGGTGACCAGCAGCCGGACGCCGTCTCTTCGGGGGCGGCGTCCGGCTTCGGGTGTCATCGCTCGGCGGACACGAGGGAAGATGGTTGTCGTTCGCAGTTGTGATCACGGAATCGCGGCGGCACCGGCACGGAACTAGGATCGGCCCCAGCGCCCGGATCACAGCGCCATGAGGGACTGCCCCAGCCGGACACCCCGCAGGAGGTCCGCGATGGCGACGTTGCTGTCCGTCAACGTGGGGATGCCCAAGGACGTCTCCTGGCAGGGACGGACCGTCCTCACCGGAGCCTGGAAGGCTCCTGTACAGGGCCCCCGCATGGTCCGGCGGCTGAACGTCGACGGAGACGGTCAGGGAGATCTGGCCGGGCACGGCGGTGAAATCCGTGCCGTCCTCGTCTATCAGGTGCAGTCCTACCAGTACTGGCGGAAGCACCTCGGCCGCGACGACCTGACCTTCGGGATCTTCGGGGAGAACTTCACCGTCGACGGCCTGCCCGACGACGAAGTGTGCATCGGCGACCGGTACCGCATCGGCGAAGCCGAATTCGAGGTCACCCAGCCCCGCGTCACCTGCTATCGAGTCGGCATGCGCCTGGGCGAACCCACCATGGCCTCCCTGCTGGTGGCCCACCACCGCCCCGGCTTCTACCTGCGTGTGATCACCGAGGGACGCGTCCAGGCCGGCGACGAGATCACCCTCACCCGCAAGGGCCCGCAAGAGCTCAGCGTCGCCGACACCGACGCACTGCTCTACCTCCCCGACCACGACCCCGCGAAGCTGCGCAGAGCGCTGAACATTCCCGCCCTCAGCCCCGGATGGCAGCAGTCCTTCCGCGAACTCGCCGGCGCTCAGCCGCCCCGACAGGAACCGGGATGGCCGGGTTTCAAGACCATGCGCGTCGCCCGTGTCGTCCCCGAGACCCCCACCGTCTCATCGATCTACCTCGACACCACCGACGGCACGCGCCTGCCCGAAGCCCGCCCCGGCCAGTACCTCTCCCTCCGCCTCGCCGTCGGTGAAGCCGCCCCGGCGGTGCGCAGCTACTCCCTGTCCTCCACCCCCACGGCCGGCACGTACCGCATCAGCGTCAAGCACGAGCCCCGCGGGAAGGTCAGCGGTTACCTCCACGCCACCGTACGTCCCGAGGATCTCGTGGACGTCGCCAGTCCCCGCGGAACATTCGTGCTCGAGGAATCCACCCGCCCGGTGGTCCTCATCTCCGCGGGGATCGGCGCCACACCCGTACTGGCCATGCTCCACCGACTCGCCGCCGTACGAGACCCACGCCCCGTCTGGTGGATCCACACCGCCCACGACCGCGCCCACCACGTCTTCGCGGACGAGGCCCATGACTTGCTGGCGCAACTCCCCGACGCGCACGAGCACATCTACTACACCGCCGAGGCCGCACCACATCCCGACGAGCCGCACATCACCCGGGGCCGCCCGACCGCCCGATCACTGAAGGCCATGGGCATCCCCACCGACGCCGACGCCTACCTCTGCGGACCATCCGCCTTCATGGACGACCTCGTCGGCTTCCTGCGCGATCTCGGCCTGAGCCCCGAGCACATCCACACCGAGCAGTTCAGCGCCCTGCCGGCCATCAACCCCGGCGTCACCACCACCGCGGCCGCCATCCGGCCACATCAACCCCCCGGTCCACCGGGGACCGGCCCCCTCGTCACCTTCGCCCGCAGCGGCATCACCACCCCGTGGTCACCCGCACACACGTCACTCCTCGATCTCGCCGAAGCCTGCGACATTCCCACGCGATGGTCCTGCCGCACCGGCGTCTGCCACACCTGCGTCACCCACCTCGTGGCAGGCGACATCACCTACACCACCCCACCCCTCGAACTCACCGAAGCCGGCACCGTCCTCATCTGTTGCAGCGCACCGACGACCGAAGTCGTCCTCGACCTCTAGCGACGAGCAACCGTACGGCGGGCTCGGCCGTCAGCGAGATCCGGCGGGTGGCCGCTGTACATTCGTCGAGGGCGAGGCGGGCCGATTCCGAGCCTTGCCCATACCTGAGGAGATGGTGGAGATAACCACGCAGGCGGGCGCCGCCGCGCGGTCCCGCGCACCCCTGAGCAAGGAGCGGGTTCTGAGCGCCGCCGTCGCGTTGGCCGACGAAGGCGGGGTCGACGCGCTCAGCATGCGCAAGATCGCGCAGGCGCTCGGTGTCGTGCCTATGGCGCTGTACAAGCACGTGGCCAACAAGAACGAGTTGCTGGACGGCATGATCGACGTCCTCGTGGGCGAGATCGACCCACCGGCAGCCGACACCGACTGGAAGACCGCCATCCGCCGGCGGGTGCTGTCCGCCCGCCGCATGCTGCTGCGCCACCCGTGGGCGCCCGGAGTCATCGAGTCGCGGATGAAGGCGCGGGCCACGCCGACCCCCGCGGTCATGGAGTACCTGGACTCGATGATCGGGATCTTCCGGGCCGGGGGGTTCTCGATCGACCTCGTCCATCACGCGATGCACGTCATGGGCAGCCGCCTGCTGGGCTTTTCCCAGGAGTTGTTCGAGGACGGCTCCGACCGTGAGCCGGATCCGGACGCGATGCCGCCCGAGGAGATGGCCGCGCGCTACCCGCACCTCACCGAACTGGCCATGGCGGTCGCCCACGACGGGGAGTCCGTCGTCGGTTCGGGCTGCGACGACCAGTTCGAGTTCGAGTTCGCTCTGGACCTGACCCTGGACGGCCTGGAGCGGCTCCGGGGCACGACCTGACCGACGGGCCGAGAACCCCGGCAACACCTGCTTGCGTTCTCCGGCTCCGCTCCTCCTCGCCCCTTGACGAGTGTACGCCGTACACCTACCGTGCCACTCACAGGTGTACGGCGTACACCTGTGTCCGCTGTGAGCGGCGATGGATCCCGAGGGGATGGGGGAGACCCGATGAAGGCAGTCGTTCAGGACCGGTTCGGACCGCCGGACAGCCTGGAGTTGACGGACACCGACCGGCCTGAGCCCGGGGCCGACCAGGTGCTGATACGGGTGCGTGCCGCCGCGCTGAACCCCTATGACTGGCACATGATGCGCGGCGATCCGTACGTGGCGCGGCTGATGGGAGGCGTGGGGCTGACCCGGCCCAAGATCCGGGTGGCCGGGATCGACGCGGCCGGCCAGGTGGAGGCGGTCGGCACCGACGTCCGAGGGCTCCGGCCCGGCGACGAGGTACTCGGCTTCTGCCCGGGCTCCTTCGCCGAGTACGCGTGCACCACCGCGGATCTGCTGGTGCCCAAGCCCGCGAGCCTGACCTTCGAGCAGGCCGCGGCCGTGCCGATGGGGGCGGTGACCGCCCTGCGCGGCATCCGGACCGTGGGCCGGGTGCAGGCCGGGCAGCGGGTGCTGATCAACGGAGCCGCCGGTGGCGTGGGCACGTTCGCCGTACAGATCGCCGCGGCCTTGGACGCGGAGGTCACCGCGGTGTGCAGCGCCCGCAACGCCGACCTGGTGCGGTCACTGGGCGCCGCGCGCGTCGTCGACTACAGCCGGGAGGATTTCACCGACCGGCGCACGCACTACGACGTGATCCTGGACAACGTGGGCAACCGCCCGCTGAAGCGGCTGCGCCGGGCGCTCACCCCGACAGGGACCCTGGTGGCCAACGGCGGCGGTTCGCCCGGCCGTGTATTCGGGGCGGTGGGTTCCATGCTGCGACTGGTGGCGGTCAACGCGTTCGTCCGGCAGCGACTGCGCCCGATCCTCCCGGCCGCCCCGGCCGGACCGACCCACGAGGATCTGCTCGCCGTCACCGCGCTCATCGAAACCGGCAAGCTCACCCCGGTCGTCGACCGGACCTACCCCCTGGCCGACGCGGCCGAGGGCGTACGCCATGTGGAGCACGGCCACGCCCGCGGCAAGGCGGTGATCGCCGTGTCGTGATCGGCACCGACCGTGCGGTGTCAGCCCTGTGAGGTCACCCTGGGGTCTTGTCACTGTCACTGTCACTGTCACGGCCCTCGGCCAGGCGCAGTGTGACCAGGGCCGCCAGCCCTGCCGTGATGCCGAAGGTGAGGGCGGCAGGGACGCCGTAGCCGAGGTTCGAGAACAGGTGCACGGGCCCCCAGATGCCGGAAGTGTCGTCCGTCGCCATGCGGAGCACTTGGCTCGCAAGCAGTCCCAGCACGGTGGCGCAGACCGCGCCCGCCGCCATCGCCGGCACCGTGGTCCGGGTGAGCAGTCCGGGCAGCAGCCGCAGCGTCCACCACACCACGGCCAGCATGAGCACGTCGGCGGCCCGGTACAGCAGCCAGTCGCCGAGCGGCGAGTTCGCCGGGCCCGCCCAGCCGCCGAGCAGCAGCCACTGGCGCAGCAGGTCGCCGGGCTCGGACAGCAGCCCTCCGCCGCCGAACGAGGTCTGGATCCAGGCCGCCACCGAATCGTACGAGAGGATCACCAGCGACACTGCGACCACCGCGGTACCGGCGCTCGCGGCCAGACGGGCGGCGCGCGGCGGCACACTCTGCCGGGGCAGCGGGTCCGCGCCCTTGGCGGTGACACGCGCCACGAGCACCGTGAGCGGGGCGGTCAACAGCGCTGCGAACACCGTGACCGGCCCACTCGACGCGATCACACCCGCCAGCTGCGGCAGCACCCGGTAACTGCCGTGCCCCCAGGACGCGATCAGCCACGGCGCGGAGACCGCCACGGCCAGTGTTCCGGCCACCGGGCCCCAGGCCCACAGCGCGAGCAGCGTGCCCGGCGTACGGCCCTGCGTCGGCGGAATCCTGCGGACCAGGAGCAGCGCGCCGGCCAGGAAGAACACGAAGACCGCCACGAATCTGATCTGCATCGCGGTGCTGTACAGATCGGCGTACTGGGTGCCTCCGCCGAAGGCCGTGTCCGCGCCCGTACCCGCGGGCCTTTCGGGCAGCAGCGTCGCTGGGGGGTCGTACGACCAGGGCGCGAGCCAGCGCCGGAGTTCGCTGACGGACTGAATGTCGAACACGCTCGTGCTGCCGGGCAGTCGCAGTGCCTGCGCGCTCGCCCCCGCCCACCACAGCAACAGCGTGATCAGCAGGCCGCCGACCAGTGCTGGTATCACCGCGCGCCGATATGTCATGTGCCTTCCCCCGCCTCGGTCCTGCATCCGTGAATGATCCGATCAGCGGAAGAGTAGGGGGTCATGATCGCGTGCGGCACGCTTAGGTGGTCATGGGTGTGCGATGTCGGTGATGACCTGGTCGTACCGTCGAACGTTCCCGGTGAATGTCATGCTCGGGTACTTCTGCCGCAGACGGGCCACGGCCGCGTCGACGTAGGCCCACATGTCACCGGGGTCGGAGTGGGCTTCGAAGGTGGCCTGAGCCACCCATTCGCCTTCGTCGGTGGCCACGTAGGCTTCGTACTTCTGCTCTTCGGTGGTGACGGCCATGGGTGTGTCGGTCTCCTGGTTCGTGGCCTGCCGGGTGTCTGCGCTCTTCTCGTCCGTGGTGTCGGCTGCCTGCGCTGTCCCTGCTCCGGTGAGCAGCGCTGCCGCCGCGGCCGTGCCGGCGGCGCCCAGAACGGTCCGCCGGGAAATCTCTGACACGGTTCCCCCTGCGTTGGCACCCTCCCGGTGAGGGTCCGCGGCCGACCATACAGTCAAGTCCCGTTAAAGGGGGCGCAGTTGGCAGATAAATGCTTCCTCTGTTGGATCAGCCGGTCCGGCGGGCGCCGGACGGTGGCGGTGTCAGTCCTGCGAACACGATGGTGAGCATGCGGGAGCGCACCTGGTCGTCCAGACTCGCGCGGGCGACGGCGCGCGATGCGCCGACCAACAGGGCGTAGACCTCGGGCAGTTCGACATCGTTTCGCACGGCGCCTGCCTTCTGGGCGCGGTGGAGGAGCTCTCCCACCGCTCGACGCAGAGCCTGCGAGGCTTCGGCGGCCTCGCCGTCGTCGGTGCCGCCCGCCTCCAACAAGGCTTCCGCTATGGCGATCTTCGTCTTGGCGTCCGCGACCAGATGGCGGAAGAACCCGAAGAACGCCTCGCCCGGGTCCTGGTCGCCCAGCCGCGCCTCGGCCTCGGCCCGCAGCCGGTCGAAGTGCCTGACGAGCACGGCCTCCAACAGGGCTGCCTTGGTGGGGAAGTTCCGGAAGACCGTGGCGATCCCGACCCCCGCAAGGCGCGCCACGTCCTCGGTCGAAGCCGACTTTCCGCCCTGGCCGAAGACGTCCTCGGCGACATCGAGGATGCGCTCACGGTTGGCCCGTGCGTCGGACCGCTGCGGCATGGGACCTCTTCTCCTCGTGTGCACACTGGCTACCGGAGTGGCGACTCCATATACTGCGGAGTCGTCACTCCGGATCGTAGCGGACCCGATGAGGGCTCCGCCGAGGAGGTTCCCCTTGACCGAGCACCGCAGCCCACGTGAAGTCTTCCTCGCCCTTGTCAACGGCGTGTCGGAAGGCCGCTGGGAGGAACTGCCCGAGCTCTACGCCGAGCACACCGACGTACTGCACCCTTTTGACCCGCTGCGCGCCCCGGCTCTGCGCACCCGCGAGGAACTGCGCGAGCACTTCGCCCCCACGGACACCGGCCACCACCTCATCCGCCGCCCGGCGAACATCACCGTCCACGAGACCCTCGACCCGGAGGTCATCGTCGCGGAGTTCGAGTACGAAGGCACTGTCGCCGAAACCGGCGAGGAGTTCGCTCTCCCCGGCATCTTCGTCATGCGGGTGCGCGACGGCCGGATCGTAAGCTCCCGCGACTACTTCGACCATCTCAGCGCGGCCAGGATCCGCGGTGGCCTGGACCCGCTGCTCGCCGCTTTCCGCGGCGACACCCGGTAACGAAGAACCCGGCGCCGGTTCCGTAGCCCCTGACAATTCAGCCGCCCACCGGTGTGTGAGGTCCGTCCCGTCACCTCACATTCCGAACGACTGCGTTGTCGTACAGGGCAGACGGAACGGAGGAAGCCGATGAGCGACTTTCAAGCGATTGCCGACCGCGTGGAGATCGAGGCGCTGCGGGGCGAGTTCACCGATGCGGCGATGATGCGCGACCGCGCCCGCCTCGCGTCGCTGTTCACACCGGACGGCGTGCTGCGGATGCCCAACATCCCCATCGAGTTGACGGGGCGGGAGGAGATCCGCACGGGGGGCGAGCGACTACAGGCGCAGTGGGACTTCTTCGTGCAGAACACGCATCCGGGCACGATCCAGATCGACGGCGACACCGCGACCGGCCGCGCGTACATGCAGGAGATCGCGCGTGCGCTGGACGGCCGTCAGGGGCTCAACTACGCCATCTACCACGACCGTTACCGGCGTACCCCGGACGGCTGGAGGTTCACCGAGCGGGTCTACGAGGTCAGATACCTCGACACCACCCCGCTGGCGGGCTCGGCGCCGCGCGCGGAGGGCGCGCCTGGCACACCACACGCGACCCAGGAGACTCGATGACCATCTCGACTTCGACGACACCGTTCACCGACCCGGCACCCGCGGACCGCTTGGAGCGGGCGGCCACCGCGCTGGCGGCGCACAACTTCACGGTCGAGATCCTCGATGACGCCGTAGCCGCGCGTGCCCGCGTCAAGGAGCTGATACCGGAGAACGCCGGCGTGTTCACCGCGGCCAGCGAGACTCTCCGGCTGTCCGGCATCGACGACGACATCAACACCAGCGGCCGGTACCGGGCCGTCAAGCCCCGCGCGATGGCCATGGACCGGGCCACCGAGGCGGACGGCATCCGGCGGTTGGTCGCCGGCCCGGACGTCGTCGTGGGGAGCGTCAACGCGCTCACCGAGACCGGCTCCCTCGTAATCGCCTCGGCCTCCGGAAGCCAGTTGCCCGCGTTCGCCGGCGGGGCCGGCCGCGCGATCTGGATCGTCGGGGCGCAGAAGGTCGTACCCGACCTGAGCACCGCGCTGCGACGCATCGAGGAGCACGCCCTCCCGCTGGAATCCGCCCGCGCCCAGGTGGCCTACGGTCAGCCCAGCGTCATCAACCAACTCCTGGTCCTCAACGCGGAAACCCGTCTCTGCCAGGGCATCGTTCTGCTGCTCCGCGAGGCCATCGGCTTCTGAGCAGGTGCGGCGACTTCGACGTGGTCCTCGCCGGCGGCGGCGTCAGCGAGGACCACGTCTGGGGCCGAGCTGATCAAATACCGTCGGTCAGGGTGATGAAGTCGTCGTCCGCTTGGCCGTCTCCGGCACGTAGAAGGGGCCTCTGCGGCGCCCGGGTCGGCTGAGCCACAGTTCCGCGTGCCTTCGTCAAGGGAGCTGTGATCCGATCGCCTCGGCGGCGTCTCAGCCCTCGAAGAGAGGATCGTAGGGTTCGCCCTCCGGCGTGAAGATGAGGACGAAGTCCTTTCCGACTCCGAGCGCCACCTCCCGCAAGCGGGCCAAGGCGTCTCCTTCGGCAGCCAGAGCGAGGCCCAGGGCAGCGGCGGCACGGTCCCGCTGGGCGAAGAGGTCCGGCATGTCCTCGAGGTACTCGGCCGCGAGCTCGCGGCTTTCCTCGACGGTGAACGTCTGGCAGTCGCGCCACCACGGGACGACCAGCAGGAGCCGCAGGAGTTCGGGCAGGCCGATCGCAACGAGCGCCGCACCTCCCTCAGAGTCCGCGTACAGCACGGGGCGTTCCTCACCGCCCTCTCCGCAGAAGAAGAAGGTGCCCCCGGCTCCGTCGCCGGCGAATCCCTCCAGCGCGGCACCCGACGCGAGATGGACTTCCTCGACATGGTCCCGTCGCTCCAGGTCGAAATCGCCCGGCCAAGCGAGGAATCGGGCGGCTTCGTCCTGCTCGCGGACGGCAGCGATCAACGATTTCATGCGCGGAACCTTACGCCCGCTTGTCATGTCGGCGTACGGCCGCGCATCCAGGTGTCAGCAGCCTCCACGAAGGAGTGGGGGCTGCGGAGTCACTTCTGGGCGGCCAGGTACTCGTTGATCTTTTCGCGCATGAACACGGAGGACTCCTTGGCGCGTTCCTCCCAGGCGAAGACGCAGGCGGTGAGGGTGCCGTCGAAGCCGTGGGTGTGCAGTGCGCGGAAGAGTTCGTCGAAGTCGACTTCGCCCTGGCCGATGTCGAGGTGCTGGTGGATGCGGGCGGGGGTGCCGGGTGGGTTGAGGATGTAGCGGTTGCCGGAGGAGGCGGTGTGGTCGAGGGCGTCGGCGAGGTGGACGTGGGTGAGGAGGTCGCCGGCGTGTTCGATGATGCCGGGGGCGTCGTCGCCGATGTGGAAGGTGTGGGGGGCGCAGTAGAGGAAGGTGACGTGGGGGTGGTTGATGCCCCGGATGAGGTTGACCGCGTCGTGGCCGTTCTCGATGAAGTCGTCGGGGTGCGG